>NZ_JBMIRR010000028.1:0-211249 GCF_049195245.1 Arenimonas sp. MALMAid1274
TGAGCCTGAGCCTGGGCCGGGCCTCGCCCGAGTCCCTGGCCTCGGGCGTGTTCCGCACGGGGGCCTCGGAGCTGGCGCAGGGTTCGCAGGTGCGCTTCCTGCGCGATGGCAAGACCGCCACGGTCGCGTTCTACCAGCAGGGAATGGCCGGCACGATCGCTACCAACGGCAAGCCGGACGCCGCGATGCAGCTCGATCCTTCGCTCGCCCCGTCTGACGACGAGATCACGATGCTGATGCTGGGCTCCATGCCCTTGGCGGCACATCCCTCTCCGAAGCGAATTGCTTTGATCGGTTGGGGGTCCGGCTTGAGTACCCACACCGTGCTGGGCAGTCCGGTGCCGGAGGTGGTGGACTCGGTCGAGATCGAGCGCGCCATGTACGACGGCGCCATGCTCTACGGAGAGCGCGTCGCGCGCGCCTACCGCGACCCCCGGTCCAGGCTGCACATCGATGACGCCCGCACCTACTTCTCCGCCGGCAAGAAGAAGTACGACGTGATCGTCTCCGAGCCGTCCAATCCCTGGGTCAGCGGCGTCGCCGGGCTCTTCACCCACCAGTTCTACGACTTCCTTGGCAACCACCTCGACGAGGGTGGCGTGCTGGTTCAGTGGATCCATACCTACGAACTGAACGATCCGCTGCTGGCCACCATGCTCGCCGCGCTCTCGGAACGGTTTCCTTACATCGAGTTGTACCGCCCCAATTTCGGGGACCTGATCGTGGTCGCCAGCCACAGTCCTCTGCAGGACCTGGTGTATCCGGCGGCCGAGGGGAGCGCGCTGGGTGCGGAACTGAAGCGCGTGGGGCTGGGTGGGCTGGCGGACTTCTCCGCCACGCACATGGGATCCCGGGCCGTTGTCGAGAATTTTGTGCGCTTGTTCGGCACTGCGCCCCACGACGATTTCCACCCTACGGTCTCGCTTCAGGCGCCCCGCAGCCGCTTCCGCGGCGATTCCGCCGGATCGCTGCAGCTGCTCGTGCAGTCGGGAATCCCGGTGCTGGAAATGACCGATGCCTGGGTTCCGCCCAGGGCCTCGTCGGGAATGAACCTGACGCGCAACGATCAGATGGTGACGCTGCCGCGCGACGCCGCGCGGATTGCCGCCGCGATGCGCAGCGGCGACTTCGCCGACGTGGCCAGTGACTACCAGCCTCTCGCGGCCCAGGGGTTCGTATTCCGGTCGCTGTCCGGTGCACCCGTTCCTGAGGCGCAGGTGGTGAACTGGATGACCTCCGCCAGTGCGATCGCCGAGCTCACCCTGGCGCACCTGGCGGTGGAGGACCAGGGAGGAATGTGGATCGGGCCGGCGTGGTACGTCCCTGAGGGCCAGCCGCGCCCGGTGCAGGCCGTGATGGCCGCCTATGGCGCGGCGGCGCTGCGCGATGGGCCCGCGATGCTCACGACCGGCCGCGCTGCGCTTGCCGAACTCGACCTCGGCTATCCGACGGAGACCCGGGAGCACATGCTGGTCATCGCAATGCTCGGTGCGCTGGCGTCCGGCGACTCCGCCGAGGCCGTCCGGCTGGACCGGGAAGAAGGTGCGACCGTGCCGGTGCTGCCCAACTCCAGCTACGGATTCATCCGAGCCTACCTGCTGGCGTGGGCGGATCGCCCCGCCACTACTCCATCCCCAGCTTCTTGAGCTTGTACCGCAGCGCCCGGAACGTGATCCCCAGCTGCACGGCGGTCTTGGTCTTGTTGTAACGGTTGGCTTCCAGCGCCTTCTGGATGGTCTCGCGCTCCATCTGCTCGATCGCGTCGGGAAGGGCCGTGCCGTCGGCGCCCAGCGCGGTGGGCGAGGGCGGTGCCAGCGGCCGCAGCGGCGCGTCGCCGTCGGTGCCGATCAGGGCGTCCACCTGGGGCAGGTAGAGGTCGGCCACTTCGATCACCGCGCCCTCGCACAGGGCCACGGCGCGCTCGAGGATGTTTTCCAGCTCACGCACGTTGCCAGGGAAGGGATACGCGGCCAGTGCGGCCTCGGCTTCATCCGACAGCGTGGGCAGCACTTCGGACTGTTCCCCGGCCAGCCGCTTGAGGATGGCCTCGGAAATCGGCGCGATGTCCTCGCGCCGCTGGCGCAGCGGCGGCACGGCCAGTTCGATCACGTTGATGCGGTAGTAGAGGTCCTGCCGGAACTTGCCGTCCTCGACCAGCTTGGCCAGGTTCTTGTGCGTGGCCGACAGGATGCGCACGTCCACCGGCAGTTCGGCCGGGGCACCCACGGGCCGCACCGACTTTTCCTGGATCACGCGCAGCAGCTTGACCTGCATGTGCAGCGGCAGCTCGGCCACTTCGTCCAGGAACAGGGTGCCGCCGTTGGCGGCCTGGAACAGGCCTTCCTTGTCCACATGGGCGCCCGTGAAGCTGCCCTTCTTGTGGCCGAACAGTTCGCTCTCCATCAGCTCGGAGGGAATGGCACCGCAGTTCACCGGCACGAAGGTGCCGGCGCCGCGCGAGCCCTGCTCGTGGATCAAGCGCGCCACGAGCTCCTTGCCCACGCCCGACTCGCCGCTGATGTAGACCGGCGCCTGGCTGCGCGCGACCCGCCCGATGGTCTGGCGCAGCTGCTGCATGCGCGGCGAATCGCCGAGCAGGCGGGCGCTGGCCGGGCTCATCGTGCGGCGCTGTTCGTTGAGGTCGAGCGCGTGCTGCACCAGTCGGCGCAGCACCGCCAGGTCGACCGGCTTGGTGACGAAGTCGAAGGCGCCGGCCTTGAGCGCGTCCACCGCCGCCTCGACGTTGCCGTAGGCGGTGATCATGGCGACCGGGGTATCCGGATAGCGCTGGGCGATGTGCTGGATAAGTTCCTGCCCCGACCCGTCGGGCAGGCGCATGTCGGTCAGGCACAGGTCGTATTCGCCCTGGGCCAGCTGCGCGCGCGCGCTGGTGAGGTCGGCGGCGGTGTCCACGCGCAGGCCCATGCGGCCCAGGGTCAGGACGAGCAGCTCCCGGATGTCGCGTTCATCATCGACTACGAGGGCGCTGCGGGGGCTTGCCATGGTGTACCGGGGGCGTGAAAGGCCCCTGTACCTTATCCGAACCGGCAGGGCTCAGGCCAGATTTAGCCGGCCGGAGGGCGCGTCCTCGCGCATCAGGGTCATGCCCGGCGGCAGGATGATGCGGAAACAGCTGCCGCCCCCGGGTACCTGCTGGTAGACCAGCGTGCACTGGTTGGCCTCGCACAGCTGCTGGGCAATGTAGAGGCCCAGGCCGGTGCCGTGCTCACTGGTGGTATAGAAGGGCGTGAAGATCTGCTCGGCCACCGCGGGCGGGATGCCGGGGCCGCGGTCGACCACGTTCAGCTCGGGCGGCGCGCCCAGCGGGGCGCTGCGCACCGCCACCGTCACCTTGGCCGGTTCACCGGGCATGCGGCCGTAGGTCAGGGCGTTCTGCACCAGGATGGTCAGCACCTGGTGCAGGTGGCGCGGGTCGGCCATGGCCAGCGTGCTGCGCTCGCTGACGGCCTGCAGGATGTCGGTCTCCAGCGGGTGGCTGGCGCGGTATTCCTCGACGAAGCGGCGCGCGAACTGGCCGATGTCGATGGTCTCGGGCTGCGAGCGCTCGCGCCGGGCAAGGCCCAGGATGTCCTGCACGATGCCGTTCATGCGCTGGCACTGGGTGTGGATGATCTCCAGCAGGCGCCGGTCGGCCTCGGGCAATTCGGTGGTTTCTTCCAGCAGTTGGACCGAATAGTTGATCGCGGCCAGCGGATTGCGGATCTCGTGCGCGATGCTGGCCGACAGCCGGCCCAGCGTGGCCAGGGTCAGCTCCTCGGCGCGGTCGGAATAGATGCGGCTGTCGTCGAGGAAGATCAGGAACAGGTTGTCGGTGAGGCTGAGCGAGACGAAGCGCGGCAGCACCTCCGGCGCCCCTTCGGCCAGGGTCATGGCTTTCGGGATGTCGCCGCGGCCCTGCCGCCACAGCAGCAGGGCGCGATGCAGGGTGCCGGCGATGTCGCCCAGCTGCTGGCGGTCGGGCGAGGGCTTGCCCAGCAGCCCCCAGGCGGCCTCGTTGCAGACCTTGACCCGGTGTTCGCCGTCCACCACCAGGATGCCGGTGCGCATGCGCCGGATCACCAGCTCGTTGATCTCGGCCTGGTTGGCCAGCTCCTCGCCGCGCTTCTCGGCCAGGGCCTGGGACTCGATCACCTGCCGGCTCAGCAGTTCGCACAGCACCGCGGTGGCCAGGTAGGTGACGCTGAACATGACCGATTCGGCCATCGGCCGGGCGTTCATCGGGTCGAAGGTGCGGTGGTAGAGGCTGTCCCCGAGCACCACCAGGGCCGCGCCGGTTGCAAAGCCCAGGCCCGCCCGCTGCGGAAGGATCAGGGCACCGGCGCCGATGTTGAACAGCAGCAGCAGGGCGATGCCGCCCTGGCTTCCGGTGGTGGTGGCCAGGATGCCGCCCGCAACCAGGATGTCCAGGCTCAGTCCCAGCGCGGCCTGCCGCGGGGCACTCATCTGGCTCCGGTAGCTGGCGACGATCAGGGCGGCGGCCGCCAGCATGTAAAGCGCGACGATGCTCTGCAGCATCGCCGGTTCGCGGATGTCCAGCAGCAGGTCGCCGACCGGGCTGAAGGCCACCAGGGCCAGCAGGGCCGCCTCCAGCCCGCGGTAGAGCGTGAAGAAATACAGCTCGCGGCGCTGCGGCGAGGTCGCCAGGGATTTGCGGGGGGAGGGCGCCATGCCCGGCAGTATGCCACCGGCTCCGGCCGCTGCCGCCGTCCGCCGGGTCCCGGGCGTTTTGCCTTTGCCGGGGGGGTCGGCGACAATACCGCCCCTCGCTCGCGAGCCCTCCCCAAGCACAGGTAGCCGCATGAACTTCCACGAGTACCAGGCCAAGCAGCTGTTCGCCGACTACGGCATCGCCGTCCCGGCGGGCCGCGTCGCCCGCACCCCCGAGGAGGCCGTCGACGCGGCCAAGGCCATCGGCGGCGACTTCTGGGTGGTCAAGGCCCAGATCCACGCCGGCGGCCGCGGCAAGGCCGGTGGCGTCAAGCTGGCCAAGACGCTCGACGACGTGCGCGCCTACGCCAAGGGCATGCTCGGCACCAAGATGAGCACCTACCAGACCGCGGGCGTCGCCCTGCCGGTGGACACGGTGCTGGTGACCCAGGCCACCGACATCGCCAAGGAGCTCTACCTGTCGGTGCTGGTCGACCGCGGCACGCGCTCGATCACCTTCATCGCCTCCAGCGACGGCGGCGTGGACATCGAGACCACGGCCAAGGAAAACCCGGACGCGATCAAGACGCTCAACGTCAACTTCGTGCAGGGCCTGCAGCCCTACCAGTGCCGCGAGCTCGGCTTCGACCTGGGCCTGAACGCCAAGCAGGTCGGCCAGCTCAGCAAGATCATGATGGGCCTGTACAAGCTGTTCAACGAGAAGGACCTGGCCCTGGTCGAGCTCAACCCGCTGGCCATCCTGACCAACGGCGACCTGGCCGTGCTCGACGGCAAGATCAACTCCGACGACAACGCCACCTTCCGCCACGCCGACCTGGCCGCCATGCGCGACGTGCGCCAGGAAGACGAGACCGAGCTGCTGGCCAGCAAGTACGACCTCAACTACGTCACCATGGACGGCAACATCGGCTGCATGGTCAACGGTGCCGGCCTGGCCATGGCCACGATGGACGTGATCGCGCTCAACGGCGGCTCGCCCGCCAACTTCCTGGACGTCGGCGGCGGCGCCACCAAGGAGCGTGTCACCGAGGCCTTCAAGCTCATCCTGTCCTCGGACAAGGTCAAGGCCATCTTCGTCAACATCTTCGGCGGCATCGTGCGCTGCGACATGATCGCCGAGGGCATCATCGCCGCGGTGAAGGAAGTGGACGTCAAGGTGCCGGTGATCGTGCGCCTGGAAGGCACCAACGTCGACAAGGGCAAGGAAATCCTCCGGAACTCCGGCCTGGCCATCCAGGCCGCCAACGACATCAACGACGGCGCCAAGCTCGCCGTCGCCGCTGCAGCCTGAGGACACAGAACCCATGAGCGTTTTGATCAACAAGAACACCAAGGTCATCGTCCAGGGCTTCACCGGCCAGCAGGGCACCTTCCACGCCGAGCAGATGGTCGAGTACGGCACCAAGGTCGTCGGCGGCGTCACGCCCGGCAAGGGCGGCACCACCCACATCGGCCTGCCGGTGTTCAACACCGTGCGCGATGCGGTGGAAGAAACCGGCGCCGACGCCTCCGTCATCTACGTGCCGCCGCCGTTCGCGGCAGACGCCATCCTGGAAGCGGCCGACGCCGGCATCCGGGTCATCGTCTGCATCACCGAGGGCATCCCGGTGCTGGACATGCTGCGCGTCAAGAACACCCTGATGGGCTACGACGACGTGGTGCTGGTCGGCCCGAACTGCCCCGGCGTGATCACCCCGGGCGAGTGCAAGATCGGCATCATGCCGGGCCACATCCACCTGCCCGGCAAGATCGGCATCGTGTCGCGCTCGGGCACGCTGACCTATGAAGCCGTGAAGCAGACCACCGACGCGGGCCTGGGCCAGTCCACCTGCATCGGCATCGGCGGCGACCCGATCAACGGCACCAACTTCATCGATGCGCTCCGGCTGTTCCAGGAAGACCCGCAGACCGAGGGCATCATCCTGGTCGGCGAAATCGGCGGCAGCGCCGAGGAAGAAGCCGCGGAGTTCATCGCCGAATACGTGACCAAGCCGGTGGTCGGCTTCATCGCCGGCGCCTCGGCCCCGGCCGGCAAGCGCATGGGCCACGCCGGTGCCATCGCCTCGGGCGGGCAGGGCACGGCCGCGGGCAAGTTCGCCGCGCTCGAGAAGGCTGGCGTCACCACCGTGAAGTCGCCCGGCGACCTGGGCAAGGCCATCGCGGAACGGTTGGCCGCAAAACGCTGAGCGGTCGCGGCGGCTGGCCGCGCCGCTGGAGTCTCGGTCCCGGAGGCAAGTCGCGCCTGGATCGGGAAGGCGCCGGACCGGCCGCCAGGGTGATACGTTCCCGGGCGGAGATCATCGCGAGGGTTGCTTGGCCAAGCTCACCTACCGCCCGGAGATCGATGGCCTGCGGGCCATCGCCGTCGTACTTGTCGTCCTCTACCACGCTGACCCGCGGCTGCTGCCAGGCGGTTTCATCGGTGTAGACGTTTTTTTCGTCATCTCCGGCTACCTGATCACCTCCTTGCTGGCCGACGAGTGGAAGCGCACAGGTCGAATCGACTTCCCGGCCTTTTACGCCAGGCGTATCCGGCGGTTATTGCCGGCGCTCGTGGTCGTCGTGGTCGCTGTGGTGGCAGCCGCGGTGCTGCTGATCGGTCGTCACGGCGAGGTGTTCGAACAGACCGGTGACTCCGCCGTGGCGGCGTTGCTGCTTGCGTCGAACCTGTACTTCGACTCGACCACCGGGGGCTATTTCGACAGCGCAACCGAGTTGGCGCCAATGCAGCACCTCTGGTCGCTGTCGGTCGAAGAGCAGTTCTATCTGGTGTATCCGCTGATGCTGGCACTGCTGTTGCGCTGGGTTCCGCAGGGCGTTGCCCGGCGGCTGGCGGTGCTCTCGGTGATGTCGTTGCTGCTTGCGGAGTATTGGGTCCATATCGTGCCGCAGCGGGCGTTCTACCAAATGCCAGCGCGTTTCTGGGAACTGTCGGCGGGCGCGATGGTGGCGCTGTCCGCGACGGCTCCCGCACCCCGCAGCCTTGCCCCCTGGTACCTGCCCGCCGGTGTACTGGCCATTCTGTCCGCCAGCATGTGGACACCGGCATGGCCGAGCTTCCCCGGCCTGGGGGCGATGCCCGCGGTGCTGGGTTCGGCGCTGGTGCTGCTGGGCATACAGCGTGGGCAGGTGTCAGGCCACTTTGCAGCCTTGCTGCGTACCCCCGTCCTGGTCGGCCTCGGGCTGGTGTCCTACTCGCTGTATCTCTGGCACTGGCCGCTGCTGGCGTTCGACGCCAACGTCCGCTTCGAGCCATCTGCGCTGCCATGGCGGCTGGCCCTGTGTCTGTTGGCGGTCGGCCTGGCCTGGTTGAGCTGGCGATACGTCGAACAGCCGCTACGACGCCCGCGCGGGCAGGAGCCTGGTCGCACGATACTGGCGGGTGGCGGCGCCACCCTGGTGGCGATTGCGGCCGTGCTGGCCTTGATGTCCATCGAGCGCACGCCTGTGGAGGCCAGACGCATGGCCGAGGCGGGACGTGGCGATCATCCCGCCTACATGGCCAACTGCCACTTCGATGCCCTGGACGAATTCACCGGCCTCAAGCCAGCGTCATGCCGATCCCGGCCTGCCGTCGAACCCACGGTGGCGCTGTGGGGTGATTCCCATGCGATGGCCTGGCAGCCTTTCACATGGCACCTGGCGGCGGCGTCCGGCCAGTCTGCGGCGGGGGCGACCATGAACGCGTGCCGCGCGAGCGGCTTGCCGGCGTCGCGAAGCAGCAATCGCCTCGAAGCCAATTGCGCGGCCTTGAACGCGCAGGCGCTGGCGTGGCTCGAGTCCGGCAACATCGATACGCTGGTGATCGGCTTGCGCTGGCCGTTGGTCGAGGCATCCGGCGAGGTGATTCCGGACGTGCTGCAGCAGCGTTACCACGAAATCGACAGCGCGCTTGTCCGGCTGCGGCAGGTGCGACGGGTGATCCTTATCGGCCCGGTTCCCTTGCTGAAGCGTTCCGCCTCCACCTGCCTGTCGCTGGGATGGGATGACCGATGCGCGGTTTCCCGCGCGCATCACGACCAGGTGAGCTCGGGCGCGTGGCAGGCGATGGACGCGCTGGCGCGTGTGCATCCGAACGTGGTGTTAATCGACCCGACCGAGTTCCTCTGCAACGACGTGGTGTGCCCGGTAGCCCGGGATGGTTACTCGCTCTATTGGGACAACAACCACGTTTCGGCCACGGCGTCAGCGCAGTTTGCCGTGCAGTACCTGCGCGAGCCCGCGCGCTACACTCGTAAGCCGCAAGTGGGCCCGTCCCCCTCACCGCAGGAGTCACCATGAGGTCGCTGCGAATTGCCTTGGCCCAGTTCGATTTCCCCGTAGGCGCCGTGCAGGCCAATGCCGCCCGCATTGCCGCGCTGGTGGCCCAGGCCCGCGATGACCATGGCGCCGACCTGGTGCTGTTTCCCGAACTCGCGATTTCCGGTTACCCGCCCGAGGACCTGCTGCTGCGCCCGGCATTCCTGGCCGCCTGCGAGCAGGCCATCGAACGGGTCGCCCACGCCTGCACTGGCATCACCGCCGTCGTAGGCTGGCCGCAGGCGGCGGGTCCGGTGGTCTACAACGCCGCCAGCGTGCTGCGCGACGGCCGCATCGAGCAGACCTACCGCAAGCGCGAACTGCCCAACTACGCGGTGTTCGACGAGCGGCGGTATTTCGCCGTGGATCCCGATGGCGGTGCCTGCACCTTCGAGGTGAACGGTGTCACGGTCGGCCTGGTGATCTGCGAGGACCTCTGGTTCGCCGAGCCCCTGGCCGAAACCGCCGCGCTGGGCGCCGAACTGGTGGTGGTGCCCAACGCCTCGCCCTTCGAAAGCGACAAGACCGCCCAGCGCGACACCCTGCTGGCCCAGCGCGTGCAGGAAACCGGCGTCGCCCTGGCCTACCTCAACCTGGTCGGCGGCCAGGACGAGCTGGTGTTCGACGGCGCCTCGGTGCTGGCCGACGGCGATGGCGGCGTGCATCCGGCCGCGCGTGCGTTCGAGGACCACTGGCTGGTCGCGGATTTCGACGCGGACACCCGCCGCTTCACCCGCCGCGCCTGGCCCGAGGAAACCGACGAAGGCCGCGAGTCGCTGGCCTATCGCGCCATCGTGCGGGGCATCCGCGACTACTGCGGCAAGAACGGCTTCGACCGCGTGTGGCTGGGCCTGTCGGGCGGCATCGATTCGGGCCTGGTGCTGGCCCTGGCGGTGGACGCGCTGGGTGCCCGCAACGTCGCGGCGGTGCGGCTGCCCTCGCGCTACACCAGCGGCCTGAGCAACGACCTGGCCGACGACCAGGCCCGCCTGCTCGGCGTGCGGCTGGAAACGGTCGCGATCGAGGCGCCTTTCACCGGTTTCCTCGAGGCGCTGTCGCCCCTGTTCGAAGGCCTGCCCCCGGGCGTGGCCGAGGAGAACCTGCAGTCGCGCAGCCGCGGCGCCCTGATGATGGCCCTGAGCAACCGCTTCGGCGGCCTGCTGCTGACCACCGGCAACAAGAGCGAATACGCGGTCGGCTACGCCACCATCTATGGCGACATGTGTGGCGGCTTCGCGCCCATCAAGGACCTGTACAAGGTCGAGGTGCAGGCACTTTGCCGCTGGCGCAACCGCCAGTCGCCTGCGATCCCCGAGCAGGTGATCACCCGGCCGCCCTCGGCCGAGCTGCGCGAGAACCAGACCGACCAGGACTCGCTGCCGCCCTACGAGGTACTCGACGGCATCCTGGTGCGGCACGTGGACCTGGAGCGCTCCGCCGCCGAGATCGTCGCCGATGGCTACGAGGCCGCCACCGTCGAGCGCATCCTGAAGCTGGTGCGCACCAGCGAGTGGAAGCGCCGGCAGTCGGCGCCCGGCCCCAAGCTGTCGCGTCGCGCCTTCGGCCGCGAGCGCCGCTATCCGATCACCTCGGGTTGGCGCGACTGAAACGACAACGCCGCCCGGAGGCGGCGTTGGTTTGAGATCCGCGCTGGGATGTCAGTCGCGGTCGAAAGGATTGATGCGGCTGAAGAAGCCGTCCGACTTCGGCCAGCGGCCGCCATCGAGATAGTCGTGGTCCGGGTAGTTCTGCTCGAGCACCTTGCGGGCGTCCGCCGCCAGCTGCTCCTGGCCCAGCGCGCTGTAGGACGCGGCCATCAGCGCCACCGCGTCGCCGTCGTAGGCACTCTGCGGATAGGTCTGCAGGATGTACTTGCCGCGGTTGGCGGCGGCCACGTAGGCATCGCGGCGCAGGTAGTACAGGCCGACGTTGATCTCGTGCTGGGCCAGCAGGTTGCGCAGGTAGATCATGCGCTGGCGGGCGTCGGGGGCGTAGACGCTGTTCGGGTAGTCGCGCACCACTTCGGCGAAGTCGTTCAGGCTCTGCGTGGGCGCGCCCAGGTCGCGCTGCGACATGTCCTGGCGCGCGAGCCGCAGCAGCAGGCTGGAGCTGCGGTCGAAGTTGATCAGCGCCTTGAGGTAGTGCGCGTAGTCGATGTGGCGGTGCGTGGGGTAGGTGCGGATGAAGCGGTTGATGGCCGAGGTGGCTTCTTCCGTCTTGGCCTGCTTGTAGAGCACGTAGGCCAGCTCGAGCTGGGCCTGCTCGCTGTACACGCCGTAGGGGAAGCGCGAGACCAGGCGCTGGTAGAAGCGCGCCGAGCGGTCGTAGTTGCGACCCAGCATCGAGCCCTTGGCCTCGGAATACATCGCCTCGACCGGCAGGGTTTCGGTGGCCTCTTCCTTGTTGCCGCCGAACAGCTTGCCGATGCTCTGGCAGCCCGAAAGGGTCGCCACCAGCACCAGGATCAGGAAAATACGCGTCTTGCCGGTCATTCGGGTCATCAGGAAGGCAGGTCAGGGCGCTGGAGGCAGCGAGTTCGGGGATAATACCGGAAAGCCCGCTGTCGCCTCCATGAATGGGGCCGGGAGCCCTCCCGGCCCGAAGAGACCCCCTATGCCACCCCTGCGACCGCAAGACACCGCCCCCGCCGACGACGCCGACGGCGAGCGCGAGCTGCTCGAAGCCGCCATCCCGCTCGAATCGGCCGGACGCCGCTTCGACCAGGTGCTGGCCGAGCTGTTCCCGGATTTCTCCCGCTCCCGGCTGACCGAATGGATCAAGGCGGGCGACGCCCTGCTCGACGGCCGACTGGTCAAGCCCAAGGAGGCCGTGCGCGGCGGCGAGCCGGTCACGCTGTCGGTGCGCATCCAGGTCGAGACCGGGGAGGCCCTGCCCGAGGACATCCCGCTCGAGATCCTGTTCGAGGACGAGGACGTGCTGGTGGTCAACAAGCCCGCCGGCCTGGTGGTCCACCCGGGCGCCGGTAACCCCCGCGGCACCCTGGTCAACGCGCTGCTGCACCATGACGCCCGCCTGGCCGGCCTGCCGCGCGCCGGCATCGTGCACCGGCTCGACAAGGACACCTCGGGCCTGATGGCCATCGCCCGCAGCCTGCGTGCCCATACCTCGCTGGTGGAGCAGCTGTCCGGACGTGAAGTGCACCGGCAGTACCTGGCCGTGGTGCAGGGCACCATGGTCGCCGGCAGCACCGTCAACGCGCCGATCGGCCGGCATCCCACCGACCGGGTCCGCATGGCGGTGGCGAAGGAGGGCGGTGGCCGCGACGCCATCACCCACTATCGCGTGCGGGAAAAATTCCGCGCCCACACCCTGGTCGAGTGCCGGCTGGAAACCGGGCGCACGCACCAGATCCGCGTGCACATGGCGCATATCCGCCACCAGATCGTCGGCGACCCGCTGTACGGCGGTTCCTTCCGCCAGCCCAAGGCCGCCACCGAGGCGCTCGCCGCGACCCTGCAGGGCTTCCGGCGCCAGGCCCTGCATGCCGAGAAGCTGAGCTTCCGGCACCCGGCCACCGGCGACACGGTCACCACCGAGGCGGCCATGCCCGAGGACATGCAGCGGCTGGTGCGCGACCTGCGCGACGACACTGCCGCCGCAAAGAAGTAGGCGATGGGTGCGCCGGCCTGGATCGACGCCGACTGGCCCGCGCCCCCCGGCGTGCGTGCGCTCACGACGCTGCGCGGCGGTGCCGGCGTTTCCGCGCCGCCGTTCGACCGACTGAACCTGGGACTGCGCAGTGGCGACGACCCCGCCCACGCCCGGCGCAACCGCGAATTGCTTGCGGACTGGCTGGCCTTGCCATCGCCGCCGCACTGGCTCCGGCAGGTCCACGGCACCCGCGTGCTGCGGGTGGATGCGGCGCCCGTGGGCGACGACGAACCCGAAGCCGATGCCCTGGTCACCGGCCGGCCTGGCGTGGTGCTGGCCATCCTGACCGCCGATTGCCTGCCGGTGGTCCTGGCCGATCGCGACGGCCGCGAAGTTGCCGCTGCGCACGCCGGCTGGCGCGGACTGGCCGCCGGCATGCTGGAGGCCACGGTTGCGTCGATGCACTCGGCGCCGGCGCAGTTGCGCGCGTGGCTGGGTCCGGCCGCGGGCCCCCGCGGCTATGAAGTTGGCGCGGAGGTGCGCGACGCCTTCCTGACGCACGATGCGGGCGCCGGCGCGGCCTTCGTGCCGACCCGCCCCGGGCACTGGCACGCGGACCTCTACGCGCTGGCGCGCCAGCGGCTTGCGGACGTCGGCGTGACGCAGGTGTATGGCGGTGACCGCTGCACCCTCACCGAGCCGGACTGCTTCCACTCCCACCGGCGCGACGGACGCAGCGGCCGCATGGCCACCCTGGCCTGGATCGCAACCTGAGCTGACCGGCCGGAGGCGTGGGTGCCTGCGGGGCCTTGGTGCGGAACGCGACGCGTGAGATGTTCGCCGCTGCCATCCGGGAGAGTGCCCATGCGTCGAAGCCTTTGGTCCTGCGTCATGCTGTTTTCCCTCGCCCTGCCGGCTTGGGCCGCCGATCCGGTGGCCGATGCCGCCGCGCTGCTCAAGGCCAAGGACCCGCGCGCCGAAGCCACGATCAAGGGGCTCGTGAAATCGCAGCCCCGCAATCCCGAGGTGCACATCCTGCAGGCGCGCCTGTGGCTGCAGAAGGGCGAGGCCGAAGAGGCCGTGGATGCGGCCGAACGTGCGGTGGACCTGGCACCCGACAGCGCGCAGGCGCACTACTGGCTGGGCAACAGCTACGGAAACCGCATCGGCCAGGTAGGCATGCTGTCGCAGGCGATGATGGCGCCCAAGCTGCGCGATGCCTTCGAGCGCGCCGTGCAGCTGGACCCGGATCTGCACGACGCCCGCATCAGCCTGGTGGAGTACTACCTGCAGGCCCCGGCGATCGCCGGCGGCAGCGTGGACAAGGCGCGCGCGCAGGCCGCCGAACTCGCCCGCCGCGACCCGCCGCGCGGCCACTACGCCCGCGGCCGCATCGCCACGATGGAAAAGAAGCCGGCCGAGGCGGCGCAGGCCTTTGCGGCGGCGTATGCCGCGCGGCCCGACAACAAGGACTACCGGATGATGGCGGGCCTGGGCTACCAGGAAACCGCGCAATGGCCCAAGGCCTTTGCCCTGTTCGAGGCCTGGACCGCGGAAGATCCGAAATCGGCCATGGCCTGGTACCAGCTGGGACGCACCTCGGCCCTGTCCGGCCAGCGACTGGACATCGGCGCCGCGGCGCTGAAGCAATACCTCACGCTGCCCACCGTGCGCGGCCAGCCGGGGCCGCAGCATGCCTGGTATCGCCTGGGCCAGGTGCAGGCACATGCCGGCGACAAGGCCGCCGCGCGGGCTTCCTTCGAGCGTGCGATCAAGGCCGAGCCGGACAACGCGCAGTTCAAGGCGGCGCTGGCGGCGCTCTGAGCGGGGCGCGGGTCTCGCATACGTATTCAGGACCGGCGCCTGCGAACAGCCGTTAGGCTCGAACCCTCCGGGCCGGCACCGCCGCGACGCCTGCGCGCCGCCGCAACGGCCGGGTCCGCCAACGAACCGGGAGGGTTCCGAATGCGCCTGCTGACCTGCCTCGCCGTCCTCGGACTGGCCTTCGCTTCCCCGGCTGACGCCAAGCGCGAGGTGGTCGCGCGCGTCGCCTCGCCCGGCGACGTGCTCACCGTCGAGATCGGCCTGGACGAAGGCCGCGCCGACTACCGCGTGCTGCGCCTGGGCGAGGAGGTGATCGCGCCCTCGCGGCTGGGCTTCCAGCTGCGCAACGCGCCCAAGCTGGAGCGCAACTTCATCCTGGCCGGCCAGCGCCAGGCCGATGCCGACCAGACCTGGGAACAGCCCTGGGGCGAGAACCGCCGGGTGCGCGACCACCACCGCGAGCTGCGCGTGCGGCTGCGCGAGTCCATTGCCCCCGCGCGCGAGCTGGAGCTGGTGTTCCGAGTGTTCGACGACGGCGTCGGTTTCCGTTACGAGTTCCCCGACCAGCCCGCGTTGAAGGATGTCGTGATCGACGATGAACTCACCGAGTTCAACATCGCCGATCCGGCTACCGCCTGGTGGATCCCGGCGGGCGAATGGAACCGCTACGAATACCTCTACCAGCGCACGCCGGTGTCGGAAGTGAGCCAGGCGCACACGCCGATGACGGTGCGCACCGAGGGCGGCCTGCACCTGGCCTTCCACGAGGCGGCGCTGGTGGACTACTCGGCGATGTGGCTGCGGCGGGTCGAGGGGCAGCGCTTCCGCGCGCAGCTGTCGCCCGCCTCCGAAGGCTGGAAGGTGCGGCGGCAGGCACCCTTCCACACGCCGTGGCGCACGATCCAGGTCGCGGAGACGGCGGGGGCGCTGTACCAGTCCTCGCAGCTGGGCCTGAACCTCAACGAGCCCAACGCGCTCGGCGACGTGAGCTGGGTGAAGCCGGCCAAGTACGTGGGCGTCTGGTGGTCGCTGCACCTGGACACCGAGACCTGGGCCACGGGCAAGCGGCACGGCGCCACCACGGCCAATACGCGCCGCTACATCGATTTCGCCGCGGCCAACGGCTTCCGCGGCGTGCTGGTGGAAGGCTGGAACCCGGGCTGGGACGGCCAGTGGTTCGGCAACGGCTGGGACTTCGACTTCACCCGCGCCACGCCCGATTTCGACCTGGCGGGACTGGCCGCGCGCGGCAAGCCCGACGACGTGCACCTGGTCGGCCATCACGAAACCGGCTGCGCGGTGAGCCACTACGAGCGCCAGCTGGAGGCCGCGTTCGCGCTGTACGCGCGCCACGGCGTGGACCAGGTCAAGACCGGCTATGTCTGCGACGCCGGCCAGATCGAACGCCAGGACCAGCCCGGCGGCCCGGTGCTGCGCGAATGGCACGACGGCCAGTGGCAGGTCGGGCACCACCTGCGCGTCGTCCGCGAGGCGGCGAAGCATCGCATCGCGATCAACGCGCACGAGCCGATCAAGGACACCGGCCTGCGCCGCACGTATCCCAACTGGCTGGCGCGCGAGGGCGCACGCGGCATGGAGTACGCGGCCTGGGGCAACCCGCCCAACCCGCCCGAACACGAGGCCAACCTGGTGTTCACCCGCCTGCTGTCGGGCCCGATGGACTACACGCCGGGCATCGTCAGCCTGCAGGGCCGCGGCCAGGCGGTGCAGACCACGCTGGCCAAGCAGCTGGCGCTGTACGTGGTGGTGTACAGCCCGATCCAGATGGTGGCCGACCTGCCCGAGAACTATGCGCGCCAGCCCGCCGCGTTCCAGTTCATCAAGGACGTGGCGGTGGACTGGGAGCAGAGCCTGGTGCTCAACGGCGAGGTGGGCGACTACGTCACCTTCGCCAGGCAGGCGCGCGGCAGCGGCGAGTGGTTCCTGGGCAGCCTGACCGACGAGCATGGCCGCGTGCTGTCGGTGCCCCTGTCCTTCCTCGCGCCGGACACGACCTACGTGGCCGAGATCTACCGCGACGGGCCGGGCGCGCACTGGCGCGACAAACCCTTCGCCTTCGAAGTGGAGAGGCGCGAGGTGCGTGCCGGCGACACGCTCAACCTGAAGCTGGCGCCGGGCGGCGGCCAGGCCATCCGGTTCGTGCCGCGCACGCCCTGACCGGCGCGCGGAAAGGCCCGCCGGGCGCTTGAAACGCGCCCCGCGGGCACCATCTTGGAAGTCGTGCGGGCGGCGTTTCGCGGCCCCGGAACTCCCACGGTGATCCCATGCGCATGGACAAGCTGACGTCCCGATTCCAGCAGGCCCTGGCCGACGCCCAGTCGCTGGCCGTCGGACGCGACCACAACCTCATCGAACCCGCCCACGTACTGCTGGCCCTGCTCGACCAGCAGGGCGGCAGCACCCGCCCCCTGCTGCAGCAGTCCGGCGTCAACGCCACGGTGCTCCGCCAGCGCCTCGGCGAGGCCCTGGACAAGCTGCCGCGCGTCTCCGGCCAGGACGGCACGGTAAGCGCCGGCAACGACCTCGGCCGCCTGCTCAACGTCTGCGACAAGCTGGCCCAGCAGCGCGGCGACGGTTTCATCGCCAGCGAACTGTTCGTGCTGGCCTGCCTGGACGACAAGGGCCCGGCCGGACAGGCCCTGAAGGCCGCCGGCGCGAAGCGCGAGGCGATCGAAAAGGCCGTGGACGGCCTGCGCGGCGGCGAGCCGGTGCAGGACGCCAACGCCGAGGAAAACCGCCAGGCGCTGGAGAAGTACTGCCTGGACCTCACCGCCCGTGCCGAGTCGGGCAAGCTCGACCCGGTGATCGGCCGCGACGAGGAGATCCGCCGCACCATCCAGGTGCTGCAGCGGCGCACCAAGAACAACCCCGTGCTGATCGGCGAGCCCGGCGTGGGCAAGACCGCCATCGTCGAAGGCCTGGCCCAGCGCATCATCAACAACGAGGTGCCCGAGGGCCTGCGCGGCCGCCGCGTGCTGTCGCTGGACATGGGCGCGCTGATCGCCGGCGCCAAGTTCCGCGGCGAATTCGAGGAGCGCCTGAAGGCGGTGCTCAGCGACCTTGCCAAGCAGGAAGGCAACGTCATCCTGTTCATCGACGAGCTGCACACCATGGTGGGCGCCGGCAAGGCCGAAGGTTCGATGGATGCCGGCAACATGCTCAAGCCGGCGCTGGCGCGCGGCGAGCTGCACTGCATCGGCGCGACCACGCTGGACGAATACCGCAAGTACGTCGAGAAGGATGCGGCGCTGGAGCGCCGGTTCCAGAAGGTGTTCGTGGGCGAGCCCTCGGTCGAGGACACCATCGCCATCCTGCGCGGCCTCAAGGAGCGCTATGCGGTGCACCACGGCGTCGAGATCACCGACCCGGCCATCGTCGCCGCGGCCACGCTGTCGCACCGCTACATCGCCGACCGCCAGCTGCCCGACAAGGCCATCGACCTGATGGACGAGGCCGCCTCGCGCATCCGCATGGAGATCGACTCCAAGCCCGAGGAAATGGACCGCAAGGAGCGCCGGTTGATCCAGCTCAAGATCCAGCGCGAGGCGCTGAAAAAGGAGAAGGACAGCGAGTCCAAGCAGCGCCTGGCCGACCTGGAAAGCGAGATCGAGCGCCTGGAGCGCGAGTTCAACGACCTGGAAGAAGTCTGGAAGGCCGAGAAGGCCACGCTGACCGGCGCCACCAGGATCAAGGAGCAGCTCGAGCAGGCGCGGCAGGAGCTGGAGGCCGCGCACCGGCACCAGGATTTCGCCAAGGCCAGCGAGATCCAGTACGGGCGCATCCCGGGCCTGGAGAAGCAACTGCAGTCGGCGCAGGAGGTCGAGTCGCGCGGCTTCACCCTGCTGCAGGACAAGGTCACCGCCGAGGAGATCGCCGAGGTGGTCTCGCGCTGGACCGGCATCCCGGTGTCGAAGATGCTGGAAGGCGAGCGCGAGAAGCTGCTGAAGATGGAGGACGCCCTGCACGGCCGCGTGATCGGCCAGGACGAGGCGGTGAAGGCCGTGTCCGACGCCATCCGGCGGTCGCGCGCGGGGCTTTCCGATCCCGACCGCCCGAACGGTTCCTTCCTGTTCCTGGGCCCTACCGGCGTCGGCAAGACCGAGCTGTGCAAGGCGCTGGCCGGCTTCCTGTTCGACACCGAGGACGCGATGGTGCGCATCGACATGAGCGAGTTCATGGAGAAGCACTCCGTGGCCCGCCTGATCGGTGCGCCCCCGGGTTACGTCGGCTACGAGGAGGGCGGCTACCTGACCGAAGCCGTGCGCCGTCGCCCGTATTCGGTGCTGCTGCTCGACGAGGTCGAGAAGGCGCATCCGGACGTGTTCAACATCCTGCTGCAGGTGCTCGACGACGGCCGCCTGACCGATGGCCAGGGCCGCACCGTGGACTTCCGCAACACGGTGATCGTGATGACGTCCAACCTGGGCTCGCAGCAGATCCAGGAGCTGAGCGCCGACGACAGCGCCGAGAGCTACACCCAGATCAAGGCGGCGGTGATGGGCGTGGTGCAGGCGCACTTCCGGCCCGAGTTCATCAACCGGCTCGACGACATCGTGGTCTTCCACCCGCTGGGCAAGGCGCAGATCCGCAGCATCGCCGGCATCCAGACCGCCTACCTCTCGCGGCGGCTGCAGGAGCGGCAGATCAAGCTCGTGCTCGACGATGCGGCGCTGCAGCTGCTGGGCGAGGTCGGCTTCGATCCGGTGTACGGCGCCCGCCCGCTCAAGCGCGCGATCCAGCAGCAGCTGGAGAACCCGCTGGCCAACCGCATCCTGTCGGGCGAATTTGGTGCCGGCGACACCGTGCGCGTCGGCGCGGAAGCCGGCGCCCTCACCTTCACGAAAGCCTGAGGCCAGGAAACCGCGGTCGCCTGGTCTCTCAGGCCGGGCGGGGCTTGCGGAAGGGCGGGGCGGACAGCGCCATTTCGGCCATGCTGTGCGCCAGCTCCTTCTCGGCCAGCACGGCGCCGTCGGCGCCGTGCGCCAGCAGGTGCCGCACCTCGGTGTCGCTGTGCGCGCGCGCCAGGATGGTCAGCTCCGGATTGAGCGCGCGCAGCCGTGCGATCACTTCGCCCGCCTCCAGCGCCTGCGGGATGGCCAGCACGATGAGCTTGGCGCCTTCCGGCGAAGCCTCGGCCATCACCCGCGGCGCGGCGGCGTTGCCGCGGATCGCCGGGAAGCCGGCCGCGCGGGCCTTCTGCACCAGGTCGTTGTCGTCGTCGATCACCACCAGCGGCACTGCGCGCTCGCGCAGCAGCTTGGCGATCTCGCCGCCTACCCGGCCGTAGCCGATCAGGATCGCGTGGCCTTCGGTCGGCAGCGGCGGACCCGCGGCGACATCGGCCGCGGGCGTCGGCCTGGCCTCCGATTCGTCCCGGTGCCGGGCCTGCCACGCATCCAGCGCCACGAAGATAAGCGGGTTGGCGATGATGGACAGCAGCGCGCCGGCCAGCACCAGGTCACGTCCTTCTTCGGGCAGGATCGCCAGCGACACGCCCAGCCCGGCCAGGATGAAAGAGAACTCGCCGATCTGCGCCAGGCTGGCGGAAATGGTCAGCGCGGTCGCGTTCGGGTGCCCGAACGCACGCACGATCAGGTAGGCCGCCAGCGACTTGCCCACCGTGATGATCAGGAAGGTGGCCAGCACGGGCAGCGGCTGCTGCACCAGGATCATCGGGTCGAACAGCATGCCCACCGACACGAAGAACAGCACCGCGAAGGCATCGCGCAGCGGCAGCGAATCCGAAGCCGCCTTGTGGCTAAGGTCGCCGTTGAGCAGCATGCCCGCGAAGAAGGCGCCCAGCGCGAACGACACCCCGAACAGCTTCGCCGACCCGTAGGCCACGCCCAGCGCGATCGCCAGCACCGACAGCGTGAACAGCTCGCGCGATCCGAAGCCGGCGACGCGCTCGAGCAGCCAGGGAATCGCCCGGCGCCCCACCACCAGCATCAGCACCACGAAGGCGCTGACCTTGGCCAGGGTCAGGCCCAGCGAGCCGAGCACCGATCCCGCACCGGCGCGCTGCTCGCCGCCCATGGACTCGGCCAGCGCCGGCAGCAGCACCAGCGCCAGCACCATCACCAGGTCTTCCACGATCAGCCAGCCCACCGCGATGCGGCCACGCCGGGTGTCCAGCAGGCGCCGGTCCTCCATCGCCCGCAGCAGCACCACGGTACTGGCCACCGACAGCGCCAGGCCGAACACCAGGCCCTGCAGCGTCGGCCAGCCCAGCAACCACGCCAGGCCCCAGCCCAGCAGTGTCGCCACCGCGATCTGCGCGATCGCGCCCGGGATCGCGATCCATTTCACCTCCATCAGGTCCTCGATGGAGAAATGCAGGCCCACGCCGAACATCAGCAGGATCACGCCGATCTCGCTGAGCTCGAAGGCCAGCTCGGGATCTGCCACGAAGCCCGGCGTGAACGGCCCCACCAGGATGCCCGCGACCAGGTAACCCACGATCGGCGACAGCCGCAGCCGGTGCGCCAGCGAGCCCAGCACGAAGGCCAGCACCAGTCCCACGGCAAGCAGGGCGATCAGGGGGGTGTGATGCGGCATCGTGTCTCCTCGGGGTCGCGTCGATTATCACGGCCCGGGTCCGGGCACGGCAAACCGGGGCGGCACCGCCCGGCCTGATAGAATGCCGCCCCTCGCCTGTACGCGCGCCCCGCCCAAGCCCATGATCGCCTTCCGAAACTTCGCCTTGCGCCGCGGCGAACGCCTGCTGCTGTCCCAGGTCGACCTCAGCCTGCACGCCGGTTGGCGCATCGGCGTGATCGGCCGCAACGGCTGCGGCAAGTCCAGCCTGTTCGCCGCGGTCATGGGCGAAGTCGAAGCCGACCAGGGCGACATCGACCTGCCCGGCAAGGTGCGCATCGCCAGCGTCGCGCAGGAAACCCCGTCGCTGCCCGACGCGGCCATCGACTTCGTGCTGTCGGGCGACACCGAGGTCAACGCCATCCTTCAGGCCGAGGCCGCGGCCATGGCCGCCGAGGACTGGGACGCGGTCGCCGCGGCGCACCAGCGCCTGGCCGAGATCAACGGCTACGACGCTACCGCGCGCGCCGGCCGCCTGCTGCACGGCCTGGGCTTCCCGGCCGACACCCACGGCCGCGCCGTGTCCTCGTTCTCCGGCGGCTGGCGCGTGCGCCTGAACCTGGCCAAGGCACTGATGATGCCTTCGGACCTGCTGCTGCTGGACGAACCCACCAACCACCTCGACCTCGATGCCGTGCTGTGGCTGGAAGCCTGGCTGCTGAAATACCCGGGCACGCTGCTGATGATCTCGCACGACCGCGAGTTCCTCGACGGCGTCAGCACCCACACCCTGCACCTGCACGACGGCAAGGCCAAGCTCTACGTCGGCGACTACACCAGCTTCGAGCGCCAGCGCGCCGAGCACCTGCGCCAGCAGCAGATCGCGCACGAGAAGTCGCAGGCCGAGCGCGCGCACCTGCAGAGCTTCGTCGACCGCTTCAAGGCCCAGGCCAGCAAGGCCCGCCTGGCCCAGAGCCGCATGAAGCGCCTGGCCAAGATGCAGGGCACCGAGGCGGTGCGCGCCGAGCGCGCGTTCCGGATCCAGTTCGCCGAACCCGCGCGGCTGCCGCACTCGCTGATCCGCCTCAACCACGTCGATGCCGGCTACCGCGCCTCGGCCAGCGCGGCCGGCGGTCACGGCGGCGCGACGACGGGCGAGGGGGTGGTGACGATCCTGCGTGACGTCGGCTTCGGCCTGGAAGCGGGCGACCGCGTCGGCCTGCTCGGACCCAACGGCGCCGGCAAATCCACCCTGGTCCGGACCCTGGTCGGCGAACTGCCCCTGCTCGACGGCGAGCGCGTGGCCCATCCCGACCTGCGCATCGGCTACTTCGCCCAGCACACGGTCGAGAGCCTGCACGAAGGCCAGAGCCCGCTGTGGCACCTCAAGGAACTGGCGCCCAATGCCGGCGAACAGGTGCTGCGCAATTACCTGGGCCGCTGGAACTTCGTCGGCGATCGCGCCTTCGAATCGGTGGACGGGTTTTCCGGCGGCGAACGCGCGCGCCTGGCGCTGGCGCTGATCGCCTTCCTCGAGCCCAACGTGCTGCTGCTCGACGAGCCCACCAACCACCTCGACCTGGACATGCGCGAGGCCCTGGCCGAGGCGCTGAGCGATTTCGCCGGTGCCATCGTGCTGGTCTCGCACGACCGCCACCTGATCGGCCTGGTCTGCGAAACCTTCTGGCGCGTCGCCGACGGCAAGGTCGAAGCCTTCAACGGCGACCTGGACGAGTACGCCGCCTGGCTGCGCAGCCGCAACAGCGACAGCAAGTCGGGCAAGCCCGTGGCCTCGAAGACCGTGGTCGCGCCGGCGCCGGCCCCGGCGCGCAAGCCGGCCCGGTCCAGGCACGAGACCGACCAGGCCGCGCGCCGGCTCAAGCAGGTGGAGGCGCGCATCGCCGCGGTGCAGGACGAGCTCACCCGCATCGAGACCCAGCTGGCCGACCCGGCCATCTACGGCAACGACGGCGGCATCGAGATCGGACAGCTGGCGCAGCGCCAGGGCGAGCTGGCCCGCGAGAAGGACGCGCTCGAATCGGAGTGGCTCGAGCTGGCCGACTGAGCCAGCCCGGCGCCGCGGTTCAGGCGTCCGGCGCCGCCGTGATCGCGGGCAGCGAGACCTCGAAGGCGCTGCCGCGGTCGCGGCCGTCGCTGGAGGCCGACAGCACGCCCGCGTGCGCCTCCACCAGTTCGCGCGCCACCGCCAGGCCGATGCCGAGGCCGCCCTTGTGCACCGCCATCGCCTGCGTGCCGCGGGCGAACAGGTCGAAGATGCATTCGTGCATGTCGTCGGTGAGGCCCATGCCGTTGTCTGACACGGTGACCACGATACGCCCGCCCTGGCTGCGGCCGGCGAGGCTGACGTGGCCGCCGTCGGGCGTGTATTTGCTGGCGTTGTCGAGCAGGTTCACCAGCACCTGGGCCAGGCGGTCGGCGTCGCCGCGCACCCACAGGCCCGACGCGGGGAAACGCAGGCGGAAGGCCTGGTGCTTGAGCGCGAACGCGGGCTGCCACGTCTCGGCCACCTGGCGCAGCACCTCGGACACGTCCACCGGCACCTGCTGCATCCGGAACCGTCCGCGGTCGAGCCGCGCGTCGTCCAGCAGGTCGTCCACCAGCCGCGCCATGTGCGTCACCTGGTTCTCGATCACGGCATGCATGCGCTCGAGCACGGCCTCGTCGCCGTTGGCGCGGCGGATCAGGTCGGCCGCGGTGCGGATCGGCGCCAGCGGGTGCCGCAGCTCGTGCGCCACCATCGCCAGAAAGCGCACGCGGCGCCCGTGCATGGCCTCGGTCTCGGCATCCACCGGCTGGCCTGCCAGCACCGACAGCACCAGCCGTTCGTTCGCCTGGCGCAGCGACTGCGTATTGCCGGCGCTGATGGCCAGGTTGTCTGCGCGCGCCTGCCCAGGGTCGGCCTCGGCGGCGGGCGCGGAGTGGAAGCGGTAGGCGCTGCCCGGCACTTTCTTCGCGCGGTACATCGCGGTGTCGGCCGATTCGAGCAGGGCCGCCACCTGGTCGCCGTCGTCGGGAAACAGGCTGATGCCGATGCTGGCGCGCACCGTAGCCTCGGGTGTCGGCAGGTCGCTGGGCTGCGCCAGCGCCTCGAGCATCTTGGCCGCGATCAGCCCGGCATCGCCGGGTTTGGAGATCTCGGGCAGCAGCACCACGAACTCGTCGCCGCCGAACCGGCTGACGGTATCGGAGTCGCGCACCACTTCCTCCAGCCGGCGCGCCACCAGCTTCAGCACCTCGTCGCCGCAGGCGTGGCCCAGGGTGTCGTTGACGCGCTTGAAGTGGTCCAGGTCCAGGTACATCACCGCCAGCCGCGCGGCGCGGCGGCGCGCCATCATCACGGCGTTCTCAAGCCGGTCCAGCAGCAGGGTGCGGTTGGGGGTGTCGGTCAGCGGATCGCGCTGCGTGGCCTTGGCCAGCTCGTCCAGGCTGCGCACCGCGGTTTCGGCGATGCGCGCGGCTTCTTCGGCGGCCTGGCTCAGCCGCTCGTAGGCGGCATGACGCTGCGCGCTGCTCATGCTGAGGTAATCGTGCGGCACGTCGTCCAGGTCGCGCCGGAACTTTGCCAGCTCCTGGCGCAGGCTGTCGGCCTGGACTTCGGCGCCGGGCAGGGTCTCGATGCCGCCGCAGGGTGAAGCGGAGGAGGGGTTAGCGGTGGTCGCCATGATCGAACCTGTCCGAGGGAAACCCGGGGAGTGTCGCAGCTTGCGGGCGAAGGATGCGGATGCGGCGACACTGTTTTTTCGCTTCGTGGCGCCGTGCTGTCGTGGAATGTGCACGGCGCGCCGCGTTATGCATGATCACGGTTCGCGGGTCCTGCAGGCTGCCCGCCTGTCGCGTGTCTGCGCTGGCCCGTGCACGCGACCGGGCCCCCGCCTTCGCGGGAGCCCGGTTGCGGGCGACACGCCGCTCAGCGGCGCACGAAGCGCGCGCGGCAGCCTTCGCTGACCCACAGGCCTTCCCGATCGTTGTAGCCCCAGCTGCGGCCTTCGACGCACGCGGCCTGTGACAGGCGCTGTGCGACGCGCGGCGCGCCGTAGCGTGCGTCCCAGTCGCAGCGCGTGCGCTGGCTGTTGGCATTGGCGCCTGCGCAGGTCACGCTGTAATCGCGCTCGGCGGTCCAGCGGTCATCACGCTCATCACCGCCATCGCGGCCATCGCGGTCATCGCGGTCAGCGCGGTCGTCACGGTCATCACGATCATCGCGGCTGTAGCGGTCGTCTCTGCTGCGACCGTCGTAACGCGCATCGTCTCCCGGACCCGGACGGCCCATCGCGGCGAATCGCGCACGGCAGTTGCCGCTGACCCACACCTGGCCGGGACGCTGGCCCCAGGTGCGCCCTTCGATGCAGGCGCCGCTGTTCTTGAACCGGCTCACCAGCGCCACCTGCCCGCGCATTCCGGTGGCACAGACTTCCTGCCTGCCCTGCAGGCTCTTGCACACCACGCTGGCCTGCGGGGCAGGCGGCGCCGAAACCGTGGCCATGCCGATGAAGCGGGCGCGGCAGCCGTGGTTCACCCACACCTGTCCCGGCTTCTGGCCCCAGCTGCGGCCTTCCACGCAGGCGGCCTGCGACACCTGCTGGTCCAGCCTGGCGCGGCCGCGGAAAGGCGCCTGGCATTCCCGGTACTGGTTGCGTTCGCTGCTGCAGATGATGCCGCGGGCACTCCAGCCCGACTGCGGCCGCCAGGCATCGGGCCGGTTGCGGCCGCGCGCGGTGGCCATGTCCTGGCCCACGCGGTCCATCGACCATCCCGACTGGGCGCGGTCCACGTAGTACTCCAGCTGGTCGTCGGGGATGGCCTTGCCGTCGTTCTGGCGCGCGTACTCCCGCTCGATCGAACGCACCTGGTCGCGGCTGGCGTCCTGGGCGACGACGGCCGGTGCCAGCGCCATCGCCATCGCACTGGCGGCCAGCAGGCAGGAAAACATGAGTCGGGAAACGGTGGCCATGGTGTTCACTCCTGGGCAGGGACTGCCGGGTAGGCCACCATGGCAGCCGCGGGCGGTCGCCGTATGTTCGCCACCGCACGCGCCGCGCGACGCGTTCAGCCCGCGTCACGCAACGCGCGGGCCGGTGCCCAGGGCTCAGGCGGACGCCACCGCGGCAAGGAAGTCGCGACCCCAGCGGTCCACGTCGTGTTCCTCCACGATGCCATACAGCTGGCGCAGTCGGCCCTCGGCCTCGTCCGGATCCATCGCCAGCGCCTGACCCAGCGCCGCGGTCAGGTCGGCCGGATCGTGGGGATTGGTCAGCAGCGCGCCCTTGAGCTCGGCGGCGGCGCCCGCGAATTCCGACAGCACCAGCACGCCGCGGCCCCCCTCGATGCCCTGGGTGGCGACGAACTCCTTGGCCACCAGGTTGAGCCCGTCGCGGAGCGGCGTGATCCACATCACGTCGGCAGCGGCGTAGTGCGCCACCACGTCCTCGAACGGCAGCGGCCGCGCGAAGAAGCGCACCGGCGTCCAGTCCAGGCGCGAGTAGGCGCCGTTGATGCGTCCCACCGCCTGCTCGATCTGGGTCTGGAGCTGCCGGTACACGGTCATCTCCTTGGCGGCCGGCACGCACACCACCACCAGCGTCACCCTGCCCAGCAGGTGCGGCTGCGCCGCCAGCAGGCGCTCGAAGGCGTTGAGCTTTTCCAGCGTGCCCTTGGTGTAGTCCAGGCGCTCGATGGACAGCACCAGCTTGCGCGGGCTGATTTCGCGACGCAGTTTTTCCAGGCTGCCGCGCACCGATGGTTTGGCGAGCGTGGTGCGGATGCGGCCCAGGTCGGTGCCGATCGGATGCGCGCCGAGCGCGATCTCGCGGTCGCCGATGCGCAGGCGCGTGCTCATCGTGTCCAGGCCCACCGCGCAGCCATAGGTCAGGAAGCGCGGCGCACAGGCCTCGCGTGCCAGCACCTCGGTCGGCATGGCGCCGCGCACCACGTCCACGAAGTTCTCCACCTGGCGCGGGATGTGGAAACCGACGTAGTCGCAGCACAGCAGGCTGCCGATGATCTCGCGCCGCCACGGCACGACGTTGAACACGTCGGCCGAAGGGAAATGGGTGTGGTGGAAAAAGGCGATCTTCAGGTCGGGGCGCAGTTCGCGCAGCCGCCCGGGCACCATCCACAGGTTGTAGTCATGCAGCCACACGGTGGCGCCAGGCGCCGCCTCGGCGGCCACGGCTTCGGCGAAGCGCCGGTTGACGCGAAGGAAGATCTTCCAGTCCTCCTCGCGGAAGCGTGCGCGCTCCCAGAACGTGTGCAGCATCGGCCAGAAGGCTTCCTTGGAGAAGCGCTTGTAGAAGCCGTCCACTTCGGCCTTGCTCAGCGGCACCCGCACCGCGGTGAGCTGCGGATAGTGGTCCGGGTCCACCGGGGTGTGGGTTTCGAACGTGCCGTGCCGGGCATCGTCCACGCCCCAGGCCACCCATGACCCGTCCTGTCCGCCGCCGAAGAAGCTCAGCAGGCTCGGGATGATGCCGTTGGGCGAGGTGTGCCGCCGGCGCTTGAGCACACCGTCCTCCAGGTACTCCTCGTAGGGAAGTCGGTGGTAGACCATCACCAGCTTGGCCGCGCCGGTGCGGTGCGCGGGTTTTTCCTTGCGGTGCGGGTCGTCGCCGGCCAGCAGGCCGAAGTGTTCGATCGCCTCGAGGATGCCACCGCAGCCGGGCGCGGCGGCGTGCAGTACCTTGGGCATTTCGCGGGTGGCATTGAGCAGGGCGGGCTCGGACTCGCCCACGCACACGCCCTGGAATCCCGCCACATACATCGACAGGTCGTTGAGCGTATCGCCGGCCACCAGCACGCGGTGTTCGGGCAACTGCAGCTGACGGGCCAGGGCCGCCAGCGTGCGGCCCTTGTCGGTGCGCGGCGGCAGGATGTCCAGGTAACGGTCTGCCGAATAGAGCACGGCGCAATCGAGCCCGCGTGCCACGGCCTCGATGTCGGCGCGCTGCGGCGCCAGCACGTCGGGCTCGCAGAAATAGGAGCAGCGGCGTTCCTGTGGGACGTCCTGCCGGCGCAGGCCGGGGAAGGCGCGCATCGCCTCGGCGACGCGCCGCTCGCCGGGCCAGCGCGCATCGATGGCCGACTGCAGCGGCTGCAGCGGCTGCAGGCTGTGGCCGTCCACCACGGTCGCGCCGACGTCGCAGACCAGGTAGTCGGGGCGCGGCAGCGAGGGATCGGCCAGCAGCGGCATCACCGCCTCGAGTCCGCGGCCGGTGATCCAGACCAGTCGGATGTCGGGATGCCGGGCGATGAGCCGGTAAAGCTGGTGGCGTGCGTCGGCATCGCCAGCCAGGAAAGTGCCGTCAAGATCGGTGGCCAGCACCAGGCGGATCGGAGCGGAGGTTTCGATGGGAGTTGGGTTTGTCTGGGTGCTCAATGGTTTTCCTCGGGGTGGGGGTCGGGGGCGTCGCCGGTCTCCGGCAGCAGCGCGAGTGCGCCGGGCGTGGTGCGCAACATCGGGTGGAAGGGCGCGGGATGCGGCCGCGTCCTGCGGTGTCCGGCCAGGCGCACGGCCAGGTACAGCGCCAGTACCGCCAGCACGGCGGCGAAGAACAGGGGCAGCGCCTGCGGCCCGTGGCGTGTCATCACCAGTCCGGCGGCCGCGGGACCCAGCGCGGCGCCGATGCCGTGCACCAGCAGCAGGCTGCTGCAGCCGGCCAGCAGTTCGTCGGCGGGCAGGGTGTCGAGCATGTGCGCCACGCTCATCGGGTAGATCGAGAACGCAAGGCCGCCGTAAGCAAAGAACACCGCGAACACCCATCCGGCGCCCGTCGCCGCGGCGGGCAGGGCCAGCAGCGCGGTGACCGTCGCCGCCACGCAGACCAGGCCCAGGCCGATGCGCCGGTCAACGCGGTCCGACCAGCGGCCCAGCGGCCACTGCAGCAGGGCGCCGCCGATGATCGCGGACACCATGAACCAGGCGATGCCCATGCGGTCCAGCCCGATCCGGTCGGCATAGGTCGGGCCCAGGCCCCAGAACGCGCCCATCGCCAGCCCGGACAGGCCCGCGCTCGCCGCCGCTGCCGGCGCCACGCGGAACAGCCGGCGCAGGCCCAGCCGCGGCGTGTCCGGGAAACTTGGCTGCGCCAGCCGGGTCAGGGTCACGGGCAGCGCCGCCGCACAGACCAGGATCGCCACCAGGCTGAAGAGCGCGAAGCCGCGGTCCACACCCAGGCCCAGCAGCAATTGGCCGCAGGCCAGGGCGCCCAGGTTCACCGCCATGTACACCGCGAACACCCGGCTGCGGTGTTCGGGCGAGGGCTGCGCGTTGAGCCAGCTCTCGATGACGGTGAAGAGCCCGACGAGGGCCGCGCCGGTCGCCAGCCGCAGAACGAACCAGGCGATCGGATCGACCCAGAGCGGGTGCAGCAGCACCGCGATCGCGCAGACACCGGTGTAGAAGGCAAAGGCACGCACGTGGCCGATGCGGCGTATCAGTCCGGGCGCCGCGAAGGTGCCCAGGAAGAAGCCGGCGAAGTAGCCGGACATGACCAGGCCCAGGGTCCGCTGGTCGAAGCCTTCCAGGCCGCCGCGGACCGCCAGCAGGGTACCCAGCAAACCACTGCCCATGAGCAGCAGCGCCACGCCCGCCAGCAGGGCGGTGAGGGGCAGCATCACGGATTTCATCGTGTCGCCAGTTGCGAAACAGCGTGCAATTGTAACACATTGATATGAATGGGAAAAATCACCAAGGTTCAGCGACTTGCGGCCAGCTGCCGCGGTCCGGGCTTGAACTGTCGGGCCGCATACCCACTAATGCGCGCACTCGGCCCCGGCCGCATCAGTGTCCTCCCGCCATGCCCATCTACGCCTTCGAGTGCGCCCACTGCGGCCACGCGTTCGACCGACTGCAGAAGCTGTCCGATGCCGATCCGACCGACTGCCCGGCCTGCGGCCAGCCCCAGGTGCGCCGGCAGCTGACCGCGCCCAGCTTCCGGCTGGCCGGCGCCGGCTGGTACGAGACCGACTTCAAGAAGGACGGCGACAAGAAGCGCAACCTGGCCGAGGGCACGGCCGGGAAGCCCGAGTCCGCCCCCGCCCCCGCAGCCAAGCCGGCAGCCACGCCCGAACCCGCCAAGCCCGCGCCCGCGAAGCCCGCCGCCGCCGACTGACCGGTTGCCCGTGGCGTTCCGGGCGGGGTAGGGTCGGGGCATGAAAACAACCCTGCCTGCGGCGAACCTGCTCGCCATCGCCGTCCTGCTCGCCGCCTGCGGTGGCCAGTCGACGCCCCGTCCCGAAGCCGATCTTTCCAGCCAGCTGGGCCTGCCCGAGCCGCTGCCCCCGCCCGCGCTGGATGACGCCACGCAGGCCACGGCGCCGGTGGATGCCTTCCTGGCCAGCCTGTCGCGCTACTGCGGCCAGGCCTTCGCCGGCCGGGTGCGCGTGGACGAACCCGCCAGCGCCGACAATGCGTTCGCGGGCAAGGCCCTGGTGATGCACGTGCGCGGCTGCGGCGAGCGCGAACTCCGCATTCCCTTCCACGTGGGCGATGACCATTCGCGCACCTGGGTGCTGACGCGCACGGCCTCGGGCCTGCGGCTCAAGCACGACCACCGCCACGAGGACGGCAGCCCGGACCCGGTCACGATGTACGGCGGCGATTCCCGCGACGCCGGCACGGCGCAGCGGCAGGCCTTCCCGGTGGATGCCGACTCGGTGGCGATGTTCCAGCGCGAAGGCCTGTCGGCCTCGGTCACCAACACCTGGGCGATGGAGGTCGGGCCCGGCCCGGTTTTCGTGTACGAACTCTCGCGGCCCGGCGGCCGCCTGTTCCAGGTCGAGTTCGACCTGTCGCGTCCGGTGCCGCTGCCGCCCGCGCCCTGGGGCAGCGAGCCCTGAAACAGGAACGCCGCCGCGGAGGGCGGCGTTCCGTGGTGACGATGTCGCCGGTTCAGCGACCCGGCGCGAACCGGGCGCGGCAGCCGCGATCAACCCAGATCGAATTGCCGCGGTAGCCCCAGGTGCGGCCCTCGATGCACTCCGAGCGCGACAGCTTTTCGATCAGCTGCGGGCGGCCGTAGCGCGAGTTCCAGGCGCAGGTGGTGTAACCCTCGCTCGGGCTGCTGCAGGTCACCGTGTAGCCGCGGTCGCCTTCCCAGCCGGCGTTGGACTCGGTGAACTCCGCGCGGCAGCCCCAGTTGACCCAGACCATGCCCTGGCGCTGGCCCCAGCTGCGGCCTTCCAGGCAGTCGGCCTTGGACAGCTCGCGGCGAAGCACGGCGCGGTTGCGGAAGTTGGTCGGGCATTCGCGGTAGCGCTGGTTGGCGCTCTCGCAGCGGACGACCTGGCCGTTGCCGCCCCAGTTGCCGCCGTTGTTGCCGCCGTTCCAGCCGCCGCCGTTGCCATTGCCGTTGCCGCGCAGCGAGGTGGCGATGTCGTTCTTGATCTGGCTGAAGCGCCAGCCCGAGCGGATCTGGGCCAGGTAGAAGTCGAGCTGGTCGTCGGGGATCTGCCGGCCGTTGGACTGGTCGGCGTATTCCTCGCGGATCACGCGGGCCTGGTCGCGGGTGGACAGCTGGCCGATGTTTTCAGGGGCATAGGCCTTGGGCGCCACCTGGGCGTGGGCCTGGGGCGAAAGCAGAAGGAAGGCGAGGGCGAGGGCGGCAAGGAGCTTTTGCATCGGGCTTACTCCGGAAGAGGGGTGGCGCGGCCCCACTATAAACCCGCACCGTGAACGCAGGGTGGCCGGGCAGGCTGCCCGGTATTTGCGGCTGCGGCCCGCAGAGCCTTAAAATTCAACGTTTTCCGCCGCCCGTCCGGGCGCCGCGGACCGCCTCCTGGAGTCAACATGCGCACCCATTTCTGCGGCCTCGTCGACGAGTCGATGATCGGCCAGACCGTCACCCTCTGCGGCTGGGCCGACGTTGCCCGCGACCTGGGCGGCCTGTGCTTCATCGACCTGCGCGACCACGAAGGCATCGTGCAGGTCGTGGCCGAACCGTCCGCCGACGCCGGCAACGCCGCGGTGGTTGCCGCCGCGGCCAGGGTGGGCTACGAGGACTGCCTGCGCATCACCGGCGTGGTGCGCGCGCGCCATTCGGTCAACGACAAGATCCGCACCGGCAAGGTCGAAGTGCTGGCCATGCAGATCGAGGTGCTGAACAAGGCCGAGCCGCTGCCCTTCCACGCCCACGAGAATGCCGGCGAGGAAACCCGCCTCAAGTACCGCTACCTCGACCTGCGCCGTCCCGAGATGCAGAAGATGATGCGCACCCGCATCCGGCTGGTGCAGGCGCTGCGCCGCTGGCTGGACGCACGCGGCTTCCAGGACATCGAGACCCCGATCCTGACCAAGGCCACGCCCGAGGGCGCGCGCGACTTCCTGGTGCCGGCGCGCATGCACCCGGGCGAGTTCTACGCGCTGCCGCAGTCGCCGCAGCTATTCAAGCAGATCCTGATGGTGGCCGGCTTCGACCGCTACTACCAGATCGCGCGCTGCTTCCGCGACGAGGCCCTGCGCGCCGACCGCCAGCTCGAGTTCACCCAGCTCGACCTGGAGTTCGCCTGGGTGCGCGAGCGCGACGTGCAGGACGAGGTCGAGGGCATGATCCGCGCCATCTTCAGCGAAGTGGTCGGCGTCGAGCTGGACGCGTCGTTCCCGCGCCTGACCTGGGCCGAGGCCATGCGCCGCTTCGGCTCGGACAAGCCCGACCTGCGCAACCCGCTGGAGCTGCAGGATGTGGCAGCGCTGGTGAAGGACTCGCAGTTCAAGGTGTTCACCGACTGGGCCACGCACGAGGACGGCCGGGTGGCCGCGCTGCGCGTACCGGGCGGCGCCGCGCTGTCGCGCAAGCAGATCGACGACCTGGGCGCGCATGCGGCCAAGTTCGGCGCCAAGGGCCTGGCCTACATCAAGCTGGGCGAGAACGGCGAGCTGAGCTCGCCGATCAGCAAGTTCTTCGAGGCGCCGGCCTTCGATGCGCTGGTGGCCGCCATCGGCCTGCAGAAAGGCGACATCGCCTTCTTCGGCGCCGGCACCTTCAACACGGTCAGCGACTTCATGGGCGCGCTGCGCCTGAAGGTCGGCAAGGACCTGGGCCTGGTGCAGGAAGGCTGGAAGCCGCTGTGGGTCACCGACTTCCCGATGTTCGAGTGGGATGCCGAGGAGCAGCGCTACGTGGCCCTGCACCATCCCTTCACCGCGCCGGCCGTGGACGACATCGCCGACCTGCGCGCGAATGCGAAGACCGCCGTGTCGCGCGGCTACGACATGGTGCTCAACGGCAACGAGATCGGGGGCGGCTCCATCCGCATCCATCGCAGCGACATGCAGAGCGCGGTGTTCGAGCTGCTGGGCATCGGCGCCGAGGAGGCCGAGGGCAAGTTCGGCTTCCTGCTCGACGCCCTGCGCTACGGCGCGCCGCCGCACGGCGGCATCGCCTTCGGCATCGACCGCATCGCCGCGCTGATGGCCGGCACCGAGTCCATCCGCGACGTCATCGCCTTCCCCAAGACCACCACGGCGCAGTGCCTGATGACCGGCGCACCGTCGCCGGTGCCGGACAAGCAGCTGGCGGAGGTGCATGTGGCGGTCAGGGTGAAGGAAGTGGGCGCCAACGCCCCTTGAGCCCACCTGACGCCCGCGTCCCGGTCCTGCTGCTGCACGGCGTCTGGACGCGCAGCGTCACGCTGCTGCCGCTGGCCATGCGGCTGCGCGCCCAGGGCTACCGTCCGATCCTGTTCGACTACGCCAGCCTCACCGGCGGGCCGGCGCCCTCGGTCGACCGGCTGGCCGCGAAGATGCTGGCGCTGGGCCCGGGTCCGGTGCACCTGGTGGGCCACAGCCTGGGCGGGCTGATCGCGCTGGAAACCCTGATCAGCTACCACGGCCTGCCCACCGGGCGCGTGGTGTGCCTGGGGACGCCGCTGGCGGGCAGCTGCTGTGCACGCGGGCTGGCGCACCGGCACCTGGGCACGGTGCTGGGCCGCAGCGCGCGCCTGCTCAAGAGCGGCCTGCACGAATTGCCGCGGGGCCGCGAGGTGGGCGTGGTGGCCGGTTCGACCTCGATGGGGCTGGGCCGGTTCTTCGCCGACTTCGACGGCCTCAACGACGGCAGCGTGGCGGTCTGGGAAACGCGGCTGCCGGGGCTGGCCGACCACCGCGTGCTGCCGGTCAGCCACAGCGGCATGGTGTTCTCGCGGCCGGTGGCGGACCTGACCGGCGCATTCCTGGCGCACGGCCGGTTCCCGCCCGCGCGCTGAGGCGCCGGCCGTATAATCGCCGCTTCGCAACGAGGGGTCGGGTTCCATGGGCAGGTTGATGGTCATCGAGGGGCGCAAGGGCGCCCAGGACGCCAAGCGCGGCAAGGTCTTCACCAAGGTCATCCGCGAGATTTCCACCGCGGCCCGCATGGGTGGCGGCGACCCCAAGGGCAACCCGCGCCTGCGCCTGGCAATGGACAAGGGCCTGGCCGTGAACATGTCGCGCGACGTGATGGAGCGCGCCATCAAGAAGGCCACCGGCGAACTCGAGGGCGTCAGCTACGAGGAAATCCGCTACGAAGGCTATGCGCCCGGCGGCGTCGCGGTGATCGTGGACTGCCTCACCGACAACAAGGTGCGCACCGTGGCCGACGTGCGCCACGCCTTCAACAAGTGCGGCGGCAACCTGGGCACCGACGGCTCGGTCAGCTTCATGTTCAAGAAGCAGGGCGTGCTGGGCTACGGCCCCGGCGCCAGCGAGGACGCCATCACCGAGGCCGCCATCGAGTGCGGCGCCGACGACATCGTGATCTATCCCGAGGACGGCGCCATCGAGGTGCTGTGCGCGCCGGAGGCCTTCGAGGCGGTGAAGCAGGGCATGTTGGCCGCCGGCTTCCCGCCGCTGCAGGCCGAAGTGACGATGCGCGCCGAGAACGACATCAAGGTGGAAGGCGAGGTCGGCCAGCAGGTGGCCAAGATGCTCGACATGCTCGAGGACCTGGACGACGTGCAGAACGTCTACTCCAATGCCGACCTGGGCGCCGACGCCTACCAGTGATCCGCATCCTCGGCATCGATCCGGGATCGCAGCGCACCGGCATCGGCCTGATCGATGTCGATGCCGCGGGCAAGTGCGCCTTCGTGCACTGCCAGATGCTCAACCTGCTGGTGGACACCGACGACTTCCCGGCGCGGCTGGGCAAGCTGGTGTTCGACCTGGAGGAAGTGATCGAGCAGTGGCAGCCCACCGTGGTGGCCATCGAGACCGTGTTCATGGACAAGTCGGCCATGTCGGCGCTGAAGCTGGGCCATGCCCGCGGCGCCGCCATCGCCACCGTGGTGCGCCGCGGCCTGGCCGTGAACGAATACGCGCCGCGCGTGATCAAGCAGTCCCTGGTCGGCAGCGGCGCCGCCGACAAGACCCAGGTGCAGCACATGGTGAAGCTTTTGCTCAGCCTGGGCGAGCGCAAACTGCAGGCCGACGCCGCCGATGCCCTGGCGGTCGCCCTGACCCACGCCCACACCAGCGCCACCGCCGGACGCAGCGGCCTGGCCTCCTCGCTACTGCTACGGAGACGTCGATGATCGGTCGCCTGAAGGGACTGCTGGTCTACAAGGCCCCGCCCGCGCTGATGGTGGACGTGGGCGGCGTGGGCTACGAACTGTCCGCGCCGATGTCCACCTTCTACGACCTGCCCGAGGTGGGCCGCGAGGTGACGCTGTTCACCCACTACGCGGTGAAGGAAGACGGCGTGGCCCTGTTCGGCTTCCTCACCGAGGCCGAGCGCCGCCTGTTCCGCGAGGTGCAGAAGGTGACCGGCGTCGGCGCCAAGATCGCGCTGGCGGTGCTGTCGGGCGCCAGCGTGGACGACTTCGCGCGCCTGGTGCAGACCGGCGACCTGGCCGCGCTGACCCGCATCCCAGGCATCGGCAAGAAGACCGCCGAGCGCATGGTGGTGGAGCTGCGCGACCGTGCCGCCGATTTCGCCACCGGTGGCGTTGCCGTGGTCACCGGCAAGGGCGGCGCGGTGCCGGCCGATCCGGTCTCCGAGGCCAGCGTCGCGCTGACCCAGCTCGGCTACAAGCCGGCCGAGATCCAGCGCATGCTCAAGCAGGCCGAAGCCGGCGACAGCGCCGAAGACATCATCCGCAAGGCCCTCAAGTCGGTCCTGCGCGGCTAAGCCATTCCATCCGCCTGCGGGCACGCCCATGACAACCTCCACCCACGATGGCGCCAAGGCGCCGCGGACCTGGCCTTTGGTGATCGGCGCCGTCGGCGTCGTCTTCGGCGACATCGGCACCAGTCCGCTGTACACGCTCAAGGAAGCCTTCGGCCCGCACTACGGCCTCGAGGCCGACCCCGCCAACGTACTGGGCGTGCTGTCGCTGATCCTGTGGTCGCTGATCCTGGTGGTGACGCTGAAGTACGTCGCCATCCTGATGCGCGCCGACAACCGCGGCGAGGGCGGCATCCTGGCGCTCACCGCCCTGGTGCAGCGCAGCCTGCCGGTGGCGGCGCCGCTGTCGTACACCGTGGGCATCCTGGGCATCTTCGGCACCGCGCTGTTCTTCGGCGACGGCGTGATCACGCCGGCCATCTCGGTGCTGTCGGCGGTGGAAGGCCTGGAGGTGGCGGCGCCCGAGCTCAAGCGCTTCGTGCTGCCGGTCACCCTGGTCATCATCGTGCTGCTGTTTTCGATGCAGAAGCACGGCACCGAGAAAGTGGGGCGCATCTTCGGGCCGATCACCTGCCTGTGGTTCGCCACGCTGGCGGTGCTGGGCGTGGTCGAGATCGTGCAGCACCCCGCGGTGCTGGAAGCGGCCAACCCGGTCTGGGCCGCGCGTTTCTTCATGGAGCACGGCAGCCTGGCCTGGCTGGCGCTGGGCGCGGTGGTGCTGGCGGTCACCGGCGGCGAGGCGCTGTACGCGGACATGGGCCACTTCGGCCGCGTGCCGATTCGGCTGGCCTGGCTGGGCCTGGTGCTGCCCTCGCTGGTGCTGAACTATTTCGGGCAGGGCGCCTTCATCCTGTCCCACCCCGGGGACGTGGCCAATCCGTTCTATGAGCTCGTGCCCGGCTGGGCGCTGTATCCGATGATCGTGCTGGCCACGCTGGCCACGGTGATCGCTTCGCAGGCGCTGATCTCGGGCACGTTCTCGGTGGTGCGCCAGGCGATCCAGCTGGGCTACCTGCCGCGCATGGAGATCGTGCACACCTCCGACCGCACCGAGGGCCAGATCTACATGCCGCTGGTGAACCGCACGATGCTGCTGGCGGTGATCGCGGTGGTGCTGGGCTTCGGCAGCTCCAGCAACCTGGCCATCGCCTACGGCGTGTCGGTCACGGGCACCATGCTGATCAGCACCCTGCTGCTGGTGATCCTGGCCAAGCTGCGCTGGAACCTGCCCGGCTGGCAGGTGTGGCCGCTGGCGGCGATGTTCCTGGCGATCGAGGCGGCGTTCTTCTCGGCCAACGTGATCAAGTTCGTCGAGGGCGCGTGGTTCCCGCTGGCGCTGGGCGTGGCCGCGTTCGCGGTGATGCGCAGCTGGCGCAAGGGCCGCGACCTGGTCTACGCCCAGGTCAACCGCGACAGCCTGCGCATCGAACACTTCGTCGGCAACCTGGTGGCGCACCCGCCGCTGCGCGTGCCGGGCACCGCGGTGTTCCTCACTCCGTCCAACCAGTACATGCCGCCGGCGATGCTGCACAACCTCAAGCACAACAAGGTGCTGCACGAGCGCAACGTGCTGCTGAGCGTGGAGGTGCTGGGCGTGCCGCGCGCGGACGAGGCCGAGCGGGTGGTGCATACCGACCTCGGCCACGGCTTCGCAAGGCTGACGCTGCGCTTCGGCTACCTCGAGGACCCGGACGTGCCGCGCGCCCTGAAGCTGTGGCAGATCCCGGGACCGAAGTTCGAGGTGATGGAAACCACCTACTTCGCCAGCCGGGAGTCGCTCAGTGCGAAGCCGGGGCAGGGCATGGCGCTGTGGCGCGACAAGCTGTTCCTCTTCATGTCCCGCAACGCCACCCCGGCCACCGAGTTCTTCCACATCCCCGGCAACCGCCTGGTCGAACTCGGCACCCAGGTGGTGATCTGACGATTTGAAGCCCCCGCCGCTTGTTCGGTCAGGGCGAGCGGCGCCGCGATGCAGGGGGTCATGTCTGCCCGGCCTCTTGCTAAGCGCCGTCCCTGGCAGCAAAGGCCGGCCGTTCCGGGCTTCCTGCCCTCCACTTCAGACATGACCCCCTGCATCACGTCGCCGCCCCTGATCGTCCAGGCGGCGGCGGGAACTGCAGATCGTCGCGAGAGTGCGGAGGGTCGCGTAACGCCTGTCATCGAGGGCATTGAGCGGCGCTGCGGAGGAGCTGCCCCGTCGGCAGGCCGAATGCGAGGTGGTCACGAATCAGTGACATAATCCGCGACCATGGAAGAACAGCGCGTCATTGCCCCGGGCGCTACCCGCGAAGACGACCTGGCCGAGGCCAGCATCCGGCCCAAGCGGCTGGATGACTACCTGGGCCAGCAGCCCGTGCGCGAGCAGCTCAAGATCGCCATCGAGGCCGCCAAGGGCCGCGGCGAGGCCATGGACCACGTGCTCATCTTCGGGCCCCCGGGCCTGGGCAAGACCACGCTGAGCCACGTGATCGCCAACGAACTGGGCGTCAACCTGCGCCAGACCTCGGGCCCCGTGATCGAGCGCGCCGGCGACCTGGCCGCGCTGCTGACCAACCTGCAGCCGCACGACGTGCTGTTCGTGGACGAGATCCACCGCCTCTCGCCCGTGGTCGAGGAAGTGCTGTACCCGGCCATGGAGGACTTCCAGATCGACATCATGATCGGCGAGGGCCCTGCGGCCCGCTCGATCAAGCTCGACCTGCCGCCCTTCACCCTGATCGGCGCCACCACCCGGGCGGGCCTGCTGACCGCGCCCCTGCGCGACCGCTTCGGCATCGTCCAGCGGCTGGAGTTCTACAGCCCCGAGGAGCTGACCCGCATCGTGCGGCGCTCGGCCACCATCCTGGGCATCGAGTGCGCGCCCGACGGCGCCGCCGAGATCGCGCGCCGGTCCCGCGGCACCCCGCGCATCGCCAACCGGCTGCTGCGCCGGGTGCGCGACTACGCCCAGGTGCGCGCGGGCGGGGTGATCACCCGCGAAGTGGCCGACCAGGGCATGGCCATGCTCAAGATCGACGCCGAAGGCTTCGACCAGCTCGACCGGCGCATGCTGGGCATGATCATCGAGAACTTCGACGGCGGTCCGGTCGGGGTGGAGTCCCTGGCCGCGGCCCTGAGCGAGGAGCGGGGCACGCTCGAGGACGTCATCGAGCCCTACCTGATCCAGCAGGGTTACCTGGTCCGCAGTGCCCGCGGCCGCATGGTCACCCACCGGGCCTACACCCACCTGGGCCTGAAACCGCCGAAAAAACCGCTGGATCCCGATCTTTTCGAACCATGAACCCCGGTTTGTTCAGCTTCCCGATAAGGGTTTACTGGGAGGATACCGACGCGGGTGGAGTGGTCTACCACGCCAGCTATGTCCGGTTCCTCGAGCGCGCGCGCACCGAATGGCTGCGCGCCCAGGGCATCGGGCAGCAGGCCCTGCGCGAAAGCGAGGACCTGGTGCTGGTCATCCGGGACATGCAGATCGATTTCCACAAACCGGCCAGGCTCGATGACGTGCTGCAGGTCAGCGTCGCCATCATCGAGCGGCGCCCGGCCAGCCTGCGTTTCGAGCAGGTGATCGCCAGGGACGGCCAGGTGCTGGTCCGCGCGCAGGTGCGCGCGGCCTGCCTGGTGGCCTCGAGTTTCCGTCCGCGACCGCTGCCCCAGTGGCTGGTCGCGGGCATCCAGTGATTCACGGAGTGACCCATGCTTGAAATCGCCAGCCTGTTCCTCGCCGCCGCCCCGGTGACCGAGCTTCCCCCCGAAACCCTTCCGGCCGCCGCCGAGGCCGCCGTGACCGCGGGCAGCGAGGGCATCAGCTACGTGCAGCTGCTGCTGCACGCCAGCCTGCCGGTGCAGGTGATCATGCTGCTGCTGGCCCTGGGCTCGGTGCTGAGCTGGGTGATCATCTTCCGCAAGAACCGCATCTATGCCCGCGCCGCCGACGAGGCCGACGAGTTCGAGGGCCGCTTCTGGTCCGGCGTGGACCTGACCCAGCTCTACCGCTCGGCCACCGACCGCAACCGCGTGGTCTCGGGCCTGGAGGCCATCTTCGAAGCCGGCTTCCGCGAATACGCCCGCCTGCGTCAGAAGAAGGGCCTGGACACCCGCACCCAGCTCGAGGGCGCCCAGCGCGCCATGCGCGCCACCTTCGCCCGCGAGGTCGACCGGCTCGAGCACAACCTCGAGCTGCTGGCCAACGTGGGTTCCACCGCGCCCTACGTGGGCCTGGTCGGCACCGTGTTCGGCATCATGGTCACCATGCACGGCCTGGCCTCGGACCAGCAGGCCAGCATCGCGGCCGTGGCCCCGGGCATTTCCGAGGCGCTGTTCGCCACCGCCATGGGCCTGTTCGTGGCCATCCCGGCGGTCTGGGCCTACAACCGCTTCGCGACCAAGGTCGAGCGGCTGTCGGTGCGCTACGAGTCCTTCGCCGAGGAGTTTTCCTCGATCCTGCAGCGGCAGTCCCACGTCGAGGAATGAGCGGCCAACCCCGTTCCCCCCGACCACACGTTGAGACCTGACGCATGTCCGCCACCATCACCCGCCACCGCAAGCGCAAGAAGCTCAAGGCCGACATCAATGTCGTGCCCTACATCGACGTGATGCTGGTGCTGCTGATCATCTTCATGGTCACCGCGCCGCTGCTGAACCTGGGCGTGGACGTCGACCTGCCGCAGTCGCGCGCCAAGCCCATGCAGCAGCAGAAGGACCCGGTGATCGTCTCGGTGGACGAGGAAGGCCGCTACTTCCTCAAGGTCGAGGACGGCACCAACGAGCAGATTGACGCCACTTCGCTCAAGGCCAAGATCGCCGCGATCGTGCGCCAGAACCCGGACGCGCCGGTGTTCGTGGCCGCGCCCGGCGTCACCGAATACCAGACCGTGATCGACACCATGGTGCTGCTGCAGTCCGCCGGCGCGCCGCGCGTCGCCCTGATGACCCAGCCCCCGAGCAATGCACGCTGACGCCATCCGCCAAGAGGTCGGCAGCGACGACGACCTGGTGATGCCGGTCGTGATGGCGCTGGGGCTGCACGTGGCCCTGGTGCTGCTGCTGTTGCTGGCCGGCTGGTGGCAGCCGGCGCCGACCGTGGTGTCGGTGGCTGGACCGGTGGTGGAGGCGTCGCTGGCGGTGACGCCATCCGACGTCGCTGCGGCGGAAAAGGCCATGGAGGAGGCGCCCAAGCCCGAGCCCGTGGACACGGCCCCCCCGCCGCAGCCTCTGCCCGCGCCACAGCCCGAAGTGTCGCCAGAGGAAGTGCAGCCGGTGCCGCAGGAACAGCAGCCCGAGCCCGACACCGTGGACCAGGAGGCGGTGGCCCGGCTTGCCCTGGAGCAGGAGCAGGCCCGCGAGCGCGAGGAACAGGAAGCCCGCCAGCGCCAGGAGCAGATCGACCTGACCGAGCGCGAGAAGCAGGCCGAGGCCGAGCGCAAGCAGCGCCTGCGTGAGCAACTCGAAGCCGTGCGGAAGGAGCAGGAGGACGCGAAGCGCCGCACGCGCATGGAGGAGCAGCGGCTTCAGCAGTTGGCCGATCGCCAGCCCGCACCGCAACCGCAGCCTGGCCCGCCGCAGCCTCCCGTGCAGGCGGGGGGCAATAATGGCGTCGACACCGACCTGCGTGCGAAGTATGTGGTCGCGATGAATCAAACTGCCAAAGCCAACTGGAATCGCGCGCTTGCGCCAGAAAATGTCGCATGCAAGGTCCGGTTCACTCAGATTCCAGGCGGCGAAGTGATCGACGTGAGCTTCGTTTCTTGTGGATTCGATGCCCAGGCTCGCGAGTCCGTCGAGCGCGCGCTCCGCCGGACACCCATGCCGTACTCCGGTTTCGAACCGGTGTTCGCGCGCCAGATCGACCTGACATTCTGTTACCCCGAAGAGGCCTGCCAACAATGAAAAGATTCTTCTGCTTGCTGGCGTTCGCGCTGCTGTTGCCCTCGGGCCTGGTTCGAGCGCAGACCGCCCTGGACATTGGCTTCGTGCCCGGAGTCGAGGGCGCCCTGCCCATCGCCGTCGTGCCGATGCCCTACCTGGGCACCAGCGTGGCCCCTGACACCGACATCGCCGCGGTCATCCGCGCCGACCTCAACCGCTCCGGCCAGTTCCGCGCCCTGAGCGAGCAGGACGTGATCGAGAAGCCCATCCGCGGCAGCGAGATCAAGTTCCCCACCTGGCGCGTGCTCAAGCAGGACTTCATCGTGGTCGGCCGCGTGCTGGACAACGCCGACGGCGGCTACCGGGTCGAGTACGAGCTGTACGACGTGGCCAAGCAGGAACGCCTGATCGGCATGGCCGTGGGCGGCCGGGCCCGGGGCATGCGCGACGTGTCCCACCAGATCGCCGACCAGATCTACGAGAAGATCCTCGGGGTCCGCGGCGCCTTCTGGACCCGCATCGCCTACGTCACCGCCAACGGCCTGGGCGCCAACACCCAGTACGCCCTGATGGTGGCCGACTCGGACGGCTACAACCCGCAGACCGTGGTGCGCTCCAAGGAGCCCCTGCTGTCCCCGTCCTGGAGCCCGGACGGCCGCAAACTGGCCTACGTCAGCTTCGAGCGCGGCAACTCCACCATCTACGTCCAGGAAATCACCACCGGCGCCCGCGAGGTGCTGGCCAGCTTCCGGGGCATCAACGGCGCCCCCAGCTTCAGCCCGGACGGCCGCCGCCTGGCCCTGACCCTGTCCCGGACCGGCAACCCCGAGATCTACGTGATGGACCTGGGCAGCCGCAACCTGACCCAGATCACCCGCCACTACGGCATCGACACCGAGGCGGTCTGGAGCGCCGACAGCCAGTCCCTGTATTTCACCTCCGACCGGGCCGGCAAGCCGCAGATCTACCAGGTGCCGGCCGCGGGGGGCGACGCGACCCGGGTCAGCTTCCAGGGCGACTCCAACGCAAAAGCCAGTATTTCCTTTGACGGCAAGAAGATAGCTATGGCGCAGGGCGGCGGAAACGTTTATCGTATTGCCGTTCTAGACCGCAGCTTTGGCGGAGCGGGTCGCTGGCAGACGCTGTCGCCGGGCAACCTCGACGAGTCGCCCAGCTTTGCCCCGAACGCCAGCATGCTGCTCTACGCCACGAAGGAAGGCCGTCGTGGCGTGCTGTATGCCGTGTCGGCCGATGGTCGGGTGCGGCAGCGGTTGGTACTGGCTGATGGTGACGTCCGGGAGCCCGCCTGGTCACCGTTCCGGCAGCGGTAAGTAAGGACGGGCCACAAAACAATAAGTTCCACCCACACTGCATCCGATCAATAGAGGGTTCCCCATGAATATCACCACCCGCGTGCTGCTCGCCGCCTCGATCACCGTCGCCCTGGCGGCCTGCTCGAAGAACACCAAGCCGACCGAAACCACCCAGGTCGACACCACCCCGACCGCCGTCACCCAGCCGGTCGACAACGGTCGTTACACCCCGGAAGACCTGGACACCGACAGCTGCCTGCGCCAGCGCACCGTGTACTTCGACTTCGACCAGGACACCCTGCGTCCGGAGTTCCAGGCCATCATGGCCTGCCACGCCAAGTACCTGAACGACCGCTCCGAGTCGCGCATCACGCTGGAAGGCAATGCCGACGAGCGCGGTACCCGCGAGTACAACCTGGGCCTCGGCGAGCGCCGCGGCAACGCCGTCTCCGGCGCCCTGCAGGGTGCGGGCGGTTCGGCCGGCCAGATCACCGTCGTGTCCTACGGTGAAGAGCGCGCCACCTGCAACGACTCGACCGAAGAGTGCTGGTCGAAGAACCGTCGCGTCGAAATCGTCTACACCGCGAAGTAAGCGATGGGACGTCAGCGCATCCTTTGCGTTGTGACCGTGGTGGCGGCCCTCGTGGCCGCCACTCCGGCGATGGCGCAGCGTCTTAGCCTGGGCGAGCGCGTCACGCTGCTCGAGAACAAGGCCAACGTCGACAACCAGAGCGCCGGCCAGGCCAACCTGGAAGCGCAGAACAAGATGGTGCAGCTCCAGACCGAGGTGCAGTCCCTGCGCAACCTGGTCGAGACCCTGCAGAACGAGATCGAACAGCTCAAGCAGCGCAACCGCGACCAGTACGTGGACCTCGATGGCCGGCTAAGCCGCCTGGAAGGCAACCCGGCTGCTTCCGCCCCCAATTCCGCCCCGGCGCCCACCCGCGCCCCGGCACCCGCCACCGCCGCGCCGGCCCCGGCCCCTGCCGCGCAGTCGGGCTTTTCCGATGTTGATGCGCCGCCGGCCGATGCCGCGCCCGCCGCGCCTTCCGACCCCGCCGCCGAAGAGGCCGCCTACCAGGCCGCGCTCGACGCCCTGGTCGAGCGCTTCGAGGCCGCCGAGTCGGCGCGCATGTTCACCGCCTTCCTGCGTGACTATCCGGCCAGCCCGCTGGTGCCCAATGCCTACTACTGGCTGGGCGAGAGCTACTACGTCACCCAGAACTACGAGCTCGCGCTCGAAGCCTTCGCCACCCTGCAGACCCAGTTCCCGGGCTCGCGCAAGGAGGCCGATGCGCTGCTGAAGATGGGCTACTGCCAGATCGCGCTGGAGCAGCGCGACCGCGGCGAAGCCACCCTGCGCGACCTGGTCTCGCGTTTCCCCGGCACCGATGCCGCCGCCAAGGCCGAGAGCCGGCTGCGCACGCTCGCCCTCGAAAACCGCTGAAGCCGGCCCTGCGCCGGCCCCCGCCATGGACACCCCGGCCGCCGAGCGCCTGCGCCTGACCGAAATCTTCCTGTCGGTGCAGGGCGAGGCCCGCGCCGTGGGCTGGCCCACGGTCTTCGTGCGCCTCACGGGCTGCCCGCTGCGCTGCCAGTACTGCGACACGGCCTATGCCTTCCACGGCGGCGAGTGGTGGGACATCGACGCCATCCTGGCCGAAGTGGCCCGGCACGGCGCCCGCCACGTCTGCGTCACCGGCGGCGAGCCGCTGTCGCAGAAGCGCTGCCTGGTGCTGCTGGAAAGACTCTGCGCGGCCGGCTACGAGGTGTCGCTGGAAACCTCGGGCGCGATCGACATCGCCGGCGTGGACCCGCGCGTCAGCCGCGTGGTCGACCTCAAGACCCCGGCCTCGCTGGAAATGCACCGCAACCGGCTCGAGAACATTCCGCTGCTGACAGCCCACGACCAGGTCAAGTTCGTGGTCTGCGACCGCGCCGACTACGACTGGGCCCGCGGCATGCTGGCAGAACACGCGCTGGCCGAACGCTGCGAGGTGCTGTTCTCGCCGTCCTTCGGCCAGGTGCAGCCGCGCGACCTGGCCGAATGGATCCTGGCCGACCGACTGCCGGTGCGCTTCCAGATGCAGCTGCACAAACAACTCTGGGGCGACGCGCAGGGGAAGTGATTTTTTGCCGCGGATTTGCGCCGATTCAGGCGGATAAAAGCCGATAGAGCAAAACTGATTTTGGGTGTCGCTGTGGGTCTGACTGAATAACCTGCTTTGCTCTATCCGCTTTTATCCGCGTGAATCCGCGGCCAAACAGTCCTTGCTTCAAAGGTAACGAACATGAAAAAGGCCGTGGTGCTGGTGTCGGGGGGGATGGATTCGGCGGTGACGCTGGCGATGGCGCGTGAGCAGGGTTTCCTTTGCCATGCGCTGAGCGTGTCCTATGGGCAGCGGCATACGTCCGAGCTGGCGGCCGCGGCCGAGCTGGCGGCCAGCCAGGGTGCGGTGCAGCACAAGGTGGTCACCATCGACCTGCGCAGCATCGGCGGGTCGGCGCTCACTGCCGACATCGCGGTGCCCGAGGCGGCGGGCGAGGGCATTCCCGTCACCTACGTGCCGGCGCGCAACACCATCATGCTGTCCATCGCGCTCGGCTGGGCCGAGGTGCTGGGCGCCGACGACCTGTTCTGCGGCGTCAACGCGGTGGACTATTCGGGCTATCCCGACTGCCGGCCGGAATTCGTGGCCGCGTTCGAGCGCCTGGCCAACCTGGCCACGCAGGCGGGCGTGGAAGGCCACCGCATCCAGGTGCACGCGCCGCTGATCCGGATGAGCAAGGCGCAGATCGCGCTGGAAGGCCAGCGCCTGGGCGTGGACTTCAGCCGCACCGTGTCGTGTTACCAGGCCGACGACCAGGGCCGCGCCTGCGGCCGCTGCGACGCCTGCCGGCTGCGCGCGGAAGGTTTCGCCGCGGCCGGGCTGGCCGACCCCACGCGCTACGCGTCGCGGGGTTGATGGGGTAGAATTGCCGCCCCGCCGCGGTTCATGCCGGCGGGTTGCGGGATTTCGTTGGGCCGTTAGCTCAGTTGGTAGAGCAGAAGACTTTTAATCTTTTGGTCGATGGTTCGAATCCATCACGGCCCACATTCTTCCAAGCTGCGCTTGGAAGAATCCCACGATTCACGCGCACTGCGTGCGCGCAAATCGTGGGCCCCGGTTCGCTTACTTTCCGATCCCCGCGCCTGTCGGCGCGCCCCCTTACCAAGGGGGCTCTCATTCGGCTGATTCTCGGGTGTTCCCGCGCCCCTTGGTTCTCTGGCCAATTCTGGTGCGAGCCGACTTGATGCGGCGCGGCGTGGTGTTGCGGATCAGAAGCTGCGGCTGAGGCTGATGCTGCCGAAGACGGGGCGTTCGACCTGGCCGTTGAACTCGCGGGTGCGGCGGACGTGGGAGCCGGCGATTTTCCAGGGGCCCTTGGTGACGGCGATGCCCAGGCTGAGGTCGGCCACGACGGTGCGGCGGTCGACGCTGTGGCTGTCTTTCCAGGTGTTGCCGTCCAGCGTGATGTCGTGGGCGACGGCGCGGGCGTCCAGGCCGGCGAACAGGTGCCAGGCCCATTGGCTGCCGTCGCGCTGGCGCACGGCGGGCGCGCTGTTTTCGCCGGCGGGGCGCATCGGGTCGCTGCCGAAGTCGTCGGGCAGGTAGCGGCCCCAGCGCAGTTCGCCTCCCAGGTTCGCGTAGGTGGCCAGGTTGCCCAGACTGCCGCCCGCGTGGCCGACCGCGTCCCAGCCCCAGCCGCTGGGGCGGGGCTCGGGGCGGTGGCGCCACAGGCGCTCATGCACCAGCTGCACCACCACCTCGTCGCGCAGCTGGTTGTCCCAGCCCTTGAACCGGTCGCGACCGAAGACGTGGTGGATCGCGTCCTGTCCGCCCTCGCCCCAGGCCGAGGGCCCAACCATGCCCACGCGCAGGTGGGTGGTGCGCAAGCTGTCGCCGGTGCGCGCGTTGTAGCCGATGCTCAACGTGGCCACGCCCGCGTACGGGCGGTCGTCGGTGATCAGGTCGGCGCGGGTGCCGTCGGTGGGTGTGTAGATGGCGTGCTGCAGGCCCAGCACCATGTTCTGCTGATCGAAGCCGCCGGGCTGCAGCCAGGTCAGGTAGCGGTTGAGCCAACGCGCCGGTGCCGGCAGGCAGGGGTCCTGCTGCAGGTCGGCCAGGTTGGGCGACACGAAGGTGACGGCCACGCCATTGGTGTAGCCCTGGTCCTGGCCGGCGCGACCGTAGAGGTCGTTGTCGGAGCGTACGGTGATGGTGGCCGGGTTCTCGTCGCGGCTGCTGCCCTGGCGGCAGCTCTCCTGGGCCAGGGCAGAGGCGGGCAGGCAGGCAGCGGAGATCAGGAGCAGGGAGCGAAGTTGCATGGAGTGTCGGAGCCTTGCGGGACAAGGCCGCGATTCTACGTCCCGCCGCCCCGCCGCCGATGCAAGGGGCGTGAAGTCGCCGCCGACCGTTTCACGCGGTTTCAGCTTCGCGCAGCGCCGCCAGCACCTGTTCGCCATAACGTTCCAGCTTGGCGGCGCCGACGCCGCTGACCGTGCCCAGCGCATCGAGCGAATCGGGCCGGCGTTCTGCAATGGCGCGCAGGGTGGCATCGTGGAAAATGACGTAGGCCGGCACCGACTGCTCGCGCGCCAGCTGCGCGCGCAGCGCACGCAGGGCCTCGAACAGCGGCTGGTCACCTGCCGCCAGCGGCGCCGCCGGCAGCGCCGCGCCGCGCACGCCGCGCTCCTTCTCGCGCTTGCGCACGGACTCTTCCCGCAGCGCCACGGTCTGTTCGCCCTTGAGTACGGGCCGGCTGGCCTCGGTCAGGCGCAGGCTGCCGTGGCCTTCCACGTCCACTTCCAGCAGGCCCATGGCCACCAGCTGCCGGAACACGCCCTTCCACTGGCGCGCATCCAGGTCGGCGCCGATGCCGTAGGTGCTGAGGCGGTCGTGGCCGAGCTGCGAGATCCGGTCGTTTTCCGCGCCGCGCAAGATGTCCACCAGATGGGTGACGCCGAAGCGCTGGCCACTGCGGTACACGCAGGACAGGGCCTTCTGCGCCGCGACGGTGGCGTCCCAGGTGCGCGGCGGCTCGATGCAGTTGTCGCAGTTGCCGCAGGGCTCGGGGTAGTCCTCGCCGAACGAGGCCAGCAGCACCTGGCGCCGGCAGCGGGTGGATTCGCAGTAGCCCAGCAGGGTGTCGAGCTTGCGGCGCTCGAGCCAGCGGCGTTCCTCGCCGGCTTCGGAGTTCTCGATCATCTGGCGCAGGGTGACCACGTCGCCCAGCCCGTAACAGAGCCAGGCCTGGGCCGGCTCGCCGTCGCGGCCGGCGCGGCCGGTTTCCTGGTAGTAGCCTTCCAGCGACTTGGGCAGGTCCATGTGCGCCACGAAGCGCACGTCCGGCTTGTCGATGCCCATGCCGAAGGCGATGGTGGCGCACATCACCACGCCGTCCTCGCGCAGGAAGCGGCGCTGGTTGCGCGCACGCAGCCCCGCATCCAGCCCGGCGTGATAGGGCAGGGCGTCGATGTCGTGGCTGCGCAGGAACTCCGCGGTTTCCTCCACCTTGCGGCGCGAGAGGCAGTAGACGATGCCGGCCTCGTCGCGGTGGGCCGCCAGGAAGTCGAGCAGCTGGCGCCGCGCGTTGTCCTTCTGGACGACCCGGTAGCGGATGTTGGGCCGGTCGAAGGAGGTGATGAACTGGCGCGCGTCCTGCAGGCCCAGGCGTTCGGCGATCTCGCGGCGGGTGGGCGCGTCGGCGGTGGCGGTGAGCGCGATGCGCGGCACGCCGGGCCAGCGTTCGTGCAGAAGGTTGAGTTCGCGGTACTCGGGCCGGAAGTCGTGGCCCCACTGCGACACGCAGTGCGCCTCGTCGATGGCGAACAGGGCGATGCGGCTGCGGTCGAGCAGGTGCAGGAAGCGGTCGGTCAGCAGGCGCTCGGGGGCGACGTAGAGCAGGTCCAGGTCGCCGGCGATCAGCCGGGCTTCGACCGCCGCGGCGGCTTCGCCGGTGAGCGAGGAGTTGAGGAAAGCGGCGCGAACGCCCAGCTGCTCCAGCGCCTCCACCTGGTCCTGCATCAGGGCGATCAGCGGCGAGACCACGATGCCGGTGCCTTCGCGCAGCATCGAGGGAATCTGGTAGCACAGGGACTTGCCGGCGCCGGTGGGCATCAGCACCAGGCAGTCGCGGCCCGCGACCAGGTGCTCGACCACGGCCGCCTGCTCGCCGCGGAAGTCCGGGAAACCAAAGATGCGGCGCAGCAGCTCGCGGGCGGGGGAGGTCATGGCGCCAGTTTACCGGCTGCGCCCTGCGCGGTCTGCGTGGAAGCCTGCCCGGCCAGACCTCGGAAAACCGCCCGGCGTCCGGGCGGCCTTCCGGGCGGAAGGGTCACTCGAGCAGGGAGCGCAGCATCCAGGCGTTCTTCTCGTGCACCTGCAGGCGCTGGGTCAGCAGGTCTTCGGTCGGATCGTCGTCGGCGTCGTCGGCGATGTCGAGCACCTTGCGGGCCGTGCGGCACACGGCCTCGTTGCCCGCCACCAGCTGGCGCACCATCTCGCGCCACTCGGGGGCCTCGGGGGCGCCCGGCTCCTCCTTGATGCTGGAAAGCTTCACGAACTGCGCGTACGAGCCCGGCGCGTTGAAGCCCAGCGCGCGGATGCGTTCGGCGATCTCGTCCAGCGCCGTCCACTGCTCGGTGTACTGGGTCATGAACATGCCGTGCAGCGAATTGAACATCGGCCCGGTCACGTTCCAGTGGAAGTTGTGGGTCTTGAGGTAGAGCGTGTAGCTGTCGGCCAGGAAGCGCGACAGGCCGCCGGCGATCGCCTTGCGGTCCTTCTCGCTGATGCCGATGTCGATCTTGGGCGCGCCTTCGGCGGCGGCGGGCGATTTGCGGGAAACCTTCTTCGATGCCATGTCGGGAACTCCGGTGGGGATCGCCGCTTACTCTACGCCACGGCGGATTCAGGGAAAATGAAGCCCCGCGGTTGATACCATGCCCGCCGATGGCTGCCCGCGACGACTCCCTGCCCCCTTATCCCGAAGACCGCGTGCTCAGCCGTGACCGCGGCCGCCTGCTGCGGCTGCTGGCAAACCTGCGCAAGCAACCCGGCAGCGAATCCGCGCGCGCCGCCTGGCAGGCCGCGGTGGACGCGTCGGCCGCCGCCCGCGCGGTGCGCGAAAGCCAGGCCCCGCAGCCCACCTTCGACGACAGCCTGCCGGTGGCGCGCGAGGCGCAGACGCTGGAAGCGTTGATCCGCCGGCATCCGGTGGTGGTGGTGGCCGGCGAGACCGGTTCGGGCAAGACCACCCAGCTGCCCAAGATCTGCCTGGCGGCGGGCCGCGGCCGCGCCGGCCTGATCGGCTGCACCCAGCCCCGGCGCATCGCCGCGCGTGCGGTCGCGCGGCGCGTGGCCGAAGAGCTGCAGGTGCCGATGGGCGGCGCGGTCGGCTATCAGGTGCGCTTTACCGAAAACGTGGGCGACGGTACCTTCGTCAAGTTCATGACCGACGGCATCCTGCTCGCCGAGATCCAGTCCGACCGCTGGCTGTCGAAGTACGACACGATCATCGTGGACGAGGCGCACGAGCGCAGCCTCAACATCGATTTCCTGCTGGGCTACCTCAAGCAGCTGGTGCGCAAGCGGCCCGACCTGAAGCTGGTCATCACCTCGGCCACCATCGACACCGACCGCTTCGCGCGGCATTTCGACGGCGCCCCGGTGGTCAGCGTCGAAGGCCGCAGCTTCCCGGTCGAGGTGCGCTACCGACCCGGCGACGCAGATGCCGAACACCCGGCCAAAGCCCGCGAAAGACCGCTCGCCGAAGCCATCGTCGAGGCGGCCGACGAGATCACCCGCGAGGACCCGCAGGGCGACGTGCTGGTGTTCCTGCCGGGCGAGCGCGAGATCCGCGACGCGCACGCCGCGCTGAACCGCCGCAAGTACCGCAGCACCGAGGTGATCCCGCTGTACGCGCGGCTGTCGGTACGCGACCAGGACAAGGTCTTCAATCCCGGCCCCGGCCGGCGCATCGTGCTGGCCACCAACGTCGCCGAGACCTCGCTGACGGTGCCGCGCATCCGCTACGTCATCGACCCCGGCACCGCGCGCGTGAAGCGCTACAGCCCGCGCGGCCGGCTTGATCGCCTGCACATCGAACCCATCAGCCAGGCCAGCGCCGACCAGCGCAAGGGCCGCTGCGGCCGCATCTCGGCCGGCATCTGCTACCGGCTGTACGCCGAGGACGATTTCAACACGCGGCCTCGCTACACCGATCCGGAAATCCTGCGCGCGTCGCTGGCCGGCGTGATCCTGCGCATGCTGACCCTGGGCCTGGGCCGGGTCGAGGATTTTCCCTTCATCGACGCGCCCGATCCGCGCGCGATCGCCGACGGCTGGCAGACGCTGACCGAGCTGGGTGCGGTGGACGAGCAGCGCCAGCTCACCGCCATCGGGCGCCAGCTGGCGCGGCTGCCGGTGGACGTGAAGCTGGCCCGCATGCTGGTCGCGGCGCAGGCGCATGGCTGCCTGGCCGAGATGATCGTGATCACGTCCTTCCTGGGCATCCAGGACCCGCGCGAGCGTCCGGCCGATGCCCGCGAGAAGGCCGACAACGCGCACGCCGAGTTCGCCGACCCGCAGTCGGAGTTCGTCGGCATCCTCAAGCTCTGGGAGGGCTACCGCACCGCCCACGAGGACCTGACCCAGTCGAAACTGCGCGACTGGTGCGAGCGCCGCTACCTCGGCTTCCTGCGCATGCGCGAGTGGCGCGAGCTGCACCGCCAGCTGCTGCTAACCTGCGAAGAAATCGGCTGGCAGCCGGAGAATTCATACCAGGTATGTTTTTCCGGCCCGGACATGGCGCCGACGACCGATGCCGCCCGGAAAAACATACCTGGTATGAATTCTTCGAATTCCGCCGAGGCGGCGTGGTATCGGGCGCTGCATCGCGCGCTGATCGCCGGCCTGCCCACGCAGATCGGGCACCGGGCCGAGAAGGGGCTTTACGACGCGCCGCGGCAGCGCAAGTTCCAGCTCTTTCCGGGCTCGTCGCTGGCCAGGCTGCCGCCGGCCTGGATCCTGGTGGCCACGATGCTCGACACCCAGAAGGTATGGGGCCTGATGGCCGCGCGCATCGAGCCGGACTGGGTGATCGCGGAACTAGGCCACCTGCTGGCGCGCAGACACTTCGATCCGCACTGGTCGCGGGCGCAGGGACGCGTGGTCGGAAGCGAGCAGATCAGCCTGTTCGGACTGGTGCTGGCGCCGAAGAAGCCGGTGCACTACGGCGGCCTGTATCCGGCCGAAGCGCGCGAGATCTTCGTGCGCCAGGCCCTGGTGCCGGGCGAGATCGACAGCCGCAGCGCCTTCGTCAAACGCAACCTCGCCACCCTGGCCAAGGCCGGCGAGGAAGAGGCCAAGCTGCGCCGCGCGGGCCTGGTGGCCGACGAGGACTGGCAGGCGCGCTGGTACCTGGACCGCATTCCGCCCGAGATCAACAGCCTGGCGGGCCTGGACAGCTGGTACGGCAAGGCCGCGCCCGAGCAGAAGAAATCGCTGGAGTGGTCGCTGGCCGACCTGCTGCCGGGCGAGGGCAGCGAGGCCGACCGCTTCCCGAAATACTTCGCACTGGGCGATGCGCGCCTGGCGCTGCACTACCGCTTCGAGCCCGGCCATGCCGAAGACGGCGTCACCCTCGACGTGCCCCTGCACCTGCTCAAGGCGCTGGATACCGCGCGCCTGGGCTGGCTGGTGCCCGGCCTGGTAGAAGAGAAGGCCACGGCGCTGATCCGCGGCCTGCCCAAGACCCTGCGCCGCAACTTCGTGCCCGCGCCCGACTTCGCGCGCGCCTTCGCGCAGGCCTGGCCGCAGCCGGATGCCGACAGCCTGGCCGGCACCCTGGCGCGCTTCCTGGCCAAGGCCACCGGCGTGGCGGTGACGGCGCTGGACTTCGACGAGGCCGCGCTGGACCCGCACCTGCGCATGAACCTGCGCCTGGCCGACCGCGAAGGCTCGATGCTGGCGATGTCGCGCGACCTGGAGTCACTGCGCCAGCGCTTCGGCGACCAGGCCGAACGCGCCTTCGCAGACCGCGCCGGCGAGCGCCTGGCCCAGACCGGTCTGCTGCAGTTTCCGGACCAACCCATTCCGCACCAGATCGATGGCGCCGCCGGCGTGCCCGCGTTCCCCGCGCTGGTGGACCAGACCGACGCCGTGGCGCTGAGCGTGTTCGCCGACGCCACCGAAGCGGCGCAGGAACACGCGCGCGGCGTCCGCCGCCTGGCCGCGCTGGCGCTGGCCGACCGGTTGCGGCAGGCGCGCAAACAGCTTCCCGTGTCGCCGCGGCTCGCCCTGCTGTACGCGGCGATCGAAGGCTTCGCGCATGGCCCCGGCCAGCCGCCGGCGCACGAGCACCTGCGCACCGACCTGGCACAGGCCGCGCTGAATGCCGTGCTGGACGAGGCCGGCCCGGACGTGCGCGATCGCGCCGCCTTCCAGCGCCTGGTGGACACCGCGGCGAAGAAACTTTTTCCGGAAGCGATGCAGCGGCTGCAGCTGGCCGAAGCCATCCTCGGCGCGGTCGCCGAACTCAAGCCACGCCTGGATTCACCGCTGCTGGGCTGGGCCAGCGGCAACCTCGACGACCTCAAGGCGCAGCTGGCGGGCCTGGTGCCGCCGGGCTTCCTGCGCGAGACGCCGGCCGAATCGCTGGCCGAATACCCGCGCTACCTCAAGGCGCTGTCGCTGCGCGCCGAACGCGCGCTGCGCGACCCGGTGCGCGACCAGGCCCGCATGCTCGAGATCAAGCCCTTCACCGATGCGGTGGCGGCCGCGCGCCGCGACGGCCGCCTGCGCCGGCCGGACTGGCAGGCGCTGCGCTGGGACCTGGAGGAGCTGCGCGTGTCGATGTTCGCGCAGGAACTGGGCACCCGCCGCCAGGTCTCGGCCAAGCGGCTGGCACGCCAGCTCGAAGCGCTTACCTGATGCGCTTGACCCGGGCGCGGGTGTTGTAGCCGTCCACGCGCAGGTACCACGAGCCCAGGATGCCCGGCTCGATGAAGACCGTCGGGTCGTTCACCAGCACCTTGAGCTTGCTGGTGCTGTCGGTCACTTCCCAGACCTGGCCGTTGGCCAGGCGGATGCGGCTGCCCTTGCCATCCCAGCCGCGGAACTCGCCGGTGAAGGAGGTGACGATGGTGCCGTTGTCGGTGGTGGTGGAGGTCGGGAAGCCGCGGCGATCCTCCATCTGCGCGGTGGCGGCGCCCGAGGACACCTTGCCGGCCAGCCAGGCGTTGAGCTGGGCCAGCTCCTCGGCGCTGAGCTTGTCCAGGCCGGCGGCCTTGAACTCGGCCTCGGTCATGCGCTCTTCGAGCGTGGAGAACTGCTGGGCAAGCGCGGTGCCGCCGAGCAGCGAGAACAGGACGAGGGTGGTGATCAGCAATCGACGCATGATGGGCATTCCGACTGGTTAAACTGGCCAGTATTCGCGGGGAAGTCTACCTCTCCGGACAACACAGGCGCCACTTGGACCCGCAGACCCCATCCCCGCCGCGCCTTGCCCGCTGGTTGAGCGACCAGGGCGCCGCCGTGCCCCTGCTTTCGGCCCTGCAGGCCGCGGCCGCCCCGCTGCCGCCGGCACCGGAGGAGGTGCTGGCCCTGCGCGTGCTGGCCGTGCTTCAGCCGCTGCGCGCCGACCCGGAGGTCGTGGCCGCAGCCGCACTGCATCTGTGGCCCGCACTGCGGGAGGCGCTGCCGGGCAGCGCCTTGGCGGCTTCGCCCCGCCTGCCGCCGCTGCTCGAGGGACTCGCCGCGGCCGGCCAGGTGTCGGCGCTGCACCACCAGCGCCAGGGCAAGGGCAATGCCGAGGGACTGCGGCGCCTGCTGCTGGCCCTGGTCCGCGACCTGCGCGCGGTGCTGGTGCTGCTGGCGGTGCAGCTGGTGCGGCTGCGCGAGGCGGCAAGCTTGCCGCCAGATGAACGGCGTGCGCTGGCCGAGCTCACCAGCGACATCCATGCGCCCCTGGCCAACCGCCTGGGCATCTGGCAGCTCAAGTGGGAGCTGGAAGACCTGGCCTTCCGCTGGCTGCAGCCCGACACCTACCAGCGCATCGCCCGCCTGCTGGACGAGAAGCGCGGCGACCGCGAGCGCTTCATCCAGGACGCGATGCGGCGCATGCGCGAGGCGCTGGCCGAAGCCGGCATCGCCGCCGACGTGGCCGGCCGGCCCAAGCACATCTACAGCATCTGGAAAAAGATGCAGCGCAAGGGCGTGCCCTTCAGCGAGCTCTACGACATCCGTGCGGTGCGCGTGCTGGTGGACGACATCCCGGCCTGCTATTCGGTGCTGGGCCTGGTGCACCAGCTGTGGCCCTCGATCCCGTCGGAGTTCGACGACTACATCGCCCATCCCAAGGGCAACGACTACCGGTCGCTGCACACCGCGGTGATCGGCCCCGGCGGCCAGACCCTGGAAGTGCAGATCCGCACCCACCAGATGCACGAGCACGCCGAGCTGGGCGTGGCCGCGCACTGGCGCTACAAGGAGGGCGGCGGTGCCGACGCCAGCTTCGAGCGCAAGGTGGCGTGGATGCGCCAGCTGCTGGAGGCCCGCGACGAGGGCGAGGAAGCGCTGCTGGCCGGCTTCTCCACCGAACTGGTGGAAGACCGCGTGTACGTACTGACGCCGCGTTGCGAGGTGATCGACCTGCCGCGCGGCGCCACCGTGCTCGACTTCGCCTATGCCGTGCACACCGAGGTGGGCCACCGCTGCCGCGGTGCCAAGGTCAATGGCCGCATCGTGCCGCTGGACCACCAGCCCGCCACCGGTGACCGCGTCGAGATACTCACGGCCAAGACCGCCGAGCCGCGCCGCGACTGGCTGATGTCCAGCCAGGGATTCCTGGTCACCGGACGCGCGCGCGACAAGGTGCGGGCCTGGTTCCATCGCATCGACCGCAGCCGCAACCTGCAGGCCGGCCGCGAGCTGCTCGAAAAGGAGCTGCGCAAGGTGGCGCTGCTGCAGGCCGACCTGGCGCCGGTGCTGGCCAAGTTCCGCTTCGAGACGCTGGACGACCTGCACCTGGCGCTGGCCCTGGGCGATCTCGGCCCCAGCCAGGTCAGCCGGACGCTGCACGACCACGCGCAGGCGCAGAAGGCGCCCGCCGATGCCGCCGCCAGCCTGGTGTCGCGCCGTCCGCAGGCGCCGGCCTCGAAGGCGCCGTTCACGGTCGAAGGCGTGGGCAACCTGCTCAGCCAGATCGCGCGCTGCTGCCAGCCGGTGCCGGGCGATCCGATCGTGGGCTACCTGACACGCGGCCGCGGCGTCAGCATCCATCGCGCCGGCTGCGCCAGCGTTCAGCGCCTGCTGGCGCGGCAGCCCGACCGCCTGCTGCCGGTGGACTGGGGTCGCGCGGGCAGCTCCAGCTACGAGGTGGACCTGACCCTGCGTGCCTTCGACCGCAAGTGGCTGCTCAAGGACCTCACCAACGTGATCGCGCAGTTGGGCGTGAACATCCTGGGCGTGCAGTCGCGCGTGGACGAAGCCCAGGGCATGGCCGAGCTGCGCATCGCGGTGAGGGTGGGCGACTACGGCCAGCTCAGCGACCTGCTGGGCCGCCTCAACGCCGTGCCCGGCGTGCAGGAAGCCCGGCGCATCGGCTGAGGCCGCGAAGGGTAAGCGTTCAGGCACCGCTGTTATCCTGCCGCCCATGAACGAAGTGGCCGCATGACCCCCGAACGCATCGAGCCCGGCGCCACGCCGTCGCTGGGCCGCCTCGACGAGCTCGACCTGGCCCGGCCGAACCGGGGTCAGGGACGTGCGCCAGTGCCGTCAGCCCCGCCCCGTCGCACTGCGGCGCGCTGGATTGGGCTGGTGATCGTCCTGCTGGTGATCGCCGGCGCCGCCGTGCTGCTGGGCCAGTGGCGCGAGCAACTGGGCGAGCGCCTGGTGCCCGCGTCGGCCATCAACCAGCAGATCGCGCAGGCCCGCGAGGCCCTGGCGCGCGGTGACCTCAGCGCGGCCGACGGCAGCGGCGCGCGCGAGCGCTTCCAGGCCGTGCTGGCCCGCGATCCCGACCACCTGGCCGCGCGCGCGGGGCTCAATGCGGTGCGTGATGCCGCGCTGGCGCAGGCCCGCACGGCGATCGCGGCGGGTGATCCCGCCACCGCGCGTGCACGCCTGCAGCTGGCGCGGGCCATGGCCGCTCCGCAGGCCGACCTGTCGCTGCTGGAGATCGATCTGCAGCGCATCGAAAGCACCGGCGCCGACGTCGCCGACAAGCTCGAGCGCGCGCGCTCGGCGCAGGCGCGCGGCCAGATCGAGCAGGTGCCCGACGGCGCGCTGGCGCTTTACTCCGACGTGCTGCGGCTGCAGCCTGACAATGCCCTGGCGCTGGAAGGCCAGCGCGACATCCTGTCGGGCCTGCTCTCGCAGGCGCAGGCGATGCTCGACAGCGGCGACCTGGAAGGCGCCGAGGCGCTGGTGGCGCGCGTGGTCGAAACCGACCCCAGCCATCTTGAACTGCCGGCGCTGCAGGCGCGCCTGGGCGAGGCGCGCCAGCAGCGCCAGCGCCTGCACGACGACGCGCTCGCGCAGTCCACGGCGCACCTGCGCGGCGGCGATCCCGAAGCCGCAGCGGCAGGGTTCCAGGCGATGCTGGCGCGCGAGCCGGGCTCGATCGAAGCGCGCCAGGGCCTGGACGACGCGGCCGCGATGATCGCCGCGCGGGCACGCCGCGAGGCAGCAGATTTTGATTTTGATGCAGCCGAAGCTTCGCTCGGCCTGGCCCAGGCCTGGGCACCGGACGCGCCGGCCATCGCAGACGCGCGCCGCCGCCTTCTGGAAGCGCGGGCCGCGCGCGGCCAGCTGCCGGCGGCGGCCGACGCCGATCCCGACCAGTTGGCCCGCCTGATCGCCCAGGCCCGGCGTGCGATGCAGCGTGGCGAACTGCTCGATCCGCCCGGCGAATCGGCCTGGGACCGGCTGCGCCAGGCGGCGGCGATCGCCCCGGATGCGCCGGCGTTGCGCGCGGCACAGGCCGAATACGACCGCCGCGCCCGCGCCTGCTTCGAGGACGCGCTGGCAAGCAACCGGCTGGCCAGCGCACAGTCCTGCCTGGATGCGCGCGCCCTGCGCGAGCCCGGCGGCGAGGGTCTTGCCACCGACCGCCGCCGTCTGGCCGACCGCTGGCTTGCGTTCGCCGATGAGCGCCTGGGTGCGAACGAGCTCGCGCTGGCGCGCCGCGCGATGCAGTCGGCGCAGGCGCTCGACCCGACCCACCCGGGCCTGGCCGCGATGGCCGAGCGCTTGGCGCGCGCGGGCGGCTAGCGCGGGCGCAGCGAGGCCAGCAGCGGCGCCAGCGTGGCGCGCACCGCGTCGGTGGAAAAATGCCGTCGCGTGTTCTCCAGGCCGCCTTGCGACAATCGCTGCCACAGGCCGGCGTCGTCGTGGAGGCGGACCACCGCATCGGCGAAGGCCTCTGGATCGTCAGCCACCAGCACGTCCTGGCCGTCCACCAGGTGCATGCCTTCCACCGCGCACAAGGTCGCGACCATCGGCAGGCCGTGCGCCAGGCTCTGGTTGACCTTGCCCTTCACGCCCGCGCCGTAGCGCAGCGGGGCCACGCCGACGCGCGAGCCCACCAGCAGCGGCACCAGGTCCGGCACGTAGCCGTGGAAGCGGACGCCGTCGAGTTCGCCGAGCGCGACGATCTCGTCGGGCGCGTCGCCGCCCACCAGGTGCAGTTCGATCCCGGGACGACGCGCGCGGATGCGCGGGAAGATCTCGCGCGCCAGCCAGAGCGCACCGTCCACGTTGGGCGGATGCCGGTAGCTGCCGACGAACAGCAGGCCCGCGCGTTCATCGAATGGACGCCCCGGGCCGTGCACCTCGTGGATGTTCGAGACCACCTCGACGGTGATGTCGGGCAGCAGTCCGGACAGCATCTGCTGCTCTGCCTGGCTGACCACCCAGGTCGTGTCGCTCTGCGCCATCAGCGCCAGCTCGGTCTTGCGGGTGCGGGCGGCCATCCGGTGCTGGGCGGCATCGCCGCTGACCTCGGCTTCGCGCAGCTCGCGCACGTGGTGCAGGTCCACGGTGTCGAACACCAGGTGCGCGCGGCGTGCATGGCTGCGCACCAGCGCCAGCAGCGGCGAGAGCACGTAGTGCCGGCTGGCGATCACCAGGTCGAAGCCGGGCCCGTGGCCGGCCATCCAGCCCGGGATGTCGCCCAGGTGCGGATGCCACCAGGCCTCGACGCCCAGCTGCTGCAGGGCACGGGTGTAGTCACCGTCGTGGGCGCGGTTCTCGGGGAAGAACGTCACGGAGCAGCCTTCCTCGCGCAGCACGCGCATCAGCGCCAGCATGCGCACCGATCCCGAATCGCGGTCCGGCGTCGGCGTGCACGCATCCAGCACCAGCACGCGATGGCGGCGGCCGCGTTCGCTGGCCAGCACCGGGTCGCTGCCGGGCGGCGCGTGGCTTGCCGCCAGCACGTCGCGCCAGCGCTCAAGGAACTTGCGATGGTTGCTGACCTGGTAGGCCTTGATGCCGCGGGTGAGGTCGGTGCCGCTGCTGATGCCCTCGTGGTGGATCACCACCGAGGCCGGCTGGTAGCGCACCTTCAGGCCGCGCGCGCGCAGGCGCATCGCCAGGTCGGTGTCCTCGTAGTAGGCGGGCGCATAGTGGTCGTCGAAGCCGTGCATCTGCAGGAACAGGTCGCGACGGATCGCGACGGCGGCCCCGGAGCAGTAGTCCACCTCGCGCACGAAGTTGTAGCGCGGGTGCTCGGGATCGTCGAAGCGACCATAGTTCCAGCCCGAGCCATCGGAGAACACGATGCCGCCGGCTTCCTGCAGCCGTCCGTCCGGGTAGACCAGCTTGCTGCCGGCCAGGCCGGTGTCGGGGTAGCGCTGGAAGGTGTCCAGCAGGGCGTCGAGCCAGCCCGGCATCACCGTGGTGTCATTGTTGAGGAACACCACGTACTCGCCCTTGGCCAGTTCGGCGCCGGCGTTGCAGGCGCCGATGAAACCCAGGTTGCGCGCATTGCGGTGGTAGCGCAGGCCGGGGATGCTGGGCAGAACGCGAGGCGAGGCGTCGGTGGAGGCATCGTCCACCACGATGACTTCAATGCTGCTCAGGTCGCCGCTGTCGGCCAGCGCGCGCAGGCAGGCCAGGGTGAAGTGCAGCTGGTTGTGCACGGGCACGATGATGCTGGCCCGGGGCGACGCGCTGCGGGGCAGGCGCAGCGCGCTGTCGGCCTGGACCGCGACCGGCAGCGGCGCGACGCGCGCCGCGGCCTGCTGGCGGCGGGCGGCCTGCCGATCGCGCACGCGCTGCCAGGTGCCGGCGATGCCGCGCACGCGCAGGCTCGACAGTCCCCGGCTCGCGAGCGAACGCAGGTGGCGACCGTGGTAGAGCATCGCCAGCAGGCGATTGTGCAGGCCCCGCGCGAACCGTCGCGGCACCGAGGTCATGCGCCAGAACGGACTGGCCCGCACCGCCGCCAGCAGGGCTTCCGCTTCGTCACGCTGCATCAGGGCGACGTCGCGCTGGCGCGCCAGGTCGTTGCTGTCGCGCTGGTAGTAGCCGTGGGCCTGGGCCAATTGCTGGTCTAGCTCGGCGATGTATTCCTCCAGGCGGTCGATCTCGTGCTGCTTTTCATCGCGCTCGATCTGCTGCTGGAGTTCCTCGATCCGGGACTGGCGGGCCTGCGACTCGAGCCGCAGGCGTTCCACCTCGCGCTGCAGTCCATGGGCCCAGTCGGCGCGCCGGGCGAGTTCTTCCGTGGCATCGGCCAGCTCCGAATCACGGCGCTGTAGACCCGTGCGAAGACGCGCGGCGGCCAGTTCCGCGGCCAGGCCCTGGATGCGGTGCAGGCCCGCGCCGCGGAAGCGCGGCGTGCGGATCTCCGCCGGCAGGGCGTCGCGCCAGGCGCGCGCCATGTCCTCCAGGCTGGGTTCGGCCGGCGCTGCCTCACGACGCACCGCCGCCAGCGGCGACCGGTCCCGCGCCAGCGCCGCCAGGGCCCGGTTGACGGCCGCGGCGTCCGGCTCGACGGTCCAGCCTCCGCCTTCGCGCTCGATGCGCTCGCGCGGTGCGCCCGGGGACGCGCACAGCACCGGCAGGCCCAAGGCGCGCATTTCCGACAGCACGTAGGCGAAGGTTTCGGGAACGGTGGCCGGCAACAGTGCGATGTCGGGTGCCAGGCGCTCGATCCAGTCCGGCAGCTCATCGCGCGCATAGTCGCGGTGCACGCTGACCCGGTCGCGGCCCTCGAAGCGTTCGCCGCGGTGGCCGGAGCCCAGCAGCGTCAGCTCGACGTCCGCAGGCAGGTCCTCGAGCATCGCCGCCAGCAGATCCTCGCCCTTGGCGCCGTTGATGCGGCCCGGCACGAGCACGCGCAGCTTGCCGTCGCCGCGCTCCGCCGGGGCCGGCACCGGGCGGTCGAAAGGCGCGAAGCCGTGCGGAATCACCGACCACGTCCGCGCGGCCAGCGCCGGCGCGATCCGGCACAGGCGATGTTTCGCGGCTTCGCTGGGCGCGACCAGGCGTGCCGCCGCGGCGTCCACCGCGCCGAGATACTGCTGGCGCAGGGTCCACCATGCAGGCGCCTCGCGGCCGGCGAGCAGGAAGGCGGGACCGGCCTCGCGCAGCCCGAGCTCCAGCGCGGCCAGGTCGTAGGCATCGTCCGGCGCGCGGCGGGTGTCGTGCAGCAGCGGCCACGCGGGATACGCGTCGTGCACGCAGATCGCGGTCGGCAGTCCCGTGCGCAACACGTCCAGGCTGTGGCCGATCAGCGACGACACCAGCACGGCGCCGATGCCCCAGGTGTCCACCAGCTCCGAGATCAGGTCCGCCACTTCCGGCGAATGCCCGTCGGTGAAGGCGATCGGCTGCGCCAGCGTCCAGGTGCGCAGGGGTGGCGCGGCGAGATCCTGGTGCAGGCAGAGGCGGCGGCCGAAGGGCATGCGGTGGTCATCGGTGCGCGCCACCAGCACCAGGTGCTCGCGACCGGTGTCGGCCCGCGCCAAGTCCCGCACGAAGCGCTCCACCCCGCCGCCCCAGTCGTGCAGCACGTGCAGCAGCACTGGCCTTGGCGCGGCCGGCCCTGCAGTTGTCGGGACATCCGGCTCAAGCCTGCCGATGCGCGCCTGAAGCGCGGCCAGCGGCAGCGGCAGTTCGTCCGGCCTTGGCGTCAGCGTCGGGCCAACGTAGGCGCAGGGAAGCAGCGCGGCCTGAAGGCCATCCTCCTGCACCTCACCCGGTGCCCGCCAGAGCGAACACACCGGTGACCAGTGCCGGCAGGGAAACAGCGCATGGTCGCCATGCAGCCAGGCGAGTCGCTCGCGTTGTGCCTGCGCCAGCGACGGCGGAAAGAGATGCCAATGACCGTCCACTGGGGACAGCACCTGCCAGGCTGCGTCCGAAGCTCGGGCGCCCAGCAGATGGCCCAGCGTCATGTCCGAAATCTGCGCATCGGCGCGCAGGAGCAGCACCTCCCGCCCCGGGTACAGCCGCACCGCGGCCTGCAGTGCCGCTTCGGGAGACGCGGCGATGCCCGGCACCTGGTCCAGCGCGGCGGCCTGACCTGGCAGCGTCGCTTCCGGCCCGGCCGGGGCGTGCGGCGCCCAGCGGGTCAGGACGGGAAGGGGGGAAGCATCCATGCGTGGCGTTCAGTCTCGGGTAGGGGCGCGGGGTCGGCGGCCTGCTAGACTCGCCGCACCTCCGGATTATCCATGTCCGTGCCTCGTAGCGCTCCCCCCAAAAAATCCGACACCGAAACCGCCCGCCCGCGCTGGCGCGGCTGGCTGTGGCGTGGCGCCCTGCTGGCGCTGGGCCTGGCCCTGGGCGTGGGCGTGCCGGTGCTGTGGATGTTCGACAAGCAGGTGCGTTCGGAATTCGACCAGCTGGCCTGGCAGGTGCCGACGCGGGTGTATGCCCGGCCGCTGCGGCTCGCGCCCGGGCTGCGCTTGGACGCGGCGACGCTGGAGCTGGAACTGGCCGCGTCCGGTTACCGCAAGGACGGCAGCGGCGACCTGCCCGGCACGTATGCCCGCAATGGCGGCCGTTTCCACATCGGTACGCGCGCCTACACCGACCTCGACGGCGTCGTGCCGGCGCAGCGGCTGGAAGTCGACCTGGCGGGTGGCAAGGTGGCCAGGCTGGCCGATCGCCGCGCTGCGCGTGCGCTGGAGTCCGCCCGCATCGATCCCTCGCGCATCGCCACGCTCTATGGCGGCAACGTGCAGGAAGAGCGGCGCCTGGTGCAGCTCAAGGAAGTGCCCACGCTGTTCGTCGCCGGCCTGCAGGCCGTCGAGGACCGCAACTTCAAGGACCACCACGGCATCGATCCCTGGGGCATGACCCGCGCGATGTGGGTCAACGTGCGCGAGGGCGAGCTCGAGCAGGGCGCCAGCACGCTCACGCAGCAGCTGGTGCGCAGCCTGTTCCTGACGCGCGAGAAGCGCTTCAGCCGCAAGTTCAAGGAAATCGCCTACTCGCTGATCATCGAGGCGCGCTACGACAAGCGCCGGATCATGGAGGCCTACCTCAACCAGGTCTACTTGGGGCAGCAGGGCAACCAGTCCATCCACGGCGTGGCCGCGGCCTCGGAGTTCTGGTTCGGGCGCGAGCTGGCCTCGCTGAGCACGCAGGACATGGCCCTGCTGGTGGGCATGATCCAGGGCCCGTCCATCCACGACCCGCGGCGCAAGCCCGAGGCGGCCAAGGCTAGGCGCGACCTGGTGCTGTCGGTGTGGCAGCAGCTGGGCCTGATCGACGCCGCCGAGGCCAAGCGCGCCAAGGCGGCGCCGCTGGGCGTCACCGCGCGGCCTGGCGTGGCGCGCAACCGCAATCCCGCCTTCATGGACCTGGTGCGGCGACAGCTGGCGCGCGACTATCCGGCCGACGCGCTGCGTGGTGCCGGCTTGAGCGTGTTGACCACGCTGTCGCCCTCGGCCCAGCTGCTGTCCGAGCAGGCGGTCAGCGGCACGCTGGCCAAGGTGCAGCGCAAGGACGGCCCCAGCCTGCAGTCGGGCATGGTGGTCACCGATACGCATACCGGTGAAGTGCTGGCCATGGTCGGCAACCGCGCCACCGACCAGCCCGGCTTCAACCGTGCGCTCGAGGCGCAGCGCCCCGTGGGCTCGCTGCTCAAGCCGATGGTCTACCTGCTGGCCCTGGCCCAGCCCAATCGCTGGTCGCTGGCGACGCCGGTGGACGATTCCCCGGTCAATGTCACGCTGCCCAATGGCAAGTCCTGGAACCCGGGCAACTCCGACGGCCGCAGCCACGGCACGGTGAGCCTGGTGGATGCCCTGGCGCAGTCCTACAACCAGGCGACGGTGCGCGTGGGCATGGACGTGGGGCCCGAGCGCCTGGCCGAGCTGCTCAAGGTGCTGGCCGGACTGCGCGCGCCGGCCAATCCGTCGCTGATCCTGGGCTCGGTGGACCTGAGTCCGTTCGCCATGGCGCAGGTTTACCAGTTCCTGGCCTCCGGCGGCGAAATCCAGCCGCTGCGCGCGGTGCGCGGCGTCATCGATCCGCAGGGCAAGGCGATCAACCGCTACGATTTCGAGGCCGAGCCCGCGAAGGAAGGCGATGCCATCGCGGCGCGCCTGGTCACGCTGGCGCTGCAGGACGCGGTCAGCCGCGGCACCGGCCGCTCGCTGCTGTCCGATGGCCTGGGCTCGCTGAACATCGCCGGCAAGACCGGCACCAGCAATGACAGCCGCGACAGCTGGTTTGCGGGGTACACCGGCGACCACCTGGCGGTGGTGTGGGTCGGCAACGACAAGAACGAGCCGACCGGCCTTTACGGCGCCACGGGTGCGATGCGGGTTTGGTCCGCGTTGTTCACCAAGCTGCCCAGCGCGCCGCTGAACGTGGGTGCGGCGGGGCTGGAGTGGGGGTGGGTGGACGCGGCGCAGTTCGCCACCACGGAAGAGAATTGCGAAGGCGCGCGGCGCTACGCCTTCGTCGCGGGTTACCTTCCGCCCGAGCACGTGAGCTGTGTGGACCGCAGCTGGCTGGACTGGTTCCGCTTTGGCGGCGACGATGGGCAGCAGGAGCGCCGTGACCGGCGCGATGAAGAGCGGCGCGAGCGCCGTGACGAGGAAAGGCGCGAATGAAGAAGATGCTGGTGATGGCCTGCGTGCTGGGCCTGGTGGCCTGCAGCAGCGGCAGTCCGCCGCCGGAGCGTGGCCGGCCGGTGGCCAAGGTCGATCCCGCGGCGCTGGTGGCGCAGGTGCGCGCGGCCGGCCAGCAGGGCAACGAGCTTGAGGTGCAGCCCCTGCGCGATCCGCAGGTGGAAGACCTGCGCGCCAGCGCCGAGGCGCTGGAGGCGGCGGGAAAGATCAAGCCCGCGATCGCGGCGCTGGACCGCGCGCTGCTGATCTCGGTCGGCGACCCTGACCTGCTGCAGTGGAAGGCCGAGCTGGCGCTGCTGCAGCGCGCCTGGCTTCCGGCCGAACAGCTGGCCAACGAATCCTTCACCCAGGGTCCGAAGCTGGGTGGCCTGTGCCGCCGCAACTGGACCACCATCGCGCTGGCGCGCAGCAGCCGCGGCGACGACGCGGGTGCGGAAGTGGCTCGGCGCCAGGTCGATGGCTGCACGGTGGCGCCGCCGGTCCGGATGTAAGTGGACGACCTGGCCGACCGCACGCGCGCGGCGCTGGCCGAAGGCGGACCGCTGGACGAGAAGCTCGAGGGCTACTCGCCCCGGGCGGCGCAGCTTCAGCTGGCCGAGGCCGTGGCCAGTGCGATGGACGAGCGCAGCACGCTGGTCGCCGAGGCGGGTACCGGCACCGGCAAGACCTATGCCTACCTGGTGCCGGCGCTGCTGTCGGGCCAGCGCGTGATCATTTCCACCGGCACGCGCGCGCTGCAGGACCAGCTCTACCATCGCGACCTGCCGCGGGTGCTGCAGGCGCTGGGCGCGGGGCTGAAGACGGCGCTGCTCAAGGGCCGCGCGAATTACCTGTGCCAGTACCGCCTGGAGCAGGCCAAGGGCGAGAAGTTCGCCAGCCGCGAGGTGGTCGCGCAGTTCCAGCGCGTGGTCGCGTGGGCCGGGCGGACCATGCGCGGCGATCTGTCCGAACTGGGCGACATCGCCGAGGATTCGCCGGTGTGGCCGCAGGTCACGTCCACGTCCGACAACTGCCTGGGCGGCGAGTGTCCGTTCTGGAGCGAGTGTTTCGTCGCCAAGGCTCGCCAGCAGGCGCAGGCGGCCGACCTGGTGGTGGTGAACCACCACCTGCTGCTGGCCGACCTGGCGATCAAGCAGGAGGGCTTCGGCGAAATCCTGCCCGGCGCGGCCGCCTTCGTGCTTGACGAGGCGCACCAGCTGCCCGAGCTCGCCTCGCAGTTCTTCGGAGAAGGCCTGGGCGCCAGGCAGTTGCTCGACCTGGCCCGCGACAGCCTGGCCGAGTGCAAGAACGTCACCGGCTCGCTGGCCAGCGTGATGTCGCCGGCCCGCAACCTCGAACACGCGATGCGCGAACAGCGCCTGGCGATGGACAAGCTGCCCCAGCGTGCCGCCCAGGCCCGCCTGATGGCGCATGCCCCCGCGGTCGCCGCGCTCGACGCCCTCGAACACGCCCTGTCCGAACTGCACCAGGCCCTGACGCCCCTGGCCGACGCCTCCCCCGGCTTCACCACCTGCGCCGACCGCGCCCGCGACCTCCTCCACCGCCTCCAAACCTGGCGCACCCCCGACCCGGAAAACATACCAGGTATGTTTTCTTCGACGGATGAGACTGACGGCGACGCCGCTCGTCTCAGCGACAAAGAAAACATACCTGGTATGTTTTCGGTGCGGTGGTTTGAGTTGACACAGCGGGGGTTTACGCTGCAGCGGACGCCGCTGGATGTGTCAGGGCCGCTGCGGCGGTATCGCGAGCAGAGCCGGGCGGCGTGGATCTTCACGTCGGCGACGATGGCGGTGGCGGGTGGCTTCGAACACATCGGCAAGCGCCTGGGGCTGGACCACCAGCGCGAGCTGCTGCAGCCCAGCCCGTTCGACTGGCCCCACCAGGCGCTGTGCTATTTGCCGCGCAACCTGCCCGAACCCAACAGCCGCGACTATGTCGGCGCGATGCTGGACGCGGTCTGGCCAGTGCTGGAAGCTTCGCAGGGCCGCGCCTTCCTGCTGTTCACCTCGCACCGCGCCCTGCGCGAAGCCGCCGAGATGATGCGCGACGCGCCCTGGCCGCTGTTCGTGCAGGGCACGGCGCCGCGCAACACGCTGCTGGAGCAGTTCCGCGCCTCCGGCAACGGCGTGCTGCTCGGCGCCGCCAGCTTCTGGGAAGGCGTGGACGTGGCCGGCGAAGCCCTCAGCGTGGTCGTGATCGACCGGCTGCCCTTCGCCGCGCCCGACGACCCGGTGCTGGAGGCGCGCCTGGATGCCGTGCGCCGCGCCGGCGGCAACCCCTTCCGCGACGAACAGCTGCCCCAGGCCGTGATCGCGCTCAAGCAGGGCGTCGGCCGCCTGATCCGCAGCCACCTCGACCGCGGCGTGCTTGTGCTGTGCGACCCGCGCCTGGTCGGCAAGTCCTACGGCCGCCTGTTCCTCGACAGCCTGCCGCCGTTCCCCCGCACGCGCGTGCTGGCCGACGTGCAGGATTTTTTTGCGACACAATCCGCGCCAGCCGCCGCCGTGGACGAGCCCGTGCCGTGAGCCGCCAGGAATCCGCCGCATGAAGCTGCTCGCTATCGAAACCAGCACCGAAGCCTGCTCGGTCGCCGTGTACGTGGACGGCGCCGTGCACGCACGGCATGAACTCGCACCGCGTCGCCACACCCAGCTGGTGCTGCCCTGGGCCGACCAGCTGCTGGCCGAGGCCGGGCTGCGCAAGTCTCAGCTGGACGCCATCGCGGTAGGCCGCGGCCCCGGCGCCTTCACCGGTGTCCGCCTGGCCATCGCCCTGGCCCAGGGCCTGGCGCTGGCGCTGGACCGCCCCGTGCTGCCCGTCTCCACGCTGGCCGTGCTGGCGATGCAGGGCCAGGGCCCGCACGTCGTGGCCGCGATCGATGCGCGCATGGGCGAGGTGTACCTGGGCCAGTTCCTTCGCGAGCACGATGGCCTGGTCACCGCGACGTCGGACGAACGCATCCTGCCGCCCGCGCGCGCCGAAGCGCTGGTGCAGCCGCATGCCGGCGTCGGCACCGGCTTCGCCGCCGAACAGGGCGCGCTGGTGACCGCGCTGGGCGCCGCCCTCTCGCATTTCGATGCCGCGGCCCTGCCGCGCGCCGCCGACCTGGCGCGACTGGCCGCCCGCGCCTGGACCCGCGGCGAGGCCGTCGCGCCCGACCACATCGAGCCCGCCTACCTGCGCGACAAGGTCGCACTGACCCTGGTCGAGCAGGGCAAGGCCTGACCGACCGGATCGCTTCCGAGGTAGGCGGCCGGCAGCGCGCCCCGCATAATGTGCCGGCCTCACCGGGAGCAACCTGATGGCCGAAGCCGTTCGCCACGACAAGACCGCGCGCCAGCTTCGCCTGCTGTCGGACGCGCTCGACACCGGCCGCCTCGGCCCGGTGCGTCGCCTGGTGAACACGCTGTCGCCCGCCGAGATCGGCAACCTGCTCGAATCGCTTCCCGCGGCCAAGCGCGGCATCGTCTGGGGCCTGGTCGATCCCGAGGACGACGGCGAAGTGCTGGTGCACGTGGGCGACGACGTCCGCGAAAGCCTGCTGGCCGAAATGGACCCCGACGAAATCGTCGCCGCGGTCGAAGACCTCGACATCGACGACCTCGCCGAACTGGCCGAGGACCTGCCCGACACGGTGATCGAGGAAGTCCTGAAGTCCATGGACCGCGAGAACCGCGAGCGCCTGGAGCAGGTGCTGAGCTACGGCGAGGACACCGCCGGCCGCCTGATGAACCCGGACGTGATCACGGTGCGCACCGACGTCACCGTGGACGTGGTGCTGCGCTACCTGCGCCTGCGCGGCGAGATCCCCGAGCACACCGACCACCTGTTCGTGGTCAGCCGGCGGCACCAGTACCTGGGCCGAGTCGCGATCGCGTCGCTGCTGATCCACGATGCCTCCACGCCCATCAACGAGCTGATCGACGACGAGCAGCCCGCGATCGCGGTGGACACGCCCGACACCGAAGTGGCGACGCAGTTCTCCGACCACGACTGGATCTCGGCGCCGGTGGTGGACGAGAACAACATCCTGCTGGGCCGCATCACCATCGACGACGTGGTGGACATCATCCGCTCCCAGGCCGAGCACCAGGCGCTCAGCGCCGCCGGCGTGGACGAGGAGGAAGACCTGTTCAGCCCGGTGCCGCGCGCATTCCGCCGGCGCGTGGTGTGGCTGGCGATCAACCTGGGCACGGCCTTCCTGGCCTCCAGCGTGGTCGGGCAGTTCCAGGGCACCATCGATCGCCTGGTGGCGCTGGCGGTGCTGATGCCGATCGTGGCCGGCATGGGCGGCAATGCGGGTACCCAGGTGCTGGCGCTGATGGTGCGCGGCCTGGCCCTGGGCCAGGTGGGCGCGTCCAACGTCAATGCGCTGCTGTGGAAGGAGCTGCGCGTATCGATGATGAACGGCGTGCTGATCGGCGGCATCGTCGCGCTGGCCACCTGGCTGTGGTTCGCGGACTGGCAGCTGGCGCTGGTGATCTTCGCGGCGATGGTGATTAACCTGATGTCGGCGGCGCTGGCCGGCGTGCTGGTGCCGATGACGCTCAAGCGCATGCGGCTGGATCCCGCCCTGGCCGGCGGCGTCATCCTGACCACGGTCACCGACGTGATGGGGTTCTTCTCCTTCCTCGGCCTGGCCACGCTGGTGCTGCTGCGCTGACATGGCCACGGTGTTCCTGCACCGCGTGGCGCGACTGCCCAATGCCTGGCTGCTGCTGTCGCTGATCACGCTGGTGGTGCTGTACCCGTTCCTCGAACCCTTCCAGGGCGGCCGCGCCGCCATCGCCGCGTTCGACCTGATGATCCTGTTCTCGGCCCTGCGCGCGGCCCGCGCCACCGGCCCGGAGGCGCGCATCGGCTACGTGCTGGTGTGGCCGGCGATCGCGCTGCACATCGCGGCGGCCTTCTATCCCACGGCCTGGCTGGTGCCGGCGAACCTGGCGACGCAAGCGGCCTTCCACGCCTTCGTGGTGGTCTGCCTGCTGCGCTACATGCTTCGTGACGAAGTGATGACGCTGGACGAACTGTTCGCGGCGGCGGGTCTGTACGTGCTGATGGCCTTCGTGTTCGCCTACCTGTACGCGCTGGTGGAAACCTTTTCGCCGGGCGCGTTTTTCATCAATCCCGCGAACAATCCCGACGGGATGACCCGCTGGTGGGAGCTGCTGTACTTCAGCTTCACCTGCCTGACCAGCGTGGGTTTCGGCGAGATCACGCCGGTCAGCGACCATGCGCGCTCGCTGGTGATGATCCAGCAGATGCTCGGGGTGCTTTACATCGCGCTGGTCATCTCGCGCCTGGTGGCGATGCAGGCCAGCCGCCGCCGCTAATTCGTACCAGGTATGTTTTTATGGGACGTCTGGCGAACACCGGACGCCGCACAAAAACATACCTGGTACGAATTATCCCTTGGGGTCAGTGCGCGCGGGCGGTGGCGTAGTGCACCAGGCCGCGCAGGGCCTGCAGCCAGGGTGACTCCGGCAGGCCGTCCAGCGCCTCGCCGGCCAGTGCGGCGTAGTGCGCGGCGCGCTGCTGGCTGTAGCCGATGCCGCCGGTCTGGCCGATCGCCGCCAGCACTTCGGGCATGGCCGTGGCGTCGCCCGCCTCGACGATGTCGCGCAGGCGCGCCCGCACCGCGTCGCTGCTGTGGGCCATCGCATGGATCAGGGGCAGGGTGGCCTTGCCTTCGGCGAGGTCGTCGCCCAGGTTCTTGCCCAGCGCGCCGGCGTCGGCGGTGTAGTCCAGCACGTCGTCGGCGATCTGGAAGGCCAGCCCGAGGTTCATGCCGAAATCGTGCAGCTGCTGCTGCACCTTCGCAGACGCGCCTGCCTGCAGCGCGCCCAGCCGGGTGGCGGCCGCAAACAGCACCGCCGTCTTGCGTTCGATCACGCGCAGGTAGGCGGCTTCGTCCGTATCGGGGTTGTGCACGTGCAGCAGCTGCAGCACCTCGCCCTCGGCGATCTGGTTGGTGGTGTCGGCCAGCACCTGCATCACCGCCATCGAGTCCAGCTCCACCATCAGCTGGAAGCTGCGTGAATACAGGAAATCGCCCACCAGCACGCTGGGCGCATTGCCCCACAGCGCATTGGCCGTCTTGCGTCCGCGGCGCAGGTCGGACTCGTCCACCACGTCGTCGTGCAGCAGGGTGGAGGTGTGGATGAACTCGATGATGGCCGCCAGCTGGTGCGGACCGGGGCCACCGTGGCCCAGCGCGCGCGCGGCCAACACCACCAGCATCGGCCGCAGGCGCTTGCCGCCGGCGGCGATGATGTGGTCGGAAATCTGGTTGATCAGCACCACGTCCGAGGCCAGCCGGCTGCGGATGAGGCGGTTCACCGCCTCCATGTCGCCGGCGGCGAGCTGCTGGATGTCGGCGATGCCGGGCAGGGAGGTAGCGGTGGCGTAGGCAGGCATGCCGTGATTATAGCGGGTGCCTCGCGGGCATCAGGTGACGCCGTCGGAAAACACCCGGTAGCGCCGCAGGTTCAGCCCGATCTGGTCGCCGGGCCGGGCGGTGGCGCCGGACGTGGCCGGCAGGTCCACCTCCACCGGACGCGCCTGTCCGGCAAGGCTGGCCTCCAGGATCAGGCGCCCGGCCAGCGTGCGCACCTCGGTGACGGTGGCCGCCAGTCCCTGGTCGGCGCCGACCACGTCGATGTCGTGCGGTCGTGCGAACAGCGTGGCGGCGCCCGTTGCCGGCGCAAGCACGGACAGGGGCGCGCGACCCTCGCCGGCCAGGAACTCGCCGTCCTGCACCTGTCCCCGGATCTGGTTGCTGCGACCCAGGAAATCGAACACGAACGGCGTGGCCGGCTCCGCATAGACCTGGTCCGGCGCACCGTCCTGCTCGATGCGTCCGCCGTTCATCACCACCACCCGGTCGGCCAGCTCCAGCGCCTCTTCCTGGTCATGGGTGACGAAGACCGTGGTGAACCCGGTCTCGTCGTGAATCCGGCGCAACCAGCGCCGCAGCTCCACCCGCACCCGGGCATCGAGGGCGCCAAAGGGTTCGTCCAGCAGCAACACGGTGGGCTCGATCGCCATGGCGCGGGCCAGGGCCACGCGCTGCTTCTGGCCGCCCGAGAGCTGGTCGGGCAGGCGGTCGCGCAGCTCCGACATCTGCACCAGCGCCAGCAGGTCACCGACCCGGCGGGTGATGGTGGCCGCATCGGGGCGGGTGGCGCGCGGGCGGCAGCGCAGCCCGAAGGCCACGTTCTCGAACACGCTAAGGTGCGGGAACAGCGCGTAGTGCTGGAACACGAAACCCACGCGCCGCTCGCGCAGCGACAGGCGCGTGGCGTCGCGATCGCCGAACAGCACGCGGCCGCCATCCACCGGCAGCAGGCCGGCGATCAGGCGCAGCAGGGTGGTCTTGCCCGAGCCCGACGGCCCCAACAGGGCCACCAGCTGGCCGGACGGAATCGCCAGGTCGGTGGGATGCAGGGCAGTGGTTGCCTCGAAGCGCTTGGACACGCCTTCGATCCGGATATCCATGCAGAGTCCTCAGTGTGCCCGGGCCCGGCGCGCCAACGCGTCGCCGTGCCGCCATTCCAGCCAGAGCTTCAGTCCCAGCGTCACCAGGGCCAGCAGCGCAAGCAGCGAGGCCACCGCAAAGGCGGCGGCGAAATTGAATTCGTTGTAGAGGATCTCGACCTGCAGCGGCATGGTGTTGGTCAGGCCCCGGATGTGGCCCGACACCACCGACACCGCGCCGAACTCGCCCATGGCCCGCGCATTGCACAGCAGCACGCCGTACAGCAGCGCCCACTTGATGTTGGGCAGCGTGACCCGCCAGAACACGGTCCAGCCGCCGGCGCCCAGCGAGGCGGCGGCCTCCTCCTGGTCGCGGCCCTGCTGCTGCATCAGCGGGATCAGTTCGCGCGCCACGAACGGGAAGGTGATGAAAATGGTGGCCAGCACGATGCCCGGCACCGCGAAGATCACCTTGATCTCGTGCTCGCGCAGCCAGCCGCCGAACCAGCCCTGCGCACCGAACAGCAGCACGAACACCAGGCCCGCCACCACCGGCGACACAGTGAAGGGCAGGTCGATGAAGGTCAGCAGCAGCCGCTTGCCGGGAAAGCTGAACTTGGTGATGGCCCACGCCGCCACGACACCGAACACCGCATTGGCCGGCACGCTGATCGCGGCCACCAGCAGGGTCAGCCGGATCGCGGCGCGGGTATCGGCTTCGGTCACCGCCGCCAGGTAGGCCTGCCAGCCCTGGCGCAGCGCTTCGACGATCACCACCGCCAGCGGCAGCAGCACCAGCCCGCCCAGCAGCAGCAGGGCCAGTGCTATCAGGCCCCGGCGCACCCAGGCCGGCTCGGCCGTGGGGTCGCGGAAGGCTTCAGTCCTGCTGTCCACGGGCCAGCCTCCTCTGCAGCAGGTTGAGCAGGAACAGCAGCACGAAGGACACCGCCAGCATCAGCGCCGCCACGGCGGTCGCGCCGTCGTAGTTGAATTCCTCCAGCCGGATCACGATCAGCAGCGGCGCGATCTCGGACACGTACGGCAGGTTGCCGGCGATGAAGATCACCGAGCCGTACTCGCCCACGCCGCGGGCGAAGGCCAGCGAGAACCCGGTCACCATCGCCGGCAGCACCTGCGGCAGCACCACGCGCCACAGCGTGGTGTAGCGGCGCGCGCCCAGCGACGCGGCCGCTTCCTCGTGCTCGCGGTGCAGTGCCTCCAGCACGGGCTGCACCGTGCGCACGGTGAAGGGCAAGCCGATGAACACCAGCGCCACCACGATGCCCAGCGGCGCATAGGCCACCTTCAATCCCAGCGGCTCCAGGAACTGGCCGATCCAGCCGTTGCCCGCGTACAGCGCCGTGAGCGCGATGCCCGCCACCGCGGTGGGCAGCGCGAACGGGAGATCCACGATCGCATCGGCCAGCGCATGCCCCGGGAAGCGGTAGCGCACCAGCACCCAAGCGATCAGGGCGCCGGCGACGACGTTGAACAGCGCCGCCGCCAGCGCCGTGCCGAAGCTCAGCTTCAGCGCCAGCAGCACGCGTTCGTCCGACAGCACCCGCCACCAGCCGTCCAGCCCCAGGCCTGCCGCATTCCAGACCAGGGCTGTGAGCGGCAGCAGCACGATCAGGCCCAGCCAGGCCAGGCTCAGGCCCATCGTCAGGCCGAAGCCCGGCAGCGGGCCGGCGACGGTGAACGGGCGGGTGGCGGCGAAGGCCATCAGCTCATCGTCCCGCGCGGTAGATCTGGTCGAAGGTGCCGCCGTCATCGAAGTGCAGCGCCTGCGCCTTCTTCCAGCCGCCGAACGCGTTGTCGATGGTCACCAGGGGCACCTTGGGGAAGGCCGCCAATGCCGACGGGTCGACCAGCGAGGGCAGGGCCGGACGGTAATGGTGCTTGGCCGCCAGGCGCTGGCCGCGTTCGGTGTACAGGAATTCCAGATAGGCCTGTGCGACCTCGCGCGTGCCGCGGCGATCCACCACCTTGTCCACCACCGCCACCGGCGGCTCGGCCAGGATGCTCAGGCTGGGCACGACGATTTCGAAGCCGTCGCCGCCCGCTTCGGCCAGCGACAGGTGCGCCTCGTTCTCCCAGGCCAGCAGCACGTCGCCGATGCCGCGGTTGACGAAGGTCGTGGTCGAGCCGCGCGCACCTGTGTCGAGCACCGGAACGTTCTTGAACAACTTCGCCAGGTAATCGAGCACCTTTTCGCCGCTGCCGCCGTACTCCTTGCTGGCCCAGGCCCAGGCGGCCAGGTAGTTCCAGCGTGCACCGCCGGAGGTCTTCGGGTTCGGCGTGATCACGGCCACGCCCGGCCGGGCCAGGTCGCCCCAGTCGCGGATGCCCTTGGGATTCCCCTTGCGCACCAGGAACACGATGGTGGACGTGTAGGGCGTGCTGTTGTGCGGCAGCCGGGTCTGCCAGTTGGCCGGCAGCAGCTTGGCCTTGTCCGCAATGGCATCGATGTCGAAGGCCAGCGCCAGCGTCACCACGTCGGCCTCCAGGCCGTCGATGACCGAGCGGGCTTGCTTGCCCGAGCCGCCGTGCGAGGCCTGGATGGTCAGCGTGTCGCCGGTCCGCGCCTTCCAGTCGGCGGCGAATTCGGCGTTGAGCTCGGAATAGAACTCGCGCGTCGGGTCGTAGGACACGTTGAGCAGGGTGATGTCCTTGGCCGCGGACAGGCCGCTGGCCAGGGCCAGGCTGGCCAGCGCCAGCGTCTTGGTGAATCGGTTCATGGTCATGGGCTCCGTAGTGTTGTCAGAAGGCAAGCTGCAGGCGCGTGAAGACGGTGCTTTCGTCTTCCCGGTCCGCGCCACCGGCGGCACCACCGTCGAAACTCGCGCGGGTGTGGTTAAGAACAAGTTTGAGGTTGCTGTTCAGGTACCAGTTCAGGCCCAGGCCCCAGGCCGTGGCGCGCGAGGCCGAGGCATTGGGGTCGGCGTAAAGACCGAAGGCGTCGTCGTCGACGTCCAGCTCGCCATAGCGGGCCACCAGCTCGAACGCACCCCAGCCTTCGCCGCCCACCGTGTAGGGACGGCTGGGCTTGACCACGCCGCGGTAGCCCGCGTCCTCGCCGGTGAGCACCCAGCTGCCGGTGAGCTGCCAGGCATCATGCGACAGCTCGGTGCGCGAGGCCGGGTTGCCGGCCAGCGCGACTTCCTGCTCCGACCGGATCGCCTCGGCCTGCAGGCCGAAGGCATTGCGGTAGTAGAACGCCTGCGGGGAGATCCGCGTGTGTCGCCCGTCCGCAAGCACGGTGGCGCGATAGTTGAAGAAGACGTTCTGTCCCGGTGTGCGGTAGCGCGGCAGGAAACTGTTGCCGGCGCCCTGCTTGTCGCCCACGCTGCCGGCCAGGCCGAAGCCCAGGCCAGACAAGGCATTGGCATCGTTCTTCCACGGTTCGAAGAACAGCCGGCCCGCGAATTCCAGTTCGCCGTCGGGATCGGTGGTCGGCGCATCGCGGCCATCCGGGGCGCCGTTGAAGACGCCGGCGGCGTAGCTCACGCGGCCCTGGGCCAGCTCGCCCTGCAGCTGCGCACCCAGGTCGCGGTTGGGCGCCAGCTCGGTCGGGAAGCCGCGTTCGATCAGGGCGATCGCGCCGCCCGACTGCAGGCGCTCCAGGCCGACCGGCCCCTTGAGCTTGCCCACGCGCAGCGTGTAGCGCGGATCGAACTTCACGTCCACGTAGGCATCGACGATGGTGGCGCTGTCGCCCGCGAACTCCGGCGTCAGCCGGAAACCGATCAGCGGACCGAGCGAACCTTCGAAGCTGGGGCGGATGCGGCGGAACAGGAAGCCGTCGTTGAAGGCCGGGGCATCGTCGCCCAGGAAGGCGCGATGGTCGGCCTGCACCAGGCCCTTGAAGCGGATTTCGTAATCGCCCTTGGGCGTATTCACCGACAGGCCCTTGTCGCCGACGGCGACCACCGGGGTGCTGGTGGCGCGCGTGACGGCCTCTTCCTGCTGGATCTCCAGCTGGCGCTCGAGGATGCGCAGCCGCTGGTCCAGCGCGGCGACCGGGTCGGTGCCGGCGGGTACCGGCTCGCCACCCGTGCCCAGGCGCTGTTCCAGCAGGCGCAGGCGTTCGGAAAGCGCCTGCAGGGTCGCCTGTTCTGAGGCGGGTTCGGCGGCGCTGACGGCGCCTGCCGCGAGCAGGGCCGCAAACAGCAAGGTTCGATGTGGCATGGGGACTCCTTGGAATTGGATGGGCATGGAGCCTCCAGCGGTCTGGTCGGCGGACGGAGGGGCCGGGCGCTCAGCGCGCGCCGGCGACGGGTGCGGACAGGTCCGGGTCGAGCTTCACTTTTTCGGTGCGGACCACCTGGACGATGCGCGACTGGTGCAGCACCACCTCCACGCTGCCGTAGGGCGTGGCGCGCAGGGCTTCGAGCACGGCCTGTTCCTGAGGACTGACGGCGGCGGGCGGGACGGGACTCACGGGCTTGCGGGGATCCATGGGGCCTCCTCGGGGGTCGGGTCGGATTGAGGGTCAGGCCGTGCCAGCAGCGCGCTGTCGCGGGCGAACTGGGCCAGGCTGCGGCGGTCGATCACCTGCGACATCGCCTCCCGCACCTCGCCCATCAGCAGGCGCACGGCGCAGCGGCCGGGGTCGGGGCAGTCATCGCAGGGCCGGTAGGCGGTGAGGCTGGCGCAGCGGATCGGGGCGATCGGGCCGTCCACCACCCGCACCACCTCGCCCACGGTCAGGGTTTCCGGGTCGCGGGCCAGGCGGTGGCCGCCCTGGATGCCGCGCCGGCTCTCGACCAGGCCGGCGTTGCGCAGTTCCACCAGGATCGCCTCCAGGAACTTGGCGGGCACGCTGGCGTCCTGGGCGATGCGGCGCGCCTGCAGCTGCCCGGGCAGGTGCTGGGCGAGCAGGGACAGGGCCCGGAGGGCGTATTTGGCTTTCATGGACAACATAATTCCGACCAAACCTATGGGGATTGGCCCGGCGCCACTACTGAAGCCTCGCAATCACTTGATTCCGGGAGGGAATGAGGGGTTCTCCGACCCGGTCCTGCAGGAATTCCGGCTGGCCGGGCCTGCCGGACCCGGGGCAGGGTGAGCTGGCTATAATCCCCAGTCGGCCCCCCGAACCCACCCCATTCAAGGAAGCGCCATGGCCCGCGGCATCAACAAAGTCATCCTGGTCGGCAACCTCGGCAACGACCCCGAGGTGCGCTACGCCCAGTCCGGCAGCGCCATCACCACCATTTCCGTGGCCACCAGCGAGAGCTGGAAGGACAAGGACGGCAACCAGCAGGAACGCACCGAGTGGCACCGGGTCAAGGCGTTCGGCCGCCTGGCCGAGATCATGGGCGAGTACCTGAAGAAGGGTCGCCAGGTCTACATCGAGGGCAGCCTGCGCACCGAGAAGTACACCGACAAGAACGGCGTCGAGAAGTACGCCACCGACATCATCGCCGACGAGATGCAGATGCTGGGCGGCATGGGTGAAGGCGGCGGCGGTGGCCAGCGGGGCGGCGGCGAGCGCAGCGAGCGCGCCCCGCGTCCGTCCGGCGGTGGCGGCGGCGACCGCGACCGCAGCGGCCCGCGCGGCGGCGGCGACTACGGTTCGCGCTCCGGCGGCGGCTCCGCGCCTCCCTCTTCGCGCAACGACGATCCGTTCCCGGACGACGACATCCCGTTCTGATCCGGCGTCGTCCTTCCAGAAACCAACCAGGGGCGCGGCCCCGGAGCAAGAATGCAGACTTGGCTAGTGACCGGCGGTGCCGGCTTTATCGGCGGTAACTTCGTGCTCGAGGCGGTGCGCTCGGGTGTTCGCGTCGTCAATCTCGATGCCCTGACCTATGCGGGCAACCTCGACACGCTGTCGTCGCTGGAAGGCCACCCGGGCCACGTGTTCGTGCAGGGCGACATCGGCGATGGCGCCCTGGTGTCGCGCCTGCTGGCCGAACACCGGCCCACGGCGGTGGTGAACTTCGCCGCCGAAAGCCACGTCGACCGCTCCATCGACGGCCCGGCGGCGTTCGTGCAGACCAACGTGGTCGGCACCCTGGCCCTGCTCGAAGCGGTGCGCGACTACTGGCGCAGCCTGGAAGGCACCGCCCGCGACGGATTCCGCTTCCTGCACGTGTCCACCGACGAGGTCTACGGCTCGCTGGGTGACGAAGGCAAGTTCACCGAGACCACGCCCTACGCGCCCAATTCGCCGTACTCGGCGTCCAAGGCCGCGTCCGACCACCTGGTCCGTGCCTTCCACCACACCTACGGGCTGCCGGTGCTGACCACCAACTGCTCGAACAACTACGGTCCGTTCCAGTTCCCGGAAAAGCTCATCCCGCTGATCATCCAGAAGGCGCTGGCCGGCGAACCGCTGCCGGTCTACGGCGACGGCCGCAACGTGCGCGACTGGCTGTTCGTCCAGGACCACTGCTCGGCCATCCGGCGCGTGCTGGAAGCCGGCCGTGTCGGCGAGACCTACAACGTCGGCGGCGAAGCCGAGCGCCAGAACATCGAGGTCGTGAAGACGCTTTGCGCCCTGATCGACGCGCGCCGCCCGCGCGAGGACGGCAAGCCGCGCGAATCTCAGATCACCTTCGTGAAGGACCGCCCGGGCCACGACCGCCGCTACGCCATCGACGCCGGCAAGATCCGCAGCGAGCTGGGCTGGTCGCCGGCGATGGACTTCGAGCAGGGCATGGCGGCCACGGTCGACTGGTACCTGGCCAACGCCGACTGGGTGTCGCGCGTGCTGGACGGCAGCTACCGGCTGGAACGCATCGGGCAGGAGTCCTGACATGGCGCGCAAGGGCATCATCCTGGCCGGCGGCTCCGGCACCCGGCTGTATCCGATCACCCAGTGCGTCAGCAAGCAGCTGCTGCCGGTGTACGACAAGCCGATGATCTACTACCCGCTCAGCGTGCTGATGCTGGCGGGCATCAAGGAAGTGCTGATCATCAACACCCCGCACGAGCAGGAGCTGTTCAAGCGCCTGCTCGGCGATGGCTCGCAGTGGGGCATGAAGATCGAATACGCGGCCCAGCCCAGTCCCGACGGCCTGGCCCAGGCCTTCCTGATCGGCCGCGACTTCCTGGCCGGCCAGCCCAGCTGCCTGGTGCTGGGCGACAACATCTTCCACGGCACCGGCCTGACCGACCTGCTGCAGCGCGCCGATGCGCGCCAGCAGGGCGCCACGGTGTTCGGCTACTGGGTCAGCGACCCGGAACGCTATGGCGTGGCCGAGTTCGACGCCGACGGCAAGGTGGTGGGACTGGAGGAAAAGCCGCTCAAGCCCAAATCCAACTACGCCGTCACCGGCCTGTATTTCTACGATGGCCGCGCCAGCGATTTCGCAGCCTCGCTAAAGCCGTCGCCGCGCGGCGAGCTGGAGATCACCGATCTCAACCAGTGTTACCTCGACGAAGGCCAGCTGCACCTGGAGCAGCTGGGCCGCGGCTACGCCTGGCTCGACACCGGCACCCACCAGTCACTGCTGGAAGCCTCCAACTTCATCGAAACCATCGAAGCGCGCCAGGGCCTGCGCGTGTGCTGCCCCGAGGAAATCGCCTGGGGTAATGGCTGGATCGACGACGCCCAGCTGCAGGCGCTGGCCAAGCCGCTGGCCAAGAATGGCTACGGCCAGTACCTGCTGTCGCTGGCCGCGCGTGGGGTGGTGCGTTGAAGGTGGTCCCGACCCCGCTGCCGGGGTGCGTGATCATCGAGCCGGCGGTGTTCGGCGACGCCCGCGGTTTTTTCTATGAAGGCTGGAACAAGGCCCGCTTCGCCGAACACGGCATGCACTTCGACTTCGTGCAGAGCAACGTCTCGTCCTCGTCGCGCGGCGTGCTGCGCGGCCTGCACTACCAGTGGCCCAAGCCGCAGGGCAAGTTCGTCAGCGTGCTCGAGGGTGAAGTGTTCGACGTGGCCGTGGACATCCGGCGTGGTTCGCCCACCTTCGGGCGCTCGACGGCGGTGCTGCTGTCGGCCGAGAACAAGCGGCACTTCTGGATTCCCGAGGGCTTCGCGCACGGCTTCGTCGTGCTGTCGGAGCGTGCGCTCTTCAGCTACCTCGTCACCGCGCCCTATGACAAGGCCGCCGACGCCGGCATCCGCTGGAATGACGCCAGCCTGGGCATCGACTGGCCGGTGAGTGCGCCGCAGCTGTCCGACAAGGATGCGGTCGCGCCGTTCCTGGCCGATGTTCCGGCCGAGCGGCTGCCCGTCTACGCCGCATGAGGATCCTGCTGCTGGGCGCCAACGGCCAGGTCGGCCATGCCTTGCGCCGCAGCCTAGCGCCGCTGGGCGAGGTGCTACCCATCACGCGCAGCGGCCAGTTGCCCGATGGCGGCGCCTGCCTCGTCGCGGACCTGGCCGACCCGGCGTCACTGCCAGGCCTGGTCGCCGGCGTGGCGCCGGACCTGGTGGTCAACGCCGGCGCCTACACGGCTGTCGACCGCGCCGAGGACGAGCCCGCGCTGGCGATGCGCGTCAACGCCGAGGCGCCCGCCGCGCTCGCCGCGGCCTGCGCCCGGGCCGGCATCGGCCTCGTGCATTTTTCCACCGACTACGTGTTCGACGGTACCGGTACGCGCCCGTACCGCGAGGACGATCCGGTGGCGCCGCTGGGCGTGTACGGGACCAGCAAATGGGCGGGCGAGCAGGCCGTGCGCGAAAGCGGTGCGGCCCACAAGATTTTCCGGCTGTGCTGGGTCTACGGTCCGCGCGGCGGCAACTTCCTGCTGACCATGCTGCGCCTGGCGCGTGAACGCCCGGTGCTGCGCGTGGTGTCCGACCAGATCGGCGCACCGACCGCGGCGCCACGCATCGCGAGTGCCGTCGCGGAGGCGCTGCGCGCCCAGCCCGGCCTGTCCGGCACCTGGCACCTGTCGGCCCAGGGCGAGACCAGCTGGCATGCCTTTGCCCAGGAAATCTTCCGGGAAAGCGTGGCGCGGGGGCTGCTCGACAAGGCGCCGGAGGTCGAGGCCATCCGCACCGACCAATACCCGACCCGCGCGCGCCGGCCGGCCTATTCGCACCTGGACACCGGCCGCTTCCGCCGTGACTTCGGCAAGGACATCGGCGACTGGCGCGAGGGACTCCAGGACGTGCTGGCAGAGCTTGCAGGCCAGGCGCCCGCCCCCTAATCTCCCTGCGACATCGTCCTTGGGGAAGGGAATGAAAACCGCACTGATCCTGCTGGGCCTTGCGGCCGGCAGCGCCGTCGCCGCCGAACTGCCGCCGATCGAGGACTTCATGCGTCCCTCGACCTACAGCAGCGCGCAGATTTCGCCATCGGGCAAGTACCTGGGCATCATCGTCGACCGCGGCGAGCAGGACGTGCTCACCGTGCTTCGCATGTCGGACCTCGGCCTGGTGCACGTCAACCAGTTGCCCGACGAGAAGAGCGTCGCCGGCTTCGAATGGGTGGGCGACGAGCGCCTGATCTTCACGGCCACGCGCAAGGTCGGCAATTTCGCGCCGCCCTCGTCCACCGGCGAGTGGTTCGCGGTGAATGCCGACGGCAGCCTGCCGCGGCCCGTGATCCACTACGGCGCGCGCACCGCCGGCGAGCGCGACAAGGCCGTGGGCAATGAAAGCTACAGCCTGATGGACCCGCTGGAGGACGATCCGCGCAATGTGCTGATGATCGCCACCTACCCGCGCTCGAAGGACGGCGCGGGCACCGCGCTGGTGCTGGTCGACACGGTGTCGGGCGACCGCAAGACCCTGCTGCGCGCGCCCAGCGAGAACTGCAGCCTGACCCTGGACGAGAAGAAGGAGGCGCGCTACGCGCTCTGCTTCGGTGACGAGGACGAGCAGGGCCGCTACGACACCGTCAGCGAGCTCTACCGCCGCGAGGCCGACGGCAAGTGGACCCTTGTCAACAAGTCCGGCCAGTCGGGCCAGCAGCTGAGCGTGGCCGGCACCAGCGTGGACGGGACGCTTTACGCCTTCCAGGACGACCGCAAGGGTCCGGCCGCGTTCGGCACCATCGATCGTGCCACGGGCAAGTTCACGCCGCTGTTCCAGGACAAGGTCGCCGAAGTCTCCATGCTGGTGACCTCGCCCACCGACGACACCGTGCTGGCGGTCGGCACCGAAGCCGGCGCGCCGCGCATCGAGCTGATCGACGAGCAGCACCCCGACACCGAGCTGTATGCCTCGCTGTCGGCGGCGTTCCCGGGCCAGCTGGTGAATTTCTCCAGCGCCACCCGCGACGGCAAGCAGTTCATCGTCTCGGTCTACAGTGACCGCAATCCGGGCGAGCTCTATCTCTACGACCGCGACACCGCCAAGGCCCGCTTCCTGCTCAAGCGGCGTGGCTGGATCGATCCGTCGCGTTCGGCCAGCGTCCGCCCGTTCTCCTTCACCTCGCGCGATGGCCTGCTGATCCACGGCTACGTGACCCTGCCCGCGGGTTCGACCGGCAAGAACCTGCCGCTGATCGTCAATCCGCACGGCGGCCCCATGGGTCCGCGCGACAACTGGGGCTACAACACCGAAGTGCAGATGCTGGCCAGCCGCGGCTATGCGGTGCTGCAGGTCAACTACCGCGGCTCCGGCGGCTTCGGCAAGGCCTTCCAGGACATGGCCTACGGGCAGTGGGCCACTGGCATCATGAACGACGTGATCGATGCGACGCACTGGGCGATCAAGCAGGGCATCGCCGACGCCGAGCGCGTGTGCATCTACGGCGCCAGCTTCGGCGGCTACTCGTCCATGATGGCGCCGGCGCGCGAGCCCGACCTGTACAAGTGCGCCTTCGGCTACGTCGGCAACTACAGCGCCGCCATCCAGATCAAGCTCAGCGATACCAGCAAGAGCGAGTCCGGCATGCGCTACCTGATGCGTGCCTACGGCAGCACCAAGGCCGAGCAGGACGCGATGTCGCCGATCAACCACGTCGACAAGATCACGCTGCCGGTGTTCCTTGCCGCGGGTGCCCGCGATCCGCGCTGCCCGCCCGAGCACACCGAGGCGATGTACGCGGCGCTGGAGAAGGCCGGCAACAAGCCCGAGGGCATGATCGTGCAGTCGGGCGAGATGCACGGCTTCTACAAGCTCGAGAACCAGGTGAACCTGTACACCCAGATGCTGGCCTTCTTCGGTCGCCACATCGGTGGCACGGTGGAGGTGGGCAAGCCTAGCGCCGAGGTGGCCAGCACCGGCGGGCGCTGATCACCCGCCGCCGATTCGCCCGGATCGAATGCCCGGGCGAATCCGCGGCACCTTGCACTTTCCGGGCGCGGCGCAGGGGCCTACCATGGGGCTTGGTCCCCAGAGGTGTTTGCCATGGCTCCGCGTCCGCTCCTGATCGCCCTGCTCGTCCCCCTGCTGCTCCCCGTCGCCGCGCAGGCGGCCAAACCCTTCGACGCCCGCGACCTGGTCACGCTCGACCGCGTGTCCGCGCCGACGCTGTCGCCGGACGGACGCAAGCTGGTGGTGGCGGTACGCGAGGCCGACTTCGAGGCCAACCGGGCCAGCACCGGGCTCTGGATCGAGGACCTGTACGCGCGCGATGCCGCGCCGCCGGTGCGTTTCACCGCCGAAGGCTTCAACGTCAACAGCCCGGCGTTTTCGCCCGACGGCTCGCAGGTTTATTTCCTCTCGTCCAAGTCCGGCTCGCAGCAGCTCTGGAAGCAGGCGGTAGCCGGCGGCGACGCGGTGCAGGTCAGCGACTATCCGCTGGACGTGGGCAGCTACAAGGTGTCGCCCGACGGTCGCGCGGTGGCGCTGAGCTTCGAGGTCTTCACCGACTGCGCCGACCTGGCCTGCACCAAGTCGCGCCTGGGCGCGACGGCGGCGAGCAAGGCCAGCGGCAGGGTTTACGACAGCCTGCTCGTGCGCCATTGGGACACCTGGGCCGATGGCCGGCGCAACCAGCTCTTCGTCGCCACCCTGGGCGAGGGCGGCCGCGCCGATGCGGCGCCGGTGCGCATCAGCACGGGCACCGTCGGCGACGTGCCGACCAAGCCCTTCGGCGATGCCTCCGAATACACCTGGTCGCCCGACGGCCAGTCGCTGGTCTACACCCAGCGTGCCGGTGACCGCGGCGAGGCCTGGTCCACCAATACCGACCTCTGGCAGGCCTGGGTGCGCGCGCGCCGCGCACCGCGCAACCTCACCGCCGGCAATCCGGCGCAGGACACCGGCCCGGTGTTCAGCGCCGACGGCAAGACCCTTTACTACCGCGCGATGAAGCGGCCCGGCTTCGAGGCCGACCGCCTCGCACTGATGGCGATGGACCTGGGCAGCGGCACCGCCCGCGAGATCGCGCCCGACTGGGACCGCTCGGCCGACGGCATCGCGCTGTCCGCCGACGGCAAGGCCATCTACACCCAGGCCTACGATGTCGGCACCCATCCCCTGTTCGCGGTGGACATCGCTACCGGCGGCGTGCGCAAGGTGCTGTCCGGCGGCACCATCGGCGCTTTCGACCTGCGCGGCGACACGCTGGCCTACACCCGCGACAACCTCAAGTCGCCGGCGCAGGCCTTCGTCGCGCGCGCCGACGGCAGCAATGAGCGCCAGATCACGCAGGCCAATGCCGACGTGCTGAACAACCTGGCCTTCGGCGACTACGAGCAGTTCAGCTTCAAGGGCTGGAATGACGAAACCGTGCACGGCTACGTGGTAAAGCCGGCCAACTTCGAGCCGGGCAAGCAGTATCCGGTCGCCTTCCTGATCCATGGCGGCCCGCAGGGCAGCTTCGGCGACAACTTCCACTACCGCTGGAACCCGCAGACCTATGCGGGCGCCGGCTTCGCGGTGGTGATGATCGATTTCCACGGTTCGGTCGGCTATGGCCAGGCGTTCACCGATGCGATCTCGCAGCACTGGGGCGACCGCCCGCTGGAAGACCTGCAGAAGGGCTGGGCCGCGGCCCAGGCCAAGTACACCTTCCTCGATGGCGACCGCGCCTGCGCGCTGGGCGGCAGCTACGGCGGCTACATGGTGGCCTGGATCGCCGGCAACTGGCCGGACGGCTTCAAGTGCCTGGTCAACCACGCCGGCGTGGTGGACACCCGCATCATGGGCTTCAACACCGAAGAGCTGTGGTTCACCGAATGGGAAAACGGCGGCACGCCGGTGCAGGTGCCGGAGAACTACGAGCGCTTCAATCCCATCAGGCATGTCGGCAACTGGAAGTCGCCGATGCTGGTCATCCACGGCCAGCTCGACTACCGCGTGCTGGTGGAGCAGGGACTGGCCAGCTTCTCGGCGGCCCAGCGCCAGGGCGTCGAAAGCCAGCTGCTGTATTTCCCCGACGAGAACCACTGGATCCTCAAGCCGCACAACAGCGTGCTCTGGCACGACACGGTCAACGCCTGGCTCAAGCGCTGGACCGCGGAGTGAGCTGATGGCGGGCGACGGCCTCGATCTCGACCGGCTGCGCAAGGGCTGCGCGCAGTGCTCGCTGCAGGTGCTGTGCCTGCCGGCGGGCATCGACGACGGCGAGCTGCGGCAGCTGGACGAGATCGTGCGCACGCGCCGGCCGCTGGATCCGGGCGAAAGCCTGTTCCGCGCCGGCGAAAGCCTGGGCTCGCTCTACGTCGCGCGCGAGGGAGCCTTCAAGACCCTGGCCACCAATGAAGAGGGCGAGACCCAGGTGATCGGTTTCCACCTGCCGGGCGAGCTGATGGGCCTGGATGCGCTGGGCAGCGGGCGCCACGCCTGCGATTCGGAAGCGCTTACTCGGGCCACGGTCTGCGAGATCCCGCTGTCGCAGCTCGAGTCGGTCTGCCAGCAGCTGCCGGGCCTGCAGCACCAGCTGCTGCGCATCATCGGCCAGGGCATCAACCGCGACCAGTCGCACATGGAAATGCTGGGCCGCCGGCAGGCGCCGGAGCGCATGGCGATGTTCCTGCACGGCCTGTCCGAACGCTACCGGCTGCTGGGCCGTCCGGCCGACATGTTCCTGCTGCCGATGAGCCGCGAGGACATCGCCAGCTTCCTGGGCATGGTGATCGAAACGGTGAGCCGCACCCTGACCAAGCTGCAGGACGACGGTGTGATTTCGGTGCGCGGCCGCCAGCTGCGGATCCTGGATCACACGCGGCTGGACGCCATCGTGCACTCGCCGGCGCGCACGTCCGGCACGCGCGCGGGCTGAGCCCGCTACAGCGACCGGCAGCCCAGCGCCTGCAGCGCCGCGTGCAGCGCCGGCATCCTTGCCAGCCACGGACCGGCCAGCGTCAGCAGGCCCGCGATCGCCACCAGCAGCGCACCGGCGATGCGCCAGCGCCGTTCGCGCACCAGGCCGCCGAGCCGCGCACCGCTCCACGTCAGCGGCACCATCGTGGCCAGCGTGCCCAGGCCGAAGGCCAGCATCAGCAGCGCACCGTGCAGCGCGCTGGCCTCCAGCCAGGCCGCGGCCAGCAGGGTGGTGGACAGCCCGCAGGGCAGCCAGCCCCAGAACAGGCCCATGACCCAAGGCCGCAGCGGGCCCGCCGCCGGCACCACGCGCGCCTGCACGGGCCGCAACAGGCGCCAGAACCAGGCCGCGCCGCGCGCCAGGAAACCCAGGCGCGCCGGCCACAGCAGTCGCGCCGCCACCAGCAGCAGCACCGCGCCCAGGCCGACGCGAAGTGCTGCTGCCAGGCCTTCGATACGCGCGACCGACAACAGGCCACTGCCGAGGCCGCCGACCAGCGCACCGGCCAGCGTGTAGCCGAGCACGCGCCCGCCGTTGAGCGCGAAGGCCGACCCCAGGCTGGGCCGCGCCAGCGTGCCGGCCAGGCCGGTGGCGATGCCGCCGCACATCGCGGCGCAGTGCAGGCCGCCCAGCAGGCCGGCCAGCAGCGCCGCCGTCAGCGTCAGCAGGTCAACGGGCATGGCTCAGGTGCCGGGCTCAGGCATCGTCCGCGCGCCGGGGCGCGGGCCGCTCGTCGTCGCCGAGAATGTCGAGCGACGGCGTGTCCAGGTCGTCGAACTGGCCGCGGCGCACCGCCCACAGGAAGGCGCCTATGGCGAGCATCAGCAGCACCAGCGAGATCGGGATCAGCGCAAGCAGGATGTTCATGGCTCGGCTCCGTCGCCGCGGCCCAGCCGCAGCGCATTCGCGGTGACCACCAGAGAGGACGTGGCCATGCCCAGCGCCGCCAGGCCCGGCGTGACCCAGCCCAGGGCTGCGAACGGCAGCGCCAGCAGATTGTAGGCCAGGGCCCAGGCCAGGTTCTGGCGCACGATGCGCCGGCAGCGGCGTGCCAGCCGCAGCGTCTGCGGCACCCTCGCCAGCGACGATCCAGTGAGCACGACGTCGGCGGCGCGGTGGGCCAGCGGCGCGCCGTCGGCCATTGCCATCGAGGCATCGGCGCCGGCCAGCACCGGCGCGTCGTTGATGCCGTCGCCCAGCATCAGCACGCGATGGCCCGCGGCCTGCAGCGCACGCACGCGGGCCAGCTTGCCTTCCGGGGACTGGCGGGCCGCGTAGTCGTCCACCTGCAGTAGCGCCGCGACGCGCGCGACTTCCTCGTGGCCGTCGCCGCTGAGGATGAGCGGCGTCACGCCGAGTGCCCGCAACGCGGCCACGGTGGCCTCAGCATCGGGACGCAGCGCGTCGCGCAGCGTGAAGCGCGCAAAGGCCTGGCGGCCGTCGCCGAGCCACAGCGCGCCGTCATCACCGCTTCCGGTGGCAAAGGGCGCGTGGCCGAGCCGATAAGCGCGGTTCGCGACCAGGCCGGACACGCCCTGGCTGGCGACCACCTGCATCGATGCCGCTGGTGCGACGCCGGGACGCGCGAACGCGGCCGCGATCGGATGGCCCGCCGCCTGCTCAAGCGCGGCCGCGACCTGCAGCCAGGGTTCGGGGTCGCCGCCGTCGGTCGCGCGCGCGGACGCCAGCTGCGGCCGGCCCAGGGTCAGGGTGCCGGTCTTGTCGAACACCACGGTGTCCACGCGGGCCAGCGACTCCAGCGCATCGGGCGACAGCGCCAGCACGCCGCGCCGCGCCAGGCTGGCATGCGCGCTGGTCAGCGCGGCCGGTACCGCCAGCGACAGGGCGCAGGGGCAGCTGACCACCAGCACCGCCAAGGCGATCTCGAACGCGCGCTCCGGCGCGACCTGCAGCCAGGCCACGTACACGCCGATCGCCACGGCGAACAGGCCGAGCACGAAGCGCATCGCCACCGCATCGGCCAGCCGCGCCAGGCGCGGGCGCTGCGCCTGGGCCTGCCCCACCGCGCGCGCCAGCTGCGACAGCCGCGTCTGGCTGCCGGTGTGCCGCACGCGCAGTAGCGCGACGCGGTCCCGGCAGACGCTGCCGGCATACAGCGCATCGCCGCGCTGCTTGGGCACGGGCACGGACTCACCGGTGAGCAGCGATTCGTCGAACGCCGCCGCGCTGTCCACCAGTTCGCCGTCGGCCGGCACCCCGTCGCCGGCGGCGACCTGCACCAGGTCGCCCGGCGCGAGCGACATCACCGGTACCTGCTCGCGCCTGCCGTCGGCCAGGCGCCAGGCCAGGGCCGGCTGCGCGCGCGCCAGCGTGTCCAGGCGCGCGCTGGCCTGGCGCCGCGCCATCAGCTCGAGGAAGCGCGCGGCCAGCAGGAACAGCACGAACATCACCGCCGCGTCGAACCACACGTGTGCGCCGCCGCGCAGCGTCTCCACCAGGCTGGCGCCGTACGCCAGCAGCACCGAGGTCGCCACCAGGGTGTCCATGCCGGGCCGAAGCCAGCGCAGTTCGCGCGCCATGCCGGCGAGGAACGGCCAGCCCGACCAGAACACCACCGGCGTGGACACCAGGAAGGTGATCCAGCGGAAGAAGTCGCGCGTGGCCAGCGACATTTCGCCGGCGGTGTCCAGGTACAGGGCCTCGGCGAACATCATGGTCTGGGTGGCGCCCAGCACCGCCACGCCCAGGCGCGCGATCAGCCGGTTGCGTTCGCCGCGGCGCTCGCGTTCGGCAAGTTCGCCCTGCGCCAGGTGCGGCCGGTAGCCCAGCGCCGCCAAGCGGGCCAGGATGCGCGACAGCGGCGCCTGCGTGGGCTGCCAGGCGATGCGCACGCGTCCGGTGACAGCGTTGGCGCCGACGTCGCGCACCCCGGGCTCGTGCAGCAGGGCGCGGTCGATCAGCCAGGCGCAGGCGGCGCAGCGCATGCCTTCCACCACCACCGTGATTTCACGACCGTCCGCCACCGCGACGGCGTGCCCCGCCTGCACGTCGTCGCGGTCCCAGGCCAGGTAATCGTCGGCGTCGGCCTGCACGCGCGGACCCTCGGCCGCGCGCAGGCGGTAGTAGTCGCCCAGGCCGGCATCACGGATCCAGCGCGCGGCGGCGCCGCAGCCTTCGCAGCAGACGGCCCGGTCGGTGCCGTCGATGCTGACGCGGGTGGACGGGTGACCGAGCGCCTGCCCGCAGTGGAAGCAGGTTTCGATCCGGGCGCGGTTCATGGCGCGGCGACGGCGGGCGTCATCGCCACGCTGGCATCGCCGGGCCAGTAGCGGCCGACCAGGCGCCAGCTGCCGTCGGCGGCGACCAGCTGCAGCTGCCAGGCATGGCGGCCGGCCAGCGTCGGCGGCGCGCGCCAGCCCTGGGATCCTGGCGCCAGCGCCAGCTCGCGGTCGAGGGCGGATTCGAGCGGGTGCACCAGGCGCAGGATCGGCGCGACCGGACCCGACGAAGGAAGTACGACCACCGTCGTGGCGTCCGCGCTGAGTTCGATACGCGCGCTGAGGCCACGCGCGGCCGCGGCCTCGTCGGCGGCCAGCGAGGCCTCCTGCATCTGCGCCGTGCGCTGCACTCGGTCGGGGTGGCTGTCGGTGGCGCGCGTGCCGGCCGCCAGCCAGAGCGTGTACACGCCGGCGGCCACCGTGAGCAGGGGAATGCCCAGTACCAGCCAAAGCACGGGGTTGTCGCGCCATCGCACGCGGGGGAAGACTTCCTTCATCACGGCGGCCCGAAGAAGCGGGTCTGTTCCTGCACTTCGATGCCGGCGTCGCTGGCCACCACGATCGTGATGTCGGCGCCGCCCCGCACCTGGCCGGCCGGAACCCGCAGCGTGACCGGCACCGTCAGCACTTCTTCCGCGCGCGCCAGGTGCTCGGCGCCCGCTTCCACCAGCGCCACGCCTTGTGCCCCCTGAACTGACACGCGGAACACGTGCGCGGTCCGGTCCTTGTTGACGATCCGCAGCGTATAGGCATTTTCGATGCTGCCGTCGTCGGCGATGCGATACAGCGCGTTTCGGTCGCGCATCACGTCCAGCAGCAGCGGCGTGCGCGACGCGATGCCGACCGCGAAGCCGGTGAAGATCGCCACCAGCAGGGCCCCATAGATGATCACGCGCGGGCGGATGATGCGGCTGGGTTTGCCTTCCAGCGCGTTTTGCGTGGTGTTTCGCACCAGGCCACGCGGATAACCGAGCTTGTCCATCACCGAATCGCAGGCGTCCACGCAGGCGCCGCAGGCGATGCACTCGTACTGCAGGCCATTGCGGATGTCGATGCCGGTGGGGCAGACCTGCACGCACAGGGTGCAGTCGATGCAGTCGCCCAGGTCCTCGGGGGAGTCCACCGCCGGCGGCGGGGGCAGGCCGCGCTGTTCGTCCACCACCAGCCCGGTGGTGGCGCGGGCGCCGGCGCGCAGGTCGGCGGCGCTGCGGTGCTGGGCCGCATGCACCACCGCGCTGGTGGCCACGTCCAGCGACAGCAGACCCCGCGCGCGCGCCAGCACGCTGGCGAGCTGGCTCTTGCGGCGCGGGCCGCGGGGTTCGCCGCGCATCGGGTCGTAGGCGACGATCAGGGTGTTGCGGTCGAACATGGCGCTCTGGAAGCGCGCGTACGGGCACATGTACTTGCACACCTGCTCGCGCAGCACGCCGGCGTTGCCCCAGGTGGCCAGCGAGTAGAACAGCACCCAGAACAGTTCCCAACCACCCCATTCGAAAGGAGACAGGCGAGCGGCCAGGTCGCGGATCGGCGTGAAGTAGCCCACGAAGGTGAAGCCGGTCCACAGCGCGAACGACAGCCAGAGCACGTGCTTGGCGGCCTTGCGCAGGATCTTCGCGCGCGACCACGGGGCCGCGTCCAGCTTCATGCGCCGGGCGCGGTCACCCTCGGTCCAGCGCTCCATCCAGAGGAAGACTTCCGTCCACACCGTCTGAGGGCAGGCGTACCCGCACCACAGCCGCCCCGCCAGCGCGGTGAAGAAGAACAGCGACAGCGCGGCCATGATCAGCATCAGGGCCAGGTAGAAGAAATCCTGCGGCCAGAAGCTCAGTCCAAACACATAGAAGCGGCGTGCCGGCAGGTCGAACAGCACCGCCTGGCGACCGTCCCAGCCCAGCCAGGCGAAGCCGTAGTACATGCCCAGCAGCCAGATCACGGCGGCCTTGCGCAGGCGCTGGAAGCGACCGTCCTGCTCGCGCGGGTAGACCTTGCGCTCGGAAACGTACAGCGCCACCTCGTCCACCAGGTCCACCGGGATCGGCCGGGTCATGCCGGGTCAGTCCTTCGGCAACGGATGGTTGAAGCGGCTGGCCGGGCGCAGCAGGATCCAGGTGAAGGTGCAGGCGCTGGCCGTGCAGGCCCAGAACATGAAGAAGCCCAGGGTGTAACCAAGTCCCCGACTGATGTCGATGTCGGGGAAGGTGATGTCGCGCAGCACCAGCGGGTCCACGAAGGCAAAGAACACCATCGTCGCCACGCCGGCCGCGAAGAAGCTGGGCCACAGGATGGCGCCGAGCCGCTGCGCCATCGGGCGCGGCGGGTGGTCGAACGCCGGGGCCGCTTCCACCTTCATGGCGTGGGCCTGGCCTCGGTGCCGTGCGACAGCGACCAGACGTAGGCCGCCGCCAGCCGCACGCGGGTCTCGCCGATGATCGGGCCGTGCGCGGGCATCATGCCGGCGCGGCCGGCGTGCAGGCCTTCGCGGAGGGTGTCGAAGTCACGGCCGTACAGCCAGATGTTGTCGGTCAGGTTGGGGGCACCAAGCGCCGGATTGCCCTTGCCGTCCACGCCGTGGCAGGCCGCGCAGATGCCGGCGAAGCGTGCCTTGCCGGCTGCGGCCAGGGCCGGATCGGTGCGCGTGCCGGACAGTCCCTGCACGTAGGCCACCACTTCGGTCACGCCGATGTCGCCGCCGATGGCCGGGGCCAGCGCCGGCATCGCCGCCTGGCGGCCGTCGTGGATGCTGGTGAAGATGTCCTGCGGCGTGCCGCCCCACTGCCAGTCGGCATCGGTGAGGTTGGGGAAGCCGCGGGCGCCGCGCGCATCGGCGCCGTGGCACTGGGCGCAATGGTTGGCGAACAGGCTGGCGCCGAAGGCCACGGCCTGCGGATCGCGGGCTACCTCGTCGATCGGCATCTTCTCGAAGCGCCCGTAGGCTAGCTGAAGGCGCGCGTCCGCATCGGCCTTGTCGGCGTCGTGTTCGCGCGCCGAGGTCCAGCCCGAGCTGCCGGCGAAGTTGCCCAGGCCCGGGTACCAGGCCAGGTAGCCGATGGCGAACACGATGGTGAGGTAGAACAGGTTGATCCACCAGCGCGGCAGCGGCTTGTTGTATTCGGTGAGGTCACCGTCCCAGACATGGCCGGTGGTTTCGGAGGTATTGGCATCGGACTTGCGCTTGCGCGCGGTCCACCACAGCAGCCAGGCCGTGGCCAGGATGTTGAGCGCCACCAGGGCGATGACGTAGATCGACCAGCCGGTGGTCATGGCGCGTCCTCGGGGTTTTCAAGGGGAATGCGGGCGGCGTCGTCGAACTCGGGCTTGCGGCGTCCGCTGTAGGCCCAGGCGGCGCCGGCCAGGAAGGCCAGCAGGGCGGCGACGGTGACGAATCCAGTGATCATGTCGGTCAGCCCTTGGGAGCCTGCAGGCCCAGGCCCTGCAGGTAGGCGATGAGCGCGTCGAGCTCGGTCTTGCCGGCGACGTCGGCGGCCGCGGCGTCGATCTGCGCGTCGGTGTAGGGGTCGCCCAGGGTCTGCAGCGCGCGCATGTTGCGCACGGTGGCGCTGGCATCCACCGGCACGTTCGCCATCCACGGGTAGCCGGGCATGTTCGACACCGGCACCACGTCGCGCGGGTTGATCAGGTGCGCGCGGTGCCAGTCGTTGGAATAGCGGCCGCCGATGCGCGCAAGGTCCGGTCCGGTGCGCTTGCTGCCCCACTGGAAGGGACGGTCGTACACCGACTCGCCGGCCAGGGAGTAATGGCCATAGCGCTCGGTCTCGTGTCGCAGCGTGCGCACCATTTGCGAGTGGCAGTTGTAGCAGCCCTCGCGCACGTAGATGTCGCGGCCCGCCAGCTGCAGGGCGGGGTAGGGCGTGATGCCGGCGATCGGCTTCACGGCCTCGGCCTGGTACATCAGCGGCACGATCTCGGCCAGTCCGCCGAAGGAGATGACCACGGCGATCAGGATGGCCATCCAGCCGATGTTGGTTTCGATTTTTTCGTGGCTCATGTCCGTGTCCTCAGGCGTGGCCGGGCTGGATGGCGGGCGGCAGCACCGGCGTGGCCACCAGTCCCCGCGCCTGCTGGAAGGTGCGCACCATGTTCACCACCATGATCACCATGCCCGCCACCACCAGCGCGCCGCCGAAGAAGCGGATCAGGTAATAGGGGTAGTTGAACTTGACGATCTCGACGAAGGCGTAGGTGAGGCTGCCATCCGGATTGCTGGCGCGGGCCATCAGGCCCTGGCCGATGCCGGCGACCCACATCGAGGCCGCGTAGAGCACCACGCCGATGGTGTGCACCCAGAAGTGCAGGTCGATCATCTTCATCGACGCCATGTCCTTCAGGCCCAGGCAGCGCGGGATCACCATGTAGATCGAGCCGATGGAGATCATGGCCACCCAGCCCAGCGCGCCGGAGTGCACGTGGCCGATGGTCCAGTCGGTGTAGTGGCTCAGGGCGTTGACGGTCTTGATCGACATCATCGGGCCCTCGAAGGTGCTCATCATGTAGAACGAGATGGCCACCACCATGAACTTGATGATCGGATCGGTGCGCAGCAGGTGCCAGGCGCCCGAGAGCGTCATCACGCCGTTGATGGCACCGCCCCACGAGGGCGCCAGCAGGATCAGCGAGAACACCATGCCCACGCTCTGCACCCAGTCCGGCAGCGCCGTGTAGTGCAGGTGGTGCGGGCCGGCCCACATGTAGATCGCGATCAGCGCCCAGAAGTGCACGATCGACAGCCGGTAGGAGTAGATGGGCCGGTTGGCCCGGCGCGGCACGAAGTAATACATCATGCCCAGGAAGCCGGCGGTGAGGAAAAACCCGACCGCGTTGTGGCCGTACCACCACTGCACCATCGCATCCACCGCGCCCGAGTACACCGGGTAGCTGTGCAGCAGGCCAGCCGGAATCGCCAGCGAGTTGACGATGTGCAGCAGCGCGACCGCGATGATGAAGGAGCCGTAGAACCAGTTGGCGACGAAGATGTGCTTGACCCGCCGCCTGGCGATGGTGCCGAAGAACACCACGCCGTACGCCACCCAGACCAGGGTGATGAGGATGTCGATCGGCCAGGCCAGCTCGGCGTATTCCTTGCCCTGCGTGTAGCCCAGCGGCAGCGTGACCACCGCCGCCAGGATCACCGCCTGCCAGCCCCAGAACACGAAGGCGGCCAGCTTGTCCGAGATCAGCCGCACGTGGCAGGTGCGCTGGACCACGTACAGGCTGGTCGAGAACAGCGCGCAGCCGCCGAAGGCGAAGATCACCGCGTTGGTGTGCAGCGGACGCAGCCGGCCGAAGCTCAGCCAGGGCAGGTCGAAGTTGAGCGATGGCCAGTACAGCTGGGCGGCGATCAGCACGCCCACCACCATGCCGACCAGTCCCCAGACCACGGTCATCACTGCGAACTGCAGCACGACCTTGTCATTGTAGGTGTCAGCCTTGTTGTCGAGCGTCATCGGAGAGCCCCTGTTTGCCTGGCGTGGAGTATGGGCAGCGGCTTCGAAGCGACGCTTGATCGAAGTCAATTCAGGCCGCGCCTGGCGTGGACGGGGGCGCGGGGCCCCGTGCCAGCATCGGCGCACGCGCCCGGGAGGGTCTGTGCGGCAAGCCACATGGCGGCATTGCCACCGTCGCGACGCGCGGCGGGCTACTCTGCACCCCGGCCATCCGCCGCCCCCGGGACTTCCCATGAACACCAGCGCAAACAACCCAGCCGGACCCGACACACCGGGTGCCCGCGACCTCTTCGCCGCCCATGCGCTGGCCGCGCTGATCGGCGGGCCCAAGCTCGCCGGCGTGCCGCGCGCGGATCCCGCGGGCATGGCCCGCCAGGCCTGGGAATATGCCGATGCGATGATGCGCGCCCGCGCCGGCGGCTGATTCAGACCGCGCGGGCCTGCGCGACCGGCAGCGCCGCGTGCAGGTAGCGGTCGAAGCAGGCCGCGATCACCCTGAGCAGCATGCGCCCGCGCGGCGTGGCGCCGAACGCGCCAGGTTGCTGCCAGGCCAGGCCGTCGGCGACCAGCGCGGAGAGGCGCTTCAGGTCCGGCGCGAAATAGGCCGCGAACGTGATGCCGTGGCGCTCCTCCAGCGTGGCGATGTCCACTTCGCCGCGGCACATCAGCTGCTGGATCAGGTCGGCGCGCAGCAGGTCGTCCGCGTCCAGCACCAGGCCCCGCCAGGTCGGCAACTGGCCGGCGTCGATGGCCGCTTCCCAGGCCTTGAGCTCGCGCGGGTTCTGGCTGTAGGTGTCGCCGACGTGGCTGATCGCGCTGACCCCGAGGCCGATCAGGTCGCAGTCGGCGTGCGTGGTGTAGCCCATGAAGTTGCGGTGCAGGTCGCCGCGCTCCTGCGCCAGCGACAGCTCGTCCTGCGGCAGCGCGAAGTGATCCATGCCCACATGGCGGTAGCCGGCCGCCGACAGCGCCTCGATCGCCAGCCGCAGCAGGCCCAGCTTGGCCTCGGGGTCGGGCAGCTGGCTCTCGTCGATCTGGCGCTGTGGCTTGAACAGGCTGGGCATGTGCGCGTAGCTGTAGATGGCCAGCCGGTCGGGGCGCTGCGCGATCACGGTGTCCAGCGTGCGGGCGAAACCTTCGAGGTTCTGGCGCGGCAGGCCGTAGATCAGGTCGATGTTGACCGACTGGAAGCCGCGCCGGCGGCAGGCCGTGATCACGGCGTTGGTTTCCTCCACCGACTGCAGGCGGTTCACGGCCTGCTGCACGACCGGGTCGAAATCCTGCACGCCCAGGCTGGCGCGGTTGAAGCCCATGAAGGCCAGGGCCTCGATGTCGCCGGGCTGGATCGCGCGCGGATCGATCTCGATCGAGAAGTCGCGCGAGGGCGACTGGCTGAACCGGAAACGGCTGGCCAGCTCCTCCATCAGTTCGCCGATCTCGCGCGAGCTGACGAAATTGGGCGTGCCGCCTCCCAGGTGCAGTTGCACCACCTCGCGGTCGCGGTCGAACAGGGCGCCGACCCGCGCCGCCTCGGCGCCGAGCCGGGCCAGGTAGGGCGCGGCGCGGCCGGGGTCGCGGGTGATGACGCGGTTGCAGCCGCAGTAGTAGCAGGGGCTGGCGCAGAAGGGCAGGTGCACGTAAAGGGACAGCGGCCTGGGAATCGGGTCCTGGTTGCTGCACTGCGCCGCCCGGGTGAATTCGGCGGGCCCGAAGCCGGCGCCGAACTGCGGCGCGGTCGGGTAGGAGGTGTAGCGCGGGCCCGGCCGGTCGTGGCGACGCAGCAGGTCCGGGTCGAACGGGGGAATGGCGGCCATGGTGCGCAGGCTAGGGCGGCGACGGCCCTGGCGCCTTGACCTCGATCAATCCGGGGCCTGGCCCGGGCGGGTCAGATCCAGCGGGCGCGGCGCAGCACCACGAACAGGCCGCCGACGATCGCGGCGGTGGCGCCGATCAGGATCCAGTAGCTGTACCGGCCGCCCAGCTCGGGCATGTGGGTGAAGTTCATGCCGTACCAGCTGGCCACCAGGGTCGGCGCGGCCAGCAGGCCGGCCCAGCCGGCCAGCCGCTTCACCACCTCGCCCTGGGCCACCGTGACCAGGGCCAGGTTGACCGACATGGCCGCCGTCAGCATCTCGCGCAGGGTGTCGGTGGCGTCGTTCACGCGCAGCGTGTGGTCGAACACGTCGCGGAAGTACAGCCGCATTTCCTCGCCCACCAGCTGGGTGTGCACGCGGGTGAGCTGGCCGGTGATGTCCTGCATCGGCGCCACCGCCAGCCGCAGCCGGGTCAACTCGCGCTTGAGTTCGTAGAGCTTGACGATGGTCTCGCGGCGGAAGCTTTCGGCGAAGATGTCCTGCTCGAGCTCGTTGAGCTTGTCGCGGAACTCGTCGACGATCGGCAGGTAGTTGTCCACGATGAAATCAAGCACGCCGTAAAGGCCGTAGCTCGGTCCGATGGCCAGCAGCTCGGGCTCGCGTTCGCAGCGGGCGCGCACCGGTGCATAGGACAGCGAGGCGCCGTGGCGCACGGTCAGCAGGTAGCGCGGGCCCATGAACACATGCGTTTCGCCGAAGGCCACCTGGCCGGCGATGGCCTGGGCGGTGTGCACGGCGATGAACAGTGAATTGCCGTAGGCCTCGATCTTGGGACGCTGGTGTGCGTGGTGGGCGTCCTCGATGGCCAGGTCGTGCAGGTCGAATTCTTCCTGCAGGCTGTCGAGCAGCGATTCCTCCGGTTCGTACAGGCCGACCCAGACGAAGCTGCCGTCGTCCACGGCCAGCACATCGCTGATCTGCTCCAGGGTGATGTCGCGCTTGCTGCCGTCGCGGCCGTAGGCCACGCAGTTGACCACGCAGGCGGGCGTGGCCGGGGCGGGGGCCACGGCGTCGGCGGGAGTCAGCGAAGGCGGGGGCGTGGGGGTGTTCATCGCGGCATCATCGGCGGCCGCGGCCGGGGCGGCAAGTCGCGCCGCCTCAGGCCGGGGCGTCGGCGCGCGGCACGAAGCTGCGCAGCAGGGCCCAGTGCAGCGGCAACAGCAGCAGCACCCACTCCACGTTCTCCTGCGGGCGGAACGGCAGGAACTTCAGGAAGCCCGCGACCGCGGCGCAGCCCACCACGGCCCACAGCAGCCAGCGGAAGCGCGGGCCGGGCTGGCGGCCCCGCAGCAGGGCCCAGCCGCCGGGCAGCAGGGCCAGGCACAGCGGGCTGAGCAGCAGCAGGTTTTCGTTGGCGTAGCCGGCGACGTGGGCGCTGGCGGTCCAGATCAGCAGCATCACCGTGCCCAGCAGGCCGGCCAGCGTCCAGAAGCCCAGTGCGGCGGCGGCCAGGGCCCGCGGCGCTCGGCGCCGGGCGAACAGGGCCAGGGCGGCCAGCGCGAGTCCGGCGAACAGCGCCGGCACGCGCAGGCGCGGGGCTTCGTCGGGCGGCTGGCCGACGCGGTGCGGCAGCAGGGTTTCTTCGCTGGCCACCAGCGGGCGGCCGTCCTCGCCACGGGCCTCGCGCAGCGCATCGCGCAGGCGCATCGGGATGAAGCTTTCGTCCCAGCGCGACAGCGGCCGGTCGGCGTAGGCGCCCAGGCCCAGGTGGAAGCCGATCGCCATCCACGGCGCTGGCGCCGCCAGGCGCACCGATTCACTGCGGTAGGTGTTGCCCTGCGAGCGCCCGGTGAGCTGGGGCTTGAGCCGGCCGCCCAGGGCTTCGTCGAGCGCATCGCGGACCTTGGTGGAGCAGTTGCTGGTGTAGTAGTCGTAGGTGTAGCGGGCGTTTTCCGGGCGGGCGTTTTCCGCCAGCGCCCGGGCCAGCGCGGTGGCGCGCGCGGGCTCCAGGTCGAGCCACTGCACGCCGACGCCGCGGCCCAGCTCGGCGTAGCGGGCCAGGTCCTGCTGAAGTGGCAGCGCGACCAGCAGGTACTGCATGCGGCCGCGGATGAAGTTGGGTACGAAGCCGGGTTCGTCCAGGTCGAAGTAGCCGAAGTTGTAGGCGATCTCGCGGCCGGTGGCCGGGTCCTGCACCACGATGGCGTTGTGGCCGAAGCGTTCGAAGAAGATTTCGCCCGGCTCCATGGTCACCACGCCGATGCGCGGGGCCGGTGGAGCCGGAACCCCCTGTGCCATGGCCGGCCAGCACAGCAGTGCCGCGAGCCAGAGCAGCACGGCCGCCGCGAAGGGCGGCCGCTCAGTCCGGGGCATGCACGCTGAGCACGAAGGTGTGCACGCGCCGGCGGTCGGCGCGGCCGACGCGGAAGTGGAAGCGACCCAGGGCCAGCTCTTCGCCGGCCTCGGGCAGGTGGCCGATGGCGGCGGTGACCAGGCCGCCGATGGTGTCGTATTCGTCGTCGTCGAAGTCGGCGCCGAACTGGTCGTTGAAATCGGAGATCGGCGTCAGCGCGTCCACCATGAACTGGCCGTCGGCCTGGGCGGCGATCAGCTTGGCCTCGTCGGCGTCGTCGTGCTCGTCGTCGATCTCGCCGACGATCTGCTCCAGCACGTCCTCGATGGTGACCAGGCCGGCCACGCCGCCGTGTTCGTCCACGACGATGGCCATGTGGTTGCGCGAGAGGCGGAATTCCTTCAGCAGCACGTTCAGGCGCTTGGATTCGGGGATCAGCACGGCGGGGCGCAGCAGTTCGCGCACGCTGGCGGGGCCGCCGTCGGCCACCATGCCGCGCAGCAGGTCCTTGGCCAGCAGGATGCCGAGGATTTCGTCGCGGTCTTCGCCGTGGACAGGGAAGCGGGAGTGGCCGGATTCGACCACCAGCTTCATCAGGTCCAGGAACTTGGCGTCCAGGGGCAGGGACACCATCTGGGAGCGGGGCACCATGATGTCGCCAACCTGCTGCTCGGACACCGACAGCGCGCCCTCGAGCATCTTCAGGGTATCGGCGCCCAGCAGGCCGTTGGCCTGGGCGTCGCGCAGGATCTCGACCAGGTCGTCCCGGGTCTGGGGTTCGCCGGAAAAGGCCAGGCTCAGGCGTTCAAGCCAGGAGCGGCGTTCCGGCGGGCTACTAGGGGAATCTTCGGACATCTCGGCTGGGCAGGCGCCACCAGGGGCGGGCCCCCGATTGTAGCCATCTTCCGTAAACCGCACCGCGTATTTCTTCAGTCTCAATGAGACTGAAAACATACCAGGTATGTTTTCAGTAGGGGTCGGGGAGGCCGAGGGTGGCGAGGATCTCGCGTTCGAGTTGCTCCATGGCCTCGGCTTCGCGGGTGTCCTCGTGGTCCAGGCCCAGCAGGTGCAGGACGCCATGGATGGTGAGGTGGGCGTAGTGGGCCGACAGGGGCTTGCCCTGTTCCTGGGCCTCGCGGGCCACCACCGGGGCGCAGATCACCAGGTCGCCCAGCAGGGGCAGGTCCACGCCTTCGGGCAGTTCGGCCGGGAAACTGAGCACGTTGGTGGCGTAGTCCTTGCCGCGGTAGTGGCGGTTCAGGGCCCGGCCTTCCTTGGTGTCCACCAGCCGGATGGCCAGGTCGGCGCGGCGGATCCGGCCCTGCGCCGCGGCCGCCGCCCAGCGCCGGAAGCTGACCGCCGACGGGATGCCCGCCCGCGGCAGGCCATAGCTCACGCTCACGTCCAGCTGGACCGGACCCCGGGTCATTCCTGCGACTCCTTGCCGTCGCGCGCATCGTAGGCCCGCACGATCCGGGCCACCAGCGGGTGCCGCACCACGTCGTGGGCGGTGAAGAAGGTGAAGCTGATGCCCTCCACCCCGCGCAGCACGTCGATGGCGTCGCGCAGGCCCGACTTCTGGTGCTTGGGCAGGTCGATCTGGCTCAGGTCGCCGGTGATCACCGCGGTGGAGCCGAAGCCGATGCGGGTCAGGAACATCTTCATCTGCTCGACCGAGGTGTTCTGCGCCTCGTCCAGGATCACGTAGGCATCGTTGAGCGTGCGACCGCGCATGTAGGCCAGCGGCGCGATCTCGATCACGTTGCGCTCCAGCAGCTTGGCCACCTTCTCCACGCCCAGCATTTCGTAAAGCGCGTCGTACAGCGGCCGCAGATAGGGGTCGACCTTCTGGCTCAGGTCGCCGGGCAGGAAGCCCAGCTTCTCGCCGGCCTCCACCGCCGGCCGCACCAGCAGCAGGCGCTGCACCCGCGACTCGTTAAGGGCCTCGACCGCGCTGGCCACCGCCAGGAAGGTCTTGCCGGTGCCGGCCGGACCGATGCCGAAGTTGATGTCGTGCGTGGCGATGGCGTGCAGGTACTTGACCTGGTTGTCGCCGCGCCCGCGCACCGTGCCGCGCTTGACCTTGATGCTCACGTCCTGCGGCGAGTAACCCTCACCACCCGCGATGCGTTCCAGGCTGGCGCTGCCCAGGTGCGCATGGATCTTGTGCGAATCCAGGGTCTCGGACGCGGCCTCCTCGTACAGCCGGCGCAGCAGCGCCTCCGCCGCCGCGGCCGGCTTGGCCTCCCCGGTCACGCGGAACACGAAGCCGCGGTTGGCGATTTCCACGCCCAGGCGCAGTTCCACCTGCCGCAGGTGCTCGTCGAACGGACCCGACAGGTTGGCCAGGCGTTCGATGTCTTCGGGTTCGAGGACGAATTCGCGGTGAGGGGTGGGTTTTTTCATTTTTTTTGCCACGGATTTACGCGGATGGACGCGGATAAAAAGCGATGCCCGGCTGGACTGACGCGTGCAAAAGAGTTCACGGCGAACACGGAAGTGGAAGCTTCGGTGTAGCCAGTGTGCCCTCACTCACCAACGAATTCCCGCGCGAATGAAATCCGGTTTTATCCACGTTCATCCGCGTAAATCCGTGGCAAAAATCAACCCACCACCTCGCCCCGCAGCGAATTGGTGCGCGCCTCGGTAATGCGCACGTCCACGAACTGGCCCACCAGCCGCGCTGCGCCCGGGAAGTTGACGTTGCGCATGTTCTCGGTCTTGCCGGTCAGCTCGCTGGCGTCGCGCGCGCTCGGGCCTTCTACCAGCACCGACTGCACGCTGCCCACCATGGCCTCGGAGATGCGCCGCGCATTGGCGTTGATCGCGTCCTGCAGCCGGCGCAGCCGCGCATTGGCCACGTCCGCCGGCACCTCGTCGGCCAGGTTGGCCGCCGGCGTGCCCGGCCGCCGCGAATACGCGAAGGAGTAGCTCTGGTCGAAGCCGATGTCCTCGATCAGCTTCATGGTGGCCTCGAAATCGCGTTCGGTCTCGCCCGGGAAGCCCACGATGAAGTCCGAGCTGATCACGATGCCCGGCTTGGCCTCGCGCAGGCGCCGGATCTTGGCCTTGTATTCCAGTGCGGTGTGGTTGCGCTTCATCGCCGACAGGATGCGGTCCGAGCCCGACTGCACCGGCAGGTGCAGGAAGCTGGCCAGCTGCGGCACGTCGCGGTGCGCCTGGATCAGCGCATCACTGAATTCCAGCGGGTGCGAGGTGGTGTAGCGGATGCGCCCCACGCCCGGGATGCGAGCCACCGCGCGCACCAGCAGCGCCAGGTCGGCCACGTCGCCGTCGGCCATCGGGCCGCGGTAGGCGTTGACGTTCTGGCCCAGCAGGTGGATCTCGCGCACGCCCTGGGCCGCGAGCTGCGCGACCTCCAGCAGCACATCGTCGAACGGACGCGACACTTCCTCGCCGCGCGTGTAGGGCACCACGCAGAACGAGCAGTACTTGCTGCAGCCCTCGATGATCGAGACGTAGGCGCAGGGGCCCTCGGCGCGCGGTTCCGGCAGCCGGTCGAATTTCTCGACCTCGGGGAAGCTGATGTCCACCTGCGGCCGGCCGGTCTCGCGGCGCGCGTCGATCATGCCGGGCAGGCGATGCAGGGTCTGCGGCCCGAACACCAGGTCCACGTAGGGTGCGCGCCGCAGGATGGCCTCGCCCTCCTGGCTGGCCACGCAGCCGCCCACGCCGATCAGCACCGGCTTGTCGGCCTTGAGCTTCTTCCAGCGGCCCAGGCGCGAGAACACCTTCTCCTGCGCGCGCTCGCGGATCGAGCAGGTGTTGACCAGGATGACGTCGGCCTCGGCCTCGTCGGTGGTCAGCTCCAGGCCGTGCTGGTCGGCGAGCACGTCGGCCATCTTGGCCGAGTCGTACTCGTTCATCTGGCAGCCGTGGGTTTCGATGAAAAGCTTGCCCTTGGCGGGCGCATTCACGGGCATGGCGGCGGTTAATCCGTTCCGTGGGGGGCGGCATTGTAACCCCCGGCCCGGCCGCCCGGCCCCCCGGGTGCTTGGCAACGGGCCCGGGTTGGAGTAAACCTCGCCGGCATGACCGCCTGTCGCGCGCTGACGCTGGCCTGCCTGATCCTTGCCGCCCCGGCCGGGGCCGGCACGCTGTACAAGTGCACCGGCGCCGACGGCATTCCCAACTACACCGGCAAGCGCGTGGCCGGGGCCAGTTGCAAGGTCGTGACCACCTACACCGCGGCCGACTCCCGCCCGCGAGGACCGGCGCCCGTGGCGGCGCCGTCCCCGCCGCCCGCCGCGGCAACCGCCGCGACGGGTACCGCCTCCGCGCCCCGCGCCGTGCCCACCGGGCGGGTCGAATTCCGCACCGCGTCCCCGGGCCAGACACTGGCCGCGGCCAACCGGCCCAGTGGCGCCCGCGTCACCCGCGGCGCGATGTACAAGTTCGAGCGCGACGGCATCACCCACTACACCAACGTGCGGCCGGGCGGCGATGCCGGCGCCAAGATGCTGTTCAGCTACGTCGAGACCTGCTACGCCTGCGGCCTGCTGCCGGGCGTCGATTTCTCCAGCGTGCGCCTCAACACCGAGGCCTATGCCGCTGAGGTCCGTGCCGCCGCCGCCGAGTTCGGGGTCGAGGAGGCCATCGTCCGGGCCATCATCCACGCCGAGTCGGCCTACCGGCCCAATGCGGTCTCCCACGCCGGTGCCCAGGGCCTGATGCAGCTGATCCCGGCCACGGCCGCGCGCTTCGGCGTGTCCGACGTGTTCGACCCCAACCAGAACATCCGCGGCGGGGTGCAGTACCTCGCCTGGCTGCTGAAGCGCTTCAACAACGACCTGACCCTGGCCGCGGCCGGCTACAACGCCGGCGAGGGCGCCGTGGACCGCCACGGCGGCGTGCCGCCCTATGCCGAGACCCAGCGTTACGTGGTCCGGGTGGGCCAGCTGGCCGAGCGCTACCGCGGGGCCCTGGCCGCGAATTGAACCGCCGGCCGGCGTTGTCCCTGCCTCGCTCCCTCCGCTACAATTGCGCGTCTTTGCGGGCCCCCCGGGGTTACGCATCTCGTTTTTCAGCCACTTAGCAAGATTTTCGGAGAGCCGGATGGCTAACGAAGGGGTCAACACAGGTCGCCGCCGCTTCCTGACCGCCACCACCGCCGTGGTCGGCGCGGTGGGCGCGGCAGCGGTCGCGGTGCCGTTCATCAGTTCCTGGAAGCCCAGCGCCCGCGCCAAGGTCGCCGGTGCCCCGGTGGACGTGGACATCAGCAAGATCGAGCTCGAGCCCGGCATGCGCATGATCGTGCAGTGGCGCGGCAAGCCGGTCTGGATCTTCCGCCGCACGCCCGAGCAGCTGGCCGCCCTCAAGGGCCTTGACGGCCGCCTGCGCGACCCGGCCTCCGAGAACGCCGACCAGACCCCCGCCTTTGCCAAGAACGAGGCCCGCTCGATCAAGCCCGAGCTGGCGGTCATCGTCGGCATCTGCACCCACCTGGGCTGCTCGCCCAGCTACGTGCCCGAGCTGCAGCCGCAGGCCTTCGACAGCGAATGGCAGGGCGGCTTCTACTGCCCGTGCCACAACTCGCGTTTCGACCTGGCCGGCCGCGTGTTCCAGGGCGTCCCGGCGCCTTCCAACCTCGAAGTGCCGCCGTACCATTTCGTCGACGACAACCACCTGGTCGTCGGTGTCGCCCCCGAGGGAGCCGCGTAATGGCCAACCTGATCACCCGCAAGGCCGAGGACGTCATCGGCTGGTTCAACGACCGTACGCCCGGCCTGCTGCCCTTCTACAAGAAGCACATGTCGGAGTACTACGCTCCGAAGAACTTCAACCTCTGGTACTACTTCGGCTCGCTGGCGCTGCTGGTGCTGGTCAACCAGATCGTCACCGGCATCTTCCTGACGATGCACTACAAGCCGAGCGCGGCGGAAGCCTTCGCCTCGGTCGAGTACATCATGCGCGACGTGGAGTGGGGCTGGCTGATCCGCTACATGCACAGCACCGGCGCCTCGCTGTTCTTCATCGTCGTTTACCTGCACATGTTCCGCGGCCTGATCTACGGCTCCTACCAGAAGCCGCGCGAGCTGGTCTGGGTGCTGGGCATGCTGATCTTCCTGGTGCTGATGGCCGAGGCCTTCATGGGCTACGTGCTGCCCTGGGGCCAGATGTCGTACTGGGGCGCGCAGGTGATCATCAACCTGTTCGGCGCCATCCCGGTGGTCGGCGGCGACCTGACCGAGTGGATCCGCGGCGACTACCTGGTGGCCGACGCCACGCTCAACCGCTTCTTCGCCCTGCACGTGATCGCGCTGCCGCTGGTGCTGCTGCTGCTGGTCGTGCTGCACCTGGGCGCGCTGCACGAGGTCGGTTCCAACAACCCCGACGGCGTGGACATCAAGAAGGTCAAGGACAAGGAAACCGGCAAGCCCAAGGACGGCATCCCCTTCCACCCGTACTACACGGTGAAGGACCTGTTCGGCGCCGGCTTCTTCCTGATCCTGTTCGCCTTCATCGTCTTCTTCGCCCCGGCGATGGGCGGCTGGTTCCTGGAGTGGGACAACTTCATCCAGGCCGACCCGCTGGTCACCCCGGCGCACATCAAGCCGGTGTGGTACTTCACGCCCTACTACGCAATGCTGCGCGCCATCCCCGACAAGTTCTTCGGCGTGGTGGTGATGGGTGGCGCGACCCTGATCCTGTTCCTGCTGCCGTGGCTGGACCGCTGCAAGGTCCGCTCCATCCGCTACCGCCCGCTGCTGCACAAGATCCTGATCGGCATCTTCGCGGTCTCGTTCGTGGTGCTGGGCTGGCTGGGCGCGCAGTCCGGTTCCGACGCGCAGAAGCTGGTGGCGCAGATCCTCACCGCCTACTACTTCGCGTTCTTCATCTTCATGCCCTTCTGGTCCGCGATGGGCCAGACCAAGCCAGTTCCCGAGCGGGTGACCACGCATGACTAAGCTGCGCCTCTTCGCCCTCCTGCTGGCGTTCGCGCCGGCGCTCGGCCTGGCCGCCGGCGGCGGCCCGCTGGAGGCCTCGGGCACCGACCTGAGCGACCGGGCCTCGCTGCAGCGCGGCGCCGGCCTGTACATGAACTATTGCTCGGGCTGCCACTCGCTGTCCCTGCACCGCTACTCGCGCATCGGCGAAGACCTGGGCCTGACCCAGGAGGAAGTCGAGCAGAACCTGATCCTGGGCGAGGCCAAGTACGGCGAGAACATCAGGACCGGCATCGCGCCCGGCGACGGCAACGCCTGGTTCGGCAAGGCCGCACCCGACCTTAGCCTGGTGGCCCGCGCCAAGCTCGGCGGTGCCGACTGGGTGTACTCCTACCTCAAGGGTTTCTACGTCGACGAAACCCGCCCGATGGGCTGGAACAACACCGTGTTCCCGGGTGCCTCGATGCCGCACGTGCTGTGGGAGATGCAGGGCATCCAGCGCCCGGTCTACGGCGAGTCGCACGACGGCGCCGCGCCGCACGTCGAAAAGCTCGAGCTGGCCACGCCCGGTCGCCTCGACGCCCGCCAGTACGACCAGGTGGCGCGCGACATCAGCGCCTTCCTGCAGTACGTGGCCGAACCGGCCGCGCTCAAGCGCGAGTCGCTGGGCGTCTGGGTGCTGCTGTTCCTGGCCTTTTTCACCCTCATCGCCTACCTGCTCAAGAGCGAGTACTGGCGCGACGTGCACTGAGGCCCCCGGGCCTGTTGGCAGCAGAAGGCCGCCTCCGGGCGGCCTTTTGCATGATGGGGCCGGTCAGGGGCCGTGGCGGTCCGCGTCGCGGGCAGCCGGTGGCTTGCGGCGGACCGGGGATTTCGGGCAGGGTTAGGGCTTCGGGTGACCGCTAGCAGGGGCTGGCGGCGCCGCGTGAGGGAACCCCGATGGCTGCCAGTCCGCGCATCCGCAACGCCCTGACCCTGTTCTCCGCCCGCGACTGCGTGGTCTGCCACCGGGTCCGGCTGGTGCTGGCGGCCAAGGGCGTGACCTACGAACTGGTGCCGGTGGACCCGGGCAACCCGCCTGAAGACCTGGTGGACCTCAATCCCTACCATTCCGTACCGACCCTGGTGGACCGCGACCTGGTGCTGTATGCCGCCTCGGTGGTGTCCGAATACCTGGACGAGCGCTACCCGCATCCGCCGCTGATGCCCGTGGATCCGCTGTCGCGCGCGCGCCTGCGCCTGGCGATGCTGCGGCTTGAACACGAGTGGGTGCCGCACGTGCAGTCCATCCAGCACGGCAACAAGGCCCAGGCCGACGCCGGCCGCAAGCGCCTGAAGGAACTGCTGATCGCGGCGCTGCCGCTGTTCAAGGCCTCCAAGTTTTTCCTCAACCCCGAGATGAGCCTGGCCGACTGCGCGATCGCGCCGATCATCTGGCGCCTGCCGGCCCTGGGCGTGGTGCTGCCCAAGGAAGCCAAGCTGATCGAGGACTACGGCATGCGCATCTTCCGCAACCCGGCCTACCTGCGCAGCCTCACGCCCGAAGAAAAATCCCTGCGCGAGCTGCCGCCGTGACCGAGCCGGTCGCCGCGATGGGCTCCAACCGCCCCTACCTGCTCCGGGCGCTCAACGAGTGGATCTGCGACAACGGCATGACGCCCTACCTGCTGGTGGACGCCGCGCGCGACGGCGTGCAGGTGCCCAGCTCGGCGGTGAAGGAAGGCCGCGTAGTGCTCAACATCGCCCCGCGCGCGGTGGCGCACCTGGTCATCGACAATCGCGAGGTGCGCTTCATGGCCCGCTTCGGCGGCGTCAGCCAGTCGGTGCAGGTGCCGGTGACCGCCGTGCTGGCGATCTACGCCCAGGAAACCGGGCAGGGCATGATGCTCCCGGAGGACGGCGCCACGCTGCCCGAGGATTCGCCCGATCCGGCGCCGGCGCCGGACGCGGGCGGCGACGGCCCCAAGCGCAGCCACCTGCGCGTTGTGAAGTAAGCGGTTAAGGCCCTCAGGCCGGACTGTCCTGCGGTGGCATCGGACCCACCAGCGAATGCAGGCGGCGCCCATGCAACACGATGCGTCCGGCGCGACGGTCCTCGCCGCCCACCGAATACTCGAAGCCGTAGTGGCGCTCCAGCCCCAGCCAGCCGTCCGACCCGCGGCGCAGGCGCATCTTGAGCAGGTGCACGCTCTGGTCGAGCCATTGCACGCCGGCACGTGCGCAGGCCACCTGGCCCAGGCGGGTGGCGGTTTCGGCGGCCGCGCGGCCGGCAAACCAGAACACGGCGACGGCCATGGCCGCGATTAGGAAGAGCAGGGTCGATAACATGCCGCCAATGTGGGGCCGTCGCTGCCCGCCCGCAAGCCGCCCCCCTGCCGGCTGGCGCCGCGCATGGATAAGATAGGCCCGGATGCCGGCCCTTGGGGCCTTCGCCAATTCGCAGGAGAGCGAAGATGAAACTGGTGTTTCCCAACGGCGAACATGCCCAGGTGCTGCTCAATTCGGGCGTGAACAGGATCGGCTCGGCCTCCGAGGGTGCGGTGGTGCTCACCGACCCCGCCATCGCCGGCCTGCACTGCGAGATCCACGTCACCAGCACCGGTGCCAACCTGCAGGTGCCTGCGGGCGGCGGACCGGTCACGGTCAACGGCAAGCCGGTGTCGGACATCATGGCGCTGCGTGGCGGCGACCAGATCGGCCTGGGTCCGGTGATGGCCAAGTTCGTCGTGGTCGAGGCGGCCCGCAGCCAGCCTGCGCCCGGCGTGGTGCCGGGCTCGGATGAAGACTCGGGCGCCACCCGCGTGCGCATGGCCGTGCCCAAGTACGTGCTGCGCGGCGTGTCTGGCGCGGTGTTCGGCAAGGTGTTCCCGGTGGCCGGTCCGGTGGTCATCGGCCGCGCGGTGGAGTGCGACATCTCCGTGCAGGCCGAAGAAATTTCCAGGCGCCACGCCCTGGTCAAGCCCACGCAGGATGGCCTGTCGGTCGAGGACCTGGGTTCGTCCAATGGCACCTACATCAATGCGAAGCGCGTGCAGCAAGGCTTCCTCAATGCCGGCGACGAACTGCGGCTGGATGCGGTGCGTTTCATCGTGGTCGCGCCGGGCATGGAAATGGCCCAGCAGACGTCGCGCATGGCGGCGGCCTCGGATTCGTCGGCCTCCGACCGCAGCGCCGCGGCGCCAGGCATGAGCAAGTGGGTGCCGATCATGCTGACGGCGGCCGCGATCCTGGCCACCGTGGCGCTGGTGATGAGCCGCGGCTGACGCACCGCGCAGGGCCCCGCTCTCAGCCGGGCGGGGATCCCAGGCGCAGCGACAGGTCCAGCGCCTGCACGTGTTTGGTGAGTGCGCCGACCGACACGAAATCCACGCCGGTGGCGGCGATCGCGGGCAGGCGCTGCAGGTCCACGCCGCCAGATACTTCCAGCGGAATGCGTCCACCGGCCATGGCCACGGCGGCCTGGAGGTCGGCCGCGCTGAAGTCATCCACCAGGATGCGTTCGCAGCCGGTGGCCAAGGCCTGCGCCAGTTCGTCCAGGTCCTCGACCTCGATGATCAACGGCAGCGCGGGGTGCATCGCGCGCGCGGCCGCGGCGGCCGCGGCGATCGAGCCGGCCGCGTGGATGTGGTTTTCCTTCAGCATCACGGCGTCGTACAGGCCCATGCGGTGGTTGCTGCCGCCGCCGGCGCGCACCGCGTACTTCTGCGCCTGGCGCAGGCCGGGCAGGGTCTTGCGGGTATCGAGGATGCGGGTGCGGCTGCCCGCGACGGCCGCCACGTAGGCCGCGGTGCGCGTGGCCGTGGCCGACAGGGTCTGAAGAAAATTGAGCGCCGGGCGTTCGGCACTGACCAGGGCGCGGGTGCGGCCTTGCAGCGTGACCAGCACCGTGCCCGCGTCAACGGCCTGGCCTTCCTGCACGCGCCAGTCCAGGCGCGCCTGCGGGTCCAGCGCCAGGAAACAGGCATCGAACCACGGACGTCCGGCAATGACGCCGGATTCCTTGGCGATCACGTAGGCCCGGGCCGGATCGTCGGGCAGCAGCGCGGCGGTGGCATCGCCCGGGCCTAGGTCTTCGGCCAGGGCGCGGGCGACGTCGTCCTGCACGAGGGCAGGCGAAGGCGGCGTCGGCAGCGTGGCCATCAGCGCGGGAAGTCGGCGACCTGCGCGGTGGCGATGGCCTCGTCGGCCAGCAGCACCGGGATGCCGTCATCCACGCGATAGACCAGGCGACGGTCGCGCGACACCAGGGCTTCCGCCAGCGGCTCGCCCTGCGGGCCACCATCGGCGCGGGTGACGCCGCCGGCGGCGATGGCCCGGTTCAGCGCCGCCAGCTCGGCTGCGTTCAACAGGGCCAGCGGCTGCTTGGTGGTGGGGCAGCAGAGGATGTCCAAGAGCTTGCGGTCCATGGGCGCGGCTGTGTCCGGCGGGGGCTTGGGTCTAGAATAGCGTTTTGCCGACGCCGCCCGCCATGAACGAACGTGCCGCCGCAAGCCAGGTCGCTGCTTCCCCGCTGGTCGGGGTGGTCATGGGTTCGCGCTCGGACTGGGAGACGATGCAGCACGCCGTCGCCCGGCTCGAACAGCTCGGTGTGCCGCATGAAGTGAGGGTGGTCTCGGCGCACCGCACGCCCGAACTGCTGGTGGACTACGCACGCGGCGCCAGTGCGCGCGGCCTGCGCGCCATCATCGCCGGTGCCGGCGGCGCCGCCCACCTGCCCGGCATGATCGCGGCGATGACCGCGGTGCCGGTGCTGGGCGTGCCGGTGCAGAGCAAGGCGCTCAACGGGCTGGACTCGCTGCTGTCGATCGTGCAGATGCCCGCGGGCGTGCCGGTGGCCACCTTCGCGATCGGTGCGGCGGGTGCCGCCAATGCCGGCCTGTTCGCCGCGGCGATGATCGCGCCCGGCGACGCCGCCGTGCGCGCCGCGCTCGACGAATTCCGCAGCCGCCAGACCCGCGACGTGCTCGACCATCCGGATCCGCGCCAGCCGTGACCACCGTCGGCATCCTCGGAGGCGGGCAGCTGGCCCGCATGCTCGCGCTCTCGGGCGCGCCGCTGGGCCTGCGCTTCCTGGTGCTCGACACCACGCCGGATGCCTGCGCCGCGCAGTTCGCGCCGCTGCTGCAGGCCGACTACCGCGACGAGACCGCGCTGGCACAGTTCGCCGACCGCGTGGACGTGGCCACCTTCGACTTCGAGAACGTGCCGGCCGAAAGCGCGCGCTGGCTGGCCGACCACGTGCCGGTCTTCCCCAGTCCTCGCGCCCTGGCCGTGGCGCAGGACCGGCTGGCGGAGAAGACCCTGTTCCGCGAGCTCGGCATTCCGGTGCCCGAGTTCGCGGCCATCGACAGCCGCGCTTCGCTGGACGAAGCGCTGGCGCGCATCGGCACGCCCTGCATTCTCAAGACCCGCCGCCTGGGCTACGACGGCAAGGGCCAGTTCCGCCTGCGCTCGGCCGACGATGCCGGCGCCGCCTGGGACGCGCTCGGTGCGCAGGCCGATACGGTGGGCCTGATCCTGGAAGGCTTCGTCGCCTTCCAGCGCGAGCTGTCGGTGGTCGCGGTGCGCGGCCGAGATGGCGAACTGCGCGCCTGGCCGCTGACCGAGAACTGGCATGAGTCGGGCATCCTCTCGGCCAGCCTGGCGCCGGCGGCGGTGGACGAAGCGCTGCAGGCCCAGGCGCTGGCCGCCGCGCGCAAGGTGGCCGAGGCCCTGGACTACGTCGGCGTGTTCGCGCTCGAACTGTTCCTGCGCGACGGCGTGCTGCTGGCCAACGAGATGGCGCCGCGCGTGCACAATTCCGGGCACTGGACCATCGAGGGTGCACGCACCTCGCAGTTCCAGAACCACCTGCGCGCCGTGCTGGGCCTGCCGCTGGGCGATACCCGCGCGGTGGGCCACAGCGCCATGCTCAACTGGATCGGCACCCTGCCGACTCCGCTGCCGGTGCTGTCCGAGGCCTGCGGGTACTGGCACGACTACGGCAAGTCCGCGCGCGAAGGCCGCAAGGTCGGCCATGCCACCCTGCGCGCCGAATCGCGCCAGGAGCTGGCATCGGCACTCGAACAGGTCGGTCTGGCGCTGGGCCGCGAAGCCCAGGTGGCGGCGGTGGTGGAACGACTTCGCGAAGCCTGAGACGCGGGCGCCTAGGCCGGATCGGCCGCCGGAAAAACGACGACGTGGGCCAGGTCCGGACGCACGCGCACGCGCTGCCCCGGCGTGCGCTGCTGATGGCTGGGGAACAGCGCGCTGAGCGCGGTACCGTCGTCCAGCCGCAAGGTGTGCAGGCTTTCAGCGCCGCGGAACGCGACCGCGCTCACCTCGGCCTCGATGCCGCCGGTGTCGGTCGGCACCAGATCGTCGGGACGCAGCAGCACGCGCACGTCGCTGCCGATCGCCCAGGGCAGGCCGGCGATCACGTCCAGCTCGCCGAGCGCGGTGGCCACGCGGTTGCCCGCGATCACGCGCGCCGGCAGGAAGCGGCCGTCGCCGACGAACGAGGCCACGAAGGGCGTGGCCGGCCGATGGTAGAGCTCGAAGCCCGGGGCCCACTGCAGCAGGCGGCCGGCCTGCATCACGCCCACGGTGTCGGCGAAGGCGAAGGCTTCCTCCTGGTCGTGGGTGACCAGCAGGGCGGCAATGCCCAGCCGCTTGAGCAGCGCGCGCAGGTCGTCGCGCAGGCGGCCGCGCAGGTCCGCGTCCAGGCTGGAGAAGGGCTCGTCGAGCAGCAGCAGGTCGGGCCGCGGGGCCAGCGACCGCGCCAGCGCCACGCGCTGCTGCTGGCCGCCGGAGAGTTCGTGAGGGTAACGGGAGGCCAGCGATTCCAGCCCGAGCAGGGCCAGGGTTTCCAGCGATCGCGGGCCGCGGGTCGCGGTGTCGAGGCGGTGCAGGCCGAAGGCCACGTTGTCGGCCACCGTCATGTGCGGAAACAGCGCCAGGTCCTGGAACACGAAGCCCAGGCCCCGCTTTTCCGGCGGCAGGGGCCGGGCGTCCACGCCCCGGAGCTGCAGCGTGCCGGCCGTGGGCTCGTGGAAGCCCGCGATGGCGCGCAGCAGGGTGGTTTTGCCGCAGCCGCTGGGGCCGAGCAGGCAGCCCAGTTCGCCGGGCTGCAGCGCCAGGCCCACGTCGATCACCGCGGCCTGTCCTGCGTAGGCGCAGGACAGGCCCTGGATCGCGAGCAGGGGCCCGTTGGGGTGCATCAGGCCATCTGGCTGGCGACGAAGTCCCAGTTCACCAGGTTCCAGAAGGCTTCCACGTACTTCGGGCGCGCGTTGCGGTAGTCGATGTAGTAGGCGTGCTCCCAGACGTCGCAGGTGAGCAGGGCCTTGTCGGTGCCGGTGAGCGGGGTGGCCGCGTTCGGGGTGCTGACCAGGGCCAGGGAGCCGTCCGGACGCTGCACCAGCCAGCCCCAGCCCGAGCCGAAGGTGGTGATGGCGGTCTGAGAGAACTGCTCCTTGAACGCCGCGAAGGAACCGAAGGACTTGGTGATCGCCTCGGCCAGCTTGCCGGTCGGCTCGCCGCCGCCCTTGGGCTTGAGGCAGTTCCAGTAGAAGGTGTGGTTCCAGACCTGGGCGGCGTTGTTGAACATGCCCCCCTGCGACTTGCGGATGATGGTCTCGAGGTCCATGTCGGCGAACTCGGTGCCTTCGATCTGCTTGTTGAGGTTGGTGACGTAGGTCTGGTGGTGCTTGCCGTAGTGGAAATCGATGGTCTCGGCCGAGATGTGCGGCTCGAGGGCGGCGCGGTCGTAGGGCAGGGCGGGCAGTTCGATGGCCATGGGGGATCTCCGGTTGCTAGGGGCTGGGCGCCGTCGGGCGGCGCGTTGGCCGTATAATTCTAGCCCTATCGCGCGCCCGCCTCCGGGACGCGCCCTGAACGGAGTTTTCCATGAACGTCCTGGACCGCATCAAGGCCGAGGTCGAAGGCCACCCGATCGTGCTTTTCATGAAGGGCACGCCGCAGTTCCCGATGTGCGGCTTCTCCAGCCGCTCGGTGCAGGCGCTGAAGAACGCCGGCGCCGCGGGCTTCCACAGCATCAACGTGCTCGAGGACCCGGAGATCCGCGCGAACCTTCCGCGCTACTCCGACTGGCCGACCTTCCCGCAGCTCTTCATCAACGGCGAGCTGATCGGTGGCTGCGACATCACCGTCGAGCTGCTCGACAGCGGCGAGCTGGCGCGCATGGTCGCCGAGGCCCAGAAGGCCGCATGAACCCGGCGGCGTCGGCGCTGCCGGCGGTTCCGGCCGATGCCCTGGCCGGACGCACGGTGCTGGTCACCGGGGCACACGGTGGCCTCGGCGCGGAGGCCGCCAAGGCCTGCGCGCGCGCGGGCGCCACGGTGGTGCTGCTGGGCCGCCGCGTGCCCAAGCTCAACCGCGTCTATGACGCCGTGAAGGCGCTCGGCCCCGAGCCCGCGCTGTATCCGCTGGACCTGGCCGGCGCCGATCCGGCCGACTATGCCGAGCTGGCGGCCAAGGTCGCCGCCGAGCTGGGTGGCCTGCACGGCCTGCTGCACTGCGCCGCCGAGTTCAACGGGCTGGCGCCGCTGGAGGCCACCGCGCCCGAGGCCTTCGTGCGCAACCTGCACGTGAATCTCACCGCGCCCTGGCTGCTGACCCAGGCCTGCCTGCCCTGGCTGCGCAAGGCGGCCGACAGCGCGGTGGTGTTCGTCACCGACGAGCCGGCGCGGGTCGGCAAGGCCTACTGGGGTGCCTACGGGCTATCGAAGCTCGCGCTGGGACATCTGGTGGCGCAGCTCAGCGCCGAGACCGACCAGACCGCCGTGCGGGTGTCGGGCCTGGAGCCCGGCCCGATGCGCACCGACCTGCGCGCCCGCGCCTACGCCGACGAGGCCCAGCTGCGCGTCCCGGGCCCGGCCAGCTACGCGCCGGCCTGCGTGCACCTGCTGTCCGCCGCCGGTCGCGACCTGCGCGGCCAGGTCTGGGCGCCCCGGGTGCCGGCATGACCACGCTCTCGGCCGCCCTGCTGCTGTTCCTGATCCTGGACCCGCTGGGCAACATCCCGGTGTTCCTGGGCCTGCTCAAGCCCTTGGCCCCGGACCGGCGCCGGATCGTGCTGGTGCGCGAGCTGCTGATCGCGCTGGGCGTGCTGCTGGCCTTCATGTGGGGCGGCAAGTACGTGCTCGAGGCCATGCACCTGCGCCAGGAGTCGGTGTCCATCGCCGGCGGCATCGTGCTGTTCCTGATCGGCCTGAAGATGATCTTCCCCAGCGCGGAGGGCATGTTCGGCGAGGTGCCCGACGGCGAGCCCTTCATCGTGCCCATGGCCATTCCCCTGGTCGCGGGTCCGTCGGGCATGGCCGCGGTGATGCTGCTGGCCAGCCAGGAACCCGACCGCATGGGCGACTGGACCCTGGCCCTGGTGCTGGCCTGGGCCGGCACCGCGGCCCTGCTGTTCTCTGCCACCTACCTCTACCGGATGCTCGGCATGCGGGTGCTGGTGGCGGTGGAGCGGCTCATGGGCATGCTTTTGGTGGCCATTTCGGTGCAGATGCTGCTCGATGGCGTCGCCACCTACCTGCGGGCGGCCCCCGGCGCCTGAGCCGGCGCCCGCGCCCGGCAGCCAGCGGCCCGTGGGGTGACGCCCGTCCCGATCCTGTCACCTGAATGACATGTGACCGGGGTACCGTGTTAAACTCTTGTTATTGCCGGGGAACGCAGGGGACACCCTTCCTGGGCAAGTCATCAAGGACTAGCCACGCCTGGCCCGTCAGGCACAGCGGCGGGACGCCGCGACTCTCTTTCTATAGCCACTAAAATCAGGGTTAACCACCATGACCAATCGCAACCGGGTTCGGCTCTCGCAGCTCTCCCTCGGCCTCGCCATCGCCCTTGCGGCGGCGCCGGCCTTCGCCCAGAACACCACCGCCGCCGTCGGCGGCCGCATCGTCAGCGGCGATTCGCAGCCGGTTGCCGGCGCGCAGGTGACCATCGTGCACGCCCCGTCGGGCACCGTCAGCAACGCCACCACCGGCGCTGACGGCCGCTACTCCGCGCGCGGCCTGCGCGTCGGCGGCCCGTACACGATCACCATCGTCAAGGACGGCGTGACCGAGACCCGCGAAGGCGTGTACCTGCAGCTGGCCGAGACCACCGCGGTCGACGCCACCCTGGGCCAGGGCGACACCACCACGCTGGACGTGGTCGAAGTCACCGGCACCGCGATCCAGTCCGAAGTGTTCAGCGCCAGCAACATGGGCGCGACCACGGCCGTGAACCGCGAGCAGCTGGACGCGTTCGCGTCCATCCAGCGCAACCTGCAGGACTACGCCCGCCTCGACCCGCGCCTGTCGCAGACCGACAAGGAGCGCGGCGAGATCTCGCTGGGCGGCCAGAACAGCCGCTTCAACTCGATCACCATCGACGGCGTGAACACCAGCGACACCTTCGGCCTGGAAGCCAACAACCTGCCGACGGCGAAGCAGCCGATTTCGATCGACACCATCGAGTCGGTGCAGATCAACGTCTCCAACTACGACGTGACCCAGACCGGCTACACCGGCGCCAACATCAACGCCGTCACCAAGTCGGGCACCAACGAGTTCTCCGGCACCCTGACCTACGTGTACCGCGACGACCGCCTGGCCGGCGACCGTCTCAACACCACCAGCGGCGAATACTTCGACTCCCCGGAGTTCGAGGAAGAGACCAAGGGCATCACCTTCGGTGGCCCGCTGATCAAGGACCGCCTGTTCTTCTTCGCGGCCTATGAAGAGTTCACCAGCTCGCGCCTGGCGCCCGAGTTCGGCCCGATCGGCAGCGAGTTCACCAACGTCGGCATCACCCAGGCGCAGATCGACCAGACCATTGCCATCGCCAACGGTTACGGCATGGACGTCGGCACGCAGGAATTCCCCACCGACGCCGAACTGAGCGTCGAGGACTCGCTGCTCAAGCTCGACTGGAACATCACCGACGCGCACCGCATGAGCCTGCGCTACAACAAGACCGAGCAGTCCGAGCCGATCTACTACGGCTTCGGCATCCGCAGCCTGTCGCTGTCCTCGCACTGGACCACGCAGGAGAAGGTGTTCGAGAGCCTGGTCGGCCAGCTGTTCAGCGACTGGTCCGAGAACTTCTCGACCGAGCTCAAGATCGCGCGCCGCACTTACGACAGCGTGTTCAACAACAACTCCGACCTGCCGACCGTGTCGGTGCAGTTCACCGACCCGACGCCGCCGGGTGTGCCCAGCGGCACCCGCACGCTGCTGATGGGTACCGAGAACAGCCGTCACTTCAACCAGCTCAACACCGAGACGACCAGTGCCTACTTCGCCGGCAACCTGTTCATCGGTGACCATGAGCTGAAGTTCGGCATGGACTACGACGACAACGAGATCTTCAACGCCTTCCTGCAGAACACCAAGGGCAACTACGTGTTCTCCTGCCTGTTGGCCTCGCAGTGCGCCAACAGCTTCCAGGCCGGTCGCCCGTTCACCTACACCTCGCAGCAGCCGCGCGCCGGCCTGACCCTGCAGGACGGTGCCGCGCAGTGGTCCAACCAGAACATCGGCCTGTTCATCCAGGACACCTGGTCGGTCAACTACAACCTGACCCTGATGGCCGGCATCCGCCTGGATACGCCGAACATCGACGAAGAGCCGCTGTTCAACGCCGCCGCCAACGCCGCCACCATCGCCCGCACCAGCACCTTCGGTCGCCAGACCGGCGGTTTCGGCTATGACAACAGCGTCACCATCGACGGCAAGGAGCTGATCCAGCCGCGCTTCGGCTTCAACTACACCTTCGATAGCGAGCGCCCGACCCAGCTGCGCGGTGGCTTCGGCCTGTTCCAGGGCGCGGCGGCCAACGTCTGGCTGTCCAACCCGTACTCCAACACGGGCCTGGCCACCCAGGTGTTCTCCTGCGGCGGTTCTTCGCCGGCCTGCCCCCTGGGCTCGATCTTCAGTGGCGATCCGGACAACCAGCCTCGCCCCGTGGGCAGCCAGCCGGCCGCCAACGTCGACATCATCGATCCGGACCTGGAGCAGCCGGCCATCTGGAAGGCCAACCTCGCGTTCGAGCATGAGCTGCCGTTCTGGGGCCTGGTCGCGTCCGCCGAGCTGCTGCTGACCAAGACCGAAACCGGCATCTTCTACGAGCACCTGAACCTGGGCCAGGCCACCCGCATCGGTCCGGACGGCCGCGAGCTGTACTGGAACGCCAACGGTTACAACCCGGCCAACTGGAACGCCGCTGGCCAGGGCACCGGCACCACGTCGCGCGCCAGCAGCAACTCGTCCTTCGGCAACGTGATCCTGGCCCGCCCGAGCGACAAGGGCCACGGCGAGATGCTGACGGTGAGCCTGTCCAAGCCCATGTCCAACGACTGGGCCTGGAGCCTGGCCTACACCTACGCCGACGCCACCGACGTCAGCCCGCTGACCTCGTCCACGTCGAACTCGAACTGGAACGGCCGCATGATCTTCAACCCGAACGAGGAAGTGGAGGCCACCTCCAACTACCTCGTGAAGGACCGCTTCTCGGGTGCGCTGCAGTGGCGCCGCAACTTCTTCGGCGACTACAAGACCGAATTCGCGGTGTTCTACGAAGGCCGTCGCGGCAAGCCGTACAGCTGGACCTACATCAACGACTTCAACGGCGACGGCATCGCCGGAAACGACCTGATGTACATCCCGAACCCGGGCGAGGTCTCGTTCCGCGACCGCAACGGCAACGGCACCGGTGACGAAGAGGCCGCGTTCTGGGCCATCATCAACGCCAACCCGGAGCTGCGCGGCAACGTCGGCCAGGTGGTGGACCGCAACAACAGCTACAACCCCTGGATCAACTCGTTCGACGTGCGCATCAGCCAGGAACTGCCGGGCTTCTTCAAGGGCAACAAGACCGTCATCGCCCTGGACATCCTCAACGTCGGCAACCTGCTGAACAAGGACTGGGGGCAGATCAACGAGATCGGCTTCCCCTCCAACCGCAGCTTCGTCTGGTACAACGGCCTGGATGCCCAGGGTCGCTACGTGTACAACGTCGGCGGCGTCGAGGATCCGGTCAACCGCCAGGCCCGCGGCGAGTCCTCCTGGGCTGCCCAGCTGACCCTGCGCTACGAGTTCTGATAGCGCGGCACTGAGAAACAGGACGGCCGGCGGGAAACCGCCGGCCGTTTTCTTTTGGCGACGTCCGGGATAGGGCGGTGCGCCCGGCCGGTGGTAGAGTCCCCGGTCCAACGACAAGACGACAGCAAAGAGCAACCGATGAGCGACAACCCGAGCAAGCTGGCCACCGTCAACACCCGCATCTCCCCGCGCGGCGGCCTGGACATCCTTTCCCGCGATGAAGTGGCGCGCCTGCACGACGCCTCCACCGGCGGCCTGCGCGAAGTGCTGCGCCGCTGCGCGCTGGCCGTGCTGACCACCGACAGTTCCGACGACGACCCGCGCGCGGCCTCGCTGCGCTACCCCGATTTCGACATCGAGGTGCTGCAGCAGGACCGCGGCATCAAGATCGAACTCAAGGAAGCGCCCGCCACCGCCTTCGTGGACGGCGAGATCATCCGCGGCATCGCCGAGAACCTGTTCGCCGTGGTGCGCGACATCGCCTACAACGCCAACGAAGTGCACGGCAGCAACAAGTTCGACCTGGGCACCAGCTCGGGCATGACCAGCGCCGTGTTCGAGATCCTGCGCAACGCCCGCGTGATGCGCTCGTTCCAGGACCCGAGCCTGGTGGTGTGCTGGGGCGGCCACTCGATCAACCGCGATGAATACCTGTACACCAAGAAGGTCGGCTACCAGCTGGGCCTGCGCGGCCTGGACATCTGCACCGGCTGTGGCCCGGGCGCGATGAAGGGCCCGATGAAGGGCGCCACCATCGCCCACGCCAAGCAGCGGCACGGGCGTCCGCGCTACATCGGTATCACCGAGCCCGGCATCATCGCGGCCGAGTCGCCGAACCCGATCGTCAACCACCTGGTGATCATGCCGGACATCGAGAAGCGGCTGGAGGCCTTCGTGCGCCTGGGCCACGGCATCATCGTGTTCCCGGGCGGCGTCGGTACCGCCGAGGAAATCCTGTACCTGCTGGGCGTGCTGCTGCACCCGGCCAACGCCGAGCTACCGTTCCCGCTGATCCTCACGGGCCCGGCCGCGTCGGCCGCCTACTTCGAGCAGATCGACCAGTTCCTGCGCCTGACCCTGGGCGACGCCGCCACCTCGCGCTACCGCATCATCGTGGACGATGCCGCCGAAGTGGCGCAGGTGATGCGCCAGGGCATCCGCAAGGTGCGCGAGCATCGTCTGAAGGAACAGGACGCCTTCTTCTTCAACTGGTCGCTGCACCTGCCGGAAGAGTTCCAGCTGCCGTTCGCGCCCACCCATGCGGCGATGGCGGGACTCAACCTGCACCGCGACCAGCCGCCGCACCTGCTGGCGGCCGACCTGCGGCGCGCGTTTTCGGGCATCGTCGCCGGCAACGTCAAGGAGGAGGGCATGCGCGAGATCGAGCGCCATGGTCCCTTCACCATCGATGGCGACCGCGACATCATGCGCGCGCTGGATGCCCTGCTGGACGCCTTCGTCGAGCAGCGCCGCATGAAGATCAACGGCACCTACCGGCCCTGCTACCGCGTCGTCGGCGGCTGAGGCCGGCGCCGCTCAGGCCGCATCGAGCGGCAGGTGGATGGTGGCGACGTAGCGGCCATCCACTATCTCGGTGTCCAGCCGGCCGCGGCCCTGGCTGAGCGCGATGATGCGCTCACGCGCGGAGATCAGGCCCACCTGGTGTCCGCTGGCCGGCTGGCCGCCGGAGCGGGGCAGGCCGTTGCTGACGATGACCCGCACCGAGGCACGGTCCAGTTCCACCCGCACCAGCACGTCATTGCCGTCGGCGGACGGCTCCACGCCGTGGCGGATGGCGTTTTCCACCAGCGGCTGGATCGACAGGGTCGGCACCTGCACGGGCGGAAGCTGGTCGGGCAGGTCCCAGCTCAGCCGCAGCCGGTCGCCGAAGCGCAGCGATTCGATCTCGAGGTAGCGCCGGGCGAGGGCCAGTTCGTCGGCCAGCGGGATTTCCCGCGGCCCCGACAGGGCCGCGCGGAACAGGTCGGCCAGGTCCAGCAGCAGGCGCTCGGCCTCGCCGGGCCGCGCGTGCACCAGCGCCGCCCCGGTGTTGAGCGTGTTGAACAGGAAGTGTGGACGGATCCGCGCCTGCAGGGCCTCCAGTTCCGCCTGCTTGGCCAGCACGGCCAGGCGCCGGGCGCGCAGGTGGTTCTGGTAGGCGGCCAGGCCCAGCAGGCCGATGGTGAGCGCCATCAGGCTCAGCCGCAGCAGGAAGTCCAGCCAGCCGCGGCCGGCCATCGGCATCAGTTCACCCAGCAGCAGCCAGGTGGCGGCCCCGGTGAGCCAGGTGCTCAGCATCAGCAGGCCCAGCGCCATCCACGCCACCCGCGGCCCGGTGAGCCGGGACAGGGAGTCACGCAGCAGGTAGAGGCCGCCGAGGGTCAGCATCGTGATCCACTGGATCAGCAGCGAGGCCAGCCCGAAGTAGGTGATCCGGTCGCCGTCGAAGCCGGGCGCCAGGGCCAGCAGCACGGCCACGGCCTCACCCGCCAGCACCACCGCCACGATCGCGGGGCCCTGCCAGAGCACTTCCAGCGGATTGGGTTGGGACCTGGGCGGGGCCACGCGGACTCGGGGAGGCGGGGTGGCGACCATGATGCCGCGTGTGCGAGGCCTGCGATACCGGGCCCGGCCGCCCGGGACCTTGGACGGGCCGCCCGTCGGTCGGCGCTGGCGGGGCGGACGGGACGGGGCTAGGGTGCGATGGCAGACATGTAGGGGTAGGCAATGACGACGACATCCGACCGCAAAGGACGCAGCGCCCAGGCCGGGCCGCGCCTCCGGCGCCAGGCGGGCTTCAACCTGCTGGAGTTGCTGGTGGTCCTGATCATTCTTGGCGTGCTGCTGGCAGTTGCGTTCCCCAGCTTCCGCTTCGTGGTCAACAGCTCCCGGATCACCAATCCTGCCAACGAGCTGCTGGCGACGATGCAGCTGGCGCGCATGGAGGCCATCCGTCGCAATGCGCGTACGGTCGTATGTCGCTCCCAGAACCCGAATGCCGCCGCCCCGACCTGCACGACCGCCGCAGGCAATTGGGATGGCTGGGTGGCCTTCGTGGACACCAACCGCGACGGTGCGGTCACCGCTGGCGAGCTGGTGCTTCGGGCCGTGCCCATGAATGCCCCGGCCACGCTGGTGTCCAGCCCGGCCATTTCCGGTGCCAGCAACCGGGTGGTGTTCCGGCCGGATGGCCTTGCGCGAACGCCGGCCGGCGCCTTGCTGGCCGCGCGCCTGCGGGTCTGTGTTCCGGAAACCACGCCCTCCGACAATGCCCGTGACCTGACCATCACCCAGGGCAGCCGCCTGGTGGTGGTGCGTTCCACCGCCGTCATCACCTCCGGTGCCTGCGCGGCCCCGGCCAATCCGTAAGGACCTTCCGCCATGACCCGGGTCTTCCACCCCATGAATCGCCGATCCCGCCACCGGGGCGCCACCCTGCTGGAAGTGCTGATCGCCGTACTCATCCTCGCCATCGGCATGCTGGGCGTTGCCGCGATGCAGGCCACCTCCCTCCGCAACAGCCAGGGTTCGCTCGAGCGCAGCCAGGCGGTGGTGCAGAGCTACGCCATCCTCGACGCGATGCGCTCCAACGTGTTGGTCGCGCGCGCCAACGGCTACAACCTGCCGGTCACCTGCGTGGCGCCGGCCGCCGCCGGCAGCCTCGTCAATTTCGACCAGAACGCCTGGATCACCTCGCTGCAGACCACCATGGGCGCGTCGGCGTGTGGCGGCATTGCCTGCGCCGCCAATGTCTGCGAGATCACCGTGCGCTGGAATGACACGCGCAGCACTGGTGGCATCGACGCGCAGGAACTCAAGACCCGGAGCCGCATATGAATCCCGCCTCCCGCAACAGGCTTCGCGCCCGCAGCCAGTCCGGCTTCAGCCTGATCGAGCTGATGATCGCGCTTTTGCTGGGCCTGTTGGTCAGTGCCGCCGCGATCGGAATGTTCATCTCCAACGCACGCACGCACCGTACGACGGAAAGCCTTTCGCGCGTGCAGGAAAGCGCCCGGATCGCATTCGAGCTGATGGCCCGTGACCTTCGCGAGGGCAGCGGCAACCCCTGCTCCAACGAACTCCAGGTCACCAACCGCGTCACCAACTACACCACCAACTGGTGGAGCAACTGGGACCGCGCGGCGGTGAGCCGCGGCGTCATCGGATACGAGAACGGCGCGCTTCCCGGGACGCTGGCCGGCACCGACGCCGTGGAGGTCATTGGTGCCTCCGGAGCGGGCGTGCTCGTCAGCAACCATACGCTGGGCTCCAATACCCTGCGCGTGAACAACGCGGCGCACGGTTTTGTCACCAACGACCTGCTGATGGTCTGCGACAACCGGCTGGTCAGCATCTTCCCCGCGACGGTCTCCGGTGTTGACATCGTCCATCCGGCCAACCTGGGAATCAACGGTACCGCGTTCACCTACACCGACAACGCGATGGTGTCGCGCCTCATGGCCAGCCGCTGGTTCGTGGCAGCCAATGGCCGCGGTGGCAACTCCCTTTTCCGTACCTCGTTGCGCACCGGCGCAGCGGTGCAGGAAGAGGTGGTGGAGGGCGTGCAGGACATGGAAATCCTGTACCTGCTGCCCGGCGCCAATGCCTACCAGCCTGCCAACAACGCGGCGGTGGCCGCGCGCTGGCCGGAAGTGCAGGCGGTGCTGGTGCGCATCTCGCTGGTCGGCGCCGAAGCCGACGGCACCGATGGGCAGGCGCTGCGCCGCCAGCTCGAACACGTGGTCACCCTGCGGAACCGAAACGCATGAACAAGCCTAATCCCGTGTCCCGGCCAGGTCGCCAGAAGGGCGTCGCGCTGCTGATCGTGCTGATCCTGCTGCTGGTCATGACCCTGCTCGGCCTGGCCAGCCTGCGCGGCTCGCTGATGGAAGAGCGGATGAGCTCAAGCGTGTACGACCGCGGTATCGGTTTCCAGGCGGCGGAGGCCGCGCTGCGCGAGGCCGAAGCGCTGGTGGCCACGAACCCCGCCTTCCCGACCTCGGGCAACTGCGTGGCTGGCCTGTGTCCGCGCCGCACCAACGTCGCCGATACGGACCAGGAGTACTGGATCTCCGCGGCCTCGGCCTGGCGAAATGCCACGGTGGACGTCAACGTCGACAACGACGGTGCGGGCGCACTTGCGGCCATCACCACGACGCCGCAGTTCCTGGTCGAGCCGCTGGGACCCGGGCCGAACTGGTTTGCCTGCGAACGAGAGATTCCGGTCAACGCCCTTTGCCTCACGCCCCGATTCCGGGTCACCGCCCGCAGCGCTGCTGCCGGTCGTGCCCAGGTTACCTTGCAGACCACCGTTAGCACGCCTTGAGCGGACGGAGTAAAACCATGAACACCCAGTACGATCGTCCTTCGTCCCGCAGCGGCCTGCACGCGCCGGCGGTCCTGGCTGCCGCCTTCGCGACCCTGTTCGCGCTGCCGGTGCAGGCCGCGATCGACATTCCCAATGCTCCGCTGCAGGTCGGTGGCAACGTTCCGCCGAACATCATGTTCATCCTGGACACCTCCGGCTCGATGGAGGACACCAACCTGATTGACAATACGATCTCGATCAGCGGCGGCGGACTGACCACCAACGACCTCTCGGCACGGCTCTACCTGCGCAACACGCTGTACTACAACCCCAATGCGACGTATGCCCCGTGGCGCCGCGACTACGGCACGCCGCTGCCGACGCCGTCCTACAACGCCGCCTACGACAGCCTGGAACTGGCCAGCGGCAACCTGAATCTTCAGGACAGCGTCCAGACCTACTACGTGCCCAAGCCGGGTGCGACCGACCTGACGGACGGCACCCAGTACTACCGCTACCAGATCCTGACCAATGGCCGGGTGGTGCGCAGCGAGCGGCAGGAGGTGAGCACCACGACGGAAGTCCTGGTCAACCTTTCCGGGCTGTCCGCCAACCGCAATAACTGGGTCGGCGGCGGCACCGGTGCCACCGCGCCCGGCAACATCAGTTTCGTCGTGCCGGCCAACACCACCAACATGACCGTCACGCTTTCGGGCAGTGATGCCAACGCCAATCTGTACCTGCGTCGCAACAATGCACCGACCACGGGTACCTACGACTTCATCAACAACGGCAACTCGAGCAACGAGAGCCGCTCGGTCAACAATCCAAACACCGGCACCTGGTACGTCGGTGTGCGCGCCGCGGACAACAACAACAACGATGGCTTCGCCAACGTGCAGCTGGTCGTCCAGATCACGACGGGCGACCCGGCCACCGGCGAGGCCAGCGCGGGCTGCGCCACTTCGCTCACCGGCTGGGGCTGGCGCAACTGCACCTACACGACCCCGACCGGTCGCAGCGAGGCGGCCGAGCGCCAGAACTTCGCCACCTGGTTCTCCTACCACCGCACCCGCATGAAGGCCGCCAAGGCGGGCGTGAGCTACGCCTTCTCCGACCTCGGCGAGGATTTCCGCGTCGGTATCGCGGGCCTGAGCAGCATCAACAGCCGCATTCCGGTGGGCAGCGATGGCGGCCTCTTCCGCAACAAGACCACGGCCCCGGTGAGCAACAACCGTGCGGCGTTCTTCGACACGGTGTTTGGCATGACGGCCAACGGCTTTACGCCCCTGCGTACCGCCCTCCGCCGCGTGGGCGAGTACTACCGTGAAACGGGCAACACCGGTCCCTATGCCGGCACCGGCACCACCCAGCTGGCCTGCCGCCAGAACTTCTCCATCCTCACCACCGACGGCTACTGGAACAACAACGACGACATCGCCTCGAGTAACTTCACATCGATGAGCGGTGACGAGGACGCTGGCACAACCATCAACGGTGAGCTTGGCGCGACCTATACCTATACGCCGGCCCGCCCCTACGAGTTCAGCCAGCAGGGCACCCTCGCCGACGTCGCGATGCACTACTGGAAGACCGACCTGCGACCGGATGGCGCCACCGGCCTGGACAACAATGTGCCCAGCTCGTCGGCCAATCCGGCGTTCTGGCAGCACATGGTCACCTTCGGCATCTCGCTCGGCCTCAAGGGCACGCTCGACTCGTCCACCGACCTTCCGGCGATCACCGCCGGTACCCTGAACTGGGGTGCAGTGAACGAGGGCAACGACGAGGATCCGGACAAGATCGACGACCTCTGGCACGCCGCGGTCAATTCGCGCGGCTCCTTCGTGGCCGCCACCGACCCCAATGCCTTCGCAGCCGCCATCCGCAACGCGCTGGCCACGGTGGTCGAGCGCACGGCGTCGAGCTCGAACGTGGCCGCCAACAGCACGTCGCTGACGTCCGAGACCCGGCTGTTCCAGGCGCGCTATGTCAGCGGCCGCTGGATCGGCGAGCTGGCGGCGTATCCCGTCTCCGGCACCACGATCTCGGAAACCCCGAGCTGGGTGGCTACCGAGGAGATCCCGGCGCCTGGCGCACGCACCATCATCACGTGGAATGGATCGGGCGGCACCAACTTCCCGTCCCCGGCGCAGGCCGCGGCGCTCAATTCGCCCATCGCCGGCGTGTCCGACTACATCCGCGGCGTTCGGACGCTGGAGGCTGCGCAGAACAATGGCGGCAACTTCCGTGACCGGCTCAATGTCCTGGGCGACATCATCCACAGTTCGCCCGTCTACGTTGAAGACACCGACACGGTGTACGTCGGCGCCAATGACGGCATGATGCACGCCTTCGACGCCAGCACCGGTGAAGAGCAGTTCGCCTACGTGCCGGGCAATATCGACCTTGCCAGCCTCGAGAGCATGTCCAGCATCAACTATGGCCATGCCTACTTCGTCGATGGCCCGATCGCGGTGTCTGCGCTCGAGGACATCCCCGGCACCAACTATCTGGTGGGCAGCCTGGGCCGCGGCGGCAAGGGTGTGTACGCCCTGGACGTCACCGACCCCAGCTCCTTCGGCAACGGCGACGTGCTCTGGGACCATGACCCGGTCAATCACGACAAGATGGGCATGGTACTCAGCACTCCGCTCATCACCCGCCTCAACAACGGCGACGTCGGCGTGATCGTGGCGAACGGGCCCAACAGCACCGGCGACACCGCGGTGCTCTATGTGCTCAATGCCGCCACCGGCGCGGTGCTTGCGGAGATCGATACCGGCACGGGCACGGGCTGGGGCGGGGCGACGGCGCCCAACGGCCTGTCCGGCATTCGCGGTTTCGACGTGGACGGCAACAAGACCATCGACTACGTCTACGGCGGCGACCTGCGTGGCAACGTCTGGAAGTTCGACCTGACGGCGACCACCCCGGCCACCTGGGATGACGCTGACAAGCGCCGGATCATGTTCACGGCGGTGGATTCGGCCAGCAAGCGGCAGCCGATTTCGGGCACGCCGGCCGTCGGCATCGATCCGCTGACCTACAAGACCTGGGTGTTCATCGGCACCGGCCGTTACATGAACGCGGATGATCTGGCCCGCTCCGACGGCACGCCCAACACCGACGTCCAGACCTGGTATGGACTTATCGATGACGGCACGGCAATCACCGGCCGCGGTCAGCTGCAGCAGCGCCGTATCGCGGCCGTGGCCACCATCAATGGTCGCCGCGTTCGTGCCTTCGAGGCCAACAGCGCGCTCAACGCCACGGTGAAGGGCTGGTACATCGACCTCGTCACGCCGCCCGCCCCGGGTACGGCCGAGGGTGAGCGAATGATCGGCGCCAACAGCCTGGTGGGTACGACGCTGATTTCGTCGAGCATCACGCCCCGAGGCGAAGCGTGCGAGAGCGGTGGCAGCGGCTTCGTCAACGCCCTCAACGCCTTCTCCGGCTCCAGCGTGGCCACGCCATTCTTCGATGCCGACAACGACGGCGCCTTCAGTGACGACACCATCGACATCGGCGGCGGCGTACTGGTGGGCGTTGGTTCCTATGACGCCGGCGTGGACATGGTGGGCGACTCGGTGATCTCGGGTAACCTGCTGATGGTGGGCGGCTCGAATGCCCAGCGCGGCCGGGTGCCGGTCGACCTGTCGGAAATCTACGGACGAAAGTCCTGGCGCGAAGTGATTGGAGATTGACGCATGCAGACCAAACGACACGCTCCTGCCTTTGCGGGCCGTAGTCCGGGTGCAACCAGGCGTGTGGTTGCAAGGGGCTTCACGCTGCTCGAGCTGATGATCGTATTGCTGATCATCGGCATCCTCGCGGGCATCTCGTACGCCAGCTACCAGAACAACGTGATTGAATCGCGCAGGAAGGCGGGAGCCTCCTGCCTGATTGAAGCCGCACAGTTCATGGAGCGCTACTACACGACGACGCTGACCTATGTGGGCGGGAACGTGCCTGCCCTCAGCTGCCGCAATGAATTGGCGCAGTTCTACACGATTGCGCTCAACGGCGTTCCCACCGCAACAACCTATACTCTCAACGCCACACCGAACCCCGGCAGCCAGCAGGCCATTAAGGATACGAAGTGCGGCACGCTGGGCATCAACCAGGCGGGCATCAAGTCGGAGTCGGGCACCGGCACGGTTGCCGACTGCTGGTAAGCCTCGGTGGACCACGCAACAAAAAGGCCTGCGGAATCCGCAGGCCTTTTCATTTGAAGCTGGCGCCCGAAGTTGGACTCGAACCAACGACCCCCTGATTAACAGTCAAGTGCTCTAACCGGCTGAGCTATTCGGGCAGGGAGTCGCGTATTTTAGCGGCTGACGCCGGGGCGTCAAGCGCCGAGGCACTCCGGGTGGTCCGGGGCCATCCGTTCCATCCGCGGCCTGCCGGCGTTGCTGACGATGATCCGGCGTCCTTCCACCCGGCGGTCACCGCTGCAGATCCGCAGCGTCAGGTTGCTGCCCGAGGCGCGGCCGTCGGGCAGGTAGCGCAGCAGGCTGCGCGCCTGGACGCTTCGGATACGCACGCCGGCAGCAGGCATCACGTGCTGCAGGATCTGCCCCGGGTCCAGCGGCTGACGGGCCCGCGCCTCGTCGAGAAACACCAGCCAGCCGGTGTCCCAGATGCCATCCTCGCGACAGCGCCCCAGCGGGTCGGCGGGGCAGATGCTGACCGGAAAGCCCCGCTGCACGGCATTCAGCCGCGCCGTCACCAGGCTGGCGCTGAGCTCGTGGCTGGCGGCCTGGGTCTGCATCTGGTTCTTCAGCTGCATGAACGAGGGCAGGCCCAGGGCCAGCAGCACGCCCATCACGGCCAGTACGGCGGCCAGTTCGGGCAGTGAGTATCCGTGCCTGGGCAGGCGCATCGTCGGCTCCGCTGGGGGGTGAACCCCAGTCTGGTCCGCGCCCGCGCACCCTTGAATCCGGCAAGCGGGCGACCCCATGTAGGAGTCCGGCGCAGCGCGCCGTCAGGAGGGCTCCCCTCCGCTGGCTATACTCCCTGATTGCCCCGCGAGGACGTCCCCCGTGTCCGAACGCTTCGAACTCGTCCCCCCCTACCAGCCCGCCGGCGAACAGCCGCAGGCGATCGAAAAGCTGATCGCCGGCTTCGAGGCCGGCCTGGCGCAGCAGACCCTGCTGGGCGTCACCGGCTCGGGCAAGACCTACACCATCGCCAACGTCATCCAGGCCGTGCAGAAGCCCACCCTGGTGCTGGCGCCGAACAAGACCCTGGCGGCGCAGCTGTACGGCGAGTTCAAGTCCTTCTTCCCGAACAACTCGGTCGAGTACTTCGTCAGCTACTACGACTACTACCAGCCCGAGGCCTACATCCCGAGCACCGACACCTTCATCGAGAAGGACAGCAACATCAACGAGCACATCGAGCAGATGCGCCTGTCGGCGACCAAGGCCCTGCTCGAGCGCCGCGATTCGATCGTCGTGGCCAGCGTTTCGGCCATCTACGGCCTGGGCGACCCGAACGAGTACTTCCGGATGGTCCTGCACCTGGTCAAGGGCGACAAGATCGACCAGCGCGAGCTGATCCGCCGCCTCACCGAGATGCAGTACAGCCGCAACGAGACCGAACTGGTGCGCGGCGCCTTCCGCGTGCGCGGCGAGGTGATCGACGTGCACCCGGCCGAGTCCGAGATCGAGGCGCTGCGGATCGAGCTGTTCGACGGCGAAATCGAGAACATCGCCCAGTTCGACCCGCTGACCGGCCACATCACCCGCAAGCTGCAGCGCTACACCCTGTACCCGAAGTCGCACTACGTCACCACGCGGCGCACCGTGCTCGACGCGATCGAGACCATCAAGGTCGAGTTCAGCGCGCGCATGGAGGAGCTGTACAAGGCCAACAAGCTGCTCGAGGCCCAGCGCCTGCAGCAGCGCACCATGTACGACATCGAGATGATGGCCGAGGTCGGCTTCTGCAACGGCATCGAGAACTACAGCCGGCACCTGACCGGCCAGATGCCGGGCGAGCCGCCGCCCTGCCTGTTCGACTACCTGCCGCCGGACTCGCTGCTGGTGGTGGACGAGTCGCACGTGACCATTCCGCAGCTGGGCGCCATGTACAAGGGCGACCGCTCGCGCAAGGAAACCCTGGTCGAATTCGGCTTCCGGCTGCCCTCGGCGCTGGACAACCGGCCGCTGAAGTTCGAGGAGTGGGAGCGCCGCGCGCCGCGCAGCATCTACGTCTCGGCCACGCCCGGAAAGTACGAACTGGGCAAGTCCGGCGACCAGGTGGTCGAGCTGCTGGTCCGCCCCACCGGCCTGATCGACCCCGAAGTGGAGATCCGCCCGGTTGCCACGCAGGTGGACGACGTGCTGTCGGAGATCACCGAGCGCGTGAAGCTGGGCGACCGCGTGCTGATCACCACGCTCACCAAGAAGATGGCCGAGAACCTCACCGACTACCTGGCCGAGCACGAGGTCAAGGTGCGCTACCTGCACTCGGACGTGGACACGGTGGAGCGGGTCGAGATCATCCGCGACCTGCGCCTGGGCGTGTTCGACGTGCTGGTGGGCATCAACCTGCTGCGCGAGGGCCTGGACATGCCCGAGGTCTCGCTGGTCGCGATCCTGGACGCCGACAAGGAGGGCTTCCTGCGCTCCACCGGCTCGCTGATCCAGACGATCGGCCGCGCCGCCCGCAACGTGCGCGGCAAGGCCATCCTCTATGCCGACCGCATCACCAATTCGATGAAGGCCGCCATCGACGAGACCGACCGCCGCCGCCAGCGCCAGGTCGACTACAACCTCGAGCACGGCATCACCCCGACCAGCATCGTGCGCGCGGTGATGGACGTGATGGAGGGCGCACGCGCCGAGCCCGAGGAGGCCAAGGGCCGCGGCAAGTCCCGCAAGGTGGCCGAAGACAAGACCGACTACGCCCTGATGGACCCGGGCCAGCTGGCCGCTCGCCTCAAGCAGCTCGAGACCCGCATGCACCGCCACGCCCAGGACCTGGAGTTCGAGGACGCGGCCCGGATCCGCGACGAGATCCACCGCCTGCGCACCCAGGGCCTGATGGCCTGAGGCCGGGCAGGGCGCCGGGCCGCCCGTCGGGCTTGGCCTGCCGGGGCCCGCTTGTTATACTTCCCGGCCATCGTGGGCGGTTAGCTCAGCGGTAGAGCATTACCTTGACATGGTAGGGGTCACAGGTTCGAACCCTGTACCGCCCACCACTTCCGGCCAACGGAAGTGACCGATGGACGCAACGGCCAGGCCTCATGCCTGGCCGTTCTGCTTTTCAGGCCACGGCCATGCGGTGCCCGCGCAGGCGCTCGTAGACCGGCCGGCAGGCCTCGGCCACGGCCCGTGCCGGGCCGGAAAGCGCCGTCTCCCGCGCCCGCCAGGGCTCGAAACCCGTGGACTTCCACACCGCGTCGTACCAGTGCGGCGCCCAGATGCCGTCGCTGTCCCGCGGGCCGGCCGGCCAGGCCAGCATCCGCGGGGTGAATTCGATGCCCAGCCGCGCGCACAGCGCCCGCAGGTGGGCTTCAGGGGCCTGCAGGAAGTCGCCGGCGTCGATCACCATCGGCGCCTCGCCGTTGTGCTCGGCCAGCAGGTCGAACAGGCGGCCCTGCTGCGGCAGCCCGATGTCCTCGGGCGTGACCGTGGCGCGCGACTTCAGGTAGGACGCGACCACTTCGGACGGATCGCGGATCAGCATCACGTTGGTCAGAGCGAACACCCAGTCCATGGCCATGTCCGGCAGCAGGTGGTGGCTCATGTGCTTCTGGTACCAGACCGGCCGGTCGCCCGGGATCGGGCCCGTCAGTGCGCGGGCGACGCGCCGCCAGTCGGTCTCGCCGTCGGCGATCACCTCGTCGCGGCCGGGATGGTCCAGCCCGGTCGCCGCCAGGTAGGCCGCGTACAGCGGCTCGTCGCTCACCACGCAGTCGGGCCGGTTTTCCCAGGCCCGCATCATCGCCGTGGAGATGTTGCGCGGGCCGCTCCACATCGCGATCCGCAGGCCGCTCATGCCAGCCGCTCCGCGCCGCGCAGCATCACGTCCCGCTGCACCAGCTCCCGGTACAGGCCCTGCAGCCGGGCCACCATCGGCCCGGGTGTTCCGTCGCCGATCACGCGGCCGTCGATGGACTTCACCGGCACCACGCCGGCGAAGGTGCCGGTGGTGAAGGCCTCCTCGGCCGAATACGCCTGCGCCAGGGTAAAGTTCTTCTCGAAGCAGGGGATGCCCGCCTCGCGGCAGACCCGCAGCACGTTGGCGCGGGTGATGCCGCCCAGGCAGTAATCGCCGGTGGACGTCCACACCTCGCCCTTGCGCACGATGAAGAAGTGGGTGGAATTGCAGGTGGCGACGAAGCCGTGCGGGTCCAGCATCAGCGCCTCGTCGGCGCCGGCCGTGTAGGCCTGCACGCAGGCCGTGATGCAGTTGAGCTTGCTGTGGCTGTTGAGCTTGGGGTCCTGCACGTCCGGGTAGCCCCGGCGCACGTGCACGGTGAACAGCGTCAGGCCGGTGGCCAGGGTCTCGGGCTTGGCCATCTTGAACTCGGGGATGATCACCACCGTGGCCGGCCCCACCGTCACCCGCGGGTCCTGGTAGGGCGTGCGCTTCACGCCGCGGGTCACCATCAGCCGCAGGTGCACGCCGTCGTGCATGTCGTTGGCGGCCAGGGTCTCGCGGATGGCGCGCTCCAGGCCGGCGCGGTCCAGGCCGATGTCCATGGCGATCGCCTTGGCGCCCTCGAAAAGCCGGTCCAGGTGTTCGTCCAGGAACACCGGCTGCCCCGACACCACCCGCAGGCCTTCCCACACGCCATCCCCCAGCACGAAGCCGCTGTCGAACACCGATACCGTGGCCTCGGCCCGCGGCTTGAGCTGCCCGTTGATCCATATCCGGATGTGGGCGTTGCGCGGATCGTCGTGGAAGTCGTGGATGCTCTGCGCCATGGTCTGGTTTCCGGGTGGGCCTCGCCCCGAGTCTAGCCGGAAACGCCTGAATTCATTGACTTTCAGGGCCCACGCGCCTACCTTGGTGGCCTGGACCAACCATCAAGGTGGCCCCGGGAAACCGGCGCCGAGCGTGCGACATGAGCACTACTGCCCGCCACTGATCGCGTCCCCCAGGTCCCGCATCCATGAAGGGCGCCTGGCGCCCTTTTTTATTGCCAGAAGAACCCATGATCAACATCACGCTCCCCGACGGCAGCCAACGCCAGTTCGACCATCCCGTGTCGGTGATGGAAATCGCCCAGTCCATCGGCCCCGGCCTGGCCAAGGCCACCGTCGCCGGCAAGGTGGACGGCCGCCTGGTCGACGCCAGCGACCGCATCGACCACGACGCCCGCCTGCAGATCATCACGCCCAAGGACGAGGAGGGCGTCGAGATCATCCGCCACTCCTGCGCGCACCTGGTGGGCCACGCGGTGAAGCAGCTGTTCCCGGGGGCCAAGATGGTGATCGGTCCGGTCATCGCCGAGGGTTTCTACTACGACATCTGGAACGAAAAGCCCTTCACCCCCGACGACCTGGCCGCGATAGAAAAGCGCATGGCCGAACTCATCGCGAAGGACTACGACGTCATCAAGAAGGTCACCCCGCGCGACGAGGTGATCGCGGTGTTCACCGCCCGCGGCGAGGACTACAAGCTGCGCCTGGTCGAGGACATGCCCGACGAGCAGGCCATGGGCCTGTACTACCACGAGGAATACGTGGACATGTGCCGCGGCCCGCACGTGCCCAACACGCGTTTCCTCAAGGCCTTCAAGCTCACCCGCGTGTCCGGCGCCTACTGGCGCGGCGACTCCAAGAACGAGCAGCTGCAGCGTATCTACGGCACCGCCTGGGCCGACAAGAAGCAGCTCGAGGCCTACATCACCCGCGTCGAGGAAGCCGAAAAGCGCGACCACCGCCGCATCGGCAAGCAGCAGGAACTCTTCCACCTGCAGGAAGAGGCGCCGGGCCTGGTGTTCTGGCATCCCAAGGGCTGGCAGCTTTGGCAGGTGGTGGAGCAGTACATGCGCCGCGTCTACCGCACGTCCGGCTACCAGGAAGTGCGTTGCCCGCAGATCCTGGACGTGTCGCTGTGGAAGCAGTCCGGGCACTGGGACAATTACAAGGACAACATGTTCTTCACCGAGTCGGAGAAGCGCACTTATGCGCTCAAGCCGATGAACTGCCCGGGCCACGTGCAGGTCTTCAACCAGGGCCTGCACAGCTACCGCGACCTGCCGATCCGCTACGGCGAGTTCGGCGCCTGCCACCGCAACGAGCCCACCGGCGCGCTGCACGGCATCCTGCGCGTGCGCGGCTTCACCCAGGACGACGGCCACATCTTCTGCACCGAGGCCCAGATCGAGGCCGAGGTCACCGCCTTCCACCGGCAGGCGCTGGCGGTGTACGCCGACTTCGGCTTCAGCGACATCCAGATCAAGATCGCCCTGCGCCCGGAATCGCGCCTGGGCGACGACGCCACCTGGGACCGGGCCGAAGCGGCCCTGCGCTCGGCCCTGGGCGCCTGCGGGGTGGAATGGCAGGAGCTGACGGGCGAGGGCGCCTTCTACGGCCCCAAGATCGAGTACCACCTCAAGGACGCCATCGGCCGCACCTGGCAGCTGGGCACCATGCAGGTGGACTTCATGATGCCGTCCCGCCTGGGCGCCGAGTACGTGGACGAAAGCTCCACCAAGCGCCACCCGGTCATGCTGCACCGGGCCATCGTCGGTTCGATGGAGCGTTTCATCGGCATCCTGATCGAAAACCACGCCGGCGCCTTCCCGGCCTGGCTGGCCCCGGTCCAGGCGGTGGTGATGAACATCACCGACGCCCAGGCCGACTGGGTCGAGTCGGTCCGGAAAACCCTTGCGAATCAAGGCTTCCGGGTGGCGTCGGATTTGCGGAACGAGAAGATCGGCTATAAGATCCGCGAGCACACGCTGCAAAAAGTCCCGTACCTGCTGGTGGTTGGCGACCGCGAGAAGGAAAATGGGATGATTGCGGTGCGCACGCGGTCCGGGGAGGACCTGGGGTCGATGCCGGTCGAGGCCTTCCTCGACAAGCTGCGCGCGGAGAATGGCCCGGTCGCCTGAGCACGGCGGCCGGATCGGTTACAACCAACTGGGAACACGCGAATCAATACTTCATCTACAGACAAGGGCAACCGCAAGAATCTCGAGATCCGGGTCCCGCGCGTGCGCGTGATCGGCCTCGATGGCGAGATGGTGGGCGTGCTGACGCGCGACGAAGCGCTCGCACTGGCCGAGGAATCCGGCGTGGACCTGGTGGAAATCCAGCCCACGGCCGATCCGCCGGTCTGCCGCATCATGGATTACGGCAAGTACAAGTTCGACCTGCAGAAGAAGGCCAACGCGGCCAAGAAGAAGCAGAAGATCGTCGAGATCAAGGAACTCAAGTTCCGCCCGACCACCGACGATGGCGACTACAACATCAAGCTGCGCAACCTCCGCCGGTTCCTGGAGGAGGGCGACAAGGTCAAGGTCAACATCCGCTTCAAGGGGCGCGAGATGGCGCACCAAGAGCTGGGCATGGAGATGGCCAAGCGCATCGAGGCCGACCTGGCCGATGAAGTGGTCATCGAGCAGCGCCCCCGCCTCGAGGGCCGCCAGATGATCATGATGGTCGCCCCCAAGAAAAAGTAAGCCACGCTACCCAAGGCGTTGGTTTTGTTGCATAATTCGCGGCTCGCCGGCTTCCCGGCGGGTCCCCGGTGCGGCATCCGGGCCCGGTCCATCGGGCGAAGCCGTCATGGACCAGTCACGTTTTCCAAAAGAAATCAGCGACTTACAAGCCGACACGGGCAGGACGGAAAGAGTGGCGCAAGCCACCGCCCAGGTCAGTAACCAAAAAACCCAAAAGGGACTCCCATGGCCAAGATCAAGATCAAGACCAATCGAGCGGCCGCAAAACGCTTCCGGAAGACCGCTTCCGGCAAGTTCAAGGCGGGCCACGCGAACCGTAGCCACATCCTCACCAAGAAAGCCACCAAGCGTAAGCGCAACCTCCGCCAGACGAACCACGTCCGGGCCGAGGATGCAGGCCGCCTGATGCGCCAATTGCCCTATCTCTGAGGAGGACTGAACCATGGCACGAGTCAAGCGTGGTGTTACGGCGCGCCGCCGGCACAAGAAAATCATCAAGATGGCGAAGGGCTACTACAACGCCCGTCGCAAGGTCTTCCGCGTCGCCAAGCAGGCCGTCACCAAGGCCCTGCAGTACGCCTACATCGGTCGCAAGCAGAAGAAGCGCCAGTTCCGCAGCCTGTGGATCGTCCGCATCAATGCGGCGGCCCGCCTGCACGGCCTGAGCTACAGCCGCTTCATGAATGGCCTGCTCAAGGCGAACATCACCCTGGACCGCAAGGCCCTGGCTGACATCGCCATCCACGATCCCGCCGCCTTTGGCGCGATCGCCGAACAGGCCAAGCGCGCTCTCGCGGCGTAAGGCCATCGCCCGCGGCGGCACGCCGCCAGTGGGCACGAAGAGATGGGGAAGGGCGAGAGTCCTTCCCCATTTTGTTTTCAGGCTGGCACATTCCACGACGGGCCGCGCATGACCGAACTCGAACAGCTCACCCACTCCGCGCTGGCGCAGATCGCCGCCGCCGACAGCCTCGATACCCTCGATGCGCTGCGCGTGGCCCTGCTCGGCAAGTCCGGCAGCATCACCGGCCAGCTCAAGCAGCTCGGCGCCCTGGCCCCCGACCAGCGCAAGCTGGCGGGCGAGGCGGTGAACCGTGCCAAGGACGCCGTCGGCGAGGCCATCACCGGGCGCAAGTCCAGCCTGGAACAGGCGGCCCTGGCGCAGCGCCTGGCCTCGGAGCGCATCGACGTGACCCTGCCGGGCCGCGGCGACCTGCCCGGCAACCTGCACCCGGTCTCGCGCACGCTCGAGCGCATCACCGACATCTTCGCGCGCCTGGGCTACCAGCTGGCCGACGGCCCCGAGATCGAGGACGACCACCACAACTTCGAGGCGCTCAACTTCCCGCCGCACCACCCGGCGCGCGCCATGCACGACACCTTCTACTTCCCGCCCGACGCCGCGGGCGTGGCGCGGCTGCTGCGCACGCACACCTCGGGCGTGCAGGTGCGTTTCATGGAAAACAACAGACCGCCGCTGCGCATGATCGCGGCCGGCAAGGTCTACCGCAGCGACTCCGACCAGACCCACACGCCGATGTTCCACCAGGTCGAAGGCCTGCTGCTGGACGAAACCTCCAGCTTCGCCGACCTCAAGGGCACCCTGGCCGAATTCGTGCGCGCCTTCTTCGAGCGCGACTTCGAGATGCGCTTCCGTCCGAGCTATTTCCCCTTCACCGAACCCTCGGCCGAGGTGGACATCGCCTGGACCCAGCCCGACGGCAGCACGCGCTGGCTGGAAGTGCTGGGCTGCGGCATGGTCCACCCCAACGTGCTGCGCGCCTGCGGCATCGACCCCGAGAAGTACACCGGCTTCGCCTTCGGCCTGGGCGTCGAACGCTTCGCGATGCTGCGCTACGGCGTCAACGACCTGCGCAGCTTCTTCGACAACGACGTCCGCTTCCTCAGGCAGTTCGCCTGACCCGTTCGCTGGCCCTCTAGGAACCCACCCATGAAATTTCCGGAAAGCTGGCTCAGGGAGCACGTGGCCACCGACGCCACCCGCGACGAGCTGTCCGCCCGCCTGACCGCGATCGGCCTGGAGGTCGAGGACGCGCAGGTGATCGGCGAAGGCCTGGACGGCGTCGTGGTCGCGCAGATCCTGTCCTGCGAGAAACATCCCGAAGCCGACCGCCTGCAGGTCTGCCAGGTCGCCATCGGCGCCGGCACCGTGCAGATCGTCTGCGGCGCGCCGAACGCCCACCCGGGCCTCAAGGCGCCGCTGGCCACGGTCGGCGCCACGCTGCCGGGCGGCATCCAGATCAAGGCCGCCAAGCTGCGCGGCGTGGATTCGCAGGGCATGCTGTGCTCGGCCAAGGAGCTGGGCGTGGATCCGGATGCGTCCGGCCTGCTCGAGCTGCCCGAGGATGCGCCGGTCGGCACGCCCCTGGCCGCGCTGCTGGGCCTGCCCGATGCCAGCTTCGAGCTCAAGCTCACGCCCAACCGCGCCGACTGCTTCAGCGTGCGTGGCGTCGCCTTCGACGTGGCGGCGGCGCTGGGCACCCAGGTCAGCGCGATGCAGATCCCCGAGGCCACGGTCACCAGCCAGGCCGCGCTGCAAGTGCAGCTTCAGGCCGGCGCGGATTGCCCGCGCTTCTGTGGCCGCATCGTCGAAGGCCTGGATGCCGCCGCGCGCACGCCGCTGTGGATGTCCGAGCGCCTCAAGCGCGCCGGGCTGCGGCCGATCAGCCCGCTGGTGGACATCACCAACTACGTGATGCTCGAGCTGGGCCAGCCGCTGCACGCCTTCGATGCCGACAGGCTGACCGGTCCTCTGATCGTCCGCCATGCGCGCCAGGGCGAAACCCTGACCCTGCTCGACGAGCGCGAGGTCACGCTGGACCCGGGCTTCCTGCTGGTCACCGACAACGACCGCGCCGCGGCGCTGGGCGGCGTGATGGGCGGCTGGGACACCCGCGTCACCGACGCCACCACGCGCGTGTTCTTCGAGGCCGCGCACTGGGCGCCCAGCGCCATCATCGGCCGGGCCCGCAAGCTGGGCATGCATACCGACGCCGGGCACCGCTTCGAGCGCGGCGTGGATCCGCAGCTGCCGCGCTACGCGGTCGAACGCGCCACCGCGCTGGCCCTGCAGATCCTGGGCGGCCAGGCAGGCCCGCTCACCGAGGCCACGTTGCCTGAACACCTCGCTGCGCCCACCGCCGTGGTGCTTCGCCGCGAACGCCTGCAGCGCGTGCTGGGCATCAGCGTGCCCGGCGCCGAGGTCGAGCGCATCCTGCGCGCCCTGGGCATGCAGGTATCGGCCACGGACCAGGGCTGGAGCGTGGTGCCGCCGAGCCGTCGCTTCGACATCGCGATTGAAGAAGACCTGATCGAGGAAATCGCCCGCATCCACGGCTACGACGCCATCCCCACCACCACGCCCACCGGCCAGATCCGGTTGGTGGCGCCGTCCGAGACCCGCGTGGCCGACGCCGTGCTGCGCCGCCAGCTGGTCGGCCGCGGATTCGTCGAAGCCATCAACTACGCCTTCGTGGATGCCCGCACGCTGGCCGCGTGGCAGCTCGACGAGGGCGCGGTGGCCCTGGCCAACCCGCTCAGCGCCGAGCTGGGCGTGATGCGCACCTCGCTGCTGCCCGGCCTGGTGGACGCGCTGGCCCGCAACCGGGCCCGTCAGCAGCCGCGCGTGCGCCTGTTCGAGCTGGGCCGCAGCTTCCGCCAAGGGCCGGACGCCCCGATCGAGACCGCCCGCATCGCCGCCGTGGCCTGCGGCCCGCAGTCGGCCGAGCAATGGGCCGTACCGCAGCGCGACGTGGACTTCTACGACCTCAAGGCCGACGTCGAGGCCCTGCTGGCCCTGGCCGGCGCCCGAGCCGAGTTCCGCGCCGATGACCGCCCGCAGGGCCACCCGGGCCGCAGCGCCTCGGTCTGGCGCGACGGCGCCTGCATCGGCTGGGTCGGCCACCTGCACCCGGCCCTGGCCCGGTCCCTGGACCTGGACGGCGAGGTGGTGGGCTTCGAGCTCGACCTGGGCGCCGTGGCGGCCCGCGCCGTACCCCGGGCCGGGGAGCTGTCGCGCTTCCCGTCCGTCCGCCGGGACATCGCGCTCGTCGTGCCGGAAACCACCCCGTGGGCGGCCCTGGAGGCCAGCCTGAAAACCGCCCTGGGCGGCCTGCTGCGCGAGGTCCGGCTGTTCGACCGCTACGTCGGTCCTGGCCTAGACGCCGGCTCAAAGAGTCTGGCTATGGGCTTGATTCTGCAGGACGTTTCACGCACCCTAACTGACCGCGACGCCGACCAGGCCGTCGCCACCGCCCTCGAGGCGCTGGCCAAGGACTGTGGCGCGAGGTTGCGGTCATGATGGCCGCCGGCAACGGCGGGTTACAGGGGATGTTATGGCACTGACCAAGGCCGAAATGGCCGAGCGTCTGTTCGAGGAAGTTGGCTTGAACAAGCGCGAGGCCAAGGAATTCGTTGACTCCTTCTTCGACGTGTTGAGGGAAGCGCTGGAGCGTGGGCAGCAGGTCAAGCTGTCGGGCTTCGGCAACTTCGACCTGCGGCAGAAGAACCAGCGGCCCGGCCGCAACCCCAAGACCGGCGAAGAGATTCCGATCTCCGCCCGCACCGTCGTGACTTTCCGCCCCGGCCAGAAGCTGAAGGAGCGCGTGGAAGCCTACGCCGGAGGCACCCATGCTTGATCCGGGCAGCAACCGGGAACTGCCGGCCATCCCGGCCAAGCGTTACTTCACCATCGGTGAGGTCAGCGAGCTCTGCGACGTCAAGCCGCACGTGCTGCGCTACTGGGAAACCGAATTCACCAGCCTCAAGCCGGTCAAGCGCCGCGGCAACCGCCGCTATTACCAGCGCCACGACGTGCTGATGATCCGCCAGATCCGCGGCCTGCTGTACGAACAGGGCTACACGATCTCCGGCGCGCGCCAGCGGCTGGAGGGCGAGGTGGGTCGGGTCGAGACCAGCATGTCGGCCCAGATCGTCAAGCAGGTCCGCATGGAGCTGGAAGAAGTGCTGCAGCTGCTCAGGCGCTGAGACTTCACGTATAATCGCCAGCCCGGCCCACGCCGGGGCAACAAAGAATCGGGGCGTAGCGCAGCCTGGTAGCGCACTAGCATGGGGTGCTAGGGGTCGTGAGTTCGAATCTCACCGTCCCGACCAATTCGAAAGGCCTTCCCGCATCCCCACGGGAAAGCAGCAAAGCCCGCCTTCCGGCGGGCTTTTTGTTTCCGAGTCCCCGTAACTGCGACGCGTCAGCCGTCCTTGGCTTCGCCGCGTTTCGTGCTGCGCGCATCCGCTTCGCCGGTGGCCTTGGCCTCTCCGCCCGTGGCGGCGCGACGCGCGGCGAAGCTGCACTCGGCATCCTCGCCGGGACCGGTTTCGACCAGCGCCAGCAGTGCCGCCGGCGGCGCCAGCGAGTACAGCGCCGCGGCCACCGCGCCACGCAGCGCCAGCGGGCCGCCCTGCGGCCGGATGGTGGGATCGCGCAGCGTGCCGCGCACGCGCAGCGGCGAGCGCAGGCTGAAGGGGCTGATGTCCTTGGGCCGCGGCTTGAGCAGCAGGTCCAGGCTCTCGTCGCCCAGGTCGATGCTGCCCTCGGCCAGCAGCAGGGTGTCGGTGGTGTCGAAGGCGAACTCGCGCGCGGTCATCACGCCATCCGCCACCGCGAAGTCGGCGAAGCCGCAGCGCACCGGCACCACCTTGTCCTTGCCGATCAGGAAGCGCAGCGCCTCGGCGATGTCCAGGCCCGCCAGCTCCAGCGTCAGGTTGCTGATGCGGCCGCGGCCCATCGCCACGCCGATGTCGCCATTGGCGGTGCCCAGCAGCGACGCCACCGAATTGCCGCGCCCGCTGATCTGGATGCGGCCACCGACGCGGCCGGCGCTCTCGGGCGCGCCCTTGGGCACCAGCTTGGGCAGTTCGAGCCGGCGCGCCCGCAGGTCGATCTCGGCCGCGATCGGGTCCTGGCGCGAGTCCAGCCGCACGCGGCTGCGCAGGTCGCCGCCGGCCAGGCCCAGCACCATCGGGTCCAGGCGCAGGTCGCCGTCCACCAGCTTCAGGTGCGCGTCCATGGATTCCAGCGGCAGCGTGGGCGAGGTGACGCGCTCGGCGCGCAGGCGCACGTCGGCATCCATCGAACGCAGCTTGGACAGGTCGTAGGGGCGCTCCGGGAAGAAGCGATTGCTCGGGGTCACCTGCGCCTCGCGGTTGCCTTCCCCGACCTGCGGCGTGCCGCCGATGAAGCCGGCAAGGTCGTCGAAGTCCAGGCGACGCGACACCAGGTCGGCGCGCAGGAAGCTGCGCTCCGGCGCGGAATCCACGCTGACGTCGCCGGCCAGGTCGGAGTCGCCCACCGTGCCGCTCATGTCGGTGTAGCTCCATACCGCGCCGGTGCGGCTCAGGCGGCCTTCCAGGTCGTAACGCGAGGTGCGCGGGATGGCCAGCCCCAGCAGGGGATACAGCTGCGCCATGTCATCGCCGGAAAGCTCGAAGCCCAGGTTGAAATCCTGCAGCTGCAGCGGCGCCGACAGGCCACCGAAGGCGCGGGCGCGGGTGCTGCCGGCATTGGCCACCAGGTCGATGCGGAAACGGTTCGCCTGGTCCACCAGCTCCAGCGGCGAGTCCACCCGGCCCTGCAGCTGGAAATCATTGCCGCGGTAGCGGCCGTCGCCGTTGAGCAGCAGCGGCGCCAGGCCGCCGTCGGCCGGCGCTTCGCCGCTGCGCACGGCGACGCTGAGATCGGTGCGGAACTTGGCCTCGACCAGATGGAACTGGCCGTCGCTGACCCACAGCTGGTCGATGCGCGGGAACTGCGTGGCTTCGGCCCTGGGCTCGTCTTCGCGGAAGTTCCAGTTCGCCTGGCCGGCATCGTTGCGCGCCAGGCGCAGCACCGGCGTGGTCAGCCGCACGGCCGGCAGGTGCGGATCGCCCCGGAACAGCGACCACAGCCGCAGGTCCACCTCGGCATGGTCCACGCGCAGCATCTCGCGTTCCTCGGCCCAGTCGGCATTGCCCAGCACCACGCCATCGGCGATCACCGTAGGCTGGAACCAGGTCCAGTCCACGTCCAGGTCGCCTTCGATGCGGAACTCGCGGCCGGTGGCCGCCTCGACGCGGCGCTCCAGCGGGCCCTTGAACCAGTTCCAGTCGAACAGCAGCACCAGCAGCAGGATCAGCAGGGCCAGCCGGCCCCAGGCCTTCTGCCGCCGCGTGACGGACGACCAGCGCAGTGGCCTGGAGGCGCGGGAACGTGCGGGGTAAGGGTTCATGGCCCGAGTCTAGGCGCGCCAGCCTGAAGCGTGTCGAAGCCCAGCGGCTGCGGTTCACTTTTGTGCGCAGGGTGCGAAGGCCGGAAACACGAAGCCCGCCTTTCGGCGGGCTTGCGTGGCTGCACTGCCAGGGAAGCCCTGGTACGGACGGCTCAGCTGTCGAACAGCGCCGCATCCAGCGCCAGCAGGTTGCCGCTGCCGCTGCGCATCGCCGCGGCGTGGGTCTGCGTGCGCGGCAGGATGCGCGCGAAGTAGAAGCGCGCCGTCTCGCGCTTGGCGGTGCGGAAGTCCGCCGGGTGCGTGCCCTTGTCGGCCGCGGCCACCGCCTTGGCCCACCAGAACGCCAGCGCCACGTAGCCCGAGTAGAACAGGTAGTCCACCGAGGCCGCGCCCACTTCATCGGCGTTGGCCATCGCCTTCTTGCCCACTTCCATGGTCAGCTCGCCCCACTGCTTGGCGATCTCGGCCAGCGGCAGCACGAATTCGGTGAGCGTGGCATCGGTGGCGTGCTCGGTGCAGAAGGCCTGGATCATCTTCAGGAACTGCTGCAGGCCGGCGCCCTGCAGCTGCATGGTCTTGCGGCCCAGCAGGTCCAGCGCCTGGATGCCGGTGGTGCCCTCGTAGATGGTGGTGATGCGGGCGTCGCGCGCCAGCTGCTCCATGCCCCATTCGCGCACGTAGCCGTGGCCGCCGAAGCACTGCAGCGCGTGGTAGGTGCACTCGTTGCCCCATTCGGTCAGCAGGCCCTTCACGATCGGGGTCAGGAAGCCCAGCAGCACGTCGGCTTCCTTGCGCTCGGCCTCGTCGGTCGAGCGCTCCAGCACGTCCACCAGGGTGGCGGCGTGCAGCGCCAGCATGCGGCCGCCTTCGGCCAGCGCCTTGCAGGTGAGCAGCATGCGGCGGATGTCGGGATGCACGATCAGCGGATCGGCCGGCTTGTCGGGGAACTTCGCGCCCGACAGCGCGCGGCCCTGCAGGCGGTCACGCGAGTAGTCCAGCGCGTTCTGGAACGCACGGTCGATCAGGGCCAGGCCCTGCAGGCCCACGGCCAGGCGCGCGGTGTTCATCATCGTAAACATCGCATTGAGGCCCTTGTTCGGCTGCCCGATCAGGTAGCCCTGGGCGCCGTCGAAGTTCATCACGCAGGTGACCGAGCCGTGGATGCCCATCTTGTGTTCGATCGAGCCGCACCACACCGCGTTGCGCTCGCCGACGGTGCCGTCGCGCGCCACTTTCACCTTGGGCACGATGAACAGCGAGATGCCCTTCACGCCGGCGGGCGCGTCCGGCAGGCGCGCCAGCACCAGGTGGATGATGTTGTCGGTGAAGTCGTGCTCGCCGCCGGTGATGAAGATCTTGGTGCCGCTGACCTTGTAGCTGCCGTCGGCCTGCGGTTCGGCCTTGGTCTTTAGCAGGCCCAGGTCGGAGCCGCAGTGCGGCTCGGTCAGGCACATGGTGCCGGTCCACTGGCCGGCGATGATCTTCTTGAGGAAGACTTCCTGCTGCCAGGCCTCGCCGTGGTGCTTGAGCGCTTCGGTGGCGCCGTGCGAGAGCAGGGGATAGTTGCCCCAGCTCAGGTTGGCCGCGTCGATCATTTCTTTCAGCGCTGCGCCGAAGCTTTCCGGCAGGTCCTGGCCGCCCATGGCCTCGGGCGCGGTCAGGCCGCTCCAGCCGCCGTCGACGAACTGCGCATAGGCCTCCTTGAAGCCCGGCGGGGTGGTCACGGCGCCGGTGGCCTTGTCGTGCACGCAGCCCACTTCATCGCCCACACCGTTGAGCGGCGCCAGCACGGTCTGGGTGAACTTCGCCGCTTCGTCCATCACCGCGTCCAGCAGGTCGCGGGTGGCGTGCTGCACGCCGAGCTTCTGGTAGAGCTTGTCGGCTTCGATCACGTCGTAGAGCGCGAACTTCATGTCGCGCACGGGGGCGGTATAGCGGTTCATTCGTGGGTCGTCCTGGAAAGGGTCAGCGCAGCACGCCGGGCAGGCCGGGCACCGGGTTGAGGGCACTGGGGTAGTCGAAGGCGTCGTCGGTACCAGGATCGCTGCTGAGCAGGCGGCCGCTGAGCTGGTAGCGCACGGCGCGGTTGTTGGCGAAGGCCTGGTCCACGGCGGCCTTGGCGCCGGCGGAAGGAGTGAACACGTGCTTCACCAGTTCGATCGAGCCCGGGCCGACGGTGATGCCGGGGTCCAGGTCCATGCGCGCGGCCTCGACGCCGCCGACGGTGAGCGTGGCCTGCAGGCGCGAGAACCGCATCGGCACCGTGCTGAAGTTCTGGATGCGCACGTCGGCGGCCCACTGGCCGTCGGTCTGCACGCGCAGTTCCTGCAGGCGGGCCTGGGGCGGGAACACGCGTTTGGGCGGGCCGCTGGCGCAGGCGGCGAGCAGGGAAATCAGCAGCAGGACCAGGGCGGTTCGCAGGATGCGCATGGGATCACCGGACGGCTGTGGAAACCCGTCGAGCATACCAGCCCGTACGTAGCCCCAGCAGCCGGCGCGGACGGCCGCGGCGGCTGATCAGTCGGGCTGGACCACCACGATCAGCTCGTCGAGCTGGTAGCCCAGCGTGCGCGCCCGGGCCTTGAGGCCCTCGAAGGTCTTGGCATCCATCGTCGGCCCGCGCGACAGGAACCACAGGTACTCGCGGTCGGGCTCGCCGACGATGGCCCACTGGTAGTCCTCGTCGATCGCGATCACCCAGTAGTCGGCCCAGACCATGGGCAGGAAGGACAGCCAGCCCGGGGCGAAGCGCACCTCCAGCTTGGCCGGGTCGTCGCCGGCCTGGCGCGCCACGCCTTCGGATTCCATGCGCTCGCCGTCGGCCTTGGTGCAGGCGTTCTTCACCGTGATGCCGCCTTCCGGGCGCGGCGTGTAGGTGGCGGTGATGTCGCGCACGCACTTGCGCTCGAAGTACATCGGCAGCCGCGCGATCTCGTGCCAGGTGCCGGCGTAGCGCGCGGTGTCGAGCTCGGGCACGGCCTTGAGCGGCTGCTCGGCCAAAGCGTGGCGGGGCAGGGCCAGGCCTGCCCCGATGAGCAGGACCAGGGCGAAGGCGAGGGGGCGGGTCATGGCGGTCTCCAGTGCTTGCATGCGCACAGGGTAAGGACCGCACCCATGCATACCCCGTGAACCGGCTCAGGGGGCTGGCGGGGTTTCGTTCATCTCGCGCTCCAGCCGGGCCTGGAATTCGTCGAAGCCCAGGCCCTCGTCGGCGGCCTCCTGGTGCGCCGCCGCGCGCAGGGTTGCCGAGAACACCAGCTGCACCTCGCGGCCCTCGCTGCGCAGCAGGGCCGCGGCCCGCTTGATGATGGCCAGCACGTGCGCGGCGCTGTGCGAGCTGCCGGCGATCTTGCCGCCCAGGCCCAGCACCCACTCGTTGTCCTTGAACACGATGCCGCCCAGCAGCTTGCCCTGCTCATCGCGCAGTTCGGCATGCGGCGCGCCCAGCTTGTGGGCCGGGATGGGCTTGGGCGCCTTGGCGTCCGCCCGCTTGCGGGCATCGCGCCGGGACTTGGAGTTGATGGACATGGCGCGGCATCCGGTTTTCTTCGGGCGACAGTCTAGCCGAGGCCCCGGCCTGGGGCCGGGGCTCCGGTGCCCGAAGGCCGTGCAGCACTCAGCCGGTCGCGCGGCCCCAGCGACCTCGCTGCACCTGGTCTTGGGCCTCGAGCCCGGACCAGACGTAGGTGAGGTCGCGCGAGAACAGGTCCAGCCACCAGCCGCGGTTGCGGAACAGGGCGTAGTGGGTCGACTCGGTGATGATGGACTGCGGACGTCCGGCAACTTCCAGGCAGTGCCCGTCCAGCGGGCCGCCGATCAAACAGGCTTTCATAGGACTCCCCTCCTATCGGGCGCGGGGGCGCCCGGAGTCGAATCTATGCCTGCGTCACCAAACTGCAAACCACCGCACGCGGGAACTGCGACGTGGGTCGCATTTGGGCGCCGCATTGACGCACGCCTTCATTCGATGGGTTGGCCAAGCAGCGCGCGAAGGTCGGGCGGCACGTCCATCGGCAGCGTCGGGCTGACGTTGGCGCCACCGGTGTTGCCGACCGGCACCCAGATGCGCGAGAAGACTGCGGCGGCGGCGATGCGCAGCAGCTGTCCGCGGATTTCCCGGCGGTCGCGCCGCTGCCAGCCGACGCGCAGCATGCCCAGGTGGCTCTTGACGTGCCGCCAGGTGCGCCGCTGGCCGAGGATGTGCGCGCGCTCGAGGTGATGGAAGGCGCGATCGAAGTGGCCGGCGCGGCGTGCCGCTTCGGCAAGGCGCCATTCCGCGTCGAAGGCCTGGGCGAGTCTGTCCATGTCGTGGTTCCGTCGTGTGCAGGCGATACCGCCATCGCCAAGGGTCCGCAGCGGGGGTTACCCTAAAGCCCGTAGTCGCTACAGGGTCAAGCCCCGGGAGAGACCATCGTGAAGATCGGCGAAGTCGCCACCGCCAGCGGCTGTCATCTCGAGACGATCCGGTACTACGAGCGCATCGGTTTGCTGCCCGCGCCCGCGCGGACGGCCAGCGGATACCGGGCTTACTCGACGCAGGATGTGCAGCGCGTGCGCTTCATCACCCGGGGCCGCGATCTCGGTTTCAGCCTGGACGAAATCCGCAGCCTGCTGAGGCTGACCGAAGATCCGGACCTGTCGTGCGAAAAGGCGGACGAACTGGCGCGACAACATCTCACCGGCATCCGGCAACGGATTGACGAGCTGCGGCGGATGGAACGAGAGCTGTTGAGTACCGTGCAGGCCTGCGCCGGAGGCCGGCGGGCTGCATGCTCGATCCTGGAGGCGTTGCAGGCGCCAGCTTCGTTCAGCTCACGTCCGCGGCGGCGGATGATTGCCCGCAGTCTTGCTTGAACCGCAATGCGATCGCGATTGCATTGGTCAAAAAGCAGCACGCCCCGACTGGCACAGAGCTAGGCGGGGCGCGGCTTGGAATATGGTGGCCGAGGACGGAATTGAACCGCCGACACGGGGATTTTCAATCCCTGCGGTTGGAGTTCCGAAAGATGCCGGAAAGTGTCCGGGTGAGTGTTTAAACGCGGTTTTTGCCTGAATTCGCGTCTTGCATCGTTCCAGAATGTCCCCTACAGTCCCTGATAATTCAGGGACTGAGCAGGGACGGCAATGGCGATCACTGTCCGAGCGCTTGAAACCTTGGCCCCAGGCCGCTGGCTCAGCGAGGCAGGCAATCGGAATGAGGGCGCCCTGCGGGCAAAGGGCGGTCCGCATGGGGCGCGCTTCTACTTCCGCTACCGGAACTCAGGCGGCACCTACGACGATCTGCCGCTCGGGAAGTTCGATGCCAAGGGGCGGGATGGCATGACTCTCGTAGCAGCTCGGGCGCGTTCAGGCGAGCTGGTCCGACGCTATCGGGCGGGAGAGTCGGACCTCCGGCTGGCGATTGAAACCGAACGGCGCGAGGGCGAACGCGAGCTGGCTGCGAAAGTGAAGGCGCTGGCGGAGTCCGAGGCCCGCCGTGCCGCGTGCCTGGGGGTCCTCCTGGGGGCCTACGTGAAGCAGTTGGAGCGGGACGGCAAAGCGAGCGCCGGCGCCGTCCTGAGGGCTTTGGAACGGCACGTACGCGATCCTTGGCCCAAGCTCTGGGCGACCCCGGCCGATGACGTCGCCATGGACGACCTGCTGGCCGTCATTGCCCGTGTATCTGATGCGGGCAAGCTCACTGAGGCCCGCAAACTGCGGGCGTACCTACTCGCTGCGTACAAGGCGGCCGTCCGGGCCAGGCAGGATGCTCGCGGCCACCCAGCACTTCGTGAGCTGCGGATCTCGTCCAATCCCGCGCGGGACCTGGCCGCGATTGACGGGGGCGCGGGGGCGCGGGAGCGCGCGTTGTCTCTGGCTGAGCTGCGGGCCTACTGGCGGCGGGTTAATGAGCTGCCTGATCCTGCGGGCGCATTGCTGCGGTTCCATCTCGTGACGGGAGCGCAGCGCGTCGAGCAATTGGCGAGGCTGCAGGTTGCGGACATCGATTTGGATGGAGGCACCATGCGACTTCGTGATGGCAAGGGTCGTCGCAAGTCTCCCCGCCTACATGACGTGCCGCTACTGCCTGAGGCGCTTGCCTCTATTCGGGCCATGGCGCCCCAGCGCACGGGGGCGTTCGTCTTCACGGTAACTGCGGGGAGGAGCGGGGCGGCCTATTCAACAGTCCTTCACCGCGTCCGCGAAATCGTGGCGGCCATGGGCGAGGCGGGGGAGTTGGAGAAAGGCGCCTTCACGGTGGGCGATCTGCGCCGGACCGTGGAGACTCGACTTGCCGCAGAAGGGGTAAGTACGGAGATCCGTGCGCAGCTGCAGTCGCACGGGCTCGGCGGTGTCCAGGCGCGCCACTACGACCGGCATGACTATCTGGTCGAAAAGAAGAGTGCGTTGAAAACGCTTCTGCGGCTCATGGAGGGCAACGCCGCCACGGTCACGCCAATCCGGAAGCGTCGGACTTGAGGGGAGCGAGATGGCCAAGAAGGATACAGCAGCCAAAATTGACCCGGCCTTGCGCCGCGCTGCATTGACAGCCCTTGACGCTGGCATCGAAGAAGCCAACCGGCGTGCAAAGGGCGAATTCGATGGCTTGCTCGGATCGTTGGATCCCGGGGGCTCTCGGCTCCTTAGCGATATCGTGGACGAGCTGCGAAGCGTGCTGCTGGATAAGTACACCGACGAGGAGGCTAGGGCACTGATCGCAGAGTTTGAGCCTCGCCTGGGCTATCGGAACATGCCAGTGGTTCCGGATGACGTCGATCTGGCCTTGCGACTCCTGAACCTGGTGGCGAGCGCCCTTCGTTGTGAGCCAGGACGCCGGCAGGAGTTATTCCTGGGGCCGCGCGACGCGCGTCGCCAGCAAGGTACACGTAAGCCGCGACGTCCGGAAGTGAACGAATGGATTGAGCGTCAGCTTCGTCGCGAGCCGGGCGCTAAGTCTCCGGAATTATGGTCGCGCAGACCGGATTGGATGGAAGATCAGGTCGGCTACGAGCGCTTCTCCGATCGCGTTACCGACGTCCGGAAGATGCTGAAAACGGGCGCTAGTAAATAGCGACCGAATTGGGGCAGAGAGTTCACCGGCGCCCGCTCTGTTCCCGGGCGTCCACGGAGAAACCATGTCCCGCACCGCCACTCCCCTTGAAACCCAGTTGCTGCGCCTCCCGACAATGATTCGGCGGACTGGCCTCAGCCGCTCCTCCATCTACCGTCGGGTCGCCGCCGGCACGTTTCCCTCGCCCGTCAAGATCGGGGAGCGCTCCTGCGCCTGGGCAAGCCACGAGGTTGATGCCTGGATCGCCGCGACGATCGCCCTACGTGACGGTGGCGGCCGTGTCGCCCGCTGACGGTCTTCACCCGCAGGCCAGCATCAGGAAGGCGGTCAAACGGCGTCAGAAAGCCAAAGGGAGGCGGTCCTCGGGGACATACTTCCTCATTCCTACCGTGGTCCTGGATTCGCCGGCCTTCTGCTCGTTGAGCACGAAGAGCAAGGCGCTTCTATTGGACATGGGGGCACAGATACGTGGGCGCCACAGCAACGGGGATATATCCGCAACCTACAACTTGTTGCTGAAACGGGGGTGGAACTCCAAGGAGACCATCGCCAACGCGCTCGCCGAACTTCTGGAAAAGGGGCTCATCGAAAAGACCCGGCAGGGCTTTCTCCGGCGCTGCAGCTTATTCGCCTTCACCTGGTGGGGCATCGAAGACCCCAGCGGGAAGCTCGACGTATCGCCAAACCCGGTCCCTTCGGACCTCTGGAAGCACTACAAAAAGAACGCCGCGCCCACCCCGAGTAGCGGGGCAAAGCCAGACCGGTAGTCGGGGCAAATCACAATCCGCAACAATTCTTACGGTAGTTTTGCCCCTGCCAGCGGGTCATAACGACATTTCCATGGGCCTATTTGGCCCGATAGTCGTACTCCTTCTCAGTAGCTCCATGTGCGTAGCACGGTGAAGGGCCGTACCTGGGAGAGCTGGGTCGAGCAGCCGGCCACAACTCGGGCCTAATCAGATCAGAGAACTGGCAGCAATACGCGCACGCGCGTGCGCGCGAAGCGGCTAGTCCGCCAAATTTCGCCAGCCGCCGACGTGGTTAGACTTGCGTGGGCACACCTTTCTCCGCACGCATCGCGCGCGCGCGCGAGGCAGGAAGTGCAACGGCGTCCCAGTAATACTCTCACGACTTTTCCATCCGCTCGCGAAGCATTGCTACCAACGCCGCTAAGTCAGTCCGGCGTGCATGGGAGACAGCTTGGCTGCGGCTCGATGTTTGACTTTGCGGCCGTTGACTTCGCGGCCCTGCTTGGATCTCAAGCGCATCCCGAAGTGGAGCGTCTAGAAGGCCGTAGTTGGGGTATGTTTCGGATCGAGTTCGACGCCCCGGAACGTAGGCTCGCGTTCTCCTGTGCTATGAGGGCGATGTGGGTCGCTGTGCACCAACTGACCAGCGACTACGCGGGTGTCGCTTTCCATCAGCTTGTGCAAAAGTCCGCTGCGAAATCACCAGCAGAACCGGCCGTTACCGCTCAGCTCCCGAACTACCTTCCATGACCGTAGTCACGAATCGCGGCGACAAAGTCGGTTAAGGCCTCGTCAGCTGGCTCTACCGTCAGCGTGAGAGCTAGAAATCCGGCAAGTACAAAAACACTCGTGGGCCAAGACTCGAATGGCAGAGATACCACAGCTGCTGTCAGGCAGAGGTGGTAGCCCCACTTCAATGAGCGCAGCCAGAAATCCGGAACTTGCTTCGCCCAGGGATCGACCGGTGCGCCCACAGGCGAAGTCTGAGCGGGCTTGGATGCATTTGCGCTCGACGGGGGTTGGCTAGGGCGAGCGGGTTGTCCGGGACTCGGGACGTCCGAAATAGCCACTAGTTGCTCGCCCGTCAACACGTGTGTCGGCTTCAACATTCCCTCGCTGATGAGTGCCTCCAAGAAGTCGTCATCCTCTCGGGAAGATCCCTCAGCAGCAAAGTGGTCAAGGTAGAAGCGCAGCTTGAATCGCTGAACAGACGCGATCCCGGTAAGCGGTAAGAGCACCTCGAAATCATTCACAGAAATGAGCGAACCGTCGCTCGAAAAAATCTCGGCGTACGCGTCCTCATACGAAGTTGTGAGTCGAAGATTTCCCTTGCGCGTACGATACCCGGAAGCGATTGGCCAGATCCTAAGCCAGTCGGATTCATCGCCCGTCGGATCAAACTCGCTTGGGAAGCCGACGTAGACCTTGCCGGTGTTTAGCGTGATCAACAAGGACGACTTACGTGCCAATGCATCGACCGCGGCCTCTTCAATTTCGTTGAAATTCTTGCGTCCTGCGAGGAATCGAAGGCGAGCGTTCCGGAAAAAAGGAGCGTTCAGTAGCAGCGGCAACACGAACGCCAAGAACGCAGACCAGAGCCCCACGCCAAGTGCGGTCTGATACGAGCGTTCAGGCGCCGACTTATCGCCGTCCGGACGTACAGGGTGGGCCGTCGCAACCGCAGTAGCTGCCGGACTGGGCTCGGAGGAGCTGAAAATAACGTTGCCATGCACCACAAGCGAGGCGGTCTCTGCCGGTTGGGGTCGTGCCGGGGAGTTGTCTTGTCCTTCCTGGGCGCCCTTGCCGCCTTGGCTTGCCGCCTTGTCGTCATCGGAAGCCTTGGGTGCCAACTGGGCCAACGAATGCATTGCCGACTCGTAGCCGTCGTGTTTCAACGCGGCCGCGTGAAGGAAGATTGCCAGAAAGCCTACATAACCGGCCATGAGCGCCGCCCCGAAATACTGGGGGTGGCCCTCTGCCCGCATCGCAGACGATCGGGTGGGTAGGAAAAGGCGGTAAACATTCCAGCCGCAGGCCAAAACAAACAGACCGATCGCAACAAAACTCACGGGCTAGCCAGCGGGCTGCCGGCGCGGCTTCACTCTTGCGGCCCGCATAGACCTCAATACGCGCCCCAAGTCTCGTGCCGCGCTTATCTCGCTGGTCAATTGACCAGACTTGAAAACAGCATCTTTGTCTGTGACCAAGCGGCCCCGCATGTCTAGCGACACGAGTTTCGCAATCTGCCAGACCTTGGACTTGGCTTTGGGTGGGGCGGGGTCGTTCATTTCACGAGTATTGCACAGGATTGTGCCGTGAACATCAATGGTGGCGTAACGACCCGGGCGGCCCTCTGACGCAGTTGGGACGCCGTCAAATTTGCTCGCCTTGGAGGAGGCTTTCAATCTTGGGGCGGCCTATGCCGGGTCGGCGGTCCGGAATGCCGGCCCTCGCTCGGAGTGAGGCCTCCGGCGTCACCCGGCCCTCACGCGCCAGGGCTGCCATCCCAAGAGGAGCTGTTTAGGGATGGCTGGAGCAGCAAGGGCAACAGTCGAGTGCGAGAGGTCCTGCCCGAGGTCCGTAGCCTGCGCCGGCCTAGCGTTCTAGGAGAGTGGATCCCTAATTGGAGGCCTAAGAGGGCTTGGGTAACAGGCACCACGGCGTTCGGTCGGGGTATAGAAGCGAACAAAGCCCTGCAAGTAGCACTTGGGCATCGTTGGCTGCCAACGGAAGAGATGCTTCGCCCCAGAACTCCTTGAGCTGGGATGTTTGCCAGAAATCATGCCCAATTTTGAAGACACGATTCTCGCCCTTCTCAATTCTCGGAAGGTAGAAACTGGCATAAGTTTCGGGAATAAAAGCATTTATGTTGCAGTGGTCAATGTCAACAAGGCCGACATCAAACTCTTCTTCCAATCCATACCTTATGCCACACATAAGTAGGGACATAAGCAACATGGACGGGTTGGCTAGCCAACGCCATCCGTCGAACTTTCCATGCTTCCTACGCAGCAAGAACTCCACAATCTCGCTCGGCGGAATGCGAGAGTCGGCGATGACGCCGTGATGATTGGTTGCGTCGTTGAACATCAGGCCAAGCACGGTCTCAAATCGCCCATGGGCGGCCGTTCCAAAGAAACCGTCAGCCGCAATCAGTATGAGCGGTGCCTGATCCTCGGAAATCGAGGCGCAGGACAAGGAGTAGGTATCTAACAGGCAGTCAAGTAATTTCAGGACGTACGGTGGCGGTGCTTCGCCCAAGACTCTTAGTGAAAAGGCAGTCCATGCCAGGATCTTTGAGATTCGCAACGGAAGGAAGAAGAGTTCTCCGGCGCCCGTGTTCCCAACTAGCGTGTATGGATGCTCTGCAAGCGACTCAGTTGTTCTCTCAATAACACCAAGTGCTTCATGTGCAATTCCTTCCATTTCTTGAAGTACGAATTGTTGAACCGCCTCTGACTCGGAAACGTCATTTACTAGGTAAGCGATGCAAGCTGAACGAACTTCGGTCGGCCGGAATGGGTCCGGGTGATTGCGGCACGCGAGCGACAACGAGGAGGAAACCTGGCGAGCCAATTGGAGGGATTGTTCGGGCGATGGGTTCGCCTCGGATCGAAGCCTCAGCATCGCGTCACGGACTTCCGCCTGGTCAATTCCCGCCGAGGCTCTACCGTGAAGCTGGAACAACTGAGCCTTCGCTTCCTTCGAGATTGGGCCGATGCCGGCCGAATTACCGAGCGCCCGCCGGACCGGACTATCATCTGAAACATGGGGATTCGCACAAAAGCGGGCTGCGCCAGTAAGGTGGACACCCCAATAAACGGGTGACTGGCCTGTTCGTTCGCGAACCGACACCGCAACATGTTTCGCCACCTCCATGAGGTCCAGGTGGGCTGTCATGTCCTGAACGAAAGTCTTCCCAGTGATGCACTCGACTAAGGCAGACGTACAGAAGCCGCCTTGGTCGTCCTCCATTGCCGGCTGATCCCGCGTGCATGCTGCAAGTAGACTAAGGCCGAATGAATCTAGAGTGCCGATTGTCCTTGGGTTCAATGAAGTGGCGATATCGTCTGCCACTCCGCCACTCTGGCATGCGTCCACAATTATATTGGCGTGGATCGGCCGACAGTCTTGAATAAGAACAAGCAGGTTAGAAAAGGACAAGCTTGTTGCCGCTAGTGAGTTGCGGTCGGTGTTGCGAGCGCAGAGGAACAGCCGATTGTCACGAACCTCCCCGTGTCCGGCAAAGTAGAAGGTCAGGTCTTCAATGGTTTCCTGTGCAATCTTCGCAAACGCTTCCTGTACTGCCGTTGCAGTGGGAGATAACAAAAGAAGAACGGTGTCAGTTCCATTCTCTAATGCTTCCGAGACATTTCGCGCATCGAGCTCTGCGCTCGTGAGGTCGGATAGCGTGGTGCTTTCGTAAGTGTTGCACCCGACCACAATTGCGATTCGCGTCATTCTCGCTCCTCCCGGAACTTTGATCGTCTATCGACCTCTGCCTGATTCGCTTTCTCCTTTTTTCGCTCAATGAGCTCGTCCATCCGCTTCTTGAACTCAGGGCTAGCGCTTTCAATGGCAGCTATTAACGGCGCTGCGTCGGCGGTATGGATCTGTGGTAGTTCGACTTCACCGGTTTCGGATACAGAGAACTCGATCTTTGAAATCATCTCGTAAAACATTTCTGCCAGATTCACAGGTTCGCCTTTAACGACATTGCCGGTTCTGTCGCAGGTGTTACCTATGAGCTGATAGAACGCGCGTTGCTGTTCGTCATGCATCTGGGCGAACATCGAGTGGACTGATTCCTCCACTAGAGAAAGGTCGCCGTTGACAATCCGGGCAAACGGGATCGCCACCTCGGCTGACATTTGTTTTAAGTTCCCATCAGAGCCAGCCTCGTTTGCCGGCTGGGTCCACCGCAAGCCGTGCGTGAGATGAAGGCGGTTCCGGGGCGCAAGCATTTCTGAATGCGCAGCGTCCTGCAGCGCTTGTAGCTTGGAGGCAAATGACGCTTGGACCTCGTTGCTTGCAATCACGCTCGGATGGAACGGATACGACCTCGGCATGCTCTCGTCCTCGTGGCCTCTCGTTCAGCACAGTCTGCCGCAACCGTGGTCCACGAAGGCGGAGCAGGCTGCCTGGGAGAAGCGCGCCCGCACCGAGTGTGCGCAACCGGCGGCTCAATTGGCCGATCAGGGACGCTGTGGGGACTTTTTCGAGGGTGCCGGGATAGGGACGACCACCCGAGGGCGTCGTACACCGGTAAGGCGGCGAAATGTAAAGAAAAAATGGTGGCCGAGGACGGAATTGAACCGCCGACACGGGGATTTTCAATCCCCTGCTCTACCAACTGAGCTACTCGGCCAGGATGTGGCTGGCGCGCCGGGCCGGGGCCGGGCGAGCGCGAGATGATAGCGGAGCGGCCCGCCGCGAGGCAAGCCGCCGCATCGGCAGCCCACGGCGCCCGGTTTCTATTACAACCGTAAATAGATACTGAACGACAATCCCGCCGCCCCTGTCCGCAGCGCTTTTGCGGGAGTAGGGTGGCCTCGTGGTCCACGTCCGGACCCATTCAAGGAGATCCCCATGTCCTCCCGTCTTGCCCTGATGTCCCTGTCCGCTGCGCTGGCCCTGGGCCTGGCCGCGCCGACCCTCGTTGCCGCCAAGGCCGACCCTGTGCAGGAGGCCAAGCGCCTCGAGGCCGCCACCGCCAATGCCGGCGAGCCGGTGGAGCGCGTGCGCTTCCTGCGTCCGATCGACAGCTACGAAGTGGTCGGCGAGCAGCACGTCCTGATCTGGGAAACCCAGCAGAAGGCCTGGCTGGTGGACCTGCGCAAGAGCGCCGCCTGCCGCGACCTCGACCGCGGCATCACCGTCGGCATCGAGAACAACCACGACACCATCAGCACCAAGAACGCCTACATCGTTGGCGAGTACGGTGTGCGCTGCAAGATCATGCAGCTGCGCGAGGTGGACGTGCCGGCGATGCGCCGGATGGAACGCGGCGAAGTGGCCACGGCCGAGTGAAGCACGCCGCCTGGCCCGACAGGCCGCACGCCCAAAGGAAAAGGCCCGCGCAATGCGGGCCTTTTCGTTGGAGCCGCACCGATCGGTCAGGCGTCGGGCGCGACGTAGCCTGCCGGCTTCTCGGCGCCGCCGGCGAACAGGAACTTCTCCATCTCCGCCTCCAGGAAGACCCGGTGCTCGGGATTCATCGGAGACAGCCGGTTCTCGTTGATCAGCATCGTCTGGTGCGCCAGCCACTGCTGCCAGGCCTCGCGGCAGATGTGCTCGAACACGCGCTTGCCCAGCGGGCCGGGCCAGGGCACGAAGGCCAGCCCCTCGGCTTCGTGCTGCATCTTTTCGCAGAAAACGGTGCGGCTCATGGCGTCAGGCTTCCCAATAGTTTCTTGACCGGTGCCGGCAGGCCCACGTCGACCAGGCGGTCGAAGGGCTGCCAGCGCAGGTGCTCATTGTCTCCCACGTTGGCGCTGCTGCGCTCGGCGCGCCAGCTCAGCGGCTCGATGTGCAGTCGGTAGTGGCTGAAGGTGTGCTCGATCAGCGGCAGCGGCTCGGCTGCATCGAAGTCCGCGCGGGCGTGCTGGCCAAGGAAGGCGCGCGCCTCGTCGTGGTCGCCCGCTTCGGGCAGCGACCACAGTCCCGACCACACGCCGGTGGGTGGACGCCGCACCAGCAGCACGTGGCCCTGGTCATCGCGCACCAGCAGCATCAGCGTGCGCCGCTCGGGAAGGGGCTTGCCGGGCTTGGCCTCGGGCAACTGTTCCACCAGCCCCTCGCGACGCGCCACGCAGTCGTCCTGCAGCGGGCACAGCACGCAGGCCGGGTCGTGGCGCGTGCAAAGCGTGGCGCCAAAATCCATGATCGCCTGCGTGTAGTCGGCCATGCGCGATTCCGGCAGCGCGGCTTCCGCGATCTGCCAGAGCTGCTTTTCCACCGCGCTGCCCCCGGGCCACCCGCCGATGCCGTGGTAGCGGCACAGCGTGCGCTTGACGTTGCCGTCCAGGATCGCCAGCCGCTGCCCGTGCGCCTGCGCCAGGATCGCGCCGGCGGTGCTGCGGCCGATGCCCGGCAGCGCCGACAGCGCCTCGAAATCCTGCGGCAGTTCGCCGCCGTGCTGCTGAACGCACAGCTGCGCGGCCTTGTGCAGGTTGCGGGCGCGGGCGTAGTAGCCCAGGCCGGCCCACAGCGCCAGCACGCGGTCGGGTTCGGCGGCGGCCAGCGCGGGCAGGGTGGGCAGGGCCTCAAGGAAGCGCAGGTAGTAAGGAATCACCGTCTGCACCTGCGTCTGCTGCAGCATGATTTCCGAAAGCCAGACGCGGTACGGCGTGCGCGGATGCTGCCAGGGCAGGTCGTGGCGGCCATCGCGGTCGTACCAGGCCAGCAGGCGGTCGGCGAAGTCGCTCATTGCGCGTCCTGCGCGGGCGCAGCCGCCGGCGCGTCTTCCTCGATGCGGACGCGCACGCCTTCCAGCGTGGCGCCGCCGACGCTCAGCTGCGGCGTTTCCATCCGGCCCACCAGTGGCGGCAGCGGCGAAGCGGAGGCCTTGTCTAGCCAGGCCAGGACCTCGGGCACCGCCAGTTCGGTATCGAGCCGGGTCTGGTCCTGCACCAGGCGCAGCGAAAGCGGATCAGCCAGGTCGGTGTCGCCCTCATAGGCCAGGCTGAAATCGAATGGCGCCTCCGATGTGGACAGCGGCTCGGGCAGCGCGGGCCAGTCTTCCGGCCATGCCTGCAGCTGGCCGGCCAGCTTGAAACCGAGCCTGTCGCCGAACCGGGCCTCGCCGCTGGCCTTGAAGCTGGGCAGCGGCGACTGCGAGTCCAGGGTGATGCTGTCCAAGGTCAGCAAAGTGGTGTCGGTGCTGGCATCGAAACTGCCGCCCAGGTCCAGCGTCATCGGCGCGTCCACCGCGTCCATGCGAAGCCGGCCATTGCCGCCCGCGCTGAAGTCCGACTGCAGGCTGGCCTTCGCGATCGCGAGCCGACCCTCGAAGTCGAGCGTCGTGCCGTCGCCGCTGTAGATGAAGGCCACTTCGGCATCCGCGGCCTCATCCGGCGCAAGCCGCGGCAGCGAAAGCGACAGCCCGCCGATGCGCCAGCCGTCGCCCACCACGCTGCCGTCGTTGACGTAGACGCCATCGGTGAAGGTCGGCAGCTCGAACGGTGACTCCGGCCGCGTCGCCTGCCAGGCCGACAGCGCGGCCAGGTCCAGCAAGGGCTGGTCCAGCTGCACGCGCGTGATGACCAGGGACTCACCGCCCAGGATCGTGTCCCAGGGCAGCGAAACCTCGGCGCGTGCGGCGCTGAGCAGTGGCCGGGCGGCACCGGGCTGGCGCGCGGTCAGGCCCGGCAGCACCAGCCGCGGCTCCGGCCGCAGCGCGTACTCCGGGCTGCCGTCAATGCGCAGTTCAAGTCCCAGCGAATCGCCCAGCCGCTGCAGCACGGTGGCCGTCAGCCGCGTCGGTTCCAGCTGGCGGTCCACCCACCACGCAGCCACGCCGGCGAGCACCGCCAGCACCGCAAGCACCCAGGGCCAGCGGCGACGTCGCGCGGGCTTCACCGGGGCTGCCGTCACTCACTCACCCAGCGTGCCGGGCAGCAGCGCATCCACGAAACCTTCCGGGTCGAACACACGCAGGTCCTCGGGCTTCTCGCCCAGGCCCACGTAGCGGATCGGGATGCCGAACTCGCGCGCCAGCGCGAACACCACGCCGCCCTTGGCGGTGCCATCGAGCTTGGTCACCACCAGGCCGGTCACCTTCACCGCGGCGTTGAACTGGCGCAGCTGGTTCACCGCGTTCTGCCCGGTGGTGCCGTCGATCACCAGCAGCACTTCATGCGGCGCGCGCTCGTCCACCTTGGCGATGACGCGGCGGATCTTGCCCAGTTCCGCCATCAGGCCCTGCTGGGTGTGCAGGCGGCCGGCGGTGTCGGCGATCAGGATGTCCACGCCGCGCGCCTTCGCGGCCTGGATGCCGTCGAACGCGACCGAAGCCGCGTCGGCGTTCTGGCCCTGCGCGACCACCGCCACGTTGTTGCGCTCGCCCCAGATCTTCAGCTGTTCCACCGCGGCCGCGCGGAAGGTGTCGCCGGCCGCCAGCATCAGGCTGTGGCCGTCGAGCTGGAAGCGTCGCGCCAGCTTGCCGATGGTGGTGGTCTTGCCGACGCCATTGACGCCGACGGTGAGGATGACGAAGGGCCGGGCTTCCGCATCGATTTCCAGCGGCCGCGCCACCGGCTTGAGCATGGCCAGCAGGTCGTTGCGCAGCGCGGCGAGCAGGGCCTGTGCGTCGGCGAACTCGCGCGCCTTCATGCGCTTGCGCAGCCGCTCGATGATCTCGCCGGTGGCGGTGATGCCCACGTCGGCGCTGACCAGTGCGGTCTCGATCTCGTCCAGCAGGTCTTCGTCCAGCTTCGGGTTGCGCGAGAACAGGCCGCCCAGGCTGCGCGCGAACAGGCTGCCGCCCAGCGTGCCCTTCATCGCCTCGCGGCCCTCGATGCGCTCCATCTCGGCGCGCGCCGCCTTCTGCTCCTGGTGCACGGTGAAGGCGCGGGCCAGGTCGTCCGGGCTGAAGCCCTGGCGCGCGGGCGCCGCCGCGGGTTTGGCCGGCTCGGTCTTTTCGGGTTTCTTCTTCAGGAAATCGAACATCGCGCTGCTTTCGCGGACAATGGCGCGATGTTACCACCCGGCCCCCGGACTCCCCGATGAACCAGCGCCCGCCCGGCGTCGTCCGCATCATCGCCGGCCACCTGCGCGGCTCGAAGCTGCCCGTGGCCGACCGCCCCGGCCTGCGCCCCAGCACCGACCGGGTACGCGAGACCCTGTTCAACTGGCTGCAGGGCGTCACCCCCGGCGCCCGCGTGCTGGACCTGTTCGCCGGCACCGGCGCCCTGGGCTTCGAGGCGGCTTCGCGCGGGGCAGGGCAGGTGCTGCTGGTGGAGAAGGACTCCGGCCTGGCCGAGTCCCTGCGCGCCACCGCCGCCCGGCTCAAGGTGGCCAACCTGCAGGTGCAGCAGGCCGATGCCCTGGCCTGGCTGCGCGGCCCGGCCAAGCCGCGCTTCGACCTGGTGTTCCTTGACCCGCCCTTCGACGCCGGACTTTGGGAGCCGGCGGCCGCGGCCCTGGCGCCGTGGCTGGCCCCCGGCGCGCTGATCTACGTCGAAACGCCGGTCAATGCGACGCCAACGCTGCCCGCGCACTGGCTGCCCCATCGCCAGGCCCAGACCCGCGAGCTGCGCTACGCCCTGTTCCGTGCGCCCCCCAGCCAGGTCCCGGAATCGGCTGCTATAGTGATGGGCGAACCCAATCCGCAGGGCAAACCTTCGGCATGAGCCTGGCCCGAAACCGTGTCGCGCTGTACCCCGGCACCTTCGACCCGATCACCAATGGCCATATCGATCTGGTGGCCCGGGCGTCGACCCTGTTCGAAAAGGTGATCGTCGGCGTGGCCGAAAGCCCCGGCAAGGGCCCGGCCCTGCCCCTGGACGAGCGCGTGGGCCTGGCCCGCACGGCCCTGGCCGGCTACGGCAACGTCGAGGTGCGCGGCTTCAATTCCCTGCTGGCCCATTTCGTCCACGAGATCGGCGCCGGCGTGCTGCTGCGCGGCCTGCGCGCGGTGTCGGACTTCGAATACGAATTCCAGCTGGCCAGCATGAACCGGCACCTGATCCCGGACGTCGAGACCCTGTTCCTGACGCCGGCCGAACAGCACAGTTTCATTTCTTCCAGCCTGGTGCGCGAGGTTGCCCGGCTCGGCGGTGATGTGTCCGGGTTCGTGCACCCGGCCGTCGCGCAGGCCCTGTCCACCCGATGGAAGCGTTCCTGAGACCCACTCACATAAGAGGTATCGCCATGAACCGCGTTTTTGCTCCGATTGCCCTGCTGCTCTCGCTCACCGTGCTCGCCGGCTGCCAGAAGGAAGAGGCCGCGCCGCCGCCGCCGGCCGCCCTGGTCGCGCCGACCGACAGTGACGACGCCGCGTGGAAGGCCTACCTGGGCCAGGTGGTCAACGCCAACCAGGCCGGCGTCACCGACCGCATCTTCCCGTACTACCTGCCGATGAACAGCGCCGAGCCGGCCGAAGGCGACCAGGACGGCAAGACCCAGTACGACCGCCAGCTCGAAAACGTCACCGCCGTCGTGCAGCGCACCGTGCTGCCGGGCAACCTGCTGGCCTTCGGTTCGCCGGACAGCGCCAAGATGGCCGACCTGATCGTCGCCGCCTTCGCAAACCCGGATCCGAATGCGCTCAAGGGTTCGCAGGTGCTGTTCATCGGCAAGCCGGCCGACAGCGATCGCGTCAAGGCGGCGGTGGAAGCCGCCGGCGGCAAGTACATCTTCGTCGAAGCCAAGTGAGTCGCGGCGCGCGTCCCGGCCCTGCGCCGGGACGCGGCGCCTTGCCATGTCCCTGCTGATCAACCAGCTCTGCATCAACTGCGACGTCTGCGCCCCGGCCTGTCCCAACGACGCCATCAGCCAGGGCGAGACCATCTACGTGATCGACCCGCGCCGCTGCACCGAGTGCGTGGGCCACTTCGACGAGCCGCAATGCGTGGTCGTCTGCCCGGTCGAGTGCATCGACCTGGACGCCACCCGGCCCGAATCCCGCGAGCAGCTGCTCGCCAAGTATCTGCAGCTGCAGCAGGAGCCCACCGCGTGACCCGAATCCTTTGCCTTGCCCTGCTGCTGTTCGCGCCACTGGTCGGCGCCGAGGCGCCGCGCGCGCCCGCGACGCCGCCGCACCAGGGCGGCGTGGCCAGCGCCAACGCCTACGCCACCGACGCCGGGCTGGAAATCCTGGCCAAGGGCGGCAATGCCTTCGACGCCGCGGTGGCGGTCAGCGCAACGCTGGGCCTGGTGGAGCCCGAGAGCTCGGGCCTGGGCGGCGGCGGCTTCCTGCTGCTGCACGTGGCCAAGGACGGGCGCGATGTGTTCGTGGATGCGCGCGAGCGCGCGCCGCTGGCTTCAGCCCGCGACATGTTCCTGGATGCAGCCGGCAATGCCGACCGCAAGAAATCCACCGAAGGCGCGCTGGCCGCCGGCATCCCTGGCACGCCCGCGGCGCTGGAACACCTGGCGGTGCGCTACGGCAAGCTGCCGCTGTCGGAGTCGCTGGCCCCGGCGATCCGGCTGGCGCGCGAAGGCTGGAAGTTCGGCCCCAAGAACGCCGCGATGCTGGGCTTCCGCCGCGACGCGATCGCCGCCACGCCCGCGGCGGCCGCGCTGTTCCTGCGCGACGGCCAGGTGCCGGCGCAGGGCACGCTGATGCGCAACGAGGACTACGCCCGCACGCTGGAGCGCATCGCCCGCGAGGGCGCCGACGGCTTCTACCGCGGCGACTACGCGCGTCGTCTGGTGGCTGGCGTGCGCAAGGCCGGCGGCATCTGGACCGAGAGCGACCTGGCCGAATACCGCGTGGTCGAACGTGCGCCGTTGCGCTTCAAGCACCGCGGCTTCGAGATCGTCACCGCGCCGCCGCCGTCGTCGGGCGGCGTGGCCCTGGCCACCATCCTCAACGTGCTCGAGCCCTACGGCTACGAGAAGATGGACAAGGTGCCGCGCACCCACCTGGTGGTGGAAGCGATGCGCCGCGCCTACCGCGACCGCGCCGTCTACCTGGGCGACCCGGACTTCGCGCAGGTGCCGGTACCGCTGCTGACCAGCCGCGACTACGCCGCGGGCCTGCGCGCGGGCATCAGCGCCGAGCGCGCCACGCCCAGCGACATGCTGCCCGGCGTCACCGCCGCCGCCTCGCGGCCCGACACCACGCATTTCTCCATCATCGACGCCGAGGGCAACCTGGCCGCCGTCACCCAGACGGTGAACCTGCCCTACGGCAATTCGCTGGTGGTGCCGGGCACGGGCTTCCTGCTCAACAACGAGATGGACGATTTTTCGGTGAAGCCGGGCGTGCCCAATGCCTTCGGCCTGGTCGGTGACGACGCCAACGCGATCGCGCCGGGCAAGCGTCCGCTGTCGTCGATGACGCCGACCTTCCTGATCGGCAAGGACCGCGTGGCCGTGCTGGGCACGCCGGGCGGCAGCCGCATCGTCACCATGGTGCTGCTGGGCCTGTTCGAGCTGATGGACGGCGGCGGCGCGCAGGCGGCTGCGGATGCGCCGCGTTTCCACCACCAGTACCTGCCGGACCAGCTGTCGGCCGAGCCCGAGGCCTTCACCGCCGAGGAAGCCGCCCAGCTCAAGGCGCGCGGCCACGACGTGCAGATCGGCGACCGCAGCTGGGGCAACATGCAGGTGGTGATGTGGCACCGCGACACCGGCAAGGTCGAGGCCGGCACCGACCCGCGCTGGAAGGGCGTGGGCAAGGGTTCGTCTTCGGACGCCGCTTCCATTTACCGCTGACCGCGCGAAGGAGGGCAGCATGAAACTCTGGTCAATCATGGGCAACTCGCAGCGCCTCGACGGCGGCGCGATGTTCGGCAATGCGCCGCGCGCGATGTGGTCGCGCTGGATCGCGCCCGACGAGGAGAACCGCATTCCGCTGGCCTGCCGTGCGCTACTGGCCAGCCCGCTCAATGGCAAGACCGTGCTGTTCGAGACCGGCATCGGCGCCTTCTTCGAGCCGAAGATGCGCGAGCGTTTCGGCGTTGTCGAGGATCGGCACGTGCTGCTCGACTCGCTGGCGAAGGCCGGCTTCTCGCACGAGGACGTGGACGTGGTGGTGCTCAGCCACCTGCACTTCGACCACGCCGGCGGCCTGCTGTCGGCCTGGCGCGAAGGCGAGGCGCCGTCGCTGCTGTTCCCGAACGCCACCTACGTGGTGGGCGCCGAACACTGGGCCCGCGCCAACGACCCGCACGCTCGCGACCGCGCCAGCTTCATCCCCGAGCTTGCGCCGCTGCTGCAGGCCAGCGGCCGGCTGGAAGTGGTGCAGGGTGAACATTCACGCGCGCTGGGCGACGCGGTGCGCTTCCACTACAGCCAGGGCCACACGCCGGGCCTGATGCTGGCCGAGATCACCGGCGCGGCCGGCGCCGACGGCCAGCCGCACGGCGGCCTGGTGTTCTGCGCCGACCTGATCCCGGGCCGGCCCTGGGTGCACGTGCCGATCACGATGGGCTACGACCGCTACCCGGAACTGATCATCGACGAGAAGCGCGCCTTCCTCGAAGACAAGCTGGCGCGCAACGTGCATCTTTATTTCACCCACGACCCGGACTGCGCGCTGGCGCAGGTGACCCGGGATGCGAAGGGCAAGTTCGGTACCACCCACGAAGTCGCCGAATTGTCGGCGCGACCCCTGGCCGCCTGAGGAAACCACCATGCGCACCCTGCTGATCCTGCCGCTGCTGTTGCTGGCCCCGTCCGCCTTCGCCGCCAACTACGGCGCACCGATGCCCGAGGGCGAGCCCGTTTCGATCGACGTGGCCGCGCGCGACCCCGCCGCGCATGGCGGCGCACCTGCCAAGTTCAGCGGCCGCATCACCGAGGTCTGCCAGAAGAAGGGCTGCTGGGTCGTGCTGGAACACGAAGGCGCCACCGCCCGCGTGATGGCCAAGGACCATGGCTTCGAAGTGCCCAAGGATTCGACGGGCGCCGCCGTGGCCTACGGCGTGCTCGAGCAGGAGCCCATCAGCGCCGAACATGCGCGCCACCTGGTCGAAGACGACGGCGCCAAGGCGCCGGCCGAGCGCGAGCTGCGCATCGTGGCCACCGCCATCGAGATCGCCGACTGAGCGACCGCCGTCATATGCCTGTGACATGGCGGCGTTGAAATACGGGGTCACGCCGCACCGGAACCCGCCATGTCCCAGGAATCCCTGCTTGCTTCCCGCCGCCGCCTGCTCAAGGCCGGTGGCCTGGGCCTTGGCGCCGCGGCGCTGGGCCTGAGCCCGGTCGGCCGCCTGCTGGCCCAGGCCGGCAGCCGCGACCACGTGCACCCCGGCTACGGCCCGCTGTCGGTGGTGCGCGACGGCAACACCGGACTGCCGCTGCTGAAGCTGCCGCAGGGCTTCAGCTACGTCAGCTTCGGATGGACCAACGAGCCGATGGCCGATGGCCAGCGCACGCCCGATTCGCACGACGGCATGGGCGTGGTGCGCGCCGACGGCGACATCCTCACCGTGGTCCGCAACCACGAGGTCAAGGCGGGCTGGGGCAGCTTCGCGCCGGCCTCGGCCACGTATGACCCGCGCTGCGGCGGCGGCACCGCCACCTTGCGCTTCGATGCGCGGCAGGGTCGCTTCCTCGACGCGCGGCCCTCGCTGGGCGGTACCGTCAACAACTGCGCCGGCGGCACCACCCCCTGGGGCACGTGGCTGAGCTGCGAGGAGTTCGTCAGCGCCGCCGGGCCGGTGGATCTGGCCAGCGTCACCCACGAGCTGTCGCACGACCACGGCTTCGTGTTCGAAGTGCCGGCCGACGGCCTGTCGCGCGCCGAGCCGCTGCTGGCCATGGGTCAGTTCAAGCACGAGGCGGTGTCGGTGGATCCGGCCACGGGCATCTTCTACCTCACCGAGGACGTCGAGCCCGAGGCCGGCTTCTACCGCATGATCCCGAAAGTGCCGGGCGAGCCCGTGCGCGGCGGGCGGCTGCAGATGCTCAAGGCGGTGGGCGCGCCCGACCTTCGCTCGGGTCGCCGCACGGGCGAGCGCTTCAAGGTGGAATGGGTCGAGATCGAGCAGCCCGAGCGCGGCGTGGACAGCGAAGGCGGGCCGCGTGGACTGGTGCGGCAGGGCCTGGCCGGCGGCGGCTCGCGCTTCACAAGGCTCGAGGGCTGCATCGTCGGCGACGGCCGCGTCTACTTCACCGCCACCAACGGCGGTGATGCCGCCTGCGGCCAGGTCTGGGCCTACCATCCGCGCGAGCAGATGCTGGAACTGGTGTTCGAGTCGCCCGACCCGCTGGTGCTGGACTACCCGGACAACGTGGTGCTCAGCCCGCGTGGCGGCCTGGTCATCTGCGAGGACTCCGAGCAGCCGGTGCAACGCCTCTACGGCATGACCGCGCAGGGCGGCCTGTTCGAGTTCTGCCGCAACAACGTGCGGCTGGATGGCGCGCTGGGCTTCGCCGGCGACTTCCGCGAAGAGGAATGGGCCGGCGCCTGTTTCTCGCCGGACGGCAAGTGGCTGTTCGCCAATGTCTACGCGCCCGGTTTCACCGTGGCCATCACCGGCCCCTGGCAGCCCGGCCTGATCTGACCGGCATTGCAGGCATTGCGGCGGGCGGCGATGATGCCGCCTGTCCCGCCCTTGCCTGGAAACATCGATGATCACGCTCCTGTATGCCGCGCTCTGCACCCTGCTGGTGCTCTATCTCTCCGGGCGCGTGATCGCGGTGCGCCTGCGCCGGCGCATCGGCATCGGCGACGGCGGTGACCACGACCTGCAGCGGCGCATCCGGGTACATGCCAATGCGGTGGAGTACCTGCCGCTGGCCCTGCTGCTGCTGGGCGGCATGGAGCTCAACGGCTATCCCAATGCGGTGATCCACGGCTTCGGCATCACGCTGGTGGTCTCCCGCCTGCTGCACGCCTGGGGCCTGAGCCGCAGCTCCGGCGCAAGCCCCGGCCGCTTCGCCGGCGTGCTGCTCACCCTGCTGCTGATGCTGGCCATGTCGGTCTTCGCCATCGTCGGCTACGTGCAGCCGCTGCTGGCTGTCGACCAGACCGTCGAGGAAATTTAGTTTCCCGATGGGCTATGGCGCCGGCGTCACCGCGGAAGCGAAGGTCACTTTCTGCTCAGCAAGGCCTTTATTTCGCAGAAAGTGACCTTCGCTTCCACGGCGCCGCCGGTGCATCCATCGCGGGCACTCAAAGGAAGGCCCGTGGCCGCGCGCTTCGATGCTTGCGCGTGTGCGATCCGGACTAAGGCGGATCATCTCTCCTGCGGATCCCGCGGTTAAACGATTCCGCACACCTGCCACCATCGCGTCAGCGCGTGCGTGTCCACCTGGACACGCGAATACCTTGGTCGCGAGCTGGATGGACGTCGAGACCGAGACACCTGTCCGCCCGGCGGCGGGGGTGGGTTCTTGGCGATCACGAGAAGCGCATCTGGCCGGTAAAGCAACCAGCTCGCGCTGCCGCGCGTAGCTCCGCCGGACGGGCCTTTGTTCCGGCTCACGCACGCGTTAGACGATTGGAGTCCTACGCGAACTAATTACGGACTTTCCTGGTTGCGGCGCGGCGTGTGAGACACGGGAGCCGCTCCTCGCGCTAGACCCGAACTCACACCCGCCGCCGGGCGGATAGGAGATTCGGTCTTGGCGTCCATCCAGCCCGCGACCAAGCCGGTTGCGTGTCCAGGTGGACACGCACGCGTTGACGCGCTGGCGCCAAGTCGACCGCACTGTTTCACCGCGTGATCAGCAGGAGAGATGGTCCGACTTGGTCCGGATGGCACACGCGCAAGCATCGAAGCGCGCGGCTACGGGCCTTCCTGACAGCAAACCGGATGATCCGGACCAGGCGGGACGTGGAGGTGCAGGTCACTTTCTGCGAAATAAAGGCCTCACTGAGCAGAAAGTGACCTGCACCTCCGCGGCCCGTCCGGCGCCAGATAACTCAGCGCGGTGGGGCGAGAAGCTCGGTGCGGCTCAGGTAGCCGTCGGCGTTGCCGTCCTGGCGGCGGAACTGCGCGGTGAAGCGCTCGTGGTGCTCGGCCAGCGTGAGCGGCTTGGCGTTGGGGATGTGCTGCTCGCCGGGCTCGAGCACGTCGTTGAGGTTGGTGTCCATCTGCCGGAACGCGAAGCTCATGCGCTCCAGGAACTCCTGCAGCGACACCCTTCCATCACCGTCCAGGTCCACCCGGGTGAAATAGTCGTCCGACTGTGCCCAAGCGGGGCCGGCGCAGGCGAACACCACCAGCGCGATCCAGGCCAGTGCGCGGCGACGATCAGCCCGCATACACGGTGATCTCTTCGCGGTCGTGGTAGAGCTGCTTCGCGCGCAGCGTCAGCGGCCGGCCGGCATGGTCGACGAAATGCTGCAGGCAGTCGCGGGTCTCGTCCCAGCGCTTCTTCATCGGCAGCTTGAGGTTGAAGATGGCGTGCTTGCACCAGCCCTCGCGGAACCAGGTGGCCATGCGGTCGGCCACCTTGCGCGGCGACTCGACCATGTCGCACACCAGCCAGTCCATCGGCTTGGGCGGCTGCCAGCGGAAGCCGTCGGCGCGGATGTGTTCGATGATCGGCATGTCCATCGCGGTCTGCGCCATCGGCCCGTTGTCCACCGCCAGCACCCGCACGTGCATGCGCGCCAGTACCCAGCTCCAGCCGCCGGGCGCGGCGCCCAGGTCGGCGGCGAACATGCCGGGCTTGATGAACTCGGCGCGCTCCTTTTCGGTCAGCAGGGTCATCAGCGCTTCTTCGAGCTTGAGCGCGGAGCGGCTGGGCGCATCGGCATGCGCACGCAGCCGCGGCACGCCCAGCGGCCACGGCGAAGCGTCCTTGGCGTCGGCGCTGGCCAGCAGGGCATGGTCGCCGGCGAGCATCATCACGTGCAGGCGCGGCAGCCGCGGATCGTCCTTGTCGGTGAGCAGGCCGCGCTGGCGCAGCGCCGGGCGCAGCGCGTTGCCGAAGGAGCGGGCGAGGGCGGCGAGTTGTTTGCCCTCGTCCGAATCGGGGTGCTCGACCATCAGGTCGCCGTAGCGGCCGCGGCCGCCCAGCACCTCCATGATCGGCGTGATGCGGTCCTTGGGGTCCATGCCCGCCACGTCGGCCAGCAGCCGCAGCTTCTGGCGCGCGAAGATCAGCGTGGACCAGGGCAGGGCACGCGACAGCGCGGCGCCGTCCTCCACGCCGAGGAACTCGACGTAGCCGGCATTGCGCTGCGTGCGGGCATAGCCCGGGCAGCCGGCGATGGCCGCGCGCTCGCCCAGTTCGGCGGCGAGCTCGGGCTCGAAGCCGGGGCGGCAGTAGGCCAGCAGGCCATCAGTAGACAAGGCCACTTTCTCCGTAGTCGCGCAGCACGTCGCGCGCGTGGTCGCGCATCAGGTCGGTGTGTACTTCGATGCCTCGCTTGCGCAGCTCGCCGGCCCAGTCGGCCGGCAGCGGGCCTTCGTCGAAGCCGGCCAGGGTCTGCACGTCGTCGGCGGTGGCTGCGATCAGCAGCTCGTCGATGCCGGCCCAGATCAGGGCGCCGTAGCACATCGAGCAGGGCTGGGCCGAGGTGGCCAGGGTGATGCGTTCGCCGCCCAGGTTCAGGCGGAAACTCTGCATGCGCTGCTGGCTGGTGGTCAGCGCCATCACCTCGGCGTGCGCCGCCGAGCAGTTGTGCGGCACCACGCGGTTCACGCCCACGCCCACCAGGCGGCCGGCGCCGGTGAATACGGCGGCGCCGAACGGGCCGCCGCTGCGGTGGTCCACGTTCAGTCGCGACAGCCTGATGGCCAGCGCGATGCGGCTCTCGGCATCCGGATACAGGCGGTCGCCGTCCACGTCCTCGTGGATCCAGGCCGGCAGCGTCAGGTGCAGCTGCGCGTAGATCACGTCAGCCACCGGCCTTGCCGGCCCAGTTGTCGCGCAGGGTCACGGCGCGGTTGAACACCGGACGGTCGGCGCGGTGGTCGTGGCGGTCGGCGACGAAAAAGCCCAGGCGCTCGAACTGCAGCGCCTGCTCGGGCTGCAGCGCGGCGGCCGACGGCTCGACGTAGCCGCGTACCACGCGCACCGAGTCGGGATTCATGTAGTCGCGATAGGTCTTGCCGCCTTCGTCCTGGTCGGGATCGGGCACGGTGAACAGGCGGTCGTACAGGCGCAGCTCGGCCGGTACCGCGGTGGCCGCGGCCACCCAGTGGATGGTGCCCTTCACCTTGCGGTCGGCGCCAGGCAGGCCGGCGCGGCTGTCCGGGTCGAGCGTGCAGTGCACCGCGACCACGGCATCGCCTTCCTTGACCACGTCGGTGCAGCGCACGATGCCGACGCCGCGCAGGCGCACTTCGCCGCCCGGCACCAGGCGGTGGAAGCCCTTGGGCGGCACTTCCATGAAATCCTCGCGCTCTATCCACAGCACCGGAGAGAACGGGACTTCGCGCTCGCCGAAGGACGGATCCTTCGGGTGGTTGGAGAAGCGGATCGTTTCGGCGTGGCCTTCATCCAGGTTGGTGATCACCAGCTTCAGCGGATCCACCACGCCCATGCGGCGCGGCGCGGCGGCGTCCAGCGTCTCGCGGATGCAGCCTTCCAGCACCGAGAAGTCGATCAGCGAATTCTGCTTGCTGATGCCGACCCGGTCGGCCAGCAGGCGCAGCGCCGCCGGCGGGCAGCCACGGCGGCGCAGGCCCTGCAGCGTGGGCATGCGCGGATCGTCCCAGCCCGACACCAGGCCTTCGCCGACCAGGGCCAGCAGCTTGCGCTTGCTCATCACGGTGTAGTTGATGTTCAGTCGCGAGAACTCGATCTGGCGCGGCTTGGCGACCGGGGCGTCCAGTCCGGCGTCGAGCAGCGGCTGGTAGAGGTCCGGGTTGCGCGGCAGGTCCACGTGGTCCACGAACCAGTCGTACAGCGGCCGGTGGTCCTCGAACTCCAGCGTGCACAGCGAATGCGTGATGCCTTCCAGCGCGTCGCTGAGGCAGTGCGCGTAGTCGTACATCGGGTAGATCGGCCAGGCGTTGCCGGTGTTCTGGTGCTCGACGTGCTTGATGCGGTAGATGGCCGGGTCGCGCAGGTTGATGTTTCCGCTGGCCATGTCGATCTTTGCGCGCAGGGTGCGGGCGCCGTCGGGAAACTCGCCGGCGCGCATGCGCGTGAACAGGTCCAGGTTCTCGGCCACGCTGCGATCGCGGAAGGGCGAGTTGCGGCCCGGCTCGGTGAGCGTGCCGCGGTAGGCGCGCACCTGCTCGGCGTCCAGGTCGCAGACGTAGGCCTTGCCGTCCTGCACCAGCTTCAGCGCGCTGCGGTAGAAGACCTCGAAGTAGTCCGAGGCATGGCGCAGCTCGGCCCACTCGAAGCCCAGCCAGCGCACGTCTTCCTTGATGGCCTCGACGTACTCGGGGTCTTCCCGGGCCGGGTTGGTGTCGTCGAAACGCAGGTTGACCGGGCCGCCGAACTCTCGGCCGATGCCGAAGTTCAGGCAGATCGACTTGGCGTGGCCGATGTGCAGGTAGCCATTGGGTTCGGGCGGGAAGCGCGTGCGCACGGCCGCGTGCTTACCCGAGGCCAGGTCCTCGCGGATGATCTGCCGGATGAAGTCGTTCTTTTCCGGCGCGGTGGCGTCGGCGGGCTTGGGCGAGGAGGTCATGCGTCCGCAGGGATGGGGAGGGGTCGCCCAGTTTACCGGCTGCCGGCCCCCGCCGCGGCCCCGGGCCTGAACGCCGGGCGCCGCGCGAGTATAGAATCGGACGGCCGGGGGGCGTTGCGCTGTCTTGGGGAGTGACCAGCTTGCACATCATGCGGGCCGCAATAAGCGTCGTCGGTGGGCTGCTGCTCGCCCTGATGCTGCCCCTGGCCGCGCGCGCCGCCGAGCTGGCGGTCCAGCCGGCCTTCGAACTGGCGGTGATGGAAACGCCGCAGGGCACGACCCTGGACGACATCCTGACCGGCCGGGCCCAGCCCGGCTTCACGCCGGTGCTCACGCCGGGCTTCCCGTTCCAGGCCCGCGAGGGCCAGGTGCTGTGGGTGCGGGTGCGCACCGAACTTCCGCCGGCCCCTCCGGGCGGGTGGCGCGTCGGCATCGTCCGCGTGCCCTTGGACCACATCCGCCTGCGCGTGCAGCCGCCGGGCGCCGTGGTCTCGCGCGCCAGCTTCTTCGTCACCGGCAAGGACTCCACGCCCTGGCCGGCCACCTTCGAGCTCAAGCTGCCGCCGGAGCTTCAGGGTCGCACCACGCTCTACCTGGAGCTGGAAGGGAAGGTGCGCGGAGGCTTCCACCTGCGCCTGCGGGACGCCGCATCCGCGGACGGGGGCGAGGCCCGCGCGCGCGGTTTCTTCCGTCTGGTCTACGGGCTGTTCCTGCTGGTGGCGGCCCTGTCGGTGATCCGCTACGTCGAGGACAACCGCTCCGGCGCGCTGGCCGTGGGCGCCGCCGCGCTTTGCTCCTGGCTGGCCTGCCTGGGCTTCAATGGCCACGTGTATTCGCTGCCCGAGGTGGCGCTGCTGTCGGGCCTGGGCGCGACCGTGCCGCAGGCCCTGCTGCTGCTGGGTGCGGGGCCGCTGGTGCTGGCCACGCGCTACTACAGCGGCCTGGCGAAGTCGGCCCCGGGCATGGTGCCTTGGGCGCGTGCGCTGGGCTGGGCGTTGCTGCTGCTGGCCGTGTTCGGACTGTTCGCCTCCAGCACGCCGCCCGCGCTGCTGCAGGCCCTGGCCTGGCTGGGCTACGGCATCGCCGGCGTCGCCTGCCTGCTGATGCTGCTGGTGGATTCGCGCAGCTATCGCTGGGCGCCGCTGCTGACCCTGCTGGCCACGGCGGCCGCCGTGGTGGTGCGCGTGCTCACCGACCTGCAGGTATTGCCCGCCAGCCTTTACAACCTCTATGGCTGGCAGCTGCTGCTGGCGATCACGGTGACGCTGTACCTGGCCTTGCCCTGGATCCGCGCGCGCCTGCAGCAGTGGGCCATCCGCAAGCGGGCCGAAAAGCCCGAGCCCAGCGCCACCGAGAAGATCGCCGCCGCGCGCGAGCGCCTGATGGAAAGCCTGCAGTCGGGCCTGAAGAACGCGGCCGACGGCGACCTGAAGTGGATCGCCTTCCGCCGCCTGCTCGATGGCCTCAAGAGCGTGCTGCCGCAGAGTTCCGCCGCGGTGGTGGCCATGCACTTCCACGGCGAGGACCTGCTGCAGGTCGAACCGCCCGATGCCGAAGACCGCTATCGCGAGCTGCTTTCCCAGCGTGCCACCCTGCTCAAGAACCTCAGTCGCCTGCGGGCGCCACAGCAGATCGGCATCGATTTCGACGGGCCGCAGGGACCGCTGGACCAGGTGCAGCTGGCGATCATTCCGCTGCCGGTCGGCCGTCCGGGCTGGGGAGCGCTGCTGGTCGAGCGCAGCGCCGACGTGACCTACAGCGATGCCGAGCTGGCGCTGTGCACAGAGTTCGCCGCGATGGCGATCGTGGCCGGTGAAGAGGCCGCCAACGTCGTCAGCGCCCAGCGTGCCGCCGATACCGATGCCGCCACCGGCGTGCTTCGGGCCGAGCCCTTGCGCGCGGCGCTGGCCAGGCACATCGACCATTCGCGGCAGAAGCAGGTACCGATGAGCCTGCTCTACGTGCTGGTGGACCAGTTGCCCGGACTGCGCGAGACCGGTGGCGAAGTCGGCGCCACCGCCGGCCTGCGGCCCGTGGCCGAGCTGCTGCGCGAGGAAGTGGACTATGGCGACCTGATCGGCCGCTCCGGCCCCGACGGCTTCCTGCTGGTGGCCAACGGCAAGCGCCTGATCGAGGCGCGCGACTATGCCGAGCGCCTGCGCGCGGCGGTGGCGCGCATGCCGGTGGATGCCCGCATTGCCGCCAGCCTGACGGTGAGCATCGGCGTGGCCCAGGCCGGACCGGCCGAGCGCGATGCCGCAGCCCTGGTGGAGCGCGCGCTGAAGGCGGCGCAGATCGCCAGCAAGAACGGCGGCAACCAGATCTTCAGTTGAGCGCCGTGGCCGGGCATGATGCCCGGGCCGCGACCTGCGGCGTCCGCGAGGCATCCATGGCCACCACGCTCGTCATCGGCAACAAGAACTATTCGTCCTGGTCGCTGCGGCCCTGGCTGCTGATGCGCCACGCCGGGGTGGCCTTCGACGAGGTGAGGCTGCCGCTGGATACCCCCGAGTTCCACGCCCGGGTCGGGCAGTGGTCGCCCACCCAGCGCGTGCCGGTGCTGCGCGACGGCGAGCTGACCGTGTGGGATTCGCTGGCCATCTGCGAATACGTGAACGAGCGTTGGCTTGACGGTGCCGGCTGGCCAGCCGCCAGAGACGCGCGCGCCGTCGCACGTTCGGCCGCGGCTGAAATGCATTCGGGTTTCGCCGCAATGCGCGGCCAGCTGCCGATGAACGTGCGGCGCCAGCCCGACGCCAGGCGCTGGGACGCCGACGCCGGGCGCGACATCGATCGCATCCAGGCGCTGTGGCGCGAGCTGCGCACGCGTTTCGGCGGCGACGGTCCCTTCCTTTGCGGCCGGTTCGGCATCGTGGATGCGATGTACGCGCCGGTGTGCGTGCGCTTCCGCGGCTACGGCGTCCGCGCCGACGATGTTGCCTCGGCTTACATGGACGCGGTCTTCTCCCTGCCGGCGATGCGCGAGTGGGAGGCTTCGGCCCTGGCCGAAACCGAACGCGTCGCCGCGGACGAGGCCTGAACATGGGTGGCTTCGCCGACCTGATCCGCGACGTGCCGGATTTCCCGAAGCCGGGCATCGTCTTCAAGGACATCCTGCCGGTGCTTTCGGATCCAGCTGCGTTTGCATCGGCCATCAACGCGCTCAGCGATCCCTGGCGCACGCTCGGCCTGACGGCGGTGGCCGGCATCGAGGCGCGCGGCTTCATCCTGGGGGCGGCGATGGCGCGCGAGTTGGGCGTGGGTTTCGTGCCGCTGCGCAAGCCCGGCAAGCTGCCGGGCCAGCTGCACGAAGTGGCCTACGCGCTCGAGTACGGCCACGACCGCCTGCAGGTGCAGCGCGATGCGTTCGCCGCCGGCAGCCGCGTGCTGCTGGTGGATGATGTGCTGGCCACCGGCGGCACCCTGGTCGCGGCCGCGGAATTGCTGCAGGCCACCGGCGCCGAACTGGTGGGCGCGGCGGTACTGGTGGAGCTTCGCGCCCTCGGCGGTCGCGCGCGGTGGACGTGCCCGGCGCCGCTGCACGCCACGCTGGCCTACTGACTCAGTTGGCGGAAATCGCGCACACGTAGATCAGCTCGCAGGATCCGTCGCCGCTGTCCTCGCGGGTCAGCGAGCTGCGCCAGTGCCAGCCATCCTCGCGGCGTGCCTCCACAAGCCAGCCCTGCAGCTGCACGGTCTGGTCGGGGCGCACGCGCGACATGGCCTGCGCAACCCCGGCGTTGGCCGGGATCAGGTGCATGTTGGCGCTGGAGCGGATGATCTCGCCCAGTTCAAGCGGCGGCCCTTCGCTGCCCCAGCGGTAGTGGTACCAGCGGCCGGACTGCGAGATGGAAAGCTGCCGGTACACGGCCGGATCGGACATGCGCTGCCAGCCCAGGGCCAGGTCGGTGGGCGACAGGGCGGCGCCCGCATCGAAGCGATAATCCTCGCGCGCCAGCACGCGCGCCTGCAGTGCGAAGCCCGCCAGGGGCGTGATGGTGAATTCGCCGTGCCGGAACGGACCCATCGTGTCGGGAACGTCGCTCTGCATCGGCGCTTCGCCCGCCCGCGCGGCCGCCTGGGGGACGCAGTTCACCAGGCCTTGCCCGGACAGGGATTGCGCCACCACCAAGTCGGGGCTTCGATTGGCTGCCCAGAGCAAGGCGCCAATGCAGGCGAGAAGGAAGATCCATATCCAGCGCGGCATGGGTGGTCTCGTCGTGGCGCGGGTCAGGCCGCGGGACCGGAGGCAAGGCCATCCAGCGCGCGCTGGAACCTGCGCGCATGCGAACGCTCGGCCTCGGCCAGGGTCTCGAACCAGTCGGCGATTTCGTCGAAGCCTTCTTCGCGCGCGGTGCGCGCCATCGCCGGATACATCTCCATCGCATCGTGCAGCTCGCCGGCGATGGCGGCGCGCAGGTTGCCCGGCGTATCGCCCCAGGGCAGGCCGGTAACGGGATCGGCGCAGGCCTCCAGGTACTCCAGGTGCCCGTGCGCGTGGCCGGTCTCGCCTTCGGCGGTGGAGCGGAACACCGAAGCGATGTCGTTCTGGCCTTCGGTATCGGCGCGCTGCGCGAAGTAAAGGTAGCGGCGGTTGGCCTGGGCCTCGCTGGCGAACGCGGCCTTGAGGTTGTGCTCGGTGCGGGAACCCTTCAGCGACATGGCGAGATCCGGTGCGGGGCCCGCGATGCGCGGGATCGGGCCAGCATAGGGCCGTGCCGGCCACCGCCGATTGCCGATCATCGGGACGGAGGCTGCCGTCCGCCGGGAAGGCGGGATCGGCTGCTGCACTCAGGCCTTGGCGCGGCTGGTCCGGGCGGGTTTGCCGTGCACCTCGGCCGGTGCCTCGAGCAGGCCTGGCGGCAGGTCGCGCAGTACCGCGGCCAACTGCCGCAGGAAGGCTGACATGGCCGAACTGCGCCGCCACACCATGGCCATCTGCCGGGTGGGCGGCGGATCGCGGAAGGCGATCAGGCGGATGTTCTCGGAGGGCGAGACCGGGGGTTTCACCGCCAGGGTCGGCAGCAGGGTCACGCCGACGCCGGCCGCGACCATCTGGCGCAGCGTCTCCAGGCTGGTGGCGCGGAAGCCGTCCTTTTCGCCGGCGCCGGCCAGGGCGCAGACCTCCAGCGCCTGGTCGCGCAAACAGTGGCCTTCCTCGAGCAGCAGCAGGTGCTGGTCGCTGAGCTCTTCCAGGCGCAAGTCGTGGCGGTGCGACAGCGGGTGGCCCTCGGGCACCGCCAGCAGGAAGGGTTCCTCGAACAAGAATTCGGTTTCCAGCCAGTCCTCGTGCAGGGGCAGGGCCAGCACGGCGGCGTCGAGTTTGCCGTCCCGCAGCATCGCCAGCACCACCTCGGTCTTCTCCTCCACCAGCAGCAGCTCCAGGCGCGGGAAGCGGGCGCGGATGCGCGGCACTACGTGCGGCAGCAGGTAGGGGCCCAGGGTGGGGAAGAGGCCAAGGCGTACCGTGCCAGCCTCCGGATCGCTGGTGCGGCGCGCGGTCTCGCGCATCTGCTCGACTTCCGACAGCACGCGGCGCGCGCGTGCCGCGATGTCCTGCCCGGCGGGGGTCAGCATCACGTGCCGGGGCGCGCGTTCGACCAGGGCCACGCCCAGCTCGTCCTCGAGCTTCTTGATCTGGGTCGACAGGGTCGGCTGGCTCACATGGCAGGCTTCCGCGGCGCGGCCGAAATGCAGCACGTCGGCCAGGGCGACCAGATAGCGGAGATCACGCAGGTTCATGGCTCATGGATCCGGTCTATCAAGTTGCGGCAATCAATACGCCTTGAGAATGGCTTTGTCGAGCCTTATATATAGGCATTGCCTATTGCATAGATAGTATTCATTGTCTTGGCATATTGATAGGCAGGGCCTAAGATGGCCCATCGTTCAATTCACCCCTCCCCAAGCAAGGAAGTCTCCATGTCCCTGATCAACACCGAAATCAAGCCGTTCAAGACCAATGCCTTCCACGCCGGCAAGTTCGTCGAGGTCTCGGACCAGACGCTGAAGGGCCACTGGTCCGTGCTGGTCTTCATGCCGGCCGCCTTCACCTTCAACTGCCCGACCGAGGTCGAGGACGCGGCCGACAACTACGCCGAGTTCCAGAAGCTGGGCGCCGAGGTCTACATCGTCACCACCGACACCCATTTCTCGCACAAGGTCTGGCATGAGACCTCGCCGGCGGTGGGCAAGGCCAAGTTCCCGCTGGTCGGCGACCCGACCCACCAGCTCACCCGCGCCTTCGGCGTGCACATCGAGGAAGAAGGCCTCGCCCTGCGCGGCACCTTCGTGATCAACCCCAACGGCGTCATCAAGACCGCCGAGGTGCACGACAACGCCATCGCCCGCGACATGAAGGAAACCCTGCGCAAGCTCAAGGCCGCGCAGTACGTGGCGGCGCATCCGGGCCAGGTCTGCCCGGCCAAGTGGAAGGAAGGCGAGAAGACCCTGGCGCCTTCGCTCGACCTGGTCGGCAAGATCTGACTGTCGCCGGCGGCCCCTGCCTCTGCGCAGCGGCCGCCGGACCCAGGACCCTTGCCCCAGGGACCGTCGCCTCGCCGGCGCCGGTCCCTGCATCAAGCGTCTTCCCCCCTTTCTTTCCGGAGCCTTCGCCATGCTTGATGCCACCCTCAAGTCCCAGCTGCAGGCCTACCTCGAAAAGCTGGTGCACCCGATCGAACTGGTCGCCTCGCTCGACGAGGGCGAAAAGTCCCTCGAACTGTGGTCGCTGCTGGAAGACATCGCCCCGCTGTCGGACAAGATCAGCCTGCTGCGCCGCGACGACGACGCGCGCAAGCCCTCCTTCGCGATCCAGCGCGTGGGCAGCGACATCGGCGTGCGCTTCGCCGGCCTGCCGATGGGCCACGAATTCACCTCGCTGGTGCTGGCCCTGCTGCAGGTGGGCGGCCATCCGTCCAAGGCCACGCAGGAAGTGATCGAGCAGGTGCAGGCGCTGGAGGGCGATTACCTGTTCGAAAGCTATTTCTCGCTCAGCTGCCAGAACTGCCCGGACGTGGTGCAGGCCCTGAACCTGATGAGCGTGCTGAATCCGCGCATCCGCCACGTGGCCATCGACGGCGCGCTGTTCCAGGACGAAGTGGAAGCGCGCGAGATCATGGCCGTGCCCACCGTGTTTCTCAACGGCAAGGTGTTCGACCAGGGCCGCATGAGCCTGGAGCAGATCGTCGCCAAGCTCGACGTCGGCCTGGAGCAGCGCGAGGCGGAGAAGATCGCCGCGCGCGCGCCCTTCGACGTGCTGGTGGTGGGCGGTGGCCCGGCCGGAGCCGCGGCGGCGGTGTACGCCGCGCGCAAGGGCATCCGCACCGGCGTGGTGGCCGAACGTTTCGGTGGCCAGGTGCTGGACACGATGGGCATCGAGAATTTCATCTCGGTGCCGCACACCGAGGGCCCGAAGCTGGTGGCCGCGATGGAGCAGCACGTGCGCGAATACGAGGTGGACGTGATGAACCTGCAGCGCGTCGAGAAGCTGGTGCCGGCTACGGTCGAGGGCGGCCTGGTCGAGCTGCAGCTGGCCAACGGCGCCACCCTGCGCTCGCGCACCGTGGTGCTGTCCACCGGCGCCCGCTGGCGCCAGATGAACGTGCCGGGCGAACACGAATACCGCAACAAGGGCGTGGCCTACTGCCCGCATTGCGACGGCCCGCTGTTCAAGGGCAAGCGCGTGGCGGTGATCGGCGGCGGCAATTCCGGCGTCGAGGCGGCCATCGACCTGGCCGGCCTGGTCAGCCATGTGACGCTGGTCGAGTTCGACGCGCGCCTGCGCGCCGACGAGGTGCTGCAGCGCAAGCTGCGCAGCCTGCCCAATGTCAGCGTGGTGCTCAACGGCCAGAGCACCGAGGTGCTGGGCGACGGCAAGAAGGTCACCGGCCTGGTCTACCGCGACCGCGTCGGCGGCCAGGACGTGCGGCTGGAGCTGGAAGGCATCTTCGTGCAGATCGGCCTGCTGCCCAATACCGAATGGCTCAAGGGCACGGTGGCGCTGTCGGCCCGCGGCGAGATCGTCATCGACGACCGCGGCCAGACCTCGGTGCCGGGCGTGTTCGCCGCCGGCGACGCCACCACGGTGCCCTACAAGCAGATCGTGATCGCGATGGGCGCGGGTTCGACCGCGGCGCTGGGCGCCTTCGACCACCTGATCCGCACGGTCTCAGCCGCCGAGGTCGCCCCGGCCGAGGCCTGAGGGTTCGGCCGGCAGGTCCAGCCAGGCCAGCACTTCCCGCAGGGTAGGGCTGGCCTTCTCGCCGCGCAGTTCCAGCAGCAGGCCGATGTGGCCCTTGTCCGGTACCGGCACATACGTGGCCGACACGCCTTGCGCAACCAGCCTCCGGCCGAGGCGCTGGCTGTTGACCGGCCACACGGTGCCGTCGTCGGTGCCGTGCAGCAGCAGGAAGGGCGGCTCGTCCCCGTCCACGAAGTTCACCGGCTGCGAGGCCGGCCAGTCGGCCTCGTCGCCGAACACTTCGCGCAGCGCCGGGTCGGTGATCGGAAGGAAATCGAACGGACCCGCCAGCGCGATCACGCCGGCCAGGTCGCGCGGCTTCATGTCCACGCCGGCCAGGTAGCGTGCATCCGTGGCCACCAGCGCGGCGATGTGTGCGCCGGCCGAGTGGCCCATCACGTAGATGCGGTCGGGGTCGCCGCCCAGCTCGGCCGCATGCGTGCGCGCCCAGGCCAGCGCCCGCGCGGTGTCATGCATGAAGTCCGGAAAGGCATGTGCCGGCGCCTTGCGGTAGTCCGGGACCAGCACCAGCGCCCCGCCCGCGGCCAGCCGCTGGCCGACGAAGCGATAGCCCTGGCGGTCGCCGTTGCGCCAGCTGCCGCCGTGAAGGAACACCACCACCGGGGCCGGCCCGGCACCGTCCGCGGGGCGATGGATGTCCAGCGACAGCCCCTGCGCCGGGGCATACACCTGCGAGCCGATCCGGCTGTCGTCCACGCCCAGGTTGATCGCCCGGTAGTAGGCCTGACCGCAGCCCGCCAGCAGCAGGGCAACGAGGGCGGCGACGGCGGCGCGCAGTTTCGGCAGGGGCATCCAGTGTCCGGGGCGGGTGGCGGAAGGACTATCATGCGGGCCTGAACGTCAGGAGCGCGTCATGAGCCCCCCCGAGCCCGCCGTCGCCAGCGACACCGAGCGCCTGTTCGCGGCCATCCCCGAACGCAACACCAGCGACTGCCTGCTGCGCACCATGCAGCAGCACCACGTGCAGCTGTCCACCATGGCCGACACCAAGGCCAACATCATCATCACCATGTCTTCGATCGTGCTGACCCTGGTGCTGGGCCGGCTCAACGACCCCGTGCTGCGCACGGCTTCGCTGACGTTGGCGGGCTTCACGATGATGGCGCTGCTGCTGGCGGTGCTGGCGGTGCTGCCCAAGTACCGGCCGCTGAAGCTGCAGGACGGCAGTCTGCCCTCGCAGTTCAACCTGATGTTCTTCGGCCATTTCGCCGAGCTCTCGCGCGAACGCTTCCTGTCCGAGATCGCCGGCGCGCTCAAGTCCGACGGCTCGGTTTACGAGACCATGGCGCGCGACACCTATGCGCTGGGCTGGTACCTGGCGCACCACAAGTACCGCTACCTGCGGCTGTCCTACCTGTTTTTCCTGGGCGGCTTCGTGCTGGCCTGCATGGTGCAGGGCTGGTACCTGGTCACGCACTGGCAGTGACCACGCTGGCCCAGGCGCTGCGTGACGCCTCGTCGCGGCTGTCCGGCGACGAGGCGCGGCTGGAAGCCGAGCTTCTGCTGTCCCATGCGCTGGACAAGCCCCGCAGCTGGTTCTACGCCCACGCCGGCGACGTGCTGGACGAAAGCGAACAGCGCGCCTTCGAAGCCCTGCTGAGGCGACGCCACGAGGGCGAGCCGGTGGCGCAGATCACCGGCCACCGCGGCTTCTGGTCGCTGGACCTGGCGGTGACCCGCGACACGCTGATCCCGCGGCCGGAGACCGAGCTGCTGGTGGAGCTGGCGCTGGACCGCATGCCGAACAACCGGCCGATGCGCGTGCTCGACCTGGGCACCGGCACCGGTGCGATCGCGCTGGCCATCGCCAGCGAGCGGCCCTTGGCCGACGTCACCGCGCTGGATGCCAGTCCCGGCGCGCTCGAGGTCGCGCGTGCCAATGCCGCCGAGGCGGGCCTGCCGGTGCGCCTGCTGCTCAGCGACTGGTATGCCGCCGTCGCCGGCGACGTTTTCGATCTGCTGGTCAGCAATCCGCCTTACATCGCCGACGGCGACCCGCACCTGCGCCAGGGCGACCTGCGCTTCGAGCCGATCGCCGCCCTGGCCTCGGGCAGCGACGGCCTGGATGCGATCCGCGTGATCGCGCGCGACGCCATCGCCCACCTGTCGCCGGGTGGCTGGCTGCTGGTGGAGCATGGCTACGAGCAGGGCGCGGCGGTGCGCACGCTGTTCACGGCGGCGGGGCTGGATTCGGTGGCGACCGAGCGCGATCTCGAGCAGCGCGACCGCGTCACGCTCGGCCGGCGTGCGCCGGCCTGAGGTCCGACGCGACGGCGAACCGCGTCGTCAGTCCGCTACCCGAAGTTCAACGCGGCGATTGAGCGCGCGCCCGGCCTCGGTCGCGTTGTCGGCCACGGGCCGCGCTTCGCCGAGGCCTTCTGCGCGCAGGCGCTGCGCATCGATGCCCTTGCCGGTGAGCCAGGCCACCACGGAGGCCGCGCGCTGTTCCGACAGCGACTGGTTGTAGGCGTCGCCGCCCTCGCTGTCGGTGTGCCCGGCGATCACCAGCTTCAGGGCGGCGTCTTCGGTCAGCACGCCCAGCACCTGCTGCAGCGTGGCCTCGGACTCGGGCTTGAGGCTGGCCTTGGCGGTGTCGAAGTAGATGCCGTACAGGTCCACCTTGCCTTCGCGCTCGAGCTGCTGCGCCAGCGAGTCGCTGTCCTTCCGGATCGGTGCGAGCTCCAGCACCACGTCCACCACCTGACCATCCTCCAGATCGGCCGCCTCGCTGTCGGAGCTGTAGTCGGGCTTGCTGCCGGTGGTGACCACCAGTCCGGCCGGCACCTGCTCGAGCACGAAGCCGCCCTTGTCGTCGGTGAGCGCCTGGCGCACGTTCGCCGCCGACACCAGCACGCCCGCGAGCGGACGGCCGGCTTCGGTGTCCACCGCGATGCCGCGCACGGTGCCGGTATAGCGATAGCCCTTGGGGTTGATGAGCAGGCGCGCGAAGTCGAAGGCAAAGCCATCGCCGGCGGTGTTGTCCGGATCGTCCACGCGGATCTCGAGGCGGCCATCGCGCACCAGGTCCAGGTATTCGGGCAGCAGCTGCAGCGTCAGCAGCTTGCCGATCGGGCCGGTCTGGTCGAGCGCATTGAGCACGACGGGCAGGTCGGTGGCCTCGCGGTCGTCGAGCCAGACGCGGAAGCGGCTGCCCATGCTGCGCGACTGGAAGTCGTCGACGAACAGCTGCAGCGCCACCGTCTTCACCTCGATGCCGTCCAGCGCGTACTCCAGCACCAGCGGCTGCGGCAGGTTGGCGGGGCGCGAGGTGGTTTCGGTATAGCCATCGCGACGGCCCGCGCCGCCGTAGACGTGACCGGTCACCACCATGATGCGGTCGGTGGCCTGCGGATCATCGTCCTCGGGCAGGTAGGGGAAATCATGGCGTGGCGTTGACTTGCCGCGGAACGGATCGAAGCCTTCGGGCCAGCCGAATCCCATGTTGTCGATGTCGCCCACGCGCACGACCAGGTCGGCTTCCGGGCCATCCTTCACCACGCTGTTCTGCTCGCGCCATTCTTCGGGCAGCTTCGCTTCGAGCTCGGCATTGCGCTGGTCGGAGCGGGTCTTGAGCTGGGCATCGCGGATCGCGAGCTGGGCGGCCTCCAGGCGCGCCATCGCGGCCTTGCGCTTGGCTTCGTCGTTGCCGGCGGCCGTCATGTCGGCCATCGCCGCCATCATCTCGGCCATGTTGGCCTTGGCGGTGTCGGCAGGATCGGGCGCGCTCTGCGCGTCCACGGCCTCGGCTCCGGTGGCCCCGGGATCGCCCGCGAGGGCGTCGCCGCCGGGCATGGCCGCGAGGTCGCCAAGGCTGGCAGTGCCGGCGTCCGCCGTGTCGGTCTCGCCCGCAGGCGGGGCGGCGGACGCTAGGGGCGCTGCCGCATCGGACATCGGACCGGCGGCCGGGGCGGGCGCGGGATCGTCACCGCCGCAGGCGGCAAGGACAAGCGTCAGGACGAGCAGGGCGGCGAGCGGGGGAAGTCGCATGGCAGGCTCCGGGTCGACGGCGCGCCCACTCTAACAAAGCGTCGCCGCGCGCGAGCGCGGCGCGCATCAGGCGCCGAGTACCGCCCGCGATTGGCCCGGACCCAGCTGGGGCCAGCGCGCCAGCACCGCGGCGCGGATGCCCGCGGCGTCCAGCCCGGCCTCGGCCAGCAGGTCTTCGCGGCTGGCGTGCTCCTGGTAGCGGTCCGGCAGGCCCAGGTGCAGCACCGGCAGGGTGATGCCTTCGGACGCCAGCAGTTCGGACACGCCGCTGCCCGCCCCGCCCATCACCGCATTGTCCTCGAGCGTGGCGAAGCCTTCATGCGTGCGCGCCAGCTCCAGCAGCAGCGTGCGGTCCAGCGGCTTGACGTAGCGCATGTTGACCACCGTCAGCCCCAGTTCGCGGCCGACCTTTTCGGCGGCCGGCACCAGGGCGCCGAAGGCCAGCAGCGCGACGCCGCCGCCGCGCTGGCGCAGCTCGGCCTTGCCGATCGGCAGCACGTCCAGGTCGGCCTGCACCGGCACGCCCGGACCCGTGCCACGCGGGTAGCGCACCGCGGCCGGGCCCTTGTGACGGAAGCCGGTGCTGAGCATCTGTCGGCACTCGTTCTCGTCGGCCGGGGCCATCACCACCATGTTCGGGATGCAGCGCAGGAAGCTGAGGTCGAAGCTGCCCGCGTGGGTGGCACCATCGGGGCCCACGACGCCGCCGCGGTCGATCGCGAACAGCACGTCCAGGTCCTGCAGCGCCACGTCATGCACCAGCTGGTCATAGCCGCGCTGGAGGAAGGTGGAGTAGATCGCGACCACGGGTTTGGCGCCCTCGCAGGCCATGCCGGCCGCCAGCGTCACCGCATGCTGCTCGGCGATGGCGACGTCGAAGTAGCGCGCCGGATATTCCTTGCTGAAGCGGACCAGGCCCGAACCCTCGCGCATCGCCGGGGTGATGCCCATCAGCTTGTCGTCGGCGGCCGCCATGTCGCACAGCCAGTCGCCGAACACCTGCGTGTACGTGAGCTTGGCCGGGCCGGGCTTCTTGACGATGCCGATGCTGGGGTCGAAGGGGCCGACGGCGTGGTACTCGATCTGGTCGCCTTCGGCCAGTTCGTAGCCCTTGCCCTTGGTCGTGATGATGTGCAGCAGCTGCGGACCCTTCAGGCCCTGCAGTGTCTTGAGCGTGGACAGCAGGGCCGGCACGTCGTGACCGTCGATCGGGCCGGTGTAGTGGAAGCCCATTTCCTCGAACAGGGTGGAGGGCACGAACATGCCCTTCCAGTGTTCTTCCCAGCGCCGCATGAAGCGCGCGGCCGGGCGCCGCTTGTCGCCGAACAGCTTCTTGCCGCCCTCGCGAAGCGCATTGAGCGTGCGGCTGCCCGACAGCCGGCCAAGCATGCGCGTCAGGCCGCCGACGTTCTCGGAGATGGACATGCGGTTGTCGTTGAGCACCACCAGCAGGTTGGGCTCGGGGTCCATGCCGCCGCCGTGGTTGAGCGCCTCGAAGGCCATGCCGGCGGTCATCGCGCCGTCGCCGATCACGGCCACCACCTTGCGCGGGTCGCCCTGGGCCTGCAGCGCGATGGCCATGCCCATCGCCGCCGAGATCGAGGTGGAGCTGTGGCCGACGCCGAAGGTGTCGTATTCGCTCTCGTCGCGCTTGGGGAAGGGCGCCACGCCGTCCTTCTGCTTGACCGTGTGGATGCTGTCCCGGCGGCCGGTCAGGATCTTGTGCGGGTAGCACTGGTGGCCCACGTCCCAGACCAGGCGGTCCACCGGCGTCTCGAACAGGTAGTGCAGGGCGACAGTAAGCTCGATGACGCCCAGGCCCGCGCCGAAATGACCGCCGGACTGGCTGACCGTGTCGATCAGATAGGCACGCAGTTCATCCGCGATGGCGGGCAGCTCGGATTCCGGGAACTGGCGCAGGTCGGCGGGAACGGCAATGCGGGAAAGGCGCGGGTAGCGCTGGGAGTCCATCAAGGCTCGAAAGGCAGGGGTCAGGCCGAAATTGTCCGGCACTGGCTGTCCCGGGGCAAGGCGGGACAGGGTTTCCATTCAGGCGGGCGACCTGGTCGGACCAGGCCGCGATGCGCGTGCGCCGCGAAGACGCCGCATGACCCTGACGCGCGGCCGGTGGCCGCGCGTGTATCAGCGCCGGAAGCGACCCAGCAGGCCGCCGCTTTTGCCCTGGTCCGGCACCGCCGGCGGCGGCACGTCGGGCTCGGCCACGCCGGTGGCCAGGCAGGCATTCACGAAATCGATCACCTCGGCCAGGGTCGAGCTGCTCTGCTCGGCGATATCGGAGAGGTTGGCCGGTCCCTTCATCATGATGGTGGCGATACGGAAGTGTTTCGGGAACTCGCGCTCCGTCTGCGGCCACTTGAGCAGCTTGTACTTTTCGTTGGGGCTGAAGCCCGGGGCGAGGGCCCCGTTGCCACCGGTCAGCGCGCACAGCCAGGCCAGGCGCGACCAGGGCTGGCTGCCGCCGAGCTGGGTGGCCAGGCCGGGCAGGTCGGCCGCGGCGACCGGCTGCAGGTCGTCGTCCTTGAGCACCGCGGCGCAGTAGGGCAGCAATGGCTTCAGGGCCGAGGCGCCCAGATAGGTCTGGGTCGTAGGATCGAGCACCAGGTCGGGGGCGCCGGCCTGCTGCAGCCGGACCGGACCAGTGAGTGCGCCCGGCCGCAGGTAGTCGGCCAGGCGCGGTTCCGCGGGTTTGGCCGGGGCGGGGGCGGGCTCGGGTGCGGCGGCAACGGGCGCCGGGGCGGGCGTTGGCACAGGCGCAGGCGCCGGGACGGGAGCAGGCGCCGCTGCGGGCGCAGCCACCGGGGAAGGGGCGGGCACGGCGGCCTTGGCCGGGACCGCCGGAATTTCGGCGGTGATCCGCGACGAGGCCGGCACTGTGGCGGGAGCTTCCACCGGCGGCGAAGGCTGCGCGCTGGCGGCCGAATCTGCGTCGATCTTCCCGAACAGGTCGACCAGGGCGTCGACCGTCACCGGCCGCTGCAGCACGTGGTCGGTCTCGGCCCGGCCGCCGGAGGTCAGCGCCACCAGCACCTTGCCGGTGCCCAGGGCCTTCATCAGGCTCATCTGGCCGTACATCGAGTCCATGTCGATCACCACCACGGCGGCGTCCTTTTCGGGGGCCACCAGCCAGCGGTTGCCCACGCGGGCGTTGGCCTGTTTGAAACGGGACACCACTTCGGCCTCTTCCTCGCGGGACAGGCCGGCAAAACAGATGCTCTGAGTCGTCATTACGTTCCTTCCCCCTGATCACGCCGCCCGGGGCGACGTGAAGGCCGGCAGTGTCGGCCGCCGGCCCGGGTCCCGTCAAATGGGCTCAGGACGGGCGCCCCGGCCGCTTGGGCAGGTGGTTTTTCAGGAAGGCCATCTGGTCGGCCAGGATGTGGCGATTGGAGAGGATCAGGTGTTCGACCCAGCTGGGCCGGTAGGGAACCGCCAGTAGCGGCATGCCGGCCTGTTGCGGGGTCCGGCCGCCCTTGCGGGAATTGCAGTGGTAGCACGCGCAGACCACGTTCTCCCAGACGTCGCGACCGCCGCGCGAGACCGGGATGACGTGGTCGCGGGTCAGCGAGTGCCGGCCGAACTCGTTGCCACAGTAGAGGCAAAGGTTGGCGTCGCGGGCGAACAGCGCGGTATTGGTGAGCGCGGGCGAGGGCGACAAACCCTGCAGCCGTGCATGGCTGCGCGCCGCGACGATGGGATGCAGGTCGATCAGGCTCTGCTGGCCGCTGATGCGGTTGGTGCCGCCGTGCACGGTGAGGCAGGGCTCGCCCAGGGTCCAGGCGACCGCGCCACGCACGTACAGGCAGACGGCATCCTGCCAGTGCATCCAGTCGAGGATGCGGCCATGGGCATCCAGGGAGAGAACGCGGGGCATCGCGGTTTCGCGCGGGGAAGCGGGGCCGACCGGGGGGCGCTGCATCCCGGTGCCCACCAGACTCAGATGCGTTGGTGGCGTGCCCATCTCGTCTGAGCATACGCCTTGCGCATGACAGTTCAAGTCCGGCGCGTGCGGGCGGTCGGGATAGAATCGGGGCCAGACCCTGACACCGAGAGATGCCATGCGCGGCCTGTACCCGGAGCTCGAGCCCTACGACAGTGGTTTCCTGCAGGCCGACGCGCGCCATCGGCTTTATTACGAACAGTGCGGCAACCCCGAGGGCAAGCCCGTGGTGCTGCTGCACGGCGGCCCCGGCGCCGGCTGCGGCGCGCGCATGCGCCGCTTCCATGATCCCGCGCGCTACCGCATCGTGCTGTTCGACCAGCGCGGCAGCGGTCGCTCGACCCCGCACGCCGACCTCCAGGACAACACCACCTGGGACCTGGTGGCCGACATCGAAAAACTGCGCCGCCATCTCGGCGTCTCCCGCTGGCAGGTGTTCGGCGGCAGCTGGGGCTCGACCCTGGCCCTGGCCTACGCGCAGGCGCACCCGGGCCAGGTCACCGAGCTGGTGCTGCGCGGCATCTTCATGCTGCGGCGCTGGGAGCTGGAGTGGTTCTACCAGGAAGGCTGCTCGAACCTGTTCCCCGATGCCTGGGAAAAATACCTGGAGCCGATCCCGCCGGTGGAACGGCACGACCTGATGAGCGCCTACCACCGCCGCCTCACCTCGCCCGACGAAGCCACACGCCTGGCTGCGGCCCGGGCCTGGTCGGTGTGGGAGGCCAGCACCAGCTTCCTGCGCCAGGACGAGGCCTTCATCCGCAGCCACGAGGACGCGCACTTCGCGCTCAGCTTCGCGCGAATCGAATGCCATTATTTCGTCAACGGCGGCTTTTTCGATGTCGACGACCAGCTGCTGCGCGACGCGCACCGGCTCAAGGGCATCCCGGGCGTGATCGCGCACGGTCGCTACGACGTGGTGTGCCCGGTGCGCAACGCCTGGGACCTGCACAAGGCCTGGCCGGAGTCGAAGCTCGAGATCGCGCCGCTGTCGGGACACTCGGCCTTCGAAGAGCAACTGACCGACATCCTGGTGCGCGCCACCGATTCGTTCCGGTAACCGGCGAGCCGCCGCGACGGCCTGTCGCGGTGGCCGTGGCTCAGGCGGGGCGGCCGTCCGGATCGCGGTCCAGCAGCCAAAGGCCGGCCCACAGCTTGGGATCCATCGAATAGCCGGCGTCCATCTTCGCTGCCAGCCAGCGCGGCGCGTCCGCCACCGGCACCTCGTGCACGGTGATGTCCTCGCTCTCGTCGCCGCCGCCGGCATGCACCCGGGTCAGGCCGCGCGCCCGCACGAAGGCGATCCGCTCGTTGCTCAGGCCCGAGCTGGTGGGTCCGATCATCAGCACCTTGACCTCTGCGGCCAGCCAGCCGGTTTCTTCCAGCAGCTCGCGGCGCGCGGCCTCTTCCAGCGTGTCGCTGGCGTCGATGTCGCCCACCAGGCCGGCCGGCATCTCGATGGTGTTGGCGTCCATCGGCACCCGGAACTGCTCGACGAAGACCAGCTTGTCCTCGGGCGTCACCGCGATCACGATCACCGCGCTGCCGGCATTGGTGCGCTCGGCGTATTCCCAGGTGCCGCGCTTGACCAGGCGCAGGTACTTGCCTTCGTACAGGGTGTGGGCGTCGTCGGTCATGCGGGCATCCGGGCGGTCAGGCGGAAAAAAGGCGGCGGCGGGTCATCGGGCCGAAGCGCAGGTCTTCGCACAGCGCCTCCAGGCCGGCGACGTCGGAAGCACGGCGCTCGGCGGTGCCGAAGTCGGCGGGCAGAGGAGCGTTGACGTCGATGGTGGCCAGCCGGCGCGACAGCAGCGCGATCTCGCGGTGTTCGCCCAGGCGCGCGGCGTGCTGCGCGCTGCCGCGCATGCGCAGGTAGGGCACTTCGGCCAGGCGCTCGAGCAGCCCGTCGAGGCTGCCGAAATGCGCCAGCAGGATGGCCGCGGTCTTGGCGCCGATGCCGGGCACGCCCGGGATGTTGTCGATGGCGTCGCCGGTCAGGCCCAGGTAGTCGGCGATCTGATGGGCATGCACGCCGTAGCGGGCCTTGACGCCGTCGGCGCGCCAGCGCTCGTTGCGGGCGTAGTCCCACTGTTCGTCGTCCAGGTCGAGCAGCTGGGACAGGTCCTTGTCGGCCGAGATGATCAGGCCGGCGTGGCCGGCGCGGCGGACATGGCCCAGGGCCGCACCGATCAGGTCGTCGGCCTCGAAGCGGCTGTCGGCCAGCACCGGCAGGCCCAGGGCGCGGCACACCCGCTGGCAGTGCCGGAACTGGCGCTTGAGCTCCTCGGGAGCGGCGTCGCGGTTGGCCTTGTAGGCCGGGTAGATCTCGTTGCGGAAATTGGAGTCCAGCGACTCGTCGAAGGCGATGGCGATGCGCGCGGGCTTGTGCCGCTCCAGCAGCTCCAGCAGGAAGCGGGTGAAGCCATGCACGGCGTTGACCGGCCAGCCTTCGCGGTCCTCGAATTCCGGCGGCATCGAGTGCCAGGCGCGGAAGACGTAGAGGCTGGCGTCGACCAGGTGGACGGGAGCGGTCACGGCGTCCAGTCGGTGAGCAGGGTGCGGGGGTCGGGCCGCTGTCGCTCCGGGGCCAGCTCGGCGGGGGTGCCGATGTGGATGAAGCCCAGCACGGTTTCATTGGCGGCCAGGCCCAGGCGTGCGGTCACCACCGGGTCGTACGCGGCCCAGCCGGTCAGCCACTGGGCGCCGAAGCCCAGGCCTTGCGCGGCCTGCAGCAGGGCGAAACAGACCGCACCGCCCGAAAGCAGCTGTTCCTGCTCGGGCACCTTGTGGCCGGGGGTGAGGTGGCCGACCACCGCGATGATCACCGGCGCGAACGAGAAGCGCAGGCGGTCCTTCTCCACGGCCGCGGCCGGCGCCGCAGGGTCCCTCTCCCGACAGCGCCCGGCGAGAAGTTCGCCGAGCGCGGCGCGGGCCGGACCCTGAATGCGGATGAAACGCCAGGGCACCAGCTTGCCGTGGTCGGGCACGCGCACTGACGCCGTGAGCATGGCTTGCAGCTGCTCGGCATCCGGCCCCGGCTCGCCCAGGAGGCGCGAAGGGACTGACCGGCGGCGGTTCAGTTCAGGCAAGGTATCCATCCGGGAAGATTAGCATTCACCCCTCGACAACTTCCCGCGGAGCAATCTGGGAGAGAAGTCACAGACGCGGTGTGGCACATTCACGGACACTCACCACATAGCGCGTAGTCCCCCCGGACGTGCAGAGGCCCATGACCGAATCGATCCTCCCGACCCCGCCGCAGCTCCTGACCCCCGCCACCCGGGACCTGGTCAATGTGATGCGTCGGCGCAGCACCGAGCACCTGCAGGCCGTGCTGGCCCGGGTGTTCGCCCGCGCGGACGACTGGCTGTTCGACCTGGCCAAGAAGGACGGCGTGCCGGACGGTTCGCCCTACCTGCATGCCATGCGCGCCCTGCGCACCTCGCGCGCGCCGATCGAGCGGGGTTTCCGCGAACACCTCGACCTGGGCTTCGAGAACCTGGGCCGCAACCTCAAGACCGATCCGGGCCAGGCTGCCGAGGGCAGCCAGGAACTGAGCCTGATCGAGGAAAGCGAGCTCGAGCAGCACCTGGCCACCAACCTCACTGCCGAAGCGGTGATGCGCATCCACGGCGCCATGATCGACGAGCTGGCCGCGCGCCTCTCGCGCATGTACGGGGTGGCCGCGCTGGATCCCGAGGTCAATCCGCTCAGCGCCTACAGCCTGTCGGGCGCCATCCGTGCCGCCCATCGTGGTGTGGACGTGCCGGCCGACGTTCGCATGGTGCTGTTCAAGTACTACGAGCGCGAGCTGATCCACGACCTGCGCGACCTGCTGGTGGACCTCAATGGCCGGCTCTCGGCGGCGGGTTTCAATCCGACCGCCGCGCCCAAGCCGCAGCCGCGCCAGGCGCCGCGCCCCGACATGGCCGCCCCGCCGATGTCGCCCGATGGCTATGCCGGTGCCGCGTCCGACTACGGTGCGGGCAACTACCCCTCGGCCGCGCAGGCCGCGGCGGGGGCCAGCCCGGAAGACCGCCAGGTTTTCGACGCGCTGCTGCAGATGCTGCACAGCTGGCGGCCCGAGCACCAGCCCAGCGGACTGACTGCCGATGCCGTGCGCAGCGGCGGACCGCAACGGCCCATGGCCGCGCCGGAGATGATGTCGGTGCTGTCGCTGCTGCAGGGCTCGGTGCCCGAATCGGTGACCGAGGCGATCAACCGCCCCGAGGCCTCGCTGTCGGTGCTGTTGAAGAACGAGCTGCTGCGCAACGCCAGCCGCATCGGCCTGCCGCCCGACAAGGTCAGCATGAGCCAGGACGACGAGGACGCGGTCGACCTGGTCGGCATGCTGTTCGACGTGATGTTCGACGAGCGCGACTTCGAGCAGTCCGCGCGCACCCTGATCTCGCGCCTGGTGGTGCCGTTCGTGAAGGCCGCGGTGATGGACCGCCGCCTTTTCCTCTACAAGACCCACCCGGCGCGGCGCCTGCTCAATTCGCTGGCCGAGGCCTGCGAAGGCAACCGTGGCGAAGGCCCGCAGGAGCGCGAGCTGCTGCAGAAGGCCGAGAACACGGTTGACCGCCTGATCGCCGAGTTCAACGAAGACATTGCCATTTTCGAAACGCTGGAGCAGGAGCTGCGGTCCTTCCTGGACCAGCACCGCCGCCGCGTCGAGCTGGCCGAGCGCCGCGCCGCGGAGGCCCAGCGCGGCCAGGAGCGCCTGGAGCAGGCCCGGGAACTGGCGTCCAAGGAGCTGGGCCAGCGCACGCAGGGCCTGGAGCCCACGCCGGCGATGGACGATTTCCTCAGCCGCTGCTGGACCCACCACCTTTCCATGATCGCGCTGCGCGAGGGCCCCGGAAGCGGGTCCTGGCAGTCGGCGCTGTCGGTGGCCGATCGTCTGCTGGCCCTGCTGCCGCGCGAAGGCCAGCCGGCCGCGCCGGTTGCGCCGGCGCTGCAGGCGCTGCGCGAACCGATCGAGACCGTGCTGGCCAGCTCCGGTATCACCGGCGAAGCCGCTCACGACCTGATGCGCGTGCTGGGCGAGAGCCTCGAGCACCGGGCCCAGGGCCTGGCGCCGCCGCCGGCCCCGGCGCTGCCGCCGGAAAACGTCATCCCGATGCCCGAGCGCCGGGCCGCGGCCGCCGCGGCGGACCTCAAGCCGCGCCTGGAAGTGGTCGGCGGTACCGACGGGCTGAAGGTCAGCGACGACGACGTCGAACTGATGCGCCAGCTCAAGGTCGGCACCTGGATCCACATCGCCGGCGAAGACGGCAAGCACCATCCGGTGAAGCTGTCCTGGGTCAGCCCGATTTCCTCGCGACTGATGTTCGTCAACCGGCGCGGCGTGCGCGTGCTGGTGGCCTCGGTGGAAGAGCTGGCGGCCATGAAGCAGGAAGGCAACCTGCTGGTGCGCGAGCAGGAAAACGTGTTCGACCAGGTGCTGCACCGGGTCATGGGCAAGCTCAAGACCGACCTGGGCTGAGCCGGCGGCCGCGCGCGCGGGCGCCCCTGCCGTCTCGGCAGCGCTTCCGGTAGCATCAAGGCCATTCCGACAGGGGAGTGGCATCAATGGCGGTCAACATCGTCTTCGTCCGTGAGTCGGCCCAGGGCGAACGCCGCGTGGCCCTGACGCCGGAAACCGCCAAGAAGCTGGCCGCGCTGGGCGCCAACCTGGTGATCGAGCGCGGTGCCGGCGTGCCGGCGCACTTTCCCGACGCAGCCTATGTCGGCGCCACCGTGGTGGACGATGCCGATGCGGCCCTGGCCCAGGCCGATGTGCTGGTGTGCGTGCAGCCGCCCTCGAACGACCGCCTGGCGCGGCTCAAGCCCGGCGCCGTGCTGGTGGGCCTGCTGGCGCCGCATGCGGATGCCGGTCGCGTGGACGCGCTGGTGGCGGCGAGGGTCTCCGGCTTCTCGCTCGAGCGCCTGCCCCGCACCACACGCGCCCAGGCCATGGACGTGCTGTCCTCGCAGGCCGGGATGGCCGGCTACAAGGCCGTGCTGATCGCCGCGCAGCTGGCGCCGCGCTATTTCCCGATGCTCACGACGGCGGCCGGCACCATCCGGCCGTCCAAGGTGCTGATCGTCGGCGCCGGCGTGGCCGGCCTGCAGGCCATCGCCACCGCGCGCCGGCTGGGAGCGCAGGTGGAAGGCTTCGACGTGCGTCCGGAAACCCGCGAACAGATCGAATCGCTGGGCGGCAAGTTCCTCGACCTCGGCGTCAGCGCGGCGGGCGAGGGCGGCTACGCGCGCGAACTCACCGCCGAGGAGCGGGCCGAGCAGCAGAAGCGCCTGGGCGAACACCTCAAGACCGTGGACGTCATCGTCACCACGGCGGCCGTGCCCGGGCGTCCGGCACCCAAGATCATCACCGCTGCCATGGTGTCGGGCATGAAGCCGGGCAGCGTGATCGTGGACCTGGCCGCGGAAACCGGCGGCAACTGCGAGCTCACGCGTCCGGGCGAAACCATCGACAGCGGCGGCGTCACCATCGCCGGCCCGCTCAACCTGGCCAGCCAGGGCGCGATGCATGCCAGCGAGATGTACGCGCGCAACGTGTTCAACTTCCTGGCGCTGTCGCTCAAGGACGGCCAGCTGGTGCTGGACTGGAATGACGAACTGATCGCCAGGACCTGCCTGGCGCACGCCGGGGAACGCAAGGCCTGAGCCCTGCGGCGCGCACTCAGCGCGCCGGCGTAACCGATGCGGGAGGCGGCGAGATGCCGGGACCGCCCGCCTCCAGCCAGGTGCGCCGCTGTTCGGGGTCCAGCGAACGCCACAGCGCGAACAGCGCCTTGCGCTCGGCCTCGGGCAGGGCGCGCATGGCCTGCATACTCGTGCGCATCTTCTCGCGCAGCTCAGGCGGCATGTCGCGGAAGTTGCGTGCGCCCTCGCGCAGTCGCTCACGCTGTTCGGGCGTCATCGCCTCCCAGCGTGCGCGCCGCTCCAGGCCCTCCAGCGCCCGCACGCGGCGCGAGGCCGCCATCGTGTCCCACTGCTTTTCCAGCGGCGCCAGTCCGGATTGCTGTGCCGGCGTGAGCTGGCTCCAGGTGGGCACCTGCACGCCGGCCGGCACGGGCGTCGGCTCACCGCGATCGCGCCGCGACCAGTCGCCTTCCTTCCTGCGATGCATGCGGTCGGGTGCGGCCGCCGGATCGCCAGCCTGATGCGAGGCGGCGGTTTCCGCCGGCGGTGGCGCGGCGTGGACCCCCGGCGACACCGTGCCCGTCACCGCCAGGCAGATCACCGCGCACAGGGTCGGCAGCGGGAGCGCGCGCATCACAGGCCGGGCCCCCGGTTCGCGACGGCCACCGGAGCGTCGGCCAGCCAGGCGTAAAGATCGGCGTCCTCCTCGACCAGCAGCGCATCGATCTCGCTGCTCAGCTGGGCGGCCTCCGGATCGACCGGCGGCGCCACGGACGGCTGCAGGCTCCACCACGACACACCCACCGCCAGCACGGCGGCAGCAAACGCCCCCACCGGGACCAGGCCGCGGCCGGGACGCGGCGCGGATCGGGGCTGCAGCGCCTCCTGCCGAGCCCGACGCAGGCGGTAGGCCATGCCCTGGTCCACGCCGTCGCTGGCGCGGTCGAACAGGGCCCTGGCGCGTACGTGCACACGATCATGGCCGGGGGAAGGGTTCGGGTCGCGGCTGGTCATTGCCAGTCCTCCAGTTGAATGCGCAGGGCCGCCATCGCCCTGGAAAGATGGGTCTTCACGGAACCGTCGGAACAGCCCATGGCCGCCGCGGTCTCCGCGACATCGAGCCCCTGCAGCTCGCGCAGCAGGTAGGCCTCGCGCTGGCGCCGGGGCAGCTTGCGCAGCGCCTTGCCCAGCGCCGCCCAGGCCTCGCCGTCGGCATGCCGGCGGGCGGGGTCCTCGGAAGGATCGGGCAGCATTTCCAGCGGATCCTCGCGCTGGTCCTCGCTTCGGCCAAGAACGGCCATGAAACGGCGCCGCACGTTGCCGCGCCGGTGCCGGTCGGTCACCTGGGTGCGCAGGATGCTCCAGAACAGCGGCGTCCATTCCTGCGCGGGCCGATCGCGATACGCGACCAGCTTGATCATCGCGTCCTGCACCGCGTCCAGCGCGTCCTCGCGGTGGCCCAGCGCCAGCTCGGCCATTCGGAACGCGCGCCGCTCCACCGAGGCCAGGAACTGGTCCAGGCTGGCGGGCGGCGCGGCCGGGGCGGCGTCGAAAGGCATCACGGGGCGGGAACGGGGCCGGTCATGGCGAAGGACAACGCATCAGGGCAGGCCCGGTTGACGGTTCAGTGGCGACGATCGTAGCGCGCGCCGCGCCGGTCCAGGCGATGGTCGATGCGCTCACCGCGGCGGTCGAGGCGACGGTCGATGCGGTCTCCGCGCAGGTCCAGTCGCGCGGCACGGTGGTAGCGGCCGTTCGCGGCGGCGATGTCGGCGCGGCGGTCCAGGCGGCGGTCGATACGGTCCCCGCGCTGGTCGAGGCGGTGCTCGATGCGGTCGCCGCGGCGGTCCAGGCGGTTCTCGACGCGGTCGCCGTGGCCGGCGGAGGCGGCACCGGCGGCCGTGAGGGTCAGCGCGGCAAGCAGCAGGGCGATCGGCTTGATGGCTTTCATGGCGGTCTCCTTCGGTGGGGTTGCCATCCCGGGAACGGGGGACGCCCCGGCCGGTTTACGGGCCCCTAGCCGCCGTTTAGCCAGCGGTTATGATGCAGGCGTTCGCGCATTCGCGTGGGGAGGGGACATGGACGGCTTCGTTGCGCTCTACATCTTCGTGCTGGCGGCCTTCACCGGCTATGAAATCATCGGCCGGGTGCCGGTGATCCTGCACACGCCGCTGATGTCCGGTTCGAACTTCGTGCACGGCATCGTGATGATCGGCGCGATGGTGGTGCTGGGCCATGCCGACACCACCACCGAGAAGGTGATCGGCTTCCTGGCGGTGCTGATGGGCGCGGGCAACGCGGCCGGCGGCTATGTGGTCACCGAGCGCATGCTCGAGATGTTCAAGTCCTCCAAGAAGCCCGGGGGCGCGGCATGACGGCCTGGCTGCCCGTGCTGGTCAAGGCCAGCTATTTCGTCGCGGCGCTGCTCTTCATCCTGGGCATCAAGCGCATGGCCTCGCCGGTCACGGCGCGCAGCGGCATCCAGTGGGCGGGCGCCGGCATGCTGCTGGCCACCTTCGCCACCTTCCTGCTGCCGGGCCTGCACAACCTGCCGCTGATCGCGCTGGCCGTGGTGCTGGGCACCGCCGTGGCCTGGGTCTCGGGCAAGCGCGTGGCCATGACCGACATGCCGCAGATGGTGGCGCTGTACAACGGCCTGGGCGGCGGCTCGGCCGCAGCGATCGGCGCGGTGGAGCTGCTGAAGTTCTCGGCCGCCGGCGCGGCGCCGTCGCAGACGGCGCTGGTGCTCGCGGTGGTCGGCGCGTTGATCGGTTCGATTTCGCTCACCGGCTCGGTGATCGCCTGGGCCAAGCTCGACGGCCGCATGGACAAACGCTTCACCTTCCCGGGCCAGCAGGCCTTCAACGCCCTGGTGTTCCTGGCGGCGCTGGGCCTGGGCGCGCTGACGGTGTACGGCCTGGACCAGCCGGTGATCATCGGCTTCTTCGTCGCCGCGCTGGCGGTGGGCGTGCTGATGACGCTGCCGATCGGTGGCGCCGACATGCCGGTGGTGATCTCGCTGTACAACGCGCTGACCGGCCTGGCCGTGGCCTTCGAAGGTTACGTGCTTCAGAACGAGGCCCTGATCATCGCCGGCATGGTGGTCGGCGCGGCCGGCACCATGCTGACCCAGCTGATGGCCAAGGCCATGAATCGCTCGATCGCCAGCGTGCTGTTCGGCAGCTTCGGCCAGACCGGCGAGGCGGCCGAGATCACCGGCGCGCAAAAGCCCATCGAGGCCGGCGACGTGGCCGCGATGATGGCCTACGCCGAGCGCGTGGTGATCGTGCCGGGCTACGGCCTGGCGGTCGCCCAGGCCCAGCACAAGGTCTGGGAACTGACCCAGGTGCTGATGAAGCGCGGCGTGAAGGTGCGCTTCGCGATCCACCCGGTGGCGGGCCGCATGCCCGGGCACATGAACGTGCTGCTGGCCGAGGCCGGCGTGCCCTACGACCTGATCGCCGACATGGACGACATCAACCCCGAGTTCCCCACCACCGACGTGTCCCTGGTGATCGGCGCCAACGACGTGGTCAACCCGGTGGCCAAGACCGACCCGTCCTCGCCGATCTTCGGCATGCCGATCCTGGACGTGGTCAATTCCAGGAACACCATCGTCATCAAGCGCGGCAAGGGCACGGGCTTCGCGGGCATCGAGAATGCGCTGTTCTACGCCGACAATACGCGCATGCTTTACGGCGATGCGGCGTCCGCGGTGAGCCAGCTGGTGGCCGAACTCAAGTCGGTGGACGGCGGGCACTGACCCGCCCGGCCGCGGGGCGCGCCAGCCACGCGGCCAGGACCAGGGCCAGCACCGCGTACGCCACGTCGTAGGCGTCCGTGGCGTACCGGACCAGGTCGCCGGCCAGCACCCAGCCAATGCGGTCGGCCGATTCGAGCGGGGTGAGCCCCAGCAGCCGCCCCATCTGGGTGGCAGCGAACATGAAATAGCTGGCGCCAATGGCCAGGGCCGTGCCTGCCACTGCCAGCACGGCGCGCAGCGGGTGGGCCGGGGCCGCGGCCAGCCGCAGCATCAGCACCATGTCCAGCGCGGCCACCGGCGCCAGCCAGCCGCAGGGACTGCGAAGGGACAGGGTCACCGCCAGCCAGAGGGCGGTCATGCCCAGCACGCCGACCGCGAGGGCGAACACCGGCAGGGCCCAGGCCAGCGGCGAGGTGGAACGGTCCGTTGGCGTCAAGGCGGTTTACCGGTGGTGGGGCGGGCTAAAATAGCCGCCTTTCCCCTCAGGCGATACCCGAGTGAGCTATTCCCGCACCAGCGAACCGGTGAAGTTCGAGCGTGACTGCGCTGCGGTCATGGTGCCGCAGGGCGAGGCGGTGACGCTTCCCGCCGGCACCAGCGGCTACATCACCCAGGCCCTCGGCGGCTCGTTCACGCTGTTCGTGGACGGCAACCTGTTCCGGGTCGCGGGCGACGACGCCGACGCGATCGGCAAGGCCCGGCCCGCACCCCTGGTGCTGCCCGAGGGCGCGGGCGACGACGAGGTGGAGAAGCTGGTGTGGTCGCAGCTGCGCACCTGCTTCGATCCGGAAATCCCGGTGGACATCGTCGAGCTGGGCCTGGTGTATGAATGCGAACTGGGCCGCAACGCCGAGGGCGAGCGAATGGTGTCGGTGCGCATGACGCTTACAGCGCCGGGCTGCGGCATGGGCGACATCCTGGTCGAGGACGTGCGCACCAAGGTCGAGGCCGTGCCCACGATCGCCGAAGCCGATGTCGAGCTGGTGTTCGACCCGCCCTGGAACCAGTCGATGATGTCGGACGCGGCCCGTCTTGAAACGGGCATGTTCTGAGTCAGCAGGCCGCTTCGGCCCACATGCGCAGCAGCTGGGAGTGCACCTGGCTCAGCTGCAGGAACTCCGGACTCTCGCCCTCGCGCGCATGCAGGCTGCGGCGCGTCTGGTCCAGCGTGAACAGCAGCTCGCGCTGGCGGCCGTCGCGCACCCGGCTCTGGATCCAGCCCACGCAGGCCAGCCGCTCGCCGCGGGTGACGGGCGCGACCCGGTGCAGCGCGCCGCAGTCGTAGACCACCAGGGCGCCCGCGGGCAACTTCACCGGCGTCTCGCCTTCGTGCGATTCGATCACCAGCTCGCCGCCGTCGTAGTCGTCCGGCCCGGACAGGAACAGGGTCCAGGCGAGGTCCGTGCGCAGCGCAGGCTTTCCCATCAGGGCATCGTCCACGTGCGTACCGTAACCCTGTCCCGGTCGGTAACGACTCAGCAGGGGCGAACCGAATCGTGCCGGCCGGGCAAACCGCTCGAGCGTCGGATGCCCCGAAACCGCGTCGAGCAGGCGGGCGGCGAGCGCTTGCACGCCTGGGTCGGAGGCATCCAGCTGTTCATTGTTCTTGGCGCCTCGTGCCGCCCAGCCTGCGGTCAGCCGGCCGTCCCGGCTGGGCAGTCGCGCGAATTCGTCCCGGGCACGGGCACAGGCCTCGGCGTCCATCACATCGGCGATGCAGAACAGTGACATGGTTGATGAGAATCATTTGCATTAAGGCGCCAGCGGCCGATAATACCCGCATCCCACGCCGCCTGGATGCCCATGACCCCGCGCCTCAAACTCTGGACCCGCCTCGGAACCTGCCTGGCCAGCGCCGTGCCGATCGCAGCGATGGCCCTGTCGCCCGTGGCCAGCGAGGGCGGTGAGGGCGGCGAGGGCGGGGAAGGTGGCGAGGCCGGCTCGGCGCCCTCGCAATACCGCCTGCTGCTCGATGCCGCGTCCGACCCGCAGTACAGCGCGGCGTCCAGCCTGCAGGACTATGCGCAGGGTGCACATGACACCTACCTTGAATCGGCCGCGCAGGCTCGCCAGCTGCGGGCGGCGATCCAGACCCTGCTGGACGCACCCGGCCAGGACAGTCTGGACAGCGCGCGCCGGGCGTGGATCACGGCTCGGCAGCCCTACCTGCGCAGCGAAGCCTTCCGCTACTACGATGGTCCCATCGACGGGCCTGCCACGGCCGGGCGCCAGGCGGGGCCCGAGCCGCGCCTCAATGCCTGGCCATTGAACGAAGCGGTGATCGATTACGTCAGCGGCGACGCCGACGCCGGCCTGGTGCATGCCTACGACCTGCCGATCACCCGCCAGACCATCCTGGCCCAGGACCAGGTCAGCGACGAGGCCGATGTCACCACCGGCTGGCACGCGATCGAGTTCCTGCTCTGGGGCCAGGACCAGCGTGCCGATGGACCGGGTAACCGGCCCCACACGGACTACGTGGCCGGCACGCCCGCGACGGATCGCCGCCGCGCCTACCTGGCCCTCCTTGCCGAGCAGGTGGTGGCGGACCTGGACTGGCTGGCGGAACAGTGGGATCCGGCACGTGCCGACGCCTACGTGCATTTTTTCCTGGCGCTGGAACAGCACGAGGCGATCGGACGCGTGCTCACCGGCGCGGCCAACCTGGCAGGGCACGAGCTGGCGACCGAGCGGCTGGCGGTCTCGCTCGACTCGGGTTCGCAGGAAGACGAACAGAGTTGCTTCAGCGACAGCACCCGCCAGGATTTCGTGCACGCGCTCGAGGGCATCCGCCTGGCCTGGTACGGCCGCGACGGCAAAGGCCTGGCCAGCGTGCTCAAGCCGCTGCGGCCGGCGCTGGCGGCCGACATCGACGCCCGTTTCGCCAAGGCGCAGGCCGCCGTGGATGCATTGCCGCAGCCGTTCGACCGTATGCTGGCGTCCGCCCCCGACAGCGCCGACCGCGCGGCGGGCGAGGCGGCGGTTGAAGCCCTGCAGTCGCTGGGTGCCGGACTGCGCGACGCCGGCAATGCGCTCGGCGTGCTGGTGATCGTCTCCGGCGTATGAGGCGCACCCTGCTGGCGGTCCTGGGCCTGCTGCTGGCGGGCAGCCTGGTGGCGGCATCCCCGTCGGATGCGCCGGGTGGCGGTTTGACGCGCGCCCTGGACAACCGCGACGCCTTCGCGATGCCCGCGCCAGGCCTGACATCGAAGGAGCTGCGCGATTTCAGCTTCGGCAACCGCGTGTTCAATACCAACTGGGCGGTCGCGCCGGCGTCGGTCGATGCCTTCGACGGCCTGGGCCCGATATTCAATCGCGTTTCCTGTTCGGGCTGTCACCTGCGCGACGGTCGCGGTCGGCCCCCGGTGGACGGTGAAGACGAAATGTTGTCGAGCCTGGTGCGCCTGGGCGTGCCCGGCAAGGACGCGGTCGGCGGCCCGCGACCGCATCCGCGCTACGGCGACCAACTCGGTGACCGCGCGATCCCGGGCGTCGCGCCCGAGGGCAAGGTGCGCATCGCCTGGCGCGAACAGGCGGGCCGTTATCCCGACGGCACGACGTACTCGCTGCGGTCGCCCCGGATCACGTTCGAAGACCTGGCTTACGGGCCGCTGGGCCGGAAGCTGCAGACCTCCCTGCGCGTCGCGCCGGCGGTGGTGGGCATGGGGCTTCTGGACGCGATTCCCGAAGCCGATCTTTTGGCGGCCCAGGATCCCGACGACCGGGATGGCGACGGCATCTCCGGCCGCGTCAATCGCGTCTGGGATCCGGTGGCGCGCGCCGAGGCCGTGGGCCGGCTCGGCTGGAAGGCCAATGCGGCCAACAGCACGGCCCAGTCCGCCGCGGCGGCACATGGCGACATGGGGCTGAGCACGAGCCTTTTCCCCGACGAGAACTGCATGCCGGGGCAGACGGACTGCCTGGCCGCGCCACGCGGCGGCGACGGCCCCGACCTGCGCGACGCGCACCTGCAGAAGCTGGTGTTCTATTTGCAGGTGCTGGCGGTGCCCGACCGCCGCCGCGTGGCGCCTGCACAAGAAGCGCGCGGAGAAGCCGTTTTCCAGGACACAGGCTGCGCGTCCTGCCACACCCCGAGGCAGCGCACCGGGGCCGACGCCTCCCCGGCCCGTCTGGCAGGCCAGGCCTTCATGCCCTACACCGACCTGCTGCTGCACGACATGGGGCCCGGCCTGGCCGACGGTCGCCCTGACTTCCTGGCCAGCGGTCGCGAGTGGCGCACCGCGCCGCTCTGGGGCTTGGGCCTGGTGCCCACGACCAATGGCCATTCCTTTTACCTGCATGACGGCCGCGCCCGTTCGCTGGAAGAAGCCGTGCTCTGGCACGGGGGTGAAGGGCAGGCGTCGAGGGACCGTTTCAAGGCCCTGAGTCGCGCGGACCGCGAGGCCCTGCTGGCCTTCCTGCGCTCCCTCTGACCGCCGGGAAGGCGTCCTGCCGGGCATGTCACCGGTGGTCAGGAATTCCTGCGGCGGTGCGGCTTGACCTGTGACTTTCGTCACGCTAGCGTCGGTCGCGTGTCATGCAGATGTGATCTGCATCACACGTCCGGGTGGTACGAGACTCCCCGCTACGAATCCAGGCCAAGACGGCCGGCGCGGGGAAGTTTTTGCCCAGGGGACCCGGGGCATGGAAGCAAACACGGCTGCCCAGCAGCCTTCATTGCCATCATTTTTCGGGGATACACACATCGTGAGCAAGAACACTCGCAAGCTCCGCCTGCGCAGTCTCGTCGCTGCCACCACCATCGCCCTTGCAGCCCAGTCCGCGTTCGCCGCCCAGACCGCTCCGCGCGTTGATCTCAGCGCCCTGCAGTCCGACACCCAGTTCGACCAGTTCATCGTGAAGTACCGCGCCGGTACGCCCGAGGCCGCCAACGCCGCCGAGCTCAACCGTGCCCTGCAGGCCGCTGCGGTCCAGGCCGACCAGATGGTGCAGGCCTCGCGCATCCAGCGTGGCGACACCTCGCGTCCGTCCAAGCCGCTGTCGGCGCGCCACATGCGCCGCATGGCCGTCGGCGCCGACGTGGTCACCACCTCGCAGAAGCTGGGTCGCGCCGATGCCGAGACCCTGATGCGCCAGATCGCCGCGAACCCGAACGTCGAGTACGTGCAGATCGACCGCATCATGAAGCACACGCTGACGCCCAACGACACCAACTACAGCCAGCAGTGGGGCTACACCGATGCCGACGCCGGCATCCGCGCCAACACCGCGTGGGACGTGGCCAACGGCTCCGGCATCATCGTTGCCGTGCTCGACACCGGCTACGTGGCGCACTCCGACCTGGCCGCCAACATCGTGGCCGGCTACGACTTCATCTCCAACACCACGACCGCCGGCGACGGCAACGGCCGTGATTCCGACGCCAGCGATCCGGGCGACTACTTCGGCGGCGATCCGTCCAGCTGGCACGGCACGCACGTGGCCGGTACGGTCGCGGCGGTCACCAACAACGCCAAGGGCGTGGCCGGTACCGCCTGGGGCGCCAAGGTGATGCCGGTCCGCGTGCTGGGTCGCGGCGGCGGTTCCACCTCCGACATCGCCGACGCCATCATCTGGGCGTCCGGTGGCACCGTCAGCGGCGTGCCGACCCTGTCGGCGGCCAATGCGGCCGACGTCATCAACATGTCCCTCGGCGGCGGTGGTTCCTGCGATGCCACCACCCAGGCGGCGATCAACAGCGCGGTCAGCCGCGGCACCACCGTGGTCGTGGCGGCGGGCAACAGCAACGCCAACGCTTCGGGCTTCACCCCGGCCAGCTGCAACAACGTGGTCAACGTCGCTTCGGTCACCAGCGCCAGCGCCCGTTCCAGCTTCTCGAACTACGGCACCCTGATCGACGTGTCGGCCCCGGGCTCGAGCATCCTCTCCACGCTCAACTCCGGCACGGCCGGCCCGGGCACCGAGAACTATGTCTCCTACAGCGGCACCTCGATGGCTTCCCCGCATGTCGCGGGCGCGGTCGCGCTGGCGCAGAGCCGTCGCCTGGCCCTGGGCCTCGCCTTGTACACCCCGGCACAGATCGAAGCGTCGCTGAAGGCCACCGCGTATCCGCTGTCGGGCGCCTGCTCGGGCGGTTGCGGCGCGGGCATCATCGACGCGCGCGCCCTGGTGGATGCCGCCGGTGGCGGCGGCACCAATGCGCCGCCGGTCGCCAGCTTCACCTTCACCACCAGCGGCCTGACCGCCAGCTTCACCGACGGTTCGACCGACAGCAACGGCACCATCGCCTCGCGCAGCTGGAATTTCGGCGACGGCACCACGTCCACGGCCACCAACCCGAGCAAGACCTACTCGGCGGCCGGCACCTATACGGTCACGTTGACCGTCACCGACAACGGTGGCGCCACCAACACGACCACCCGCTCGGTCACCGTGTCCTCGGGTGGCGGCGGCGGTTCGGTGCTCAGCAACGGCGTGCCGGTGACCGGCCTGTCCGCGGCGACCGGTGCCTCGGTGAACTACACGATCAACGTGCCCACGGGCGCCAGCAACCTGGTGATCAGCACCTCCGGTGGTACCGGTGATGCCGATCTGTACGTCCGCCAGGGTTCCGCGCCCACCGACACCGTGTACACCTGCCGTCCGTACCTGGGTGGCAACAACGAGACCTGCACCATCGCGGCACCGGTGGCCGGCGTGTACCACGTCCGCGTCAAGGCCTATGCGGCCTACTCCGGCGTGAGCCTGGTCGGCAGCTACACCACCGGTGGTGGCGGCGGCGGCACCCAGACCTACAGCAACACTGCGGACTACGCCATCGCCGACAACGCGACGGTGGACAGCCCGATCTCGGTCTCGGGTCGCACCGGCAATGGTCCGTCGGCGGCTTCGGTGTCGGTGAACATCGTCCACACCTACAAGGGTGACCTCAAGGTCGACCTCGTGGCGCCGGACGGCACCCTGTACAACATCCACAACCGCACGGGTGGCGGCACCGACAACGTGATCTCCACCACCAGCCACAACCTGACCAGCGAGGCCCTCAACGGCACCTGGCGCCTGCGTGTCAACGACAACGCGAGCGGCGACACCGGCTACATCAACAGCTGGACGATCACCTTCTGATAGGAAGGTATCGGCAACACCTCTAGGACCCCGGCTTCGGCCGGGGTCTTTTTTTTGCGCCGACCTCGCGGCCGGCCAAATCGTGACGCCCTTCACATCGCTGTCCCGGGACATTTCGGTCCCGGGACGGCCCAAAGTGGCCGCACCGGGTCGGCAACCGACCCATCGCGTCAGCAAGTGACAAAAACAATCCCCACCAAAACAGGGACTTATGCTGGACAGCGTGAGTTTCGCTCACTATCATTGCGGCCGTTGGATCAGGGCGCGGGGAAGGTTGGGCTGGCATCCCGACCGGTTTCCGCAAGTCGGAAATAGGGGACTCATGTCGCACTTCGATTTTGCGCCGCTCGCCGGTGCCCAGGATCGCGCGTCTGCGCGGCATACGCTTACGCGCGGCTTCGTGCTCATGTTCCTGCTGGCGCTGATGCCGGATGCGTACGCATGGCAGCCGGGCAAGGATGGCAGCCTGACCGTCAACGCCAACACCAATTATTCGGCGCTGGCCGCGGTGCGCATCACCACGCTCTCTACGGCCGCCAACGCGGGCGACGGCACGATCACGCTGGCCAGCGCCGCGGGCATTTCCGCCGGTGACGTGCTGATGATTTACCAGGCGCAGGGCGCCACCATCGGGTCGGGCAATGCCGCGACCTATGGTGAGGTCACCAACTTGAACAATGCCGGCCGCTACGAGCTGGTAAATGTGTTCGGCGTCGTCGGCACGGTCATTACGCTTAGCCCCGCCTGCGACACCACGCCGCTGCAGTTCTCGTACGCGAGCGGCAGCCAGGTGATCCGCGTTCCCCAGTACACCACGCTGACCATCGGTGGCGCCGCCACGCTCTCGGCTCCCGCGTGGAACGGCAGCACCGGCGGCGTGATGCCGCTGATCGTGCAGAACACGCTTACCGTCAACGGCCTGCTGTCGGCCAACGGCGCCGGATTCCGCGGCGGCGTGCTCGACAACACCACCACCGATGCCGGTACCGACGTGACGCTGTTCCGCGGTACCAGCAATGCCGACGGCGGCGAGAAGGGCGAGAGCATCGCCGGCTTCCAGACCCAGTACGACAGCCTCAATGGCCGCTATGGCCGCGGCGCCCCGGCCAACGGCGGCGGCGGCGGCAACGCCCACAACGCCGGCGGCGGCGGCGGTGCCAACGGCGGCACCGGCACCTGGACCGGGCAGGGCAATCCCAGCGTGACCACGGCGGCTTGGGCCGGGGCTTGGAACCTCGAGGGTGCGGGCTTCGCGACCAGCACCTCGCCCGGTGGCGGACGCGGCGGCTACACCTACGGCAGCAGCAACCAGAACGCCCTCACCCTGCCGCCCGGCAACAATTCCTGGGGCGGCAACAGTCGCCGCCAGCGCGGCGGTCTCGGTGGTCGGCCCCTCGCCAACAGCCCCGCCAACAGCGGCAACACCCGCATCTTCCTCGGCGGTGGTGGCGGTGCGGGCGATGCCAACAACAGCGCCGGCTCGTCGGGTGCTTCGGGCGGTGGTTTCATCCTGGTGATTGCCGGCACGGTTTCGGGTTCCGGCGACATCGTCGCCAACGGGAACACGGCGACCAATTCCACGCCGGGCCACAACGACGCCCCGGGCGGCGGTGGCGGCGGCGGCAGCATCGTCATCTCCGCTGGCTCGGCCAGTGGCGTGGACCTGTTTGCGCGCGGCGGCAATGGCGGCAATCAGCTGATCACCAACGACGAGTCCGAGGGCCCGGGCGGCGGCGGCGGTGGCGGTTTCATTTCCGCGCCCGCGGCCCTGGCGACCAGCGTGACCGGTGGTGCCAGCGGCACGACGTCGTCGGGCGCGGTCACGGAGTTCCTGCCCAACGGCGCCACCTTCGGTGGTGCCGGCAACACCACGACGATCCCTGCCCTGGCCAGCCTGCCGGTTTGCCCGACGCTGGCCACGGTGACGCTGGCCGTCACCAAGGCGGACACCTTGACCAATTACACGCCTGGCGGCACCGCCACCTACACGGTGGTGGTCACCAATACCGGCAACGTGCCGGCCATCGGCACGCTGGTGGACGATCCGCTGCCTGCGGGCCTGACGCTGACGGCGCCCTGGACCTGCACGGCGTCCACCGGCGGCTCCTGCCCCGCCAGTGGCGGCACCATCGGCGGCACCACGGTAGGCCTCACCGGCACCGTTGCCGCCGGCGGCACCCTGACCATCACCATCCCGGTGGCCTTCTCGGCCAACCCCAACGCGTACTGAGTGCCCGAGCGATGACTTCCTTCCAGATCCCGGGTACCCAGGCCAACGCCATCGCTATCGGCGGCGGAGTCAACATGTCCAGCAAGCGCATGCCCACCTTCCGCAGGCTGCACGGCGCGGTGTTCGCACTCGGCCTGGCCATCGCCGGCAGCGCCCAGGCGCAGAACTACCCGCCCAACATCACCAACACCGTCACCGTGACGGCGCCCAACGGCACCCTCAGCACCGCCAGCGACGTCAACGCGCTGATCGACCAGGCCAACCTGGGCATCACCAAGACGGTTGACGTGGCTGCGCCGGCGGTGGGCAGCAACGTGGTGTTCACGCTCACGGTGACCAATGCCGGCCCCGCGCCCGCGCTGGGCGTCAGCGTCACCGACCTGCTGCCCGCGGGTTACACCTTCGTCGCCGCGACGCCCAGCGTTGGCACGTACGCCAGCGGCACCGGCGTGTGGACCATTGGCACGATGGCCAATGGCGCCACGGTGACGATGACCATCCAGGCGACGGTGAATGCAACGGGTTCCTATGCGAACTCCGCCACCGTCAACAGCACGACGCCGGACCCGGTGCCGGGCAACAACAGCGACACCGAAACCCCTGCGCCTGTGGCCCAGGCAGACGTGTCGATCACCAAGGCGGTGGACGATCCGATTCCGGATGTGGGAGAGAACGTCACCTTCACCCTGACCGTCAGCAATGCCGGTCCGTCGGCCGCAGCCGGCGTCTCGGTCAATGATCTGCTGCCGGCTGGCTACACCTTCGTTTCTTCGGCCGCCAGCACGGGCACCTATAACTCCGGTACCGGCGTGTGGGCGATCGGCGGTCTGGCCAATGGCGCCAGTGCGACGCTCGACATCCTGGCCACGGTCAATGCCGCCGGCCCGTATGACAACACCGCTTCGGTCACCGCTACCACGGCGGACCCGACCCCGGGTAACAACAGCGACACCGAAACGCCTGCACCGCAGGCAGTGGCAGACCTTACGGTGACCAAGACGCTGACATCGGCCTCGCCGGTACAGGCGGGCGCGGCCGTAAGTTACGAGATCAACGTTTCCAACGGCGGACCTTCCGACGTCGCCGATGCAATTTTCTCCGATACCGCGCCGGCCGGCCTCGTGGGTGCGCAGTGGACCTGTGCCCCTCTGGCCAACTGCGGCGTGGCGTCGGGCAACGGCGATGTTTCCTTGCTGCTTGATCTGGCGGCAGGTCAATCGGTAACGATCACGATGACCGGCACCGCGCCGGTCGTCACGCCTGCCACGGTGGCCGCCAATACGGCCAGCGTCACGGCCCCGGCCGGCGTCACCGATCCTGACCTGGCCAACAACACCGATACGGTACCTGCCATCACGGTGGATCCGTTGGCGATCGATGCCGTCAACGACAGCGCCGGTCCGGTCAATGGCTTTGTGGCCAACACCAATGTCGTCAACGTGCTGGGCAATGACCAGCTCAATGGCGCGGCCGTGAATCCGGCGGACATCACCTTGGTCCCGGTGACGAATGGTCCGCTGACCGTGAACGCCGATGGCTCGGTGGACGTGGCGGCCGGTACCGCCGCGGGCACGTACACGGTCGACTACGAGATCTGCGAGGTCCTGAACCCGGCCAACTGCGATACCGCCACGGTCACCGTGACGGTCGAAGCGGCCGTGCTCGATGCGGTTAACGACACTGCGGGTCCGATCAATGGCGTCACCGGCGGCACGAACGTAGTAAACGTCCTGGCCAATGACCAGCTCAATGGCGCGCCGGTGAATCCGGCGAACATCACCTTGGTTCCGGTGACCAACGGTCCGCTGACCGTGAACGCCGACGGCAGCGTCGACGTCGCGCCGAATACCCCGGCTGGCACGTACACCGTCGACTACGAAATCTGCGAAGTCCTGAATCCCGCGAACTGCGACACCGCGACCGTTACGGTCACGGTGGAGGAGGGCGTCATTGACGCCGTCAACGACAGCGCCGGTCCGGTCAATGGCTTTGTGGCTAACGCCAACGTCGTCAACGTCCTGAGCAATGACCTGCTCAACGGTGCGGCCGTGAATCCCGCCGACATCACCCTGGTCCCGGTCACGAATGGTCCGCTTACCGTGAACGCTGATGGCTCGGTGGACGTCGCGCCGAATACCCCGGCTGGCACGTACACCGTCGACTACGAGATTTGCGAGGTCCTGAACCCGGCCAACTGCGACACCGC
>NZ_JBMIRR010000021.1:0-212788 GCF_049195245.1 Arenimonas sp. MALMAid1274
CACTGTCAAAGATCTCCAATCCCGCCGGCGCCTTTCGCTACCGGGGTGGCGGGCATTTCGCCCAACCGAGCCGCACATTATAGGGCAATTTCCAAGGACGTCAACACCCCAAAACCGTCCTTTTCTTCCCTCCCCCCACCCACGCGACCGGCTCGGTGAAGGGCCGCGAAGAATAGCGGCAGTGCCGGCGAATGGGAAGCCCCGCGTTTGCTTGACAGCAGGCAGCGGCATCGCAGAACGTCGGGCGACGACCCCTGGAGATCGCATGCGACGCCATTTTTTCGCCCTCCTGCTGCTGGCGCTGGCCCATCCGATGGCCGGCTGCGCCTCCGACGGCCCCTGGGTGGAGCTCAAGGGCCACCGCTACGCGGTCGAAGTGTCCGACGATTTCGAGGAGCGCCGCCGCGGCCTGATGTACCGCGACCGCCTGGACGAAGGCACCGGCATGCTGTTCGTGCATGACATCGAGCAGCCGCTGGGCTACTGGATGAAGAACACCCGCATTCCGCTGGACATCTTCTACTTCGACGCCGAACGCCGGCTGGTGTCGGTGAGCAAGGGTGTGCCCAGCTGCTCGCTCGGCGACCGCTGCCCGAACTATCCCAGCGCCGGCCCCGCGCTGTACGTGCTTGAACTCAATGCCGGCGTGGCCAGCGAGATCGGCGCGGTGCCCGGCGACCAGATCACCTTCGGCCCGGGCATACCCGAACGCGGCACGCCTTGATTCCAACCCACACGGGGACCACATCAGCATGATGAGCCGATCGCACCCCCTGCCCGACTGGAACGCCCTGGCCACCCTGGGCGACGACGAACTGCCGCTGCTGGACACGGCCCTGCTGATCGCCCGCGACGAATACCCAGACCTGGATGCGGCCGGCTACACCGCGCAGGTGGACACCTACGCCGAAGCCCTGCGCCCGCAGCTGGACCGCGACATCGACCTGCCCGCGCGGCTCACCGCGATCAACCGCTACCTGTTCGACGAGCTCGGCTTCGCCGGCAACAACGTGCAGTACGACGACCCGCGCAACAGCTACCTCAACCAGGTGGTGGACCGGAAGCTCGGCATCCCGATCTCGCTGGCGGTGATCCAGATCGAAGTCACGCGGCGCCTGGGCATGGCGCTGGAAGGCATCTCGTTCCCTGGCCATTTCCTGGTGCGGCTGCCGGTGGACGACGGCATCCTGGTGCTGGACCCCTACAACAAGGGCCGGCCGGTCAGCGCGGAAGAACTGCGCGAGCGCGCCTCGCCGCACCTGGGCGGCCAGCCGCCGGACGACCAGCAGCTGCTGCAGATCCTGGCGCCGGCCACGCACCGCATGATCCTGATGCGCATGCTGCGCAACCTAAAGGGCCTGTACCTGGAGCAGGGCGACTGGGAACGCGTGGCGCGCAGCGCCGACCGCCTGCTGAAGCTGTCGCCCGACACGGCCGAAGCCCTGCGCGACCGCGGCCTGGCCTATCGCGAGCTGGGTCACGTGAAGGGCGCGCGCGAAGACCTGACGCGCTACCTGCAGCTGCTGCCGGAAGCCGAGGACCTGGATGCGGTCCGCGCCACCCTGATCGACCTGGGCACGGCGCGCACGCGCATGAACTGAGGCCCGGCCTCAGGCCGGGACCATCTCGAAGTCGTCCTTGGTGACGCCGCAGTCCGGGCACACCCAGGTGTCGGGAATGTCTTCCCAGCGCGTGCCGGGCGCGATGCCCTCGTCCGGCAGGCCGTCCGCCTCGCTGTACATGAAGCCACAGACGACGCACATCCAGGTGCGGTAGGCGGCGGTAGTCGTGCTCATTTCGGTCTCTGCGGGTCGGGGACGGCTATCATTCTCGCATCTTGCAGGTCGCGCCGACATGAACCCCGAGCTTCGCTGGCCGCGCCGCGGCCTGTACCTGGTCACTCCCGACGAACCCGACACCCGGCGCCTGCTGGACCGGGTCGCCGAGGTCATCGCCGAGGGCCCGGTGCTGGTGCAGTACCGCAACAAGACCGCCAGCCCCGCACGGCGGCGCGAACAGGCCGGCGAACTGATGCCGCTGTGCCGTGAGTACGGCGTGCCGCTGGTGATCAACGACGACTGGCGCCTGGCCGCCGAACTGCAGGCCGACGGCGCCCACCTGGGCCGTGACGACGGCGCCCTGGCGCAGGCGCGCGAGGCCCTGGGTCCGCACGCGATCCTGGGCGCCTCCTGCTACGACCAATTGCCGCTGGCCGAGCGCGCGGCGGCGGCTGGCGCCAGCTATCTCGCCTTCGGCGCCTTCTTCGCGTCGGCCACCAAGCCCGGCGCCCGCCGCGCCGACCTTTCCCTACTGCGCGACAGCGCCGCCTCCGGCCTGCCGCGGGTGGCCATCGGCGGCATCACCCCGGACAATGCCGGCGGTCTGGTCGCCGCCGGCGCCGACCTGGTCGCCGTCATCGGCAGCATCTTCGACGCACCCGACCCCGCCGCCGCCGCGCGCGCCCTCCGCGACGGTTTCAGCCACATTCCAGCGAGCACCCTTCCCCGATGAACACCGCCACCAGCCACGACCTCTTCACCCGCGCCCAGGACCTGATGCCGGGCGGCGTCAATTCGCCGGTACGCGCGTTCAAATCCGTCGGCGGCGAACCCTTCTTCGCCAGGCGCGCCGAAGGCGCCTACCTGATCGACGTGGACGGCAACCGCTACGTGGACTACATCGGCAGCTGGGGCCCGATGATCGCCGGCCACGCACACCCGCACGTGCTGGACGCGGTGGCGCGCGTGATGCGCGACGGCCTGAGCTTCGGCGTGCCCAACGCGCTGGAAGTGACCATGGCCGAAACCGTGCAGCGGCTGGTGCCGTCCATGCAGATGATGCGCATGGTCAACTCCGGAACTGAAGCCACGCTGTCGGCCATCCGGCTGGCGCGCGGCGCCACCGGCCGCAGCCGCATCGTAAAGTTCGAGGGCTGCTACCACGGCCACGGCGACAGCTTCCTGGTGAAGGCCGGCTCCGGCGCGCTCACCTTCGGCCTGCCCAATTCGCCGGGCGTGCCCACCGCGCTGGCCGACCTCACGCTGACCCTGCCCTACAACGACTTCGAGGCCGCCACGCGCCTGTTTGACGAGGCTGGCAGCGACATCGCCGGCCTTATCGTCGAGCCCATCGTCGGCAACGCCAACTGCATCCTGCCGCGCGACGGCTACCTGCAGCACCTGCGCGACCTGTGTACGAAGCACGGCGCGCTGCTGATCTTCGACGAGGTGATGACCGGCTTCCGCGTCGCCCTCGGCGGCGCGCAGGCACGCTACGGCGTCACGCCCGACCTGAGCACCTTCGGCAAGATCATCGGCGGCGGCATGCCGGTGGGCGCCTACGGCGGGCGCGCCGACCTGATGCGGCAGATCGCGCCCAGCGGCCCGATCTACCAGGCCGGCACGCTGAGCGGCAATCCGGTGGCGATGGCTGCGGGCCTGGCCACGCTGGAGCTGATCCAGGCCCCCGGTTTCCACGACCGGCTCGAGGCCAGGACGCACGAGCTGTGCGACGGGCTCGAACAGGCGGCGCGCGAGGCCGGCGTGGCGGTCACCACCACGCGCAGCTGCGCGATGTTCGGCCTGTACTTCAACACCGAGCCGGTGGAAACCTACGCCCAGGCCATCGCCAGCGACAGCGCCGCCTTCGGCCGCTTCTTCCACGGCATGCTGCGCCGCGGCGTCTACTTCGCGCCGTCGGCGTTCGAGGCCGGCTTCCTGTCCAGCGCCCACGGCGATGCGGAGATCGGCCATACGCTCGAAGCGGCGCGCGAAGCCTTCCGCGAGTCGCGCGCCTGATGGCCAGGCCGGCGCTGGTGCTGTTCGACCTGGACGGAGTGCTGGTGCACTACCGCCACGTCGCGCGGCTGCAGCGGCTGGCCGAGCGCACGGGTGCCGAACTCGACGCCGTGTCGCAGGCCCTGTTCGGCTCCGGCCTGGAGACGCGCGCCGACCTCGGCGACTGCAGCACGCAGGACGTGGTGGACGAACTGCGCCAGCGGCTAGGCGCCCCGGTCACGCTGGACGATTGCCTGGACGCCCGCGCCGCGGCGATGAACGTGGATGCCGACATGCTTGCGCTGGCGGCGCAGGTCGCGCGCCGCGCGCGCGTGGCCATCCTCACCAACAACGGCCTGATGCTGCGCGACCACCTGCCGAGGCTGTGCCCGCCGCTGTTCCCGCTGTTCGCCGGCACGGTGCACTGCTCGGCGCAGTACCGGCGCGGCAAGCCCGACCCGCAGGTCTTCCTGGACTGCGCGCGCGACCTGGGCGTGGCGCCCGGCGCGGTGTATTTCATCGACGACAAACCGCTCAATGCCGAAGGCGCACGCCGCGCCGGCATGGCCGCGCATGCCTTCCGCGACGCCGCGGGCCTGCGCGCCGACCTCGAACGCCTCGACCTGCTGGAGCCCACGCATGACACGCATTGAAACCCTGGCCGTGCACGCCGGTGGCGAATCCGACCGCGAGACCGGCGCCATGGTGCCGCCGATCCACCTGGCCACCACCTTTCGCCACGGCCCCGCCGGCGAGCGCGTCGCCGGCTACGAATACCAGCGCGAGCACAACCCGACCCAGGATCGCCTGGAAACGGCGCTGGCGGCGCTCGAGCGCGGCAATGCCGCGCTGGCCTTCGGCTCCGGCATGGCGGCGATGCACGCCCTGCTCGAATCGCTGCCGCCCGGTTCGCATGTGCTGATCCCCACCGACTGCTACACCGGCCTGCGCACCCTGGTGCAGGAGTTCCTGCCCGAGCGTGGCTTCAGCGGCAGCGCGGTGGACATGGCCGACCTGGACGCCGTGCGCGCCGCACTGCGTCCGGAGACGCGCCTGCTGTGGGCCGAGACGCCATCGAACCCGCAGCTGCAGGTCGCCGACATCGCCGCGCTGGCCACGCTGGCCCACGGCCACGGCGCCCTGCTGGCCTGCGACAACACCTTCGCCACGCCGGTGCTGCAGCAACCGCTGGTCCTGGGCGCCGACGTGGTGATGCACTCCACGACGAAATACCTCGGCGGCCACAGCGATGTGATGGGCGGCGCCCTGGTGTTCGCGGCGCGCGACGCCCTGTACGACCGGGTTGCCCACCGCCGCCACATCACCGGCGGCATCCTGGCGCCGTTCAGCGCCTGGCTGACGCTGCGCGGCTGCCGGTCGCTGCCGGCGCGCATGGCCTGGCACTGCCGCAACGCCCGCACCCTCGCCGACTTCCTGGCCGGCCACGCCGCCGTATCGCAGGTGCACTACCCGGGCCTGGCGTCGCATCCGGGCCACGCGATCGCAGCGCGCCAGATGCGCGATTTCGGCGCCATGCTCAGCTTCCGCCTGGCCGGCGGCCGCGAGGCGGCGCTGCGCGTGGCCGGCGCACTGCAGCTGGTGGCCAATGCCACCTCGCTGGGCGGTCCGGAGACCCTGGTCGAGCATCGCGCCTCGGTCGAAGGCCCCACGCCGCACAGCCCGCAGGACCTGCTGCGCATGTCGGTGGGCCTTGAGCACGTGGACGACCTGCTGGCCGACCTGGCCCAGGCGCTGGATCAGGCGTGAGCGAGGAGTTCGAACCGCGCCTGCAGCCCGATGGCCGTGAAGGCTGGCGGGCGCGCTGGTTCCACATCATCTTCGGCCACCAGAGCCGGGCCGGCCGCCGCTTCGACATCCTGCTGATCTGGATGATCCTGGCCAGCGTGCTGGTGGCCGTGCTCGACAGCGTGGCCGAGATCCACGCGCGCTACGCGTCCGCGTTCTACCTGCTGGAGTGGCTGTTCACGCTGGTCTTCACCGCCGAGTACCTGACCCGCCTGCTGGTGGTCACCCGGCCCCTGCGCTATGCCCGCAGCTTCTACGGCATCATCGACCTGATGGCGGTGCTGCCGACTTGGCTGTCGCTGCTGGTGCCCGGCGCGCAGTACCTGCTGGTGGTCCGGATCCTGCGCATCCTGCGCGTGTTCCGCATCCTCAAGCTCACCCGCTACGTCAGCGAGGCCGGCCTGCTGATGGGCGCGCTGCAGCGCAGCGGCCGCAAGATCCTGGTGTTCCTGTTCGCCATCCTGACCATCGTCACCGTGTTCGGCGCGCTGATGTATGTGGTCGAAGGACCGGCCAACGGCTTCAAGTCCATTCCCACCGGCATCTACTGGGCCATCGTGACCGTGGCCACGGTCGGCTTCGGCGATCTGACGCCGGTGACGGCGCTGGGACGTTTCCTGGCCTCGGTGCTGATCCTGATCGGCTACGGCATCATCGCCGTGCCCACCGGCATCTACACCGCCGAGATGGTGTCGGGCCTGAAGATGCAACGCGATGCACGCCGCTGCGCCGGCTGCGGCCTGGGCGGGCACGAACCCGACGCCGCGCACTGCCGCGGCTGCGGTGCGCCGATGGCCGCGGCCGGCTGAGGCTTCACCACTGCCCGGTGTTGGGCATCGACAGCCATGGCTCCGCCGGCGGCAACGCGCCGCCCGCCTGCAGCAGCTCGATCGACACCCGGTCGGGCGAGCGCACGAAGGCCATGCGGCCATCGCGCGGCGGCCGGTTGATCACCACGCCCTGGGCCTGCAGCCGCGCGCAGGTGGCGTAGATGTCGTCCACGGCGAAGGCCAGGTGGCCGAAGTTGCGGGCGCTGCCGTAATCCTCGTCGTCGTAGTTCCAGGTGAGCTCGATCTCGGCCTCGGGCGTGGCCGGTGCGGCCAGGAAGACCAGGGTGTAGCGGCCCTGCGGATTGTCCTTGCGGCGCGTCTCCACCAGGCCCAGGCCGTCGCGGTAGAAGCGCAGCGAGGACTCGATGTCGCGAACGCGCACCATCGTGTGCAGGAACTTCATGCGTGCACTCCCGACCCGAGTTCGGAATCGTCAAGGAAAAGGTCGGGCAGGAGCGGCTGCGTTGGATCCACCGCATAGGCCTCGAAGGCCGTGACGCCGCGCTCGCGCAGCACCGCCTCGTCGATCAGGAAACGGCCCGTCATCTCCCGCGCCGGCGAGACCAGGATCGCGTGCGCGGCATCGGCCATGATGGCCGGTGTGCGGCAACCGCCGGCGTGCATGCCCGGGATCATCTTCAGCGCATCGGTGGCGATGGCGGTGCGCGGCCACAGGGCATTCACGCCCACGCCCTGCGGTCCGAACTCGGCCGCCAGGCCCAGCGTGACGAAGCTCATGCCCATCTTGGCCAGCGTGTAGCCGGTGTGCGGGCCCCACCACTTCGGATCCAGCGTGATCGGCGGCGCCAGGGTCAGGATGAGCGGATTGGCGGCCTTCAGCAGGTGCGGCAGGCAGGCCTGCGCGCACAGGAAGCTGCCGCGGCTGTTGACCTGCTGCATCAGGTCGAAGCGCTTCATCGGGGTTTCCAGCGCGCCCTTGAGCCAGATCGCGCTGGCGTTGTTGACCAGGATGTCGATGCCGCCGAAGCGCGCCACGGTGGCGGCCACCGCGGCCTGCACCTGGTCCTCCTCGCGGATGTCGCACTGCAGGGCCAGGCCCTGGCCGCCCGCCGCGTCCACCTCGGCCGCGGCGGTGTGGATGGTGCCGGGCAGCTTGGGATTGGGCACGCCGGACTTGGCCACGATGGCCACGTTGGCGCCGTCCCGGGCGGCGCGCAGGGCGATGGCCAGGCCGATGCCACGGGAGGCACCGGTGACGAACAGGGTCTTGCCACGGAGGTCGGACATGCATTGCTCCTGAACTTTGGTCGCAGTGTAAACCGGCGGCCGTGACGAGCAGCCTATAATCCCGGCCCATGGATTCCGCCCGCCTGGACGCCCTGGTCACCTGGATCGGTCAGAACCCGATCGCGGCGGGCGTGGTCATCTTCCTGATCGCCTTCGGCGACGCCCTGGTCATCGTCGGCGTGGCCATCCCGGCCGTGCCCCTGCTGTTCGCGGTCGGCACCCTGGTGGGCCTGGGCCACGTGGATGGCCTGTACGCCCTGCTCTGCGCCACCCTGGGAGCCTTCGTCGGCGACGGCGTCAGCTTCTGGGTCGGCCACCGCTACGGCCCGCAGCTGCGCCAGCGCTGGCCCTTCCACAAGCACCCGCAATGGCTGGAGCGCGGCGAGATCACCTTCCGCCGGCATGGCATGAAGAGCATCGTCATGGCCCGCTACATCGGCGCCATCCGGCCCTTCGTGCCCGCCATCGCCGGCATGCTGAAGATGAAGCTGCGCCAGTACGTGCCGGCCAGCGCCCTGGCCGCGGTAGTGTGGTCGGCCACCTTCCTGGCCCCGGGCTGGGTGTTCGGCACGTCGCTGGACCTGGTGGCCGCGGTCGCCGGCCGCCTGGCCGTGGTGCTGGCGGTGGTGCTGGTGCTGGTGGCGATGATCTGGGCCGGCGTGTTCTACCTCTGGCGCTGGCTGGGCGCCCACACCACCGGCATGGTGGAACGCGCACTGGCCTGGTCGCACCGGCATCCGGTGCTGGGCAAGTACTCCGAAGCCCTGATCGATCCCAACCGGCCCGAGTCGGCCTCGCTGCTGTTCCTGGGCGCGGTGCTGCTGGCGGCGGGCTGGGGCTTCTTCACCATCCTGATTTCGGTGGGCGGCGGCAGCGCGCCCTCGCAGCTCGACCTCACGGTGCACCAGGCCATGTTCGGCCTGCGCAATCCGCTGGCCGACGTGCCGATGGCCTTCCTGGCCACGTTGGGCGACGCCGTGGTGCTGGCGCCCGCGGTGCTCGCGGTGTTCGCCTGGCTGTGGTGGCGGCGCCGGCATGCGGCCGCCTGGCACTGGCTGGCCGCGCCCGCCTTCGGCCTGCTGCTCACCTGGTTCCTGGGCTACCTGCTGGACATGCCCAAGCCGCCGGCGTCCACGGCGGTGCTGGGTTTCAGCTTCCCCTCGGCCAGCGTGACCATGGCCACGGTGGTCTACGGCTTCTTCGCGGTGCTGATCGCGCGCGAGCTGCCGGGTCGCCGTCGCGCCTGGCCCTACGTGGTGGCCGCGATCGCGGTTGCGCTGCTCGGCTTCTCGCGCCTGTACCTGGGCGCGCACTGGCTAAGCGACGTGCTGGCCGGAACGCTGCTGGGGCTGCTCTGGATCGCGGCCCTGGGCATCGCCTATCGCCGGCGCGTGGTGCGCTCGTTCTGGGTGCGGCCCACGGCCATCATCTTTTTCGTCGCCATCCTGGGCATGGCCGGCTGGCACGGCAGCCGCAGCGCCGACGACCTGCTGGCGCGCTTCGCACCGCCGCTGCTGCCGGTGTCGCTGTCGTCGCAGCAGTGGTGGCAGCAGGACTGGCAGCAGGGCCTGCCCGCGCGCCGCAACGAGCTGCACGGCCGCGACGCCTGGCCGCTGAACGTGCAGCTGGCCGGGCCGCTGGATTCGCTGCGCGCGCGCCTGCTGCTGTCGGGCTGGGAAAACTACCGCACCGGCGGCTGGACCGGCCTGCTGCAGACCCTGGACAAGGACATCAACGCGCGCGACCTGCCGGTGCTGCCGGCCACGCACCTGGGCCGCACCGAAGTGCTGGTGATGGTGCGCCGTGACGAGCGCGACGACCGCATGCAGGTGCTGCGCCTGTGGGCCACGCCGGAAGTGCTCGAGCCCGGGGTCGAACGGCTGTGGATCGGCACCGTGCAGGAACTGCAGTTCACCCGCCGGCTGGATTTCTTCAGCTACTGGCAGGCGCAGGGCAACGAGGATGCGCTGCTGGACGGCGTGCGCCGCGATGCCCATGGCATGGAGTCGGCGCTGGAAGCCCGCAGCGACAACGGCCAGCGCGTGCTGAGGCTGCGGTCGCCCTCGGGCCCGACGGGCACCGCGCGCTGACGCCACGCTACTCGGGCTGGAAATCCGGCAGCCGTTCCACCAGCTTCTGCAGCCGCGCATGCGGGTCGTCCAGCTGCAGCAGCCACTGCTTTTCTTCCGGCGACAGCGGCAGCCATTCGGCCAGGCGCCAGGCCACATGGTCGGCCTCGGCCAGCGGGCCCTTGCCGGCGCCGCCGTGTTCGATGCCGGCCTTGTCCAGGATGCGCGCCAGCAGGGTGGACAGCAGCGCGTGTTCGGCGCGCAGCGGCTGTGGCACCGGCTCGGGCAGCCAGCTGACGTCGGCCAGGATCAGGCCATCGGAGCGGACGCGCGTGCGCTCGACGTGGAAGCGGCGGCGGCCCTGCACGGTGAGGCCCAGCAGGCCGTCGTCGGTCATCGCGAAATCGACGATTGCGGCCTCGGTGCCCAGTGCGGCCGGGATCGCCGGCGCCCCGGCCTTGCGGCCCTCCAGGATCAGGCAGATGCCGAAGCCCTCGCCGCTGCGGCCGCAGCGCTTGACCAGGTCCAGGTAACGCGGCTCGAAGATGCGCAGGCCCAGCGTGCCGCCCGGGAAGAGCACCGAGGACAGCGGGAACAGCGGCAGCTCGACCGACGCCACCTAGCCGCCCAGCTCCGCGAGGAAACGCCGCGGCGCACCCTCGAAGCCGCCGTTGGACATGAAGACCACGTGGTCGCCGTCGCGCGCACGCTGCTTCAGCGCCGCGATCAGCGCATCCACGCCCGATGCCGCCTCGCCCTCGCCGCGCAGCGCCGACACCACCTTGCCGGCGTCCCAAGCCAGTTCCGGCCGGTGCAGGAACACCACGGCATCGGCCTCGTGCAGCGAGGGCGCGATCTCGTCGGCATGCGCGCCCAGCCGCATCGAATTGCTGCGCGGCTCCATTGCGACCAGGATGCGCGCGGCGCCGACGCGCGCGCGCAGCCCGGCCAGCGTCGTGCGGATCGCCGTGGGGTGGTGCGCGAAGTCGTCGTACACGGTCACGCCGCGGGCCTGGCCCAGGCGCTCGAGCCGACGCTTGACGCTGACGAAATCGGCCAGCGCCGGGATCACGCGCGCCAGATCCACGCCCACGGCATTCGCTGCGGCCAGCGCCGCCAGCCCGTTCATCACGTTGTGCCGCCCGACCAGCGACCAGCGCACGACGCCGACGACCGCGCCGCCGTGCCGCACTTCGAACTCCGAGCCGTCCTCGCGCAGCAGGCGCGCGCTCCAGTCGAAATCGCCGTCGATGCCGAAGCGCTCCACCGGCGTCCAGCAGCCCATCGCCAGCACTTCGGCCAGGGCCGCGTCTTCGCCATTGACCACCAGGCGGCCGCGGCCCGGCACGATGCGCACCAGGTGGTGGAACTGGCGCTGGATCGCGGCCAGGTCCGGGAAGATGTCGGCGTGGTCGTATTCGAGGTTGTTGAGGATGGCCACCGTGGGCCGGTAGTGCACGAACTTGCTGCGCTTGTCGAAGAAGGCAGTGTCGTATTCATCGGCCTCGACCACGAACTCGCGGCCCGTGCCCAGCCGCGCCGACACACCGAAGTTCTCCGGCACGCCGCCGACCAGGAAGCCCGGATCGCGGCCGGCCGCGTCCAGCAGGAAAGCCAGGATGGACGTGGTGGTGGTCTTGCCGTGGGTGCCCGCCACCGCCAGGGTCTCGCGCCCGGGCAGCACGTTTTCCGACAGCCACTGCGCGCCCGAGGTGTAGCGCAGGCCGTGGTCGAGCACGTGCTCGACCGCCGGGTTGCCGCGCGACAGCGCGTTGCCCACCACCACCTGGCCGGTGTCGGCGGCGAGGTGCGCGGCGTCGTAGCCGGAGGCCAGGCGGATGCCCAGCTGTTCGAGCTGGGTGGACATGGGCGGATAGACGTTCTGGTCCGAGCCGTCTACCGCGTGGCCCAGTTCGCGCGCCAGCGCGGCCACGCCGCCCATGAAGGTGCCGCAGATGCCGAGGATGTGCAGTTTCATCCGCGAAGGATGGCAGGATCAGGGCGCGGCGGGAACCGGCACCGGGCCGATCAGGAACAACAGGACCGGCTCCAGGATCACCAGCACCACGGTCAGCGCATAGGCCGGCACGCGCGGGATGTCGAGCGAATGGCGCCAGACCATCGCATCCACCCGCAGCTTCCACACGAACAGGAACACCCCCACCAGCACGTAGCCGGCCAGCGAGGCCGGCGGATCCTTGTCGCCCAGGTGCGGCTGCAGCTTCAGCACCAGCGGCAGGTTCACCAGCGAAAACACCAGGCTGCTGCCGGCCAGCGCCAGCAGCGCCTGCGCGATGCGGTTGCCCAGGCCGCGCCACTCCAGCAGCGCCGGCGTGATGCCCAGCAGGATGACCAGGGTCACCATCAGCCGCGCCGACAGGGCGGCCTGCGATTCACCGACGTGGTGGGCAAAGCCCAGCTGCACCGCCAGCAGTGCCACCACCACCAGCACCACCGCCGCCGGCGAATACGGCAGGTCCTGCGGCGCACGCCGCAGCAGGCACAGTTCCAGCAGGGGGCGCACGAACGGCGCCACGGCGCGCTGCCTCAGCCGATGTCGGGCGTCGGCGCCAGCGTGGCCAGGATGCGGCGGAACACCTCGTCCACGCTGCCCACGCCATCCACGCAGGCCAGGCGGCCGCTGTTGCGGTAGAAGTCCACGACCGGCGCGGTGGCCTCGTTGTAGACCTTCTGGCGGTTGCGCACGGTTTCCGGGCTGTCGTCCACGCGGCCCTCGGCCTGGGCACGGCCGGCCAGGCGCGACACCAGGAGCTCGGTGTCCACGTCCAGCTGCACCGCGATGTCCACGGGCTGGCCCAGGCGGGTCAGCAGGGCGTCGAGCGCGTTGGCCTGGGCCAGGTTGCGCGGGTAGCCGTCGAGCACGAAGCCGTTGCCGGTGTCGCCGGCGGTCAGCCGCTCCTCGAGCATGCCCAGCACGATGTCGTCGGACACCAGCGAGCCCGCTTCCATCACCGCCTTGGCCTTCAGGCCCAGCGGGGTGCCGGCGGCGACGGCCGCACGCAGCAGTTCGCCGGTGGAGATGTGCGGCACCTGCAGGTGCTCACGCAGGCGCGTGGCCTGCGTGCCTTTGCCCGAGCCGGGCGCGCCGAGAAGTACCAGTCGCATTGCTTGGAGAACCCCTATAAACAAGGACGCACGGCACCGTCTTCACCCCGTTTGGCTATAGTGGGGCCGCTGACTGGCCGTGCGGATGTGGAAACGCTACTGGCCGGGCCGGTCCAAGTCAATTGAAAGGCAGGCAATCATGGGCAAAGGAACGCTCCTCTACGCACAGTCCGGCGGGGTCACCGCCGTCATCAACGCCACCGCCAGCGCGGTCATCCAGGCCGCCCGGGGCCGCAAGGTCAAGGTCCTGGCCGCCCGCAACGGCATCCTCGGCGCCCTGCGCGAGGACCTGGTGGACACCTCGAAGGAGTCGGCCGCGGCCATCCGCGCCCTGGCGCACACGCCGGGCGGGGCCTTCGGCTCCTGCCGCTTCAAGCTCAAGTCGCTCGAACAGGACCAGGACAAGTACCAGCGCCTGCTGGACGTGTTCGATGCCCACGACGTGCGCTGGTTCCTCTACAACGGCGGCAACGATTCGGCCGATACCGCGCTCAAGCTTTCGCGCATGGCCGAGGCCACCGGTTATCCGCTCACCTGCATCGGCGTGCCCAAGACGGTGGACAACGACCTGGTGGTCACCGACACCTGCCCGGGCTTCGGTTCGGCCGCCAAGTACACGGCGGTGTCAGTGGCCGAGGCCGCGCTGGACGTCGCCGCGATGGCCGACACCTCCACCAAGGTTTTCGTCTACGAAGTGATGGGTCGCCACGCGGGCTGGCTGGCAGCCGCCGGCGGCCTGGCCGGCGACGGCAAGGACCAGGCGCCGCAGGTGATCCTGTTCCCGGAAATCGCCTACGACGAACAGAAGTTCCTGGCCCGCGTGCAGGCCGTGGTGAAGAAGGTCGGCTGGTGCGTGGTGGTGGTGTCGGAAGGTATCCGTCACGCCGACGGCCGCTTCGTGGCCGATGCCGGCGGCGGCAAGGACGCCTTCGGGCACTCCCAGCTCGGCGGCGTCGGCCCCCTGCTGGCCGCGACCGTCAAGGACAAGCTGGGCCTGAAGGTGCACTGGACCGTGCCCGACTACCTGCAGCGCTCGGCCCGGCACCTGGCCTCGGCCACCGACCTGGCGCAGGCGCAGGCCGTCGGCAAGGCCGCGGTGGACTACGCCCTGCAGGGGCTCAACGGCGTCATGCCGGTGATCGTGCGCACCCGCGCCAAGCCCTACCGCTGGAAGATCGCGCCAGCACCGCTGACCGACATCGCCAACCACGAAAAGACCATGCCCAAGGGCTACATCGACCGCAGCGGGTATGGCATCACCCAGGCCTGCCGCGACTACCTGCAGCCCCTGATCCAGGGCGAGTCGCCGCCGCCGTACCGGCCGGACGGGCTGCCAAATTACGTACGTCTGAAACTGACGGCCGTGGCGAGGAAACTGCCTCCCTTCGGCTGATTCCCAGACCGTGCCCTCCGGTCCGGATGGCACGGTGACCACCGGCACATCCGGACGCGATCGTCGGCTGGGAGCATTCGCCCCCTTTGACGACCCGTGTTCCGGAGAATCCTCGTGAAGCCGATCCGCCCGTTTCTTTTCCTTTCGTTCGCGCTGGGCCTGACGGTCGCCGGCGCCGTGCTGGCGCAGGCCGGCACCGGCAACCTCTACCGCGTCACCAGCAAGATCGAGATCCAGGGCATGCCGATGTCCATGCCCTCGCAGCCCGTCGAGGTCTGCGGTCCCAAGGGCGAGTCCAGCCAGGCGATGGTGCCGCGTGACAAGAACTGCACGGTCAGCGACTACCGCGTGTCCGGCAACAAGTCCACGTTCCGCATGGCCTGCACCGGCGAGAACCCGATGACCGCCACCGGCGAATTCGAACGCCTCGGCGCCGACGCCTACCGCGGCCGCATGCAGATGAGCGGCAAGATGGAAGGCGAACCCATGGACATGACCATGACGTTCGAAGGCAAGAAGATCCGGGACTGCAACTACGCCACCGAGTCGCCGCAGGCGCAGGCCAACGCCATGCTGGCCAAGACCTGCACCGACATGATGCGCACGCCCACCTATTCGATGTACGAGTCTTTCGCCAAGCCGGGCGCGCTCTGCGCCAAGGACAAGGCGCGTTACTGCAGCGCGATCACCACCAAGGAGATCACCCCTGACCTGATCCGCACCGGGCAGCAGGTGCCCTACTACTTCGACGCGATGCAGGCCTGCGGGCTTTCGCGCGCGGCTGTGGTCGCCAAGGGCTGCACCCTGGCCGCCACCCAGCGTGACTATGCGTTCATCGCCGACTTCTGCCCCGACCAGCTGGCCAAGGCCTGCGCCGCGGCCGATCCGGCCAAGGACTACGAGTTCGTCGTGCCGCATTGCCCGGCCCAGGCCCAGGCCGCGGCCGCCAAGCACTGCGCGGGTCGCGACTTCACCGCGATGTACGGCTCGCCGCACGGCAATTTCTGCAACCGTTATGCCGGCGGCCAACTGCAGCAGCGTCGCGGCGGCACGGCCGCGGGCGGCACCGGCACCACGCCCGCCACCCCGCCGACCACCGAGGAAGCGCCGAAGAAGCCGTCCTGGCGCGACCGCCTCAAGTCCGCCAAGGACAAGCTGACCGGCGAAGACTGAGCCCGCCATGGCAATCCCCCGGCGCGCGCGCGCGTTCGTGCCGGCGTGGGTGCTGGCGCTCGGACTGGCCTGCACGGCGGTGCAGGCCGTCTCGACGACGCGGTCGCTGGCCCCGGAACCCACCGACGATTTCCCGGACGTGGCGCGCGCCTACTGGGTCGAGATCGACGGCCGGCCCACCTGGGCCGGCCAGCCCGACGAAGCCCTGCCCATGGCCAGCCTGGCCAAACTGATGACAGCGCTGCTGGTGGCCGAATCGGGCCGCCTGGACGAAGAGCTGACCGTCAGCGCGGGCGCCGCCCATGCCACCGGCACGCGCCTGGGCCTGCGCGCAGGCGAACGTTTCCTCGCGGCCGACCTGTTCACGGCCACGCTGGTGCGTTCGGCCAACGACGCCTGCCGTGCCCTGGCCGACTGGCAGGGCGGCGACCTGGCCACTTTCGTGGCACGCATGAATGCGCGGGCGGCCGAACTCGGACTGCACGACACCCGCTTCGGCAATGCCTGCGGACACGATGCGCCGGGACAGGGCAGCTCGGTGCGCGACCTGGCCGCACTGGCGCGGGTCGCGATGGCGCAGCCGCGGATCGCCGCGGAGGTGAAGCGCAGCAGCGCCAGCTTCTCCAGCCTGGGCGGACGTCGGTTCGAGATCAACAGCACCAACGCGCTGCTGCGCCAGTTTCCCGGCACGCTGGGCGTCAAGACCGGCTACACCCCGGGCGCAGGCCGCTGCCTCATCGCGCTGGTGCAGCGAGACGGCCACGAAGTGCTGGTGGTGATGCTGCACGCGCCGGACCGCTGGTGGGACACCGTTGCACTGATCGAGCTGGCCTTCGCCCACGCACGCGAGCGCGGCGCGACACGGCCATGAACCCGCGGCTGGCGCTGGGCTGCGGCGCACTGTTGCTGCTGATCGCGGCGACCTACCTGCCCGCGATGGCAGGCCCGTTCCAGTTCGACGACCACGGCGTGATCGTCGACAACCCGCAGGTGCACGGACTGGCGGCCTGGTGGCAGTCCATGCCGGGCATCCGGCCGCTGCTCAAGCTCAGCTACGCGCTGAACTGGACGCTGTCGCCGAAGCCGCTGGGTTTCCACCTGGTCAACGTGCTCGTGCATGCGCTAAATGCGCTGCTGGTGTGGGCGCTGGCAACAAGCTGGCTGCGCGACCTCGCGCCCGGCATTGCGCGGCCAGGCCTGGCGGCAGGGTTCGTGGCGCTGGTGTTCGCCCTGCATCCGGCAGGCACCGAAGCGGTGACGTACGTCAGCGGTCGCTCGATGTCGCTGATGGCCCTGTTCTACCTGGCTGCGATGTGGCTGCACGGGCAGCCGTGGCGCGGCGCCGCGATGGCGTCGGCGCTGGTGTTCGCGCTGGCGCTGGGCGTGCGCGAGACCGCGGTTACGCTGCCGGTGGCGATCTGGCTGCTGGCGTGGTTCGCGGGCGCATCCACGACTGCAATCCTGCGCGGACTGCGTTGGCACGGGCTGGTGCTGGTGATCGCGGCCCTGGCTGCACTGGCCTTGCCGGGCTACGAGCGCTTCCTGCAGCACAGCCTCGACACCCGCGGGCTCGGCGACCAGGTGCTCGGCCAGACGCAGGCGCACCAACACCTGTTCCTGCACAGCCTGGCGGGGCTGCGGACCAACCTCGACCCCGACCTGCGCGTGCCGGCAGGGTGGGACGTGGGCGCGGGGCTGACGGTGCTGGTGATGGCCGCGGCGGTCGTGCTGGCCTGGCGCAGCCGGCGCCGCTGGCCCTGGCTGGGCTTCGGCATCGCTTGGTACCTGCTGCAGCTGGCGCCCGGCAATTCCCTGCTGCCGCGGTTCGACCTGGCCAATGACCGGCACCTTTACCTGGCGCTGCCGGGGGCCGCGTTCGCGCTGGTGGTCACGCTGTTTTCGTTGCGGCCGCGTTGGCTGGCGCCGCTCGCCCTGGCGCTGCTGGTGATGGTGCTCGCCGCGACCAGCGTCCGGCGCAATCTCGACTACCTCGACGAGGTGGCGTTGTGGACGGCGACGGTGGCGGCCTCGCCCGGCAAGGCCCGGGCCTGGTCGAACCTGGGCTGGGGCCGGCAGCTGCAGGGCGATCTGCCTGGGGCCGCGGTCGCCTACGAATGCGCCCTGCGGCGCGATCCCGGGCACCGGCAGGCGCTGGTGAACCTGTCGCTGCTGCCCGCCGACCTGCGCGACCAGGCCCTGCCCGAAGGCGCGTGCAACCGGCCGTAGCCAAGGCCCGCGACCCGGTCCGGCGGCCGGTGGCGCCCCCCTCCCCCCTTTGCCATACTCGGGCGCAGCGGCCAATCGGCCGCTTAAATTTGTTCATCTGTTGAACTCTGGGGAGGGTTTACATGTTCGAGCAATACGGTTTGCACCTCGCGCTGGCCTGTGCGGCCATCGCCATCCTTTACGGCATCGTGGTCGCGAAGTGGATCGTCGGCCAGCCGGCCGGCAACGAAAAGATGCAGAAGATCGCGGCGGCCATCCAGGAAGGCGCCGGCGCCTACCTGCGTCGGCAGTACCGCACCATCGCCATCGTCGGCGTGATCCTGTTCCTGGTCATCGGCTTCGTGCCGCAGCTGGGCTGGCCCACGGCGATCGGCTTCGCCATCGGCGCCGTGCTGTCGGGCCTGGCGGGCTTCATCGGCATGTTCGTGTCGGTGCGCGCCAACGTGCGCACGGCGCAGGCGGCCACGGTCAGCCTCAATTCGGCGCTCAACGTCAGCTTCAAGGGCGGCGCCATCACCGGCATGCTGGTCGTGGGCCTGGGCCTGCTCGGCGTGGCGGGCTACTTCTGGTACGTGCTGGGCGGTTCGGGTGTGCAGACGTCCGAAGCCGTCACCGCGGCGCTGCAGCCGATGATCGGCCTGGCCTTCGGCAGCTCGCTGATCTCGATCTTCGCGCGCCTGGGCGGCGGCATCTTCACCAAGGGCGCCGACGTCGGCGCCGACCTGGTGGGCAAGGTGGAAGCCGGCATCCCCGAGGATGACCCGCGCAACCCGGCCGTGATCGCCGACAACGTGGGCGACAACGTCGGCGACTGCGCCGGCATGGCGGCCGACCTGTTCGAGACCTACGCGGTCACCGTGATTGCGTCGATGCTGATCGCCGGCATCGCCTTCACCACCTACGGCTGGGCCGGCGTGGTGTATCCGATGGTGCTGGGCGCGGTGTCGATCATCGCCTCCATCGTCGGCACCTTCTTCGTCAGCGTGCGCGAAGGCGGCAAGATCATGAACGCGCTCTACCGCGGCCTGGCCGTGTCGGGCGTGCTGGCGGCTGGCGCGTTCTACTGGGTCAGCAACGAGATGTTCGCCTCGGCGCTGGCGATGCCGCTGTTCTACTGCGCCCTGATCGGCCTGGTGCTGACGGCGGCGATGGTGGTGATCACCGAGTACTACACCGCCACCGAATACGGTCCGGTGCGCCAGGTGGCCAAGGCCTCGGAAACCGGCCATGGCACCAATGTCATCGCCGGCCTGGCGGTGTCCATGAAGTCCACCGCCGCGCCGGTGCTGGCCGTCGCGGCCGCCATCTGGTGCTGCTACGACATCGCCGGCCTGTTCGGCATCGCCATCGCCGCCACGTCCATGCTGTCCATGGCCGGCATGATCGTCGCGCTCGACGCCTACGGCCCCATCACCGACAACGCGGGCGGCATCGCCGAGATGTCGGGCATGGACAAGGAAATCCGCAAGACCACCGACGCCCTGGACGCCGTGGGCAACACCACCAAGGCCGTGACCAAGGGCTACGCGATCGGTTCGGCCGGCCTCGCCGCCCTGGTGCTGTTCGCCGACTACTCGCACAAGCTGGGCGAGAAGTACGCGGGCACCGACCAGGTGGTGAACTTCTCGATCGACAACCCGGACGTGGTGATCGGACTGCTGATCGGCGGCATGATCCCCTACCTGTTCGGCGCGTTCGCGATGCAGGCCGTGGGTCGCGCCGCGGGTGCGGTGGTGGAGGAAGTGCGCCGCCAGTTCCGCGAGATCCCCGGCATCATGGAAGGCACCGGCAAGCCGCAGTACGACAAGGCGGTGGACCTGCTGACCAAGTCGGCCATCCGCGAAATGATCATCCCCTCGATGCTGCCGCTGTTCATCCCGATCATCGTCGGCGTGACGCTGGGTGCGGACGCGCTGGGCGGCCTGCTGATGGGCACCATCGTCACCGGCCTGTTCGTCGCCATCTCCATGTGCACCGGCGGCGGCGCCTGGGACAACGCCAAGAAGTACATCGAGGAAGGCCACCACGGCGGCAAGGGCAGCGAAGCCCACAAGGCCGCGGTCACCGGCGACACCGTCGGCGACCCGTACAAGGACACCGCCGGCCCGGCCATCAATCCGCTGATCAAGATCATCAACATCGTGGCGCTGCTGTTGATTCCGCTGCTCTGAATCTGCTGCAGGCGTGACCTGAAGCCCCGGCTCCGGCCGGGGCTTTTCTTTTGGGACGTCGCTGCCGACGTTGGCCGGAAGCAGCGGGTTCATGCGACATTGGTGCCGCTAGCCCCTTTTCTGGTGCCCAGGCATGACTGCCGACAGCGACACCGCTACCGCCGCCATCGAGTACTCGCCCCGGACCCGTTGGGGCTTGCTGAAGTTCCTAGGCCTGATGGTCGGATTGGGCTCACTGGTGCTGACGCCCTACTTCGTGGTGTCTGCCTGGCGGCTGTACTCGGGTGACCGCGACGGCGATATGCCGATGGTGCTGATGATCTTCGCCATCGCCTGGCTGACGCTGTGCGGCCTGGCCGCGTCAAGCTGGTCGGGGTGGATGGCGCATCGCATCTTCGCCAGCGGCCAGTATCCCGTGCCCGGCATGTTGCTGCCGTTCCGGCAGCGGGTCTATCGCGGGGGTGGGCGTATGCGCAAGGGGCGTCCATGCTGCGTTCGGCGCTGGCCATCCTGGGCCTGGTCATCTTCGCCTGGCACGAACTGGGGCTTTTCTCGATCTTCTTTGGCATCGGCGAACTTCAGGACGACCCTATCGTCTGCTGAGATCAGCGCCACGGCACCGGCCGTTGGCGCATCGCCGGAAAACGGGGCCTGAGCGGCGAAAAGCCAGCGTAAACAGGCGATTGGAGTAGGAATTCTAATTGGCAGGTCCGCCGAAAATTTCTTTCCGGGGTGCTTGACAAGTCCCTCGAGGCCGTGGTTCTCTCGATCCATGCCTTCCGCAAACGCCACCGCCGTGACCCAGGAGCCGACCCACAAGGTCCGGCTGCTCGTCGCGTCCGTGACGCTGCTCACCCTCGTCGTCGTCGTCCTTATTACCTCCCTCACAGGTGCGGGATAGACGAGCGCGACTAGGTAAAACAGCCCTCGAAACTAGAACCCCGCACCGGAAACGGCGCGGGGTTCTTCGTTTTGGGGCCTTCTGCAAACCAGACGGACCCACCCCAGTGCAAAGCGACGCGATCAAGACCGGCCCCTCCCGCGCCCCCGCCCGCGCCATGCTGCGCGCGACGGGGCTGGACGATGCGGCCATCGCCAGGCCGTTGATCGCGGTGGTGCACACGTGGTCGGACGTTTCGCCGTGCAACCTCACGCTGCGCGACCTGGCCCAGCACGCACGCGCCGGCATCCTGGCCGCGGGCGGCACCCCAATCGAGTTCAACACCATCGCCATCACCGATGGCATCGCGATGGGCAGCAGCGGCATGCGCGCCTCGCTGGCTTCGCGCGAGGTGATCGCCGACTCCATCGAGCTGGCCGTGAGCGGCCACTGCCTGGACGGCGTGGTGGTGCTGGTGGGCTGCGACAAGACCATTCCCGCGGCGGCCATGGCGCTGGCGCGGCTGGACCTGCCCAGCGCCGTGCTCTACGGCGGCACGATCATGCCGGGCCAGTGCCGCGGAAAGAAACTGACCGTGCAGGACGTGTTCGAGGCCGTGGGCGCGCACGCCGCGGGCACGCTCGACGACGCCGGACTGGCCGAAGTGGAGCGCGCGGCCTGCCCGGGCGCGGGCGCCTGCGGCGGCCAGTTCACGGCCAACACGATGGCGATGGTGCTGACCTTCCTGGGCCTGTCGCCGATGCGCCTGAACGACATCCCGGCCCTGCACGGCGACAAGGGCGCGGCGGCGTTCGCCTGCGGCCAGCTGGTGATGCAGCGGCTGCGCGCGCAGGGGCCCACGCCGTCGCAGATCCTCACGCGCGACGCCTTCCGCAATGCGGCGCGCGCGGTCTCGGCCACGGCCGGATCCACCAACGCGGCGCTGCACCTGCTGGCGATCGCGCACGAGGCCGGCGTGGCCTTCACCCTGGAAGACTTCGAGGACGCGGCGCGCACGCCGGTGATCGCCGACCTCAAGCCGGGCGGTCGCTACACCGCCGCGGAGATGTTCGAAATGGGTGGCACCGCCCTGGTGGCCCATGAACTGCGTGCGGCCGGCCTGTTGCTGGATGGGGCGACAGTGACCGGCCGCACGCTGTTCGAAGAGCTCGATGCGGTGCCGGCGACGACGGCGGCGCAGGACTGCGTGTTTCCGGTGTCCGCGCCGATCAAGCCGCGCGGCGGCTATTCCATCGTGTACGGCGACCTGGCGCCCGAAGGCGCGATCGTGAAGCTGGCCGGCCACGGCCGCGATCATTTCGAGGGGCCGGCGCGCGTGTTCGATTCCGAGGATGCGGCCTTCGCCGCCGTGCAGGCACGACGCATCCACGCCGGTGACGTGGTGGTGATCCGCTTCGAAGGCCCCGCCGGCGGTCCCGGCATGCGCGAGATGCTGGCCGTCACCGCGGCGCTGGTCGGCCAGGGCCTGGGCAACGACATCGCGCTGGTCACCGACGGCCGATTCTCCGGCGCCACCCACGGCTTCATGGTCGGCCACGTGTCGCCGGAAGCGGCGCACGGCGGCCCGATCGCCCGCCTGCGCGACGGCGACCGCGTGCGCATCGACGTCGCCACCCGCCGCATCGACGTGCTGGCCGACCTGTCCACGCGCGATCCCGCGCGCATCGCCCCCCGCGTCACCGGCGGCGCCCTCGCCAAGTACGCCCTGCAAGTCGGCTCCGCCTCCACCGGCGCCGTCACCACCCCCACAACACTCCGGGGTCGGAGTGCGTTCAGCGAATCCGCACCCGCGCCCCGGCATCAGCAACGTGAGGGCGTGGCGGATTCGCTGAACGCACTCTGACCCCGGATTTCCAAACCCACCTACGCAAGGACATTGTTGCCATGAGCCAGAACGCCTCCGCCCACGCCCAACCGCTCCGCCCCCGCGTCGCCGTCGTTGGTTACGGCAGCCAGGGGCGGGCGCATGCCCTGAACCTGCGGGAGTCGGGCTTCGACGTCACGGTCGGCCTGCGTCCGGGCGGCCCGACCGAAGCCAAGGCGCAGGCCGATGGCTTCACCGTCAAGACGCCGGCCGACGCGGTCGCAGGCGCGGAACTGGTGGCGGTGCTGACGCCCGACATGGTGCAGCCGCGGCTGTACCGAGAGTGCATCGAGCCCTACCTGGCGAAAGGCGCCTGCCTGCTGTTCGCGCACGGCTTCAACGTGCACTACGGCCAGATCGCGCCGCGCGCCGACCTCGATGTCGTGCTGGTTGCGCCGAAGGGCCCGGGCGCGCTGGTCCGCCGCGAGTACGAGATCGGCCGCGGCGTGCCCTGCGTCTACGCGGTGCAGCAGGACACCAGCGGCCGCGCCGAACAGTTGGCCCTGGCGTATGCAGCCGGCCTCGGCGGCGCCCGCGCCAACGTGATCAAGACCACGTTCAAGGAAGAAACCGAGACCGACCTGTTCGGCGAGCAGGCGGTGCTGTGCGGCGGCGCCACCAAACTGGTGCAGGCCGGCTGGGAAACCCTGGTCGAGGCCGGCTACCAGCCCGAGGTCGCCTACTACGAGTGCCTGCACGAACTGAAGCTGATCGTGGACCTGCTGTACGAGGGCGGCATCACCCGCATGCACGAGTTCATCAGCGAAACCGCGCAGTACGGCGACCTCACCCGCGGCCCCTACATCATCGACGCGCACGCCCGCGCGCAGATGAAGAAGATCCTGACCGAAATCCAGGACGGCACCTTCGCGCGCCAGTGGATCGCGGAGTACGCGGCCGGCAACGCCAACTACAAGGCCCTCAGGCAGGCCGACCTGGAGCATCCGATCGAAGCCACCGGCCGCAAGCTGCGCGCCGCGATGAGCTGGATCGGCGCCGACGGCAACGTCACCCCTGCCCCGCGCCCGGCCACGCCCGCGGCCAAACCCGAGGCGGCCGCCGCATGAACGCCCGACAAAACGGCGCGCAACTGCTTGCGCGCGCACTCGAGGCCGAGGGTGTGGACCTGCTGTTCGGCTACCCCGGCGGCGCGATCATGCCCTTCTATGACGCGCTGACGGGCTCGAAGCTCAAGCACATCCTGGTCCGCCACGAACAGGGCGCCGCGCTGGCCGCCAATGGCTACGCCCGCGCCAGCGGCCGGGTCGGCGTGTGCATCGCGACCTCCGGCCCCGGCGCCTCCAACCTGGTCACCGGCATTGCCGACGCGTTCCTGGATTCCGCGCCGATGGTGGTGATCACCGGTCAGGTGAGCACCGCGCTGATGGGCACCGACGCCTTCCAGGAACTGGACGTGTTCGGCATGACCCTGCCGATCGTGAAGCACAGCTTCCTGCTGCGCTCGGTGGACGACCTGCCGCAGGTGGTGCACGAAGCCTTCCGCATCGCCCGCGAAGGCCGCCCCGGCCCGGTGCTGATCGACCTGCCCAAGGACGTGCAGCTGGCGGACGCCACGCACCTGGCTCCTTTCGTCCCCGCGGCGGCGGCGCCTCCCCCGCCGCCGTCGCGTGTGGACATTGCCCAGGCCATCGCCGCCATCGAGGCCGCCGAGCGGCCGGTGGTGTACGGCGGCGGCGGCATCGCGCTGGCCGACGCCGTCAACGACTTCCGCGGCTTCGTCGAGTCCAGCGGCATGCCCGCCGTGCTGACGCTGCGCGGCCTGGGCGCCCTGCCGACCAACCACCCGCAGCTGCTGGGCATGCTGGGCATGCACGGCTGCCGCGCCGCGAACATCGCGGTGCAGGAAGCCGACCTGCTGATCTGCATCGGGGCCCGCTTCGACGACCGCGCCACCGGCAAGCTGGCCGAGTTCGCGCCGCGCGCACGCATCGTGCACCTGGACGCCGACCGCCGCGAGATCAGCAAGCTGCGCCATGCCGACGTCGGCGTGCCCGGCAACGTGGCCACCGCGCTCAAGGCGCTGACCGGCGTGCAGCCCGACTGCGCCGACTGGTTCGCCCACTGCATCGAACAGCGCGAGAAGCACGCCGCCCGCTACGACGCCCCGGGCCGCGACGTCTACGCGCCGGCCCTGCTGCGCCGGCTGTCGGAGATCGCACCGCGCGACGCGATCGTGGCCTGCGACGTCGGCCAGCACCAGATGTGGGTGGCCCAGCACTGGAAGTTCAGCCATCCGCGCAACCACCTGACCAGCGGCGCGCTGGGAACCATGGGCTTCGGCCTGCCGGCGGCAATCGGCGCGCAATTCGCCTGCCCCCACCGCACGGTGGTGCTGGTCAGCGGCGACGGCAGCTTCATGATGAACCTGCAGGAGCTGGCCACCGTGGCCCGCTGCCGCCTGCCGATCAAGATGGTGCTGCTCGACAACCAGGCCCTGGGCATGGTGCGCCAGTGGCAGGAGCTGTTCTTCGACAAGAACTACAGCGAGGTGGACCTGAGCGACAACCCGGACTTCGCGGCGCTGGCCCGCGTGTTCGGCATCCCGGCGCTGCACCTGGACAAGCGCGAGGACGTCGAGGACGCGCTGCACGCGCTGATGGCGACGCCGGGCCCGGCCTTCCTGCACGTGGCCATCGATGCGCGCAGCAACGTCTGGCCGCTGGTGCCGCCCAACCACAGCAACGCCACCATGCTCGATGCCGCCGAGCCCGCCGACGCGGCCGCGCCAGCGACGGAGCGCGCCGATGCGGTACCGGCTTGACCTGGTGCTGCGCCCGGCCGAAGGCGCGCTGCTGCGCGTGCTGGGCACCGCCGAGCGCCGCGGCTTCACGCCGCTGGCCATCGCCGGTGAACAGCCGCCCGACGGCGGCGACTGGACGCTGCAGGTGACCGTGCGCGGCCAGCGTGCGCCCGAATCCCTGCAGCGCCAGATCGAACAGCTGCACGACTGCCTTTCCGTGGAGATCGCCCCATGTCCCTGAACCTCTGGTTCGACGGCCGCATCGGCCCGCAGGACCAACTGGCCGCCCCGCTCACCACGCATGCCATGCACTACGGCACGGCGGTATTCGAAGGCATCCGCAGCTACGCCACACCGGATGGCGCGGCGGTGTTCCGCCTGCCCGAGCACCTGGAGCGCATGCGCAAGGGCGCCGAAGCCTTCGGCGCCGCGTTCGACACCAACGAAGCCACCGCGGCGGTGATCGCCGTCCTGCGCTCCAACCACCACCGGGATGCCTACGTGCGGCCGCTGCTGTGGTACGGCACCGGCTCGCTGGGCCTGGACGTGGCGCCGCTGAGCCGGCACCTGATGGTGGCGTCCATGCCGTGGGCGCCGCACCTGGGCGACAAGCCGGTGCGCCTGACGGTCTCGCCCTTCCGCCGCAACCGCGCCGAGGCGATGCCGCCGCTCAAGCTCAGCGGGGCCTACGTCAATTCGATCCTGGCCAAGCGCGAGGCCGGCAGCCGCGGCTACGACGATGCGCTGTTCATCGACGACGCCGGCTTCGTAGTCGAGTGCAGCGGCGTCAACGTGTTCCTGGTCAAGGACGGAAACGTGGTCGCGGTGGACCATCCCGACGCGCTGCCGGGCATCACGCGCGACACGGTGGTGTCGCTGGCGAACGCCACGTCGCGCCCGGTCACGCTGGAGGAACTGCTGGAGGCGGACGAGGTTTTCGTCACCGGCACCTCGGCGGAACTGCTGCCGGTGGCCGCGCTGGATCGCCGCACCTACGGCGCCTCGCCGGTCGCCAACGAGCTGCGCACCCGCTACCTGCGCATCGTGCGCGGCGGCTCGCCCGCGCACGCGCACTGGCTGACGACGGTATGAGCGCCGCCGTCGCCCAGCGCACGCACCCGCGCGCAATCACGCCGCACCGCGCGGGCTTCATCGCCGACGCCGCCCGCCGTGAACCGGTGGCCGGCCGGAGGTCGCTTCTTCCTGGATGCCATCGGGTCCGTGACTGATCGCGCGCCGCCGCCGGAGGACGACGTCGGCGTCGCCGACGTGCTGGCGGCGCACGCCCGCCTGCGCCGCTACCTGCCCGCGACGCCGCTGCACTACGCCGAACGCTTCGGCACCTGGCTCAAGCTCGAGAACCTGCAGCGCACCGGCTCGTACAAGGTGCGCGGCGCACTGAACGCGCTGCTGGTGGCGCGCGAGCGCGGCGACCGCCGGCCGGTGATCGCCGCCTCGGCCGGCAACCACGCGCAGGGCCTGGCCTGGGCCGCGCACCGGCTGGGCATGCAGGCCATCACCGTGATGCCGGTCGGTGCGCCGGAAACCAAGGTCGCCGGTGTCGCGCACTGGGGCGCCACGGTGCGCATGCATGGCGCCAGCTTCGACGAGGCCCGCGCCTTCGCGCTGGACCTGGCGTCCCAGCATGGCTACCGCTTCCTGTCCGCGTTCGACGATCCCGACGTCATCGCGGGCCAGGGCACTGTGGGCCTGGAGCTGGCCGCGCACGCGCCCGACGTGGTGATCGTGCCGATCGGCGGGGGCGGCCTGGCCGCGGGCGTCGCCCTGGCGCTGAAGTCGCAGGGCGTGCGCATCGTCGGCGCCCAGCCTGAAGGCGTGGACGCGATGGCCCGCGTGCTGCGCGGCGACCACAGCGCGCCCGTGCCCGGCGCCACCCTGGCCGACGGCGTGCGCGTGCGGCACCCGGGCCAGATCACGCGCCGGCTGCTGGCCGGCCTGCTGGACGACCTGGTGATCGTGCGCGAGGCCGAGCTGCGCGAAACCCTGGTGCGGCTGGCGCTGGAAGAACACGTGATCGCCGAAGGCGCCGGCGCCCTGGCCCTCGCCGCCGGCCGCCGCGTGGCCGGAAAGAACAAGTGCGCGGTCGTATCGGGCGGAAACATAGACGCCACCGTGCTGGCCGGCCTGCTGTCCGACGTGCGCCCGCGCGCGCCCCGCAAGCCGCGACGGCGGCAGGAGCCCCGGCCGCTGACCAGCGCCGCGGTGCCGCTACGACGGCTTGCTCTGGCAACCCCGCACTCCACCGCCGCAAGCGCCGCACCCGTACTGGAACAGGAGTTGAGCCCGTGACCGCCGACCGCATCCGCATCTTCGACACCACCCTGCGCGACGGCGAACAGTCGCCCGGCTGCAGCCTGCGCCCCGCCCAGAAGCTGGTGATGGCGCGCGCGCTGGCGGACCTGGGCGTGGACGTGATCGAGACCGGCTTCCCGGCCAGCTCGGTCAGTGACATGGAGGCCAGCCAGATGATCGCCGCCGAACTGCGCGAGACCACCCTGTGCGGGCTGTCGCGCTGCACGGTCGGCGACATCGAGGCCGCCGCGCGCGCGCTGGAACATGCCCGCCGCCCGCGCATCCACGTCTTCATTTCCACCAGCCCGCTGCACCGCGAGCACAAGCTGGGACTGAGCCGCCAGCAGGTGCTGGACCGCGCGATCGAGGGCGTGCGCCACGCGCGCCGCTTCGTCGAGGACGTGGAGTTCTCGGCCGAGGATGCGCTGCGTACCGAGGAGGATTTCCTGGTCGAGGTGTTCGGCGAGTCGATCGCGGCAGGCGCCAGCACCATCAACGTGCCCGATACCGTGGGCTACACCACGCCCGAGGAGATCCGCGGCCTGTTCGAGCGGCTGCGCGCGAACGTGCGCGGCGCCGAGAAGGCGGTGTTCAGCACCCACTGCCACGACGACCTGGGCCTGGCCGTGGCCAACTCGCTGGCCGCGATCGAAGGCGGTGCGCGCCAGGTTGAATGCACCATCAATGGCATCGGCGAACGCGCTGGCAACGCCGCGCTCGAGGAAATCGTGATGGCGCTGAAGGTGCGCGGCGGCCGCTACGGCGCCGGCACCGGCATCCAGAGCCGCGCCCTGCTGCCGGCGTCGCGCCTGCTGTCGCGCCTGACCGGCATGGCCGTGCAGCGCAACAAGGCCGTGGTCGGCGCCAACGCGTTTGCGCACGAGGCCGGCATCCACCAGCACGGCATGCTGCGCAACCGAAACACCTACGAGATCATGCGGCCCGAGGACGTCGGCTGGCCGGCTTCGCAGATGGTGCTGGGCCGGCACAGCGGCCGGCACGCGGTGAACGACCGCCTGCGCGCGATCGGGTTCCCGCTGGAGGAGTTCGAGTTCGAGCAGGTGTTCGCGCGCTTCAAGAAGCTGTGCGACCACCAGCGCCTGGTCAGTGATGCCGACCTGCAGGTGCTGGTCACGGGCGACGAGACCGGCGCCGGGCGCGGCTACCGGCTTGCCGCGCTGTCGGTCAGCGACAGCGGCAAGCGCGCACGCGCCCATGTCGAGCTGTCGGATCCCGAGGGCCACCTGGTCACCGAGATCGCCGAGGCCGAAGGCCCGGTGGCGGCCCTGTTCGAGGCCATGACCCGCGCCACCGGCGTGCCCATGCAGCTGGAGAGCTACCAGGTGCACAGCATCGGCATCGGCGCCGATGCGCGCGGCGAAGCCAGCCTGAGCGTGCGCTGCGATGGCGTCGAGCACACCGGCCTGGGCACCAGCCGCGACATCATCGAAGCCAGCGCCCTGGCCTGGCTGGACGTTGCCAACCGCGTGCTGCGCCAGCGCGAAGCGCCGGCGCGCGCCCTTGCCGCCACCGCCTGAGGCCACCATGACCGTTGCCACTGCTCCCGCCCCTACCGCCAACCCGCGCGCTGCTGCCGCGCCGCGCACGCTGTTCGACAAGCTCTGGGACGCGCACGTCGTCGTGCCCCAGACCGACGACGCGCCGGCCGTGCTGTTCATCGACCTGCACCTGGTGCACGAGGTCACGTCGCCACAGGCCTTCAGCGAGCTCGACGCACGCGGCCTGGCGCCGCATCGGCCCGACCTGACCAAGGCCACGCTGGACCATTCCACGCCCACGCTTCCTGCCGACGCCAAGGGTCGCCTGCCTTATCACACGGATGCCGCCGAATCGCAGGTGCAGCGGCTGCGCGAGAACTGCACGCGGCACGGCATCGAGCTGTTCGACCTGGGCTCGGCGCAGCGCGGCATCGTGCACGTGGTGGCGCCCGAGCTGGGCCTGACCCAGCCCGGCATGAGCATCGTCTGCGGCGACAGCCACACCAGCACGCATGGTGCCTTCGGGGCCTTGGCCTTCGGCATCGGCAGCAGCGAGGTCGGTCACGTGCTGGCCACGCAGTGCCTGCTGCAGCGCAAGCCGAAGTCGCTGGCGATCACCATCAACGGCGAACTGGGGCGCGGCGTCGGCGCCAAGGACGTGGTGCTGCACGTGATCCGCGAGATCGGCGTCAATGGCGGCACCGGACACGTGATCGAGTTCCGGGGCTCCACCGTGCGCGCGATGTCGATGGAGTCACGCATGACCGTGTGCAACATGGCCATAGAAGCCGGTGCACGCGCGGGCCTGGTGGCGCCCGATGCGGTCACCTTCGACTGGCTGGCGCGCACGCCGCGGGCACCCAAGGGCGCGGCTTTTGACGCGGCGATGGCGCGCTGGTCGGCCCTTGCCGGCGACGAGGGCGCGCGCTTCGACCGCGAGGTGCGCATCGATGCTCGCCAGATCACGCCGAACCTGACCTGGGGCACGCACCCGGGCACTGCGATCGGGGTGGGCCAGCGCGTGCCTGCGCCCGCGGACGAGGCCGAAGCCAAGGCGCAGGCCTACATGGGCCTGGACGCCGGCGCGCCGATCGCGGGCACGCCGGTGGACGTGGTGTTCGTGGGCTCGTGCACCAACGGCCGGCTGTCGGACCTGCGCGAGGTCGCCAGCGTGCTGGCCGGCCGCCGCATCCATCCGCGCGTGCGCATGCTGGTTGTGCCGGGTTCGGAACAGGTCAAGCGCGAGGCCGAGGCCGAGGGCATCGACCGCATCGTGCGCGCCGCCGGCGCCGAGTGGCGCGAGCCGGGATGTTCGATGTGCATCGCGATGAACGGCGACCTGGTGGCGCCCGGCCAGCTGGCGGTCAGCACCAGCAACCGCAATTTCGAGGGCCGGCAGGGGCCGGGTGCGCGCACCCTGCTTGCCTCGCCGCTCACGGCGGCCGCGTCGGCCGTGGCCGGCGCGGTGGCCGATGCCCGCACGTTGTCCACGACGGAGGCCGCATGAGCCAGGCGCTGACGACGATCCGATCGCAGAGCGTGGTGCTGCGCCAGGCCAACATCGATACCGACCGCATCATCCCTGCGCGCTTCCTCTCGACCACGGTGCGCAGCGGCCTGGGCCAGCATGCGTTCGCCGACTGGCGACGCCGCGCCGATGGCGGCATCGACACCGATTTCGCGCTCAACCGGCCCGAGAACCAGGGGCGCAGCATTCTGCTGGCGGGGCGCAACTTCGGCTGCGGCAGCTCGCGCGAGCATGCGCCCTGGGCGCTGGTGGACGCCGGCCTGCGCGCGGTGGTCAGCAGCCAGGTCGCCGACATCTTCCGCGCCAACGCGCTCAAGAACGGGCTGCTGCCGGTGGTGCTGGACGAAGCCGTGGTGCAGGCGCTGATGCAGCGGCCCGACGATGAACTGGTGATCGACGTCGCCAGCGGTGAGCTGCGCACACCTGCGGGCGAGGTGCACCGCTTCGAGCTGGACGCGTTCGCGCGCACCTGCCTGCTCGAAGGCGTGGACGAGCTGGGCTACCTGCTGGCGCGCCTGCCCGAGATCCAGCGTTACGAACAGCAACGCCACACGGAGAGTTCCCATGTCCTTTGACATCGTCGTATTGCCCGGTGACGGCATCGGCCCGGAAGTGACGCGCGCCGCGGTGGCGGTGCTGCAGGCGGTGGGCCGGCGCTTCGGCCAGGGTTTCCGCTTCGACACGCAGCTGATCGGCGGCGCCGCGATCGACGCGGTCGGCGAGCCGCTGCCGGCGGCCACGCTGGATGCCTGCCGGCGTGCCGATGCGATCCTGCTGGGCGCGGTGGGTGGGCCGAAGTGGTCCGATCCTTCGTCCAGGGTGCGGCCCGAGCAGGGCCTGCTGGCGCTGCGCCAGCAACTGGGCCTGTACGCCAACCTGCGTCCGGTGCGGCCGCATCCGGTGGCGCTGGGCGCTTCGCCGGTGAAGCCGCACCTGCTGACCGGCGTGGACCTGCTGGTGGTTCGCGAGCTGACCGGGGGGCTTTATTTCGGCGAGAAGAAACGCCATGCGGATCGCGCCAGCGACCTGTGCGAATACAGCGTGCTCGAGATCGAGCGCGTGCTGCGCCGCGCCTTCGGCTTCGCGCGCGCGCGCCGCGGCCGGCTGGCGTCGGTGGACAAGGCCAACGTCCTGGAGACGTCGCGGCTGTGGCGCGAGACCGCGATCCGGCTCGGCCGCGATGAGTTCCCCGACGTGGCGCTGGAGCACCATCTGGTGGACTCGATGGCGATGTACCTGATTTCCCGGCCGCGCGATTTCGACGTGGTGGTGACCGAGAACCTGTTCGGCGACATCCTCACCGACGAGGCCTCGCTGCTGGCGGGTTCGCTGGGCCTGCTGCCCTCGGCTTCGCTGGGCGACGGCACGCGCGGCCTGTACGAGCCCATCCACGGCTCCGCACCGGACATCGCGGGCCGCGGCATTGCAAACCCCTATGCCACCGTCCTCAGCGCCGCCCTGCTGCTGCGCCACTCGCTGGGCCTGCAGGACGAAGCGCTGGCGGTCGAACTGGCGGTGGCGTGCGCCCTCGACGCCGGCCAGCTCACCGCAGATCTGGCGGCGCCCGGCCAGGCCATCGGCACCCAGGCCGCGACCCAGGCCGTCCTGGACCACCTGGAAGCCCGCTGCCAGGTCCCCGAACTCCGCGACTGACCAAGCAACTCCGGGGTCAGAGTACGTTTATTTTCGCGGCGGCCTGCGAGCTGCAGGGATGCCGCGAAAATAAACGTACTCTGACCCCGGAGTTTCTTCAGATCTGGGGGACTTCCTGCAGGAGCAGGATCAGGGAGTCGCGCGTTGCGCGGCGCAGGGCGTCGAACTTGCCTGCCATCTCGGGGCCGTCCAAGTCGGCGGTTTCCAGGTGCTCCAGGCCGTGGCACACCGCCACCAGCTGGCTGGCGCCCATCGCCAGCGCAGCCGATCGCAGGTAGTGCGCGGCCTTGCCCAGCGCATCGGTGTCGCGGGCCAGCTGGGCCTGCTCCATGCGCTTCACCAGCTCCGGCGCCTCGTGCACGAACATGCGCACGAACTCGCTGAACGAGCCGGGACGGTCCCGATCCAGCATGCGCAGCAGTTCCAGGGCCTTGGGATCGAGCAAGGGTGCGGCAGCCATGGCGGGGGTTCCGATGGACGACGCCCCTATTCTGGCCGCTGCCGGGGGCGCTGCCTAGGGCCGGGTCCGAGTGCGGGCTCCAGGCCTTTCCCGTATCCTTTGCGCCCCCACATGAAGGCCCCGCAACGGGCGAAGCAGGAGATTCCCATGGCCCTTGACCTGGTGCCCACCGGCCGCGACGTGCCGAACGAAATCAACGTCGTGATCGAGATCCCCAAGGACGCCGAGCCCGTCAAGTACGAGGTGGACAAGGCCACCGGCGCCATCTTCGTGGACCGCATCCTGTCCACCCCGATGCGCTATCCCTGCAACTACGGCTATGTGCCCCACACCCTGTGCGGCGACGGCGACCCGGTGGACGTGCTGGTCATCCTGCCCCTGCCCCTGATCCCCGGCGCGGTGATCCGCTGCCGCCCGGTCGGCATGCTCAAGATGAAGGACGAGGCCGGCGAAGACACCAAGCTGCTGGCCGTGCCGGTGGACAAGGTGTTCGGCGGCTACTCGCACATCCACGACATCGGCCAGGTCAGCCCGCACTGGCTCGAGCGCATCGGCCATTTCTTCGAGCACTACAAGGACCTGGAGAAGGGCAAGTGGGTCAAGCTCGACGGCTGGGAAGGCGCCGAAGCCGCCCGCCAGGAGATCGTGGACTCGGTGCAGCGCTTCGAAGCGAGCCCCGAAAAGCTCAACTTCTGACAGCCTCCTTGTCCCGAACGAAAAGCCGCCTTCAAGGGCGGCTTTTTCGTTGAGGGGGGAGTCCGCCGCTCCAACCCCGGACCATGCCATCGCACTCTGGTTGCGGAACGACCCTCGGTTGCCGCCCCTGACCGCCTGCCCTACGATCACCCACACCCGGCGCCATCGCCCGTGCACGCTGACACGGGGACACGCCCCGCCAACGGAACCCGCATGCGCATCCGACCCCGCCTCCGCATCGGCATCACCGTCTTCCTCGCCTACGCCGCCTGGGTTTTCGCCGCCTGGAAGTTCCGCGCCATCGACTACACCACCGTCGGCTCCGAGTCCGGCCTGATGTTCGCGGTCGTGCAACCCCTGGGCGTGGCGGCCTTGGCCCTGGGCGCCTTCCTGACCTACGCCGGCTGGTGGCGCGCGACGCTGTTCGAACCGCAACGGCTGCACCGGCCGGTGCTGCTGGCGGTGCTGCTGGCCATGATGCTGGGCTTCATCGCAGTGGTGCTGTCCTCGGCGGATTTCGGCACCATTGCGCCCCGGCATCTCCTGCTGCTGGTCGTTGGCACCCTGCTGGTCGGCTTCTGCGAAGAGATGGTGACGCGCGGCGTACTGGTGGTGTCACTGCGCAGCGGACCCCGGTCGGAGGCCTGGGTATGGTTCTGGTCCAGCGCGCTGTTCGGCCTGCTGCACGCCACCAACGCCTTCTTCGGCATCGGCGCGGTCGCCCTGCTGCAGGTGGTGGCGGCCTTTTGCGTCGGCACGGGGCTCTATCTGTTGCGGCGCTTCACCGGCACCCTGCTGGTGCCGATCGTCCTGCATGCGCTGTGGGACTTCTCGACGCTGGCGAGCAGCCAGGGAGGCGGCCAAACCCATGCGCCGCTGCAGTTGGGCATGCAGCTGGGCACCTACCTGCTTTGCCTGGTGCTCGCCTTCATCGCCCTGCGCCACGGGGCGGGTGCCGTCCCGACTCGCGATCCGGCCGGCCGGGGACGCCCATGATCGATCCGCTGAAGCTGCTTCGCGCGCTGGAAGACTTCCTGTTCGAGGCCATCGCGCTGCTGTTCTTCTATCCCGTCACCCTGTACCGCATCGCCCGCCGGCCGCTGGAGTCCATGCAGTACGCCGAAAGCGAAGAAATCGCCGACCGCGAAACCCGCTACGACGACGCCGTCAGCCCGCCCCTGTTGCTCTTGCTCACCATCCTGCTGACCACCTTCGTGGCGCAGTCCGTGCACGCCGGCCAGCCGGTGGGCGATGCGCCGCTGGCCAGCTTCATCTTCGATTCGCCGCAGAACCTGCTGCTGTTCCGCTGCCTGTTGTTCAGCCTGCTGCCGCTGGTGGCCGCGGTAACCCTGTTGCGCAAGCAGCACCAGCCCATTTCACGCGACAGCCTGCGCCCGGTGTTCTACGCCCAGTGCTACCTGGCCGTGCCGCTGGCGCTGGCAGTGACCCTGGGCAGCACCGGCATGGCCCAGCCGGACCCGCGGGTCACGTTCGCGGGTGGGCTGGGGTTCGCGCTGGGCTTCGTGTGGATGATCTGGGCCCAGACCCGCTGGTTCAGCCAGAAGCTGGCGTGGGGCTGGCTGCGCAGCCTGGGCGCGGCCCTGGGCGTGGTGCTCAGCGCCGCGCTGTTCCTGATCCTGTTTTCGCTCGGCGTGATGGCGCTCTAGCCGCCCGCCAAGAAAAAGCCCGGCCTTAGCCGGGCTTTCCATCCCAAGGGACGAGACCCTCAGCGCGCGCCGGCGCGATGCGGATACTGCGCGAAGATCTCGGCGATGGTGCTGTCGATGCGGGTGTCGCGCTGGGCCGGCTTGGTGTTGGCCATGCGGCCCACGGCCACGCCTTCCCACACCAGCTGCTTGGCCAGCGAGTCCACCAAGTCGATGTTGAGCGTGCCTTCGGTGTAGTTGTAGACGTCGTTGCGGTCCACCCAGAAGGCCGAGGACACGTAGCTGTTGTAGCGGTAGTTGTAGTACGTGCGGTACTGCAGCTGCGGCGTGCTGATCACGTCCTGGCGCTCGTTGATGTAGGCATTGATGTTGACCAGCAGCTCCGGCCGGGCCTCGTCGTAGACATAACCGCGCGCTTCGAGCTCGCGGCGGGCGGCGGCCTTCATGCGATTGCTCGAAGGCGTGGCATAGCCCTTGGTCTCCACTGCCAGCGGCTCGTAGAAGGCAAAGGTGCGGTAACGCGAGAAGTCGGCCGAAGGATCAGCGTCGGTGGTGATGCGCGGACCGGTGGCGCAGCCGGCCACCAGCGCGACCACCAGCAGCAGGACCAGGCGAAGGGCGGCGGTTCGGACAGCCATGGCGCATCTCCAGGAAAGGGCCAGCAGACGCTAGCATGCAGCCTTTTTTCCGGATGAACGCCGGCTAAGCGGACTCGGCCCGCAGGCGACGGCCCGGCCACACCGGGCGCGACGCGAACGGGCTCGGGCGGACGGGTCTCAGCGCGAGCCGGCCCGGTGCGGGTACTGCGCGAAGATCTCGGCCACCGTGGCGTTGATCCGCTCCGCCCGCTGGCCGGGCTTCATGCGCGCGACCCGGCCCACGGCCATGCCCTCCCAGGCCAGCGCCTTGCGGCGGGCGTCGACCAGGTCGATGTTGAGCGTGCCTTCGGTGTAGTTGTTCACCGAGGTGCGCTCGGTCCAGTAGGGCGACGCGAAGTAGGCGTTGGCGCGGTAGCTGTAGTAAATGCTGTGGCGGATCTCGGGGATGCTGACCACGTCGGTGCGCTCGTTCATGTAGGCATTGATGTTGACCAGCAGGTCCGGCGTGCCTTCTTCATAGACGTAGCCGCGCGCCTCGAGTTCACGGCGAACGGCCGCCTTCATCAGGCCGCTGGCCGGGGTGGCGTAGCCGTCGGGCTCGATCGCCAGCGGCGAATAGAAGCCGAAGCTGCGATAGGCGCCGAAGTCGGCCTGCGGATCGGTGTCGGTGCTGATGACGGGGCGGCTGACGCAGCCGGCCAGCGTGACGGCCAGCAGCAACAGCAGGCAGCGAAGGGGGTGGTATGCGCGGCTCATGGCCTGTCTCCCGGTAAGTACACCGACGCTAGCATGCCCCGCGCGAGGGGGATGAATGCCCGGTGAGCCTGCGACCCCCCGGGCGACAAGCGCGTGAAATCGTATGCACGGACGGCAGGTGTGGGTTCGCAGCGTATGCTTGTTCAGTCACATCAAGGACTGCCCCATGACCAAGCCATCGGCCTCGCTGCTGGTGCTGTTCGGCGCCACCGGCGACCTGGCCCAGCGCATGCTGCTGCCCTCCCTGTATGACCTGCAGCGCGACGGCATGCTGCCGGCCGACCTGCGCGTGCTGGGCACCTCGCGCAGCGCCCTGGACGACGCCGGCTTCCGCGAGCACGCCGCCGCCGCCATCCGGCGCCAGCGCCCCGGCGGCACCGACGAGGCGCCGCTGCGCGCCCTGCTCGAACGCCTCAGCTACTGCGCCGCCGACACCCAGCAGCCCGAGGCCATGGCCGCGCTGGCGGCCCAGGCCCAGGCGCTGCGCCGCGGCGACATGGTCAGCCACCTGTCCACCGCGCCACGCATGTACGGCCCGATCTGCGAAGCGCTGGGCCAGCAAGGCCTGGGCGGCCCCGGCAGCCGCGTGATGCTGGAGAAACCGCTGGGCCACGACCTGGCCAGCTCGATCGCGATCAACGATGCGGTCGCGCGCGTGTTCGACGAGGAGCGCGTGTTCCGGGTCGACCATTACCTGGGCAAGGAAGGCGTGCAGAACCTGCTGGCCCTGCGCTTCGGCAACGCGATGTTCGAGCCGCTGTGGAACGCGCGCCACATCCAGCAGGTGCAGATCACCGTGGCCGAGACCATGGGCGTGGAAGGCCGCGGCGACTACTACGACCACTCCGGCGCGACGCGCGACATGCTGCAGAACCATCTGCTGCAGCTGCTGTGCCTGACCGCGATGGAGCCGCCCTCGCAGTTCGACCCCAGCGCGGTACGCAACGAGAAGATCAAGGTGCTGCGCTCGCTGCGCGCCATCGAGGGCGCCGACGTCGCCAGCCACAGCGTGGCCGGCCAGTACACCGCCGGCGCCATCGACGGCCAGGCCGTGCCCGGCTACGGCCAGGACCTGGGCCGCGCCAGCCACACAGAAACCTTCGTGGCGCTGCGCGCGCACATCGACAACTGGCGCTGGTCGGGCGTGCCCTTCTACCTGCGCACCGGCAAGCGCATGGCCCGCCGCAGCACCGAGATCTACCTGCAGTTCCGCGCGGTGCCGCACGCCATCTTCGGCGCCAGCCAGGGCGCGGCCCAGCCCAATGCGCTGGTGATCCGCCTGCAGCCCGAGGAGCGCATCTCGCTGGAACTGATGAGCAAGACCCCGGGCCTGGACCGCGACGGCCTGAAGCTGTCGCCGGTGGCGCTGAACCTGGACCTCAACGACGCCTTCGAGAACGTGCGGCGGCGCAGCGCCTACGAGCGCCTGTACCTGGACGCGCTGGAGGGCAACGGCACCCTGTTCGTGCGCCGCGACGAGACTGAAACCGCCTGGCAATGGGTGGATGGCATCCTCGGCGCCTGGCGCCAGCAAGGCCTGGCGCCGCGGCCCTATCCCGCCGGCACCTGGGGTCCGAGCCAGGCCGTCTCGCTTGCCGAGCGCTATGGCCACAGCTGGCGCGAATAGGACCCCGCCATGCCCTGGACCCGCCTGGACCACCCCGATGCCGAGACGCTGGCCCAGGCCTGCGCGCAGTCCCTGGCCGACAGCACGCGCGACGCGATCCGCGCGCGCGGCCAGGCCCAGCTGGCCATCGCCGGCGGCCGTACACCGCTGGCGACCTTGCGACGCTGGGCGGAAACCAGTCCGGTGGATGCCCGGGTCGCGATCACGCTGACCGACGAGCGCTGGGTGCCGGCCGGCCATGCCGACAGCAACCTGGCGCGCCTGCAGGCCTGCTTCCCCGGCGACAGCGGCCCGCGCTGGCGCCCGCTGGTGCCGGCGGAGGCGGGCCCGGTGCCCAGCCTGGCCACCGCGCGCGACACCCTGGCGCTGATGGCAGCGCCCTGGGACGTGGTGCTGCTGGGCATGGGCGAGGATGGCCACATCGCCTCGCTGTTCCCCACCGATCCGCAGCTGGCGGCGGCGATGGATCCGTCCAGCCTGGCCGATGCCGCCATCGCCCTGCCCCAGCCGCTCCCGCCCGAGGCCCCGCACGCGCGCATCACCCAGACCCTGCCGCGCCTGCTGCGCAGCCATCGCCGCCTGCTGCTGGTCACCGGCGGGAAAAAACGCGACCTTCTCGGCCAGGCGCAGCAGCGCCCCGATCCGCAGCGCTGGCCGGTGTCGGCGCTGCTGCACGCGCCCGGCCCGCCGGTCGAGATCCACTGGAGTCCCTGATGCCCCTGCACCCCGTCGTCGAACGCGTCACCGACCGCATCCGCCAGCGCAGCGCCGGCCCGCGCGCAGCCTACCTGGCCCGCATCGAGGCCGCGCGCGAACACGCGCCGGCCCGCGGCCGCCTGAGCTGCGGCAACCTGGCGCACGGTTTCGCCGCGTCCGAGGACGACAAGCCGCGCCTGCGTGCCGGCCATGCGCCGAACCTGGGCATCGTCACTGCGTACAACGACATGCTGTCGGCGCACCAGCCCTACCGCTTCTATCCCGAGCTGATCAAGATGGCCGCGCGCAATGCCGGCGGCACCGCCCAGGTCGCCGGCGGCGTGCCGGCGATGTGCGACGGTGTCACGCAGGGCCGGCCGGCGATGGAGCTGTCGCTGCAGTCGCGCGACGTGATCGCGATGGCCACGGCGGTGTCGCTGTCGCACGAAATGTTCGACGCCGCGCTGATGCTGGGCGTGTGCGACAAGATCGTGCCGGGCCTGCTGATCGGCGCGCTGTCCTTCGGCCACCTGCCCGCCATCTTCGTGCCGGCCGGACCCATGCCCTCGGGCCTGCCCAATGCCGAGAAGGCGCGCGTGCGCCAGCTCTACGCCGACGGCAAGGCCACGCGCGACGAGCTGCTGGCGGCCGAGGCCGCGTCCTACCACTCGGCCGGCACCTGCACCTTCTACGGCACCGCCAACTCCAACCAGATGCTGCTGGAGATGATGGGTCTGCAGCTGCCGGGCAGTTCCTTCGTCAACCCGAACACGCCCTTGCGCGACGCACTGACCGTGGCCGCGGCCGAGCGCGCCTGCGCCATCACCGGCCAGGGCGCGCACTACACGCCGATCGGCCGCACGGTGGACGAGAAGGCCATCGTCAATGCGATGGTCGGGCTGGCGGCCACCGGCGGCTCCACCAACCACGCCATCCACCTGGTGGCGATCGCGCGCGCGGCCGGGCTGCTGATCAATTGGGACGACCTGGACGAACTGTCGCGCGCCACGCCGCTGCTGGCGCGCGTCTATCCCAATGGCCAGGCCGACGTGAACCACTTCAGCGCCGCCGGCGGCCTGCCCTGGACGATCCGCGAACTGCTGGCCGGCGGCCTGCTGCATCCCGACATCGCCTGCGTCGGCGGCGGCGACCTGCACGCGCAGGCGCAGGAGCCCTGGCTGGACGAAGGCCGGCTGCGCTGGCGCGACCCGCCCGCGCACAGTGGCGATGCCGCCGTGCTGCGGCCGCTGGCCAATCCCTTCGACTCCGAAGGCGGACTGCGCCGGCTCGAGGGCAACCTGGGCCGCGCCATCGTCAAGGTGTCGGCGGTGAAGCCTGAGCACCAGCGCATCGAGGCGCCGGCGAGGATCTTCGAATCCCAGGACGAAATGCTGGGCGCGTTCAAGGCCGGCCAGCTTACCGGCGACTTTGTCGCCGTGGTCCGCGGCCAGGGTCCGCGCGCCAACGGCATGCCCGAGTTGCACAAGCTCACGCCCACGCTGGGCCTGATGCAGGACCGCGGCCAGCGCGTGGCCCTGCTCACCGACGGCCGCATGTCCGGCGCCTCGGGCAAGGTGCTGGCGGCGATCCACGTGGTGCCCGAGGCCGTCTGCGGCGGCGGCATCGCCCGCCTGCGCGAGGGCGACACCGTGCGCATCGACAGCGAAGCCGGCGTGCTGCAGGCGCTGGTCGACACCGCCACCTGGGACGCGCGTGAACCGTTGCGACCCGACAGCACCGCCAGCCACCACGGCGTGGGCCGCGAGCTGTTCGGCCTGATGCGCGCCCACGCCAATTCGGCGGAAGAAGGCGGCAGCGCCTTGTTCACGGAGGGCTGAGATGAACCCGTCCATCCTGCACGGTGACCTGATCGCCGACATCGGCGGCACCAATGCGCGCTTTGCGATGACCGACCCGGCCGCGCCCGAGCCCGGCCTGTTCGAAGTGCACAACCTGCCCAATGCGAACTTCGCCAGCCTGCAGCACGCGGCCGAACACTACCTCGCGCTCACCGGCGCGCGCCCGCGGCGCGCCGCCATCGCCGTGGCCTCGCCGGTGGCCGGCGATGAAATCCGCCTCACCAACCGCGCCTGGTCCTTCAGCCGCACCGAACTGCAGGCCAGCCTGGGCCTGGCGCAGCTGGAAATCATCAATGACTTCGGCGCGGTGGCCTGGGCGGTGCCCGAGCTGCAGGCGAAGGACCGCGTGATCCTGCACGGCACAGCCGATGCGCCGCTGCGTGGGCCGGTGTCGGTGCTCGGCCCGGGCACCGGCCTGGGCGTCGGCCTGCTGGTGGGCGAGCCGGGCGACTGGCGCGTGGTCGAGACCGAAGGCGGCCACGCCAGCCACGCGCCGCTGGGCGACGAGGAGCTGGCGATCACGCGCTGGGTCAGCGCGCGGCATGGCCGCTGCTCGACCGAACGCCTGCTGTCGGGCACCGGCCTGTCCTACATCGATGCCGCGCTGTCGGGCGTGCCCGCAGGCAGCAGCGAGGCGCCGCTGCGCGACCCCGCGCAGATCGTCGATGCCGCGCTGGAAGGCCACGACCTGGTCGCGCGCCGCACCCTGGCGCGTTTCTGCGCGATGCTCGGCAGCGTCGCCGGCGATACCGCGCTGATCCACGGCGCGCGCCTGGTGGTGATCGCCGGCGGCATCGTGCCGCGCTTCATTCCCTTCCTGCGCGCCAGCGCCTTCCGCGAGCGCTTCCTGGCCAAGGGCCGATTCGCCGCACACCTGGAAAACGTGCCGATCCACCTGGTCACCCACGCCTCGCCCGGCCTGCTGGGTGCGGCCGTCGCGCTGCGCCACCGCGGGAGCGCGCCATGAGCGCCGCCCGGCTGGACCCGATCCTGGCGCGCGCGCCGGTGCTGCCCGTGCTGGCCTTCGACCGGCTGGAAGATGCCGTGCCCCTGGCCCGCACCCTGGTGGCCCATGGCCTGCCCGTGCTCGAGATCACCCTGCGCAGCGCGATCGCGCTGGAAGCGATCCGCCGCGTGATCAGCGAAGTCGAGGGCGCCGTGGTCGGCGCCGGCACGGTGCTCACGCGCGCGGACTACGCCGCGGTGACCGCCGCGGGCGCGGCCTTCGCCATTTCCCCGGGCGCGACGCCGGCCCTGTACGACGCCGCCGCCGACAGCGACGTGCCCTTCCTGCCGGGCGTGGCCACGGCCAGCGAACTGATGGCGGGGCTGGAGCGCGGACTGACGCGCTTCAAGCTGTTCCCGGCGGCCAGCGTCGGCGGCATCGCCCTGCTGCGCTCGTTCGCCGGACCCTTCCCGGGCGTGCGCTTCTGCCCCACCGGCGGCATCGACGCCGCCAGCGCCCCGGCCTACCTGGCCCTGGACAACGTGCTCACGGTCGGCGGGTCCTGGATGGCGCCGCCGGCCCGGGTGGCCGCGGGCGACTGGGACGGCATTGCCGCCCTGGCGCGGGCCTGCGCGGCCCTGCGCCCTTCACCGGGCTGAATTGTCCCGGGACAAGCCAAACGGGGGCGAATGGCGGCAGAATAGAGCAATGACTCCAGCCGCCGCCGCATGAAGCCCAAGGTCACCTCGTTCGACATCGCCTTCAAGGCCGGCGTGTCGCAGGCCACCGTGTCGCGGGCGCTGCGCGGCAGTCCCCTGGTCAGCCTGGAAACCCGACAGCGGGTGCAGGCCGTGGCCAAGGAGCTCAACTACAAGGTGGACAAGAACGCGTCCAGCCTGCGGCGCCAGCGCGCGTCCACCCTGGCCCTGCTGCTGTTCGAGGATCCCACCAGCGACGACTCGCTGATCAATCCCTTCTTCCTCTCGATGCTGGCCTCGATCACGCGCGCCAGCGCGCGTCATGGCCACGACCTGCTGGTGTCGTTCCAGCAGATGTCCGACGACTGGCACGCCGAGTACCAGGACAGCCACCGCGCCGACGGCGTGATCCTGCTCGGCTACGGCGATTACCTGGCCTACCGCACTAAGCTCGAGCGCCTGGTCGAGGAAGGCACGCACTTCGTGCGCTGGGGTTCGGAAGTCGAGGACCAGCACGGCGTGTCCATCGGCTGCGACAACCGCCAGGGCGGGCGCATCGCCGCCGACCACCTGCTGTCGCTGGGCCGTCGCCGCATCGCCTACCTGGGCACGGCCACGCTTCAGTGCCCCGAGTTCCTGGACCGCTACCGCGGCTACGCCGACGCGCTGGCCGATGCCGGCCTGGCGCCTGACGATGCGCTGCGCGTGGACGCCAGCGATTCGACCGAGGAAGTGGGCCACAGCGCGATGCGCGCGCTGCTGGCGCGCGGCGCGCAGTTCGACGCCGTGTTCGCCGCCAGCGACCTGCTGGCCATCGGCGCCATGCGCGCGCTGGCCGAGGCCGGCAGGCAGGTCCCTGCCGACGTGTCGGTGGTGGGCTTCGACGACATCCCGATGGCCAGCTTCGCCAACCCGGCGCTGACCACCGTGATGCAGGACACGCGCCTGGCCGGGGAACGCCTGGTGGCCAGCGTGATCCGTCAGATCCGCGACGAGCCGGTCGGCAGCGAGATGCTGCCGACGCAATTGGTCATCCGTCGCTCGTGCGGCGCCTCGCCGAAGCCATGAGTTCGGCCAGCCGGGCCGCCAGGCGCGGCTCGGCCACCTCCGCGTCCAGCAGGAAGACTTCGGCGCCGTGCGCCGGCACCTCGGCCTCGAGCGTGCCGCCGGCCGCCACCGTGATGTCGCCGCCCGCCAGCGCTGCGCGCCACGTGCCGGCCTGCAGGTAGTCCGACACCGCGAAGCGCGTGGGCGCATCGCCCTTGTTGAGCAGCACCAGCGCGATCTGCGCCTTGCCCCCGTGCTGGTAGACGCGATAGAACGCCGCGCGGTCGCCCTGCAGTTCCAGGTTCAGCTGCAGGCCGCGCTGCAGCGCCGGCGAGGCCGCCCGCACGGCGGCGATGCGCTTGAGCGCCAGGTAGATCGGATGTGAACGCGCCTGGTCCACGCGCTGCTGGCCGAAATAATTGCGGTTGCCGGAATGTTCGACCCGCCCGCGCATGAAGCCGGTTTCCGACCCGTAGTAGATCACCGGCGTGCCGCGCGCGGTGAACAGCCAGTGGTGGGCATCGATGAAACCTTCGTCGCTGGCGTCCAGCCGCGCCATGTCGTGGTTGTCGTAGAAGGTCATCAGCTCGTAGGGGTTCTGGTACGGGCCGTTCTCCAGCGCCAGCGGCGCGGCCAGCGTGGCGTAGTCGCCGCCGTCTCGGTCCACCGCCTCCGACAGTGCCTTCTTCACCGGGAAATCGAGCACGCTGATGCCGCCGTTCTCGGGCCAGGTGAAGGGCGCGATGGTGGCGGCGTCGTAGTCGAAGGCCTCGCCGAACATGAAGAAGCCCGGGTGCTTGGCGCGGATGCGGTCGGCGAACTCCTTCCAGAACGACAGCGGCTGGTGCCGGATGGTGTCGATGCGGAACGCGTCCACGCCCTGCGCGGCCCACTGCAGGTAGGCCGAGACCAGGTGGTCCATCACGGCGGGGTTGCCGGCGTCGAAGTCCGACAGCTGCGCCAGGTCGGGCTTGGTGTTGTAGAAGGCGTGCAGCGGGTTGTGGGCCGGATCCAGCTGCCCGGGCGGCAGGTTGCCGTGGTCGGCCACCAGGGTGCCGTCCTTGTCGAACACCTGGCCGAAACCGGGCTGCGCCACCGGCATCGTCCAGCCGGGCGAGCCGTGGTTGCCGACGATGTCGAGCACCGTCTTCAGGCCCTGGGCGCGCAGGCCCCGGGTGAGGTCGGCGAAAGCCAGGCCGGGGCTTTCCAGGTGTTCGTCAACGACGTGGAAGTTGGTGGCCCAGTAGCCGTGGTAGCCCGACTTGCCGCGGTCGGTGAGGAAGCTGGTGCAGCTGATGGCGTCGCCGCCGGTGAAGGCCTGGTCGGGGTTGTCCACGATCGGCGTGATCCACACCGCGCCGAAGCCCAGCTCGCGGAGGTAGCCGGCGTTGTCGAGCAGGCCGCGGAAATCGCCGCCTAGGTAGCCGATGTTGTCGCCCTCCTCGCCACCGCAGGGCAGCGGGATGTCGAAGCTGGGATGTTCGCCGCCCTGGTCGCGATGGTCGTTGCCCGGATCGCCGTTGACGAAGCGGTCGGTGACGACGAAGTACACCGCGTGCTCGGCCATCGGCTCCAGCGTGCCGTAGTAGCTGGGCGCGACCTCGCGCGGCGAGAGCGAAGCAGGCGCCGCCGGATCAACGGTGGCCGCGGCGTCCGGCGCGGCGGGCGTGGCCGGCGGGGCGCCGCAGCCGGTGGCCAGCGCCAGGCAGGTGGCCAGCGCCAGCAGGGAAGGTCGGGTCAGGGACATCGGCAAGGCCTCAGTGCGCGGTGGCGAGGGGTTCGGGCGCGGCCACCGGTTCGCGCACGCGCACCAGGCACAGCGCGCCAAGCAGCAGGCTGGCGCCGCTGATCATCATGCCGGCGATGGCCTGGTTGTCGAACAGGTGCCGCAGCGCGGGACCCAGCAGGGTCGCGGCGACGATCTGCGGGATCACGATGAACATGTTGAAGATGCCCATGTAGATGCCCATCTTCTGGTCCGGCACGCTGCTGGCCAGCAGCGCGTACGGCATCGACAGGATGCTGGCCCAGGCCACGCCCACCAGCGCGAACGAGGCCACCAGGTAGCCCGGCGCCGGCACGTAGGCCATCGACAGGAATCCCAGCCCGCCCAGCACCAGTGCGCCGAAGTGCACGGCGCGGCGGTTCAGCGGCCGGCGCGCGGCGTAGAAGCTCAGCAGCAGCGCCACCGCCATGGACGACAGCCCGTAGTAACCCATGTAGCTGCCGACCAGGTCGGCCGCATCCTGGAAGGCGCCGTTGGCCTGCGTGAAGGCGGCGGCCTGCACGGCGTCGGCCATGTCGAAGGCCGAGGCATCCGGCGCCGGCGCCTTGAACACGTGCTCGGTCAGCGCCGGCGTGGCCAGGCTCCACATCGAGAAGAAGGCCAGCCAGCTGAAGAACTGCACGGTGCCGATGGCGAACATCTGCCGCGGCATGGTCACCACGTGGTGCACGATTTCGCCGATCATGCCGCGGCCGGATTTTTTCTCCGCCGCGAACCGCTCCGGATCTTCGGGCGGATACTCCTTCGTGGTGAAGATGGTGACCAGGATGCTGGCCAGGAACACGAAGGCGCCGATCGAGAACGCCAGCTTCACCGACGGCGGCACCACGCCGGGGCCGGCCTCGTTGGACACGCCCATCTGCGCCACCAGCCAGGGCAGGTTGCTGGCCACCCAGGTGCCGATGCCGATGATCAGGGTCTGCAGCACGAAGCCGTAGGAGCGCTGCTTTTCCGGAAGCTTGTCGGCCACCAGCGCGCGGAACGGTTCCATGCTGATGTTGATCGAGGCGTCGAGCACCCACAGCAGGCCGGCCGCCATCCACAGCGCCGGGGAGTAAGGCATGAACACCAGCGCGATCGAACTCAGGATCGCGCCGACCAGGAAATAGGGCCGGCGACGGCCCAGGATCGGGTGCCAGGTGCGGTCGCTGAAGTAGCCCACGATCGGCTGCACCAGCAGGCCCGTGAGCGGCGCGGCGATCCAAAGCAGGGGCAGCGAGTCCTTGTCGGCACCCAGCGTCTGGAAGATGCGCGACATGAAGCCGCCCTGCAGCGCGAAGCCGAACTGGATCCCGAGGAATCCGAAGGACATGTTCCAGATCTGCCAGAACGACAGATTCGGCTTGGTGGCCATGGTTCCCCTCCCAGGGAAGCGCGCGGGGCGCCGATGTGTGGTGTCGCGCGCCTGGTCGGTCCGGCACCGGCGCTTTTTTTGTGCACCCCGATGGTAGGCTGCGGACGGCCGGCGCGCCTGCCGCGTGCATACGTATTCACGCGACGCGAAGCGGGCGCAGAGGCATCTTGCCCCGACCACACCGCCCCGAGGGAACCGCCGGCCGTGACCCCCATCGAACGCATGCTGATCGCGATGACGCTGATCCTGGCCCTGCCCTACCTGATCTGGCGGCTGGGACGCACCGAGTACTTCGCGCCGCTGGTGGTGGTGCAGATCGTCACCGGCATCCTGCTGGGACCGGGACTGCTGGGCGCGGTGTTCCCGGCCTACTACGCGGCCGTGTTCACGCCCGAGGTGATACAGCAACTGGGCGCGATCGCGGCCTGGGCGGTGATGCTGTTCGTCTGGACCGCCGGCCTGGAGCTGGACCTGCACGAGGCCTGGGCCAAGCGCGGCGAAACCGCGCTCACCGCCGGCCTGGCCCTGGGTGCACCGCTGCTGCTGGGCGGCGCCGCGGCCGCGCTGCTGCTCTACCAGGATGCCGCCTGGGCCGGACCGCAGGGCGCGCCCTGGCAGTTCGTGCTCGGCGTGGGCATGGCCTGCGCGGTGACCGCGCTGCCGATCCTGATCCTGTTCATGGAAAAGCTGGCCATCCTGCGCGAACCCCTGGGCCAGCGCGTGCTGCGCTACGCCAGCCTGGACGACGTGGTGATCTGGGGCGTGCTGGCCCTGATCCTGCTCGACTACGAGCGCCTGGGCCGGCAGGCCATCTTCCTCGGCGGCTTCGCGGTGGCGGCCTGGGGCATGGCCTGGCTGATGCCGCGCCTGCCCGAGCGCGACCGCTGGTACGTGGCCATGGTGTGGCTGGCGGCCTGCGGCTTCGCCGGCGACTGGTCCGGCCTGCACTACATGGTCGGCGCCTTCCTGGCCGGCGCGGTGATGAACCGGCGCTGGTTCAACGCCGAACACCTGGACCTGCTGCGCACGCACCTGCTGCTGGTGGTGATGCCGGTGTTCTTCCTCAGCACCGGGCTGCGCACGCAGTGGACGCTGGGCGGCGCCGCGGTGTTCGGCGCGGCGGCGCTGCTGCTGGTGGCCTCGGTGGCCGGCAAGCTCGCCGGCGTGCACCTGGCCGGGCGCCTGCTGCGCTGGCCGGCGGGCCAGGCCGGGGTGATCGGCTGGCTGCTGCAGACCAAGGCGCTGATCATGATCATCTTCGCCAACATCCTGCTCGACCGCGGGGTGATCGCCGCCGGCACCTTCACCGCGCTGCTGCTGATGGCCGTCGCCAGCACCATGCTGACCGTGCCGATGGTTGCGCCTCGCCTTTCGCCTCGGGTTTGATTCTCTGGCCGGGGTATGGCGCCTGCGTCACCGCGGAAGCGAAGGTCACTTTCTGCTCAGTGAAGCCTTTTATTTCGCAGAAAGTGACCTTCGCTTCCACGGCGCCGCCGGTACATCCGCCGAGGGTTCTCAAAGGAAGGCCCGTGGCCACGCGCTTCGATGCTTACGCGTGTGCGATCAAGACCAAGGCGGGTCATCTCTCCTGCTGATCGCGCGGTTAAACGAGTCCGTACCCCTCCCGCCTCCGCGTCAACGCGTGCGTGTCCACCTGGACACGCAGCCGACATGGTCGCTAACTGGATGGACGTCGAGACCGGGACACCTGTCCGCCCGGCGGCGGGGGTGGGTTCTGCGCGAACCCGAGAAGCGCATCCGGCGGGAAAAGCGAGAAGCGTGCGCTCCCGCGCGCAGAGCATGTTCCCTGCTTTCTTCTCGTCCCCACGGTGGGCATCGGACGGTAAGTATCCGATGCGCTCCAAACACGGTCTTCCCCGGTTTCGGCCAGGCCCGTGAGGCACCGGAATCGCTTCTCACGCTCGCCCCGAACTTACACCCGCCGCCGGGCGGACAGGTGTCCCGGTCTCGACGTCCATCCAGCGCGCGACCAAGGGGATCGCGTGTCCAGGGGGACACGCACGCGTTGACGTGCTGGCGCCAAGTCGACCGCACTGTTTCACTGCGTGATCGGCAGGAGAGATGACTGGCCTCGGCCCGGATCGCACACGCGCAAGCATCGAAGCGCGCGGGCACGGGCCTTCCTGTCAGGAACCCGGATGACCCAGACCGGGCGTGCCGTGGAGGTGCAGCTCACTTTCTGCGAAATAAAGGCCTTGCAGAGCAGAAACTGACCTGCCCCTCCGCGGTACGACCGGCGCCGCAAATCCACGGTTCGCCCGGCGCAGAAGCCAAAAAAACCCCGCCGGCGCGGGGCCGGCGGGGTGGGGAGATTCCATCACTCAGAACTTGTAGTTGATGCCGAACAGGTAGTTGCGGCCGTATTCGAAGAACTGGCGCGGACGCTGGTCCAGGCCGTCGTAGGTCGAACGGAAGGGCTCGTCGGTGAGGTTGTTGACCTGCAGCAGGAAGGACAGGTCCTTGAGCGGACCCGACTGCAGCGTGTAGCCCACCTGGAAGTCCACCACCGCCTCGCCCGCGAACAGGATGCGGGTGCGGTCGCCGCCGAAGCCCTGCACTTCACCCAGGAACTCGGAGCGGCTGCGGCGGCTGCCGCGGATCGAGAAGCCGTAGCGCTCGTAGTACAGCGTCACGTTCGACGTGTACTTGGAGAAGCCGGGCAGCGCGGTGGTGGTGCCGGGACCGTCGGGCGAGATGCTGGTGTCGCTGTCGGTGTAGCTGGCCTGCAGGCCCAGGCCCTCCAGCGGCGCCCACAGCAGGTCGAACGGCACCGAGACCGCCAGCTCCAGGCCCTTGAGCTTGCCGCCCTCGCCGTTCTGCGGCGAGGTGAACTCGCCGATGTTCGACGGCGGGATGTCGGCGGGCAGCGTGCCAGGGGGGATGGCGAGCCCGCTGAAATCGAACGGCACCACCTGGTCGTAGATGTAGGTGCGCAGGTCCTTGTAGAAGTACGCCGCCGACACGTAGCCGCGTCCGCCGAAGTACTTCTCGTACGACAGGTCCAGCGAGTTGGCGATCCACGGCTCCAGCTCGGGGTTGCCGCCGCCGCCCGACCAGATGTCGCGGCCGCGGTCGATGCCGTAGCCGGCGTTGGCCCGCATCTGGTCCATGCGCGGACGCGCCATCTGGCGCCCGGCGCCGAAACGCAGCTTCTGCTCCCAGGGCAAGGTGAAGTTGAGGTTCAGGCTGGGCAGCACGTCGGTGTACTTGGCGCCGCCGTTGATCGGGTCGCCGACCGGGTTGCCTTCGTAAGTGGCGAAGCCATTCGAGCTCTGGTCGGTCTGCACGATCTGCACGCCAATGTTGCCGCGCACCGGCACCGAGCCCAGGTCGGTATCGATGTTGGCCTGCACGAACAGGGTGCTGACCGTTTCGTCGATGCTCCAGTTCTTGTTGGCGATGTCGCCGTTCTCGTTGCCGTCCAGCGCGTACACCGACGCCAGCGCGGCGCGGGCGTCGTAGCCGAAGATCGCCGGCAGCCCGGCGAAGTTGAAGCTGTTGCCGGTGAGCAGGCTGTCGGGGATGGCCAGGGTGGCGCCGTCGCGGCAGGCCACCAGGCACAGGAAGTTCTCGTTCGAGGCGCGGCTCTTCTCGCGGTCGGTGATGTTGAAGCCGAACTCGATGCTGGAGATGGCGCCGGACTCGAAGGTACGCTCGAAGTCGGCACGCGCCGCCATCAGGTTGTCGCGCACCTCGAAGTCCTTGACGTAGCCGTCCTGGCCCCAGCCACCGGCGTCGGTGAGCACGAAGTTGTCGGGATTGCCGTAGTCGAAGCCGAACTCGAAGTCGAAATAGCCGTCCGGGTTGAGCGTGGCCGAGCCGGAGTCGGTGACGCCAGCCGGGAAGCCCGCGTAGGTTTCCAGGATGCGTTCCTGGCGGTCCGCGCGCGAGGCGCTCAGGTCCAGGTTGACGGTCCAGGCGTCGCTCAGCGTCCACTGCTGTTCCCAGCCGAAGGACATCAGGGTGTCCTCGGCGCCGTTGAAGTCGTTGCGCATCACCGGGTCGAAGCCGGTGAAATCGAACGAGGTGGCGGTGCCGGTGGAATCGTTGACGCGGTTGGTCACCGTGCCCGGGATGCCGAATTCCATGCCGCGCTTGATCTCTTCCTTGTCGAAGCGCGAGTAGTAGAAGTCGAACATCGTGCGGTAGCTGTCGGTGGGGCGGTATTCCACCGCCGCCATGAAGCCGTCGCGGGTGTTGTCGTTCTGGAAGTCGTAGAGCTTGCCGCCGCCCAGCAGGCCGTTGTTGTAGCCCCAGGCCTCGAACTGATGGCCCTGGTTGGGGTTGTTCAGGCGCGCATAGCCCAGCGCCAGGCCCACCGTGTTGTCGGCGAACTGATCAATGTACGAGATGCTGAATCGGTTGCCGTATTCCTTCTCGTCACCCAGCTTGCTCATGTCGCCGCGGGCATTGACCGCGATGGTGCGCTCGGAATAGTTCAGCGGCCGCAGGGTCTGCAGGTCCACCGTGCCCGACAGGCCCTGGCCGACCAGCGAGGCGTCGGCGGTCTTGTAGACCACCACCTGGCTCATCAGTTCCGAGGGGTACTGGTCGAACTCGACGCCGCGGTTGTTGCCCAGGCTGACCTGCTCGCGGCCGTTGAGCGTGGTGGCGGCGAAGTCGCCGGCCAGGCCGCGGATGTTGATTTCGGAGGCACGGCCGCGGTCGCGCTGCGCGGTCAGGCCGGGCAGTCGGGCAATCGAGTCGGCGATGCTGGTGTCGGGAAGCTTGCCGATGTCCTCGGCGGAAATGGCCTCGACGATGGACGTGGAGGTTTCCTTGGTCTCGATGGCGTTCTCGATGCCGGCGCGGATGCCGGTGACCTCGAGGGTGTCGAGCACGGTGGCTTCACCGGCCGCTTCGGCTTCGGCCTTGGCCTTGGCTTCCGCTTCGGCCCGGGCCTTGGCTTCGTCCGTGGTTTCGGTGGCCGGGGTTGCCTGGGCATGGACCTGGCCCGATGCCGCCAGGATCGCGGAGGCCAGTGCGACGCTCAGCACATTGCGCTTGATATTCAACATCTCCCCTCCCGGGACACGTTGGTTGTTCCAGACTGTGCCCGCCGGCGGCCCCCTGAAACCTGGCAAAAACCCGCGGGAATTTCGCGCCCGACAGTGCATGCCGTCGTGCTGGTGGCGATAGTAGCCCCGGGTTCCGGCGCACGGACGGGACTGCATACGTATTCAAGGCGCGGCATGCGCAGGAACGTCACGTGGCCTGCAGTGGATCGGGTAAACCGTACGGGCCGGCGACCCGGAAGGAGATCCAGTGAAGACCAGCCCGCTGCAACGCCGCCTTTGCCTGGCCGCCGCCCTGCTGTGTGCCGGCCCGCTGCAGGCGGCCGACACCGCGTCCGACGCGCGGCGCGTGGACTGGCGCGACCAGGTCCTGTACTTCGTGATGATCGACCGTTTCGACGACGGCGATGCCGGCAACAACGACCAGGGCGCGGGCGAGTACGATCCCGCCTCGGGCGCGCGCTTCAGCGGTGGCGACCTGGCGGGACTGACGCGTCGCCTCGACTACGTGCGCGGGCTGGGCGTCACCGGCGTATGGATCACGCCGCCGGTGGCCAACCAGTGGTGGGACGGCAAGGTCGGCTACGGCGGCTACCACGGTTACTGGGCCGCCGACTTCAAGGCCGTGGACGCCCACTTCGGAAACCTCGCCGACTACCGCGCACTTGCGGATGCACTGCATGGCCGCGACATGACCCTGGTGCAGGACATCGTGGTCAACCACACCGGAAATTTTTTCAGCTACGACGCCACGCGCGACCCCGACGACCCGACCGTGGGCTACCAGCCCAACACGCGTTCGCGGCCGATGACGGCGCCGACGCAATCGCCGTTCTCGCTCAACGATCCTCGCCGCGCCGCCGATCGCGCCGCCGGCATCTACCACTGGACGCCGCGGATCGCCGACTTCACCCAGCGCCGGCAGGAACTCGACTACGCGCTGGCGGACCTGGACGACCTGGATACCGAAAACCCGCGCGTGCGCCAGGCCCTGCGCGACAGCTACGGCCACTGGATCCGCGAGGTGGGCGTGGATGCCTTCCGGGTGGACACGGCCTTCCACGTGCCGGCCGGTTTCTTCCGCGATTTCCTGCATTCCGGCGACGCCACGGCGCCCGGCATCCTGGCGGTGGCCCGCGCTGCCGGCAAACCCGATTTCCATGTGTTCGGCGAAGGTTTCGGCGTGGACAAACCTTATGCCGACACCCTGGCCCGCAAGATCGACGGCTACCTGCGCGATGCCGACGGCCCGCTGCTGCCGGGCATGATCAACTTCCCGCTGTACTCCGGCCTGGGCGACGCCTTCGCGCGCGGCCGGCCCACCGCCGAGCTGGCGCACCGCATCCGCAGCTCGATGGCGCTGCACGCCAATCCGCACCTGATGCCCACCTTCGTGGACAACCACGACGTCGAACGTTTCCTGGCCGGCGGCAGCGAGCCGGCGCTGAAGCAGGCCCTGCTGGCGATGATGACCCTGCCCGGCATCCCGGTGGTCTATTACGGCACCGAGCAGGGACTGCGCGGCCAGCGCGAGGCGATGTTCGCCGGTGGCCATGGCAACGGCGGGCGTGATCGCTTCGATACCGCTGCGCCGCTATACCGCTACCTGGCCGACATCATCGGCCTTCGCCGGGCGCAGCCACTGTTCTCGCGGGGCGCACCGACCGTGCTGCGCGACAGCGCCGCGGGACCGGGCGTGCTGGCCTGGCGCACCGATCATGAAGGCCAGTCGGCGCTGGTGGTGTTCAACAGCGACGACCGGCCTCGGCTGCTGGACAACCTCGACAGCGGACTGCCGGCAGGCACGACGCTGACCCTGCTGCATTCGATCACCGGCGAGGCGCCTGCCGCGACCCTGGATGCGCAGGGCCGGCTGACGCTGGTGCTGCCGCCGCGGGCCGGACTGGTGTGGCGTGCCGACGTGGCAAGCGCCCGAGTCCCTGCGACGGCGTCTTCGGGCGCCATCGCCCCGCGCGGTGCCCGCCTCACGCTGGACGCCTTCGATGGCGACGCGGTGCGCGGGCCCTTGGCCTTGCGGGGCCGGGCGGAAGGTGTGGAGGAGATCCAGCTGCTGGTGGACGGCGCGCTCGATGCGCCGCTGCGCGTGCAGCCGGGTGCCGACGGCCGTTGGCAAGCCTCGCTGGACACCGCGCGCTGGGTGGACCCGGCCGTGCAGCACCGCGTGGTCGCGTGGTCACCCACCACCGGCACGGCGTCGGAGGGTCGCGCGTTCTCGGTGGATCCGGACTGGCGCATCGCCGGGCGTATCGCCGACCCCGCGGGCGACGACACCGGCCCCACCGGCCGCTACGTCTATCCCACCGGCGACGGCTGGCGCGAACACCGTCCCGGCGACCTGCGCGCCGTGCAGGCCGAAGTGTCCGGCGGTTCGCTGCGGCTGACGCTGGAGATGGCGCAGGTGATCGCCGACTGGAACCCGCCCAACGGCTTCGACCACGTCAACTTCACGATCTACCTGACGCTGCCCCGGCGCAGCGACGGCGCGCGCGTGCTGCCGCTGCAGCAGGCGAGCCTGCCCGACGGCCAGCACTGGCACTACCGCTTCCGGCTCGGCGGGTGGACCAGCGCCGGCTTCTTGGCCGACGGCGCCACCGCCACCGACGAAGGCCGCGGCGTGATCCCTGCGCCGCAGGTGGGCGTGGACCGCGACCAGCGCACGATCACCGTCACCCTGCCCGCGGAGTCGATGGGCGCTCCGGCCACGCTCGACGGCGCGCAGGTGTACGTGACGACCTGGGACTACGACGGCGGCTATCGTCCGCTGCAGCCGGAGGCCGCGGGCAGCCGCTTCGGCGGCGGCGGCGCCGATGCGCCCAAGGTGCTCGACGATGCCCGCCTGGTGCTGCGCACGGCCGACTAGGGCCGAGCGATCGCGGACAGGCGGTCAGCGATGAGGGGCAGGAGCGCGGGGCGCGCACGCCCGCGCGTCACCCGTGTTTCAGGCCAGGCTGCGCCGGCAGACGAAGAACCCATTCAGCGTGAGCCGGCCCAGGCGCGGATCGGCCGACAGCTTCTCTGGCGAAACGATGTCGCCGCTGTGGAAGACATGCCCCGGATACAGGATCAGCCGGTTGAACGCCGCCGGCACGCCGGCCACGCGTTCGAACCACTCGTTGGATTCGGTCATGTACCCGCGCGCGATGCCCGACCGTGCCGCGAACTCGTCCGGCGACAGCGTCGCCGATGCCTTCACCAGCGACGCGATGTAGGCCGCGGGCCGCCGCGGCCGGTAGAAGCCGGTACCGCCCAACGAAGGATCCTTGAACAGGTACAGCACGCTCGCGCCCACCACCTGTCCCGGCCCGTCCTCCAGCCGGTCGGTGTGGCAGAACCACTGCCAGGGCGACAGCGCCGCCGGGGCGCGCGTGGCCAGCGACAGCCGCGCGTAGCGGCGCAAGGTGCGACGGGCACCCAGGCCTCGGCGGGCATGCAGCGCGAAAAAATCATCCAGTGCGGCCAATGCCGCTTCGGGCAGGTGAAGCTCGGGGCCGGGATAGCCGTTGTGCTCGCGCTCGTGGAAGGCGGCGGCGTGGCGCGCCGCGTGTTCGACCCAGGCCTCCGGCTCGCGCAGCGCGTCGTCCACCACCAGGCAGCTGCCGCCTTCGCCCAGCGACACCCGCTCCACCCGCGGCCGCGGGTTGAAGCGCAGCGGCGGCGACGGCGGCGGCAGCGGCACGGCGGCCATGGGCTCAGGCCGCTTTCGGCGTGCCGCAGTGCTTGCTGATGAAGTCCTGGTGCGTGGGCATGGCCCGCACGCAGTTGGCGATGACGCCGCGCACGGTGTCGGCGTGCTCCTGCAGCCGCTCGGGGCTGAGGTTGTCCACCAGCGGATGGTAGCCGCGCGGGTGCACGCGCTGGCCGTGCATCACCTGCACCCAGCTGGGTTCGGCGAACATCTCGGTGTGCTCGCGGAAGACGCGGCCGTTGCTGCGGAACAGGTCCATCTTGTGCTGCAGCGAATCGGGGATGGACATGGTGCGCACGTAGTCCCAGAACGGCGTGTCGCTGCGCTCGGTGGCGTGGTAGTGCAGGATCAGGAAGTCGCGGATCTTGTCGAACTCGAAGTGCGAATGGGCATTGAACTCGTCGATGTCGATCGGGTCGAAGCCGCCGTGCGGGAAGAAGGCCGTCAGCCGGGCGATGCCGGACTGGATCAGGTGGATGGACGTGGACTCCAGCGGCTCCATGAAGCCCGAGGCCAGGCCGATCGCCACCACGTTCCGGTTCCAGAACTTGTTGCGCTTGCCGGTGGTGAAGCGCAGCGGCTTGGGCGTCATCAGGGCCTCGCCCTCCAGGTTGGCCATCAGCGTGTCCGCAGCCTCGTCGTCGCTGATGAACTGGCTGGAATACACGTAGCCATTGCCCACCCGGTGCTGCAGCGGGATGCGCCACTGCCAGCCGGCCGTGCGCGCGGTGGAGCGCGTGTAGGGCGTCAGCGGGCCGTTGCTGGCGCACTGCACCGCCATCGCCCGGTCGCAGGGCAGCCAGTGGGTCCAGTCCTGGTAGCCGGTGTGCAGCGCCTGCTCGATCAGCAGGCCGCGGAAGCCCGAGCAGTCGACGAACAGCTGCCCGTCCACGCGCTCGCCGCCTTCCAGCACCACGGCCTCGACAAAGCCGTCCTCGGCGCGCAGCTTCACCTCGGCCACCTTGCCCTCGGTGCGGCGCACGCCGCGCGCCTCGGCATAGCCGCGAAGGTAGCGCGCATACAGGCCCGCATCGAAATGGTAGGCGTAGGCGATGTCGGCCATCGGCGAATTGGGCCGGTCGGTGATCGGCGGCATGAACTTGTTCGCGCGCGCCGCCGCGGTATTGATCGAATAGTCGTCCAGCGGCCCGGCCTTGCCCGCCTGGTGCAGCTTCAGCCAGTGGTGGTAGAACGGCACCACGCCCAGGTCCTGGCCGATCTTGCCGAAGCCGTGGATGTAGCTGTCGCCCAGCCGGCCCCAGTCCACGAACTCGATGCCCAGCTTGAACGAGCCCTTGGTCTGGCGGATGAAGTCGTTCTCGTCGATCTCCAGCGCCTGGTTGAACAGCTTGATCATCGGGATCGTGGCCTCGCCCACGCCCACCGTGCCGATGTCTTCGGACTCGACGAGGCGGATGCGGTGCTGCGGTCCCAGCACCTTGGCCAGCGCCGCAGCCGTCATCCAGCCGGCGGTGCCGCCGCCCACGATCACCACGTCCTGCACTTGCGCCTGCATGCCCCGCTCCCGGACTCCGCCGGGTCAGCCCCGGCCTGCTGATGCTTCCACGGCTGTCGCCGCGCTTCAATCCGCCACGAACACCACCACCGAACGCGCCGGCACCGTGAATTCGCCCGCCTCGCGCGCGAACCGCGCCTGCTCGCGCGGGCGCGCATCGGCGGCGCCGGCGGCGGCCTGCACGGGATGCAGCCGGAACTCGCGACCGACGGCCTCCGCGTCCCGCACGTGCGCCGCCTGCGTCCCGGCGTTGATCAGGTAGACCACCGCCGCATACTCCGACCCCGCCAGGTCCTTTCCGTCAAGGAAGGCGCCGACCACGGTGCCGCGCGGTTCGCCGGCCAGGTCCAGCAGGCGCAGCCGCGTCGTAACTTCGTCGGCGTCTCGCAGGCGCAGCAGGCGGGTTCCTGCGCGCACGCGCAGCAGGTCGAGGAAGGCGTCGCGGGTCCAGGCGATGTCGCGCGGTGACGGCGCCACCGAGGGGTCGGCCAGCACGGCGCGCATCACGTCCCAGCTGGCGCGGTTGTCCTCGGCGCGCGGCAGGCCAAGGCCGAAGTGATTGTCGGCCAGCGTCCAGTCCAGGCGGTTGAAGGCATCGCCGGAATTGAAGCTGTTGCGGTCCAGCGACTTGCTGCGCAGGATCTCGCCGCCGGCGTGGAAGTAGGCGATGCCCTGGGCCATCAGCACCGTGGACAGCGCCACCAGCTGCACGCGCGCGCGTTCGGCCGGCGGCGTGCCCGCCGGCAGCTTCAGCGCGTTGGCATCGAACAGGGTCAGGTTGTCGTGGTTCTCGACGTAGTTCACCACTTCGGCCGGCGAAGCGGCGTAGCCCGCGGGCTGGCCCACATAGTCCACCTCGGCCAGCGTGCGGGCCTGGCCCGTGTGGTCGCGGAAGGCCAGCGGCCCCAGCGTGCCCCCCAGGCCCACGCGCACCAGGTCGGCGGCGCGCTGCAGCTGTTCGGGCGTGGTCTTGTCCATGCCGTTGGGCACGTGGTGCAGGCCGTTGGCCCAGCCTTGTTGCGCGGCCAGCGCGGTGCCGCTGTCGCAGCAGCCGCCGCCGCGCACGGCGTCGCGCATGCGGTCGGAGAAGGTGGCGATGCCGCTGCCCGGCAACGAACGCTGCGAGGCCTGGACGAAGCGCGCCCCGTCGGCGACCTCGCCGAAGTTCCAGCCCTCGCCCAGCAGCAGCACGTGCCGGCCCGTGGCGGCATCAACTGCCTGCTGCAGGCGCTGCATGGCCTCGCGGGGCTGGTGGCCCATCAGGTCGAAGCGGAAGGAGTCGATGCGGTAATCGCGGGCCCAGGTCACGGCCGAGTCGATCATCAGCCGCGCCATCATCCGGTTCTCGGTGGCGGTGTTGTCGCAGCAGGTGGAGCGCTCCACCTCGCCGCGGGCGTTGAGCCGGTGGTAGTAGCCCGGCACGATCCGGTCCAGCACCGAGCGCGGGTCCTGGCCCGAGGCGAAGGTGTGGTTGTAGACCACGTCCATGCCCACGCGCAGGCCGGCCGCGTGCAGGGCCTGCACCATCGCGCGGAACTCGCGGATGCGGGTGGCGCCGTGGGCGGCATCGCTGCTGTAGCTGCCTTCGGGTGCGGTGTAGTGCAGGGGGTCGTAGCCCCAGTTGAAACAGTCGCGTTCAGCCACCGCCGCGATCGCGGCTTGCCAGGCCAGCGGGTCATCGCCGGTGGCCTGCGGCGTGACGCAGCCGGTCTCGGGCACGCTGCCGAAGTCATAGGCGGGCAGCAGGTGCACGTCGGTCATGCCGGCGGCGGCCAGGGCGCGCAGGTGCCGCATGCCGGCCGACCCGGCAGTGAAGGCGAGGTACTTGCCGCGGTGCGCTTCCGGCACGGTCGTGTCGGCGATCGAAAAATCGCGCACGTGCAGCTCGTAGATCATCGCGTCGGTGGACGCGGCCAGGGCGCGGCCGCGCGGCGCCTCGGCCCAGCCCGGCGGCATCAGGCGCGGATCGTCCAGGTTTGCAATGTAGGTTCGCCGGGAGTCCGCGCCCAGGCTGACGGCGTAGGGATCGGTGACGCGGTTGCGCACGTGGCCATGGCCCGGCACGAACACGTCCACCAGGTAGGTGTAGTACCTGCCGTCGAGGGCAGCCGGGAGCTGCACCGACCACGTACCGGTGGCCGCATCGCGGACCAGGGGCTCGACCCGCGTGGCGTCGGCGACATCATCGTCATACAGGCATAGCTGCACGCGCCGTGCCGTCGGGGCCCAGACCCTGAAGCCGGTTTGCGCGGGGGAGGAATGCGCGCCAAGACCGGTCAGGCCCTCGGCAGCGGCATAGCGCCGATCCAAGGCGGGAGCGTGCTGCACGCGGGTGCGATCGCGTTCCCTGCCCTGCCCGTCCCGTTCCACCAGCACCAGGTCGCCGCCCAGCCACGCCGCGGCGCGACCAGCCTGCGACGCGTCCAGCTGCCACTCGCCGCCCGGGCCGATCCACGCGTGCCGCGCGGCCTCGTCCGCCGGCAGCTCGCCGATGGCGCGCGACAGCGTCAGTTCGGCCGGCTCGCCGCCCTCGCCGGGCGCGGGCGTGTAGCGCAGGACCAGGCGCGCATCGGCCGGCTTGCCCGGCCAGCGCAGCCGGCGATCATCCAGCCAGAGCGCGCGCGCGTCCGCCGTCGCGGTGTGCTTCGACAGAACCGTGCTCGGGTCGGCCTGGTTGCAGGCGGTCAGCCCCTCGTCGCCCTGCGCAACGCCGGCCAGCAGCGCCGCCCCCCACAGCCAGCGGCGCAAGGCGCGCGACTCAGCGCGCCGGCGCATCGGCCACCGCGGGCGCCGCACGCGGCAGCAGCCGGTTGGCGAGCAGGATCACGACCAGGGTGGTGGCCAGCGTGATCGCCATCAGGTGGATGTAGTGCAGAGGCGACCAGACGAAGGTGAACACGGCATACATCAGCGCACCGAAGGCCAGGCCCACGCGCGCCGCCCGCCCACCCACCCACGGAAACGCCACGGCGACGATGAAGATCGCCAGCACCGGCATCGAATACAGGCCGTTGAGCCGCTGCAGCGTGTCCACGATGCTGCGCGAGTGCTCGTACACCGGCACGATCAGCAGCGAGCCGATCGTGAACAGCACCGCCACCCACTGGCCTACCCGCTTCACGTCGGCCTTCGGATTGACGTAGCGGATGTGCAGGTCGCAGGCGTACAGCGCCGACGCCGAATTCAGGCAGGAGTTGTAGCTCGACAGCACCGCGCCGGCGATCACCGCCGCGAACGCGCCCGACAGCCACGGCGGCAGCACGTCGCCCACCAGTCGGCCGTAGGCGCTGTCGCCCACGTCGCCGTAGAGCTTGTAGGCGATCAGGCCGGGCAGCACGACGATCAGCGGCAGCACCAGCTTGAACGCCGCGGCCGCGTACAGGCCCTTCTGCGCCTCGCGCACCGAGCGCGCCGCCAGTGCACGCTGGGCGATCACCATGTTGGTGCCCCAGTAGAAGACGTGGATGAAGACCATGCCGGTCAGCAGCGTGGTCCAGGGGATGTCGGAGTCGGGCGCACCGATCAGGGTCAGCCGCTCGGCCGGGATGCCGGACAGGTCGAAGTCCACCGCCGCCAGCGCCAGCACGGTCACGGTGCCGCCCAGCACCAGCAGGCCGACGCCGTTGAAGGTATCGGAGATGGCGATCGCGCGCAGGCCGCCAAAGGCGGCATAGGCCAGGCCCACCGCCGCGAAGCCGATCGCGATCTGGAACAGGCTCATGTCCGGATTGAACATGGACTTCATGAACAACGAACCGGTGTAGAGCACCACCGGCAGCAGGATGCACAGGTAGCCCAGCAGGAACAGCACCGACACCATCGCGCGCAGCCCGGCATCGCCGAGCCGGCGCTCGATCAGCTCGGGCGTGGTCGTGCAGCCATGCTTGTAGTACAGCGGGATCAGCACGTGGGCCAGGATCAGCAGGCCGGCGACGGCGCCGAACTCCCACCACGCCACCAGCGCCACCTGGGCGCCGTTCATGCCGACGATCTGTTCGGCGCTGATGTTGGTCAGCAGCAAAGACCCGGCGATGTAGGGCCAGGCCAGGGTGCCGCCGGCCAGGAAATAATCCTTCGACGCGTTGGCGTCACGCACCGCGCCCCGGCAGCGCCACCAGGTGAGCGCGGCCACCAGCGCCGTGAGCCCGATGAAGATCGACAACTGGATGCTGTAGCCCGACATTCCACGCCTCCCCGCGCAGGACTGGCCGCCACCCTACCACCCCGCCCGCGCGCCGGCCGGACCATGAATACGTATGCACCCCCACACGTCGGACAATGGCGCGCCGCTAAGCTTCCCGACACCCCTCGGGCAGCGCGGCCAGCCACGGAGCAGGCGACATGCAGCAACAGCGTTGGTGGCGCGGTGCCACCATCTACCAGATCTACCCGCGCAGCTTCCTGGACGTGAGCGGCGACGGCGTGGGCGACCTGCCGGGCATCGAGGCCAAGCTGGACTACGTGGCCAGCCTGGGCGTGGACGCGATCTGGATTTCGCCCTTCTTCCTCTCGCCGATGGCGGACTTCGGCTACGACATCGCCGACTACTGCGCGGTGGACCCGCTGTTCGGCACCCTGGCCGACTTCGACCGGCTGCTGGCACGCGCGCATTCGCTGGGCCTGAAGGTGATGATCGACCAGGTGCTCAGCCACAGCTCCAGCGAGCACGCCTGGTTCAAGGAAAGCCGCAGCAGCCGCGACAACCCCAAGGCCGACTGGTACGTGTGGGCCGACGCGAAACCCGACGGCTCGCCGCCCAACAACTGGCTGTCGATCTTCGGCGGCGGCGCCTGGCAGTGGGAGCCGCGCCGCGGACAGTACTACCTGCACAACTTCCTGGTGCAGCAGCCGGACCTGAACTTCCACAACCCGGCCGTGCAGCAGGCCACGCTGGACAACGTGAAGTTCTGGCTGGACCGCGGCGTGGACGGCCTGCGCCTGGACGCGATCAACTTCTGCTTCCACGACCGCCAGCTGCGCGACAACCCGGCCAAGCCGCCGGAGAAACGCACCGGCCGCGGCTTCTCGCCCGACAATCCGTACGCGTTCCAGTACCACCACCACAACAACACGCAGCCCGAGAACCACGCCTTCCTCGAGCGCCTGCGCGCGCTGATGGACCAGTACCCCGACGTCGGCGCCCTGGGCGAGATCTCGGCCGAAGACCTGCTGGGCACCATGACCGACTACACGCGGCCGGGCCGGCTGCACATGGGCTACAGCTTCGAACTGCTCACCGAGGATGGCTCACCGGGCTTCATCCGCCGCACGGTGGAAGAGCTGCAGGCGCACATGACCGACGGCTGGCCGTGCTGGTCGGTGTCCAACCATGACGTGCCGCGCGTGGTCAGCCGCTGGGGCCAGGGCTCGACCCATCCGCACCTGGCCAGCCAGTACAACGCGCTGGCGTGCTCGCTGCGCGGTTCGATCTGCCTCTACCAGGGCGAGGAGCTGGGCCTGCCCGAGGCCGACGTGCCCTTCGAGGCGATCCAGGACCCTTACGGCATCGCCTTCTGGCCCACATTCAAGGGCCGCGACGGCTGCCGCACGCCGATGCCCTGGCAGCCCGGCAACGGCGCCGGCTTCAGCGCCGCCACGCCCTGGCTGCCGGTGCCCGACGCACATCGTGCGCTCAGCGTGGCCACGCAGGAGGCCGATGCCGACAGCACCCTGCACCGGTTCCGGCGCTTCCTGGCCTGGCGCAAGCGCCAGCCGGCGCTGACCGCCGGCGAACTGCGTTTCCTGGATGCGCCCGAGCCGCTGCTGGTGTTCGAACGCACGCATGCGAAGCAGCGCATGCTGGTCGCCTTCAATCTTTCCGACCAGCCGCAGTCGGTGGCGCTGCCGGACCTGGATTCCTGGCACGCCGATACCGGCCATGGCCTGCTTTCGGGCCACGCGGAAGGCCAGCGGCTGCAGCTGCCGGCGCGCGGCGTCTACTACGCCGTCGCGCCGGCCGCCTGAAGCCGGATCAGTCGCGGCGGTAGAGCTGCGATCCCTGGGTGCGGAACTGCTCGGCCTTCTCGGCCATGCCCTTGGCCAGCGCCTCGGACTCGTCGCTCACGCCCTGGCTGGCGGCGTACTCGCGCACGTCCTGGGTGATCTTCATCGAGCAGAAGTGCGGGCCGCACATCGAGCAGAAGTGGGCAACCTTGTGCGCGTCCTTGGGCAGCGTTTCATCGTGGTACTCGCGGGCGCGCTCCGGGTCCAGGCCCAGGTTGAACTGGTCTTCCCAGCGGAATTCGAAGCGGGCCTTGCTCAGCGCGTTGTCGCGCGCCTGTGCGCCCGGATGGCCCTTGGCCAGGTCGGCGGCGTGCGCGGCGATGCGGTAGGCCATCAGGCCTTCGCGCACGTCGTTCTTGTCGGGCAGGCCCAGGTGCTCCTTCGGCGTGACGTAGCAGAGCATCGCGGTGCCGAACCAGCCGATCATCGCGGCGCCGATGGCGCTGGTGATGTGGTCGTAGCCCGGCGCGATGTCGGTGGTCAGCGGGCCGAGCGTGTAGAACGGCGCCTCGCCGCAGACGGCCAGCTGCTTGTCCATGTTTTCCTTGATCAGGTGCATCGGCACGTGGCCGGGCCCTTCGATCATGGTCTGCACGTCGTGCTTCCAGGCGATCTGGGTCAGCTCGCCCAGCGTCTCGAGTTCACCGAACTGCGCGGCGTCGTTGGCATCGGCGATGGAGCCCGGGCGCAGGCCGTCGCCCAGCGAGAAGCTGACGTCATACGCCTTCATGATCTCGCAGATGTCTTCGAAGTGCGTGTAGAGGAAATTCTCCTTGTGGTGGGCCAGGCACCACTTGGCCATGATCGAGCCGCCGCGGCTGACGATGCCGGTGACCCGCTTGGCGGTCAGCGGCACGTAGCGCAGCAGCACGCCGGCATGGATGGTGAAGTAGTCCACGCCCTGTTCGGCCTGTTCGATCAGGGTGTCGCGGAACACGTCCCAGGTCAGGTCCTCGGCCTTGCCGTTCACCTTCTCCAGCGCCTGGTAGATCGGCACGGTGCCGATGGGAACGGGCGAGTTGCGGATGATCCACTCGCGCGTTTCGTGGATGTTCTTGCCCGTGCTCAGGTCCATCACGGTGTCGCCGCCCCAGCGTATCGACCACACCAGCTTTTCCACTTCCTCGGCGATGCCGGAGGAAACGGCGGAGTTACCGATATTGGCATTGACCTTGGTCAGGAAGTTGCGGCCGATGATCATCGGCTCCAGTTCCGGATGGTTGATGTTGGCCGGGATGATGGCGCGGCCGCGCGCCACTTCGTCGCGCACGAACTCGGGCGTGATGGACTTCTGGATGTTGGCGCCGAAGGTCTCGCCCGGGTGCTGGCGCAGCAGGTGCGCCTCGGTGATGGCCTCGATGCGCTGGTTCTCGCGGATGGCGATGTACTCCATCTCGGGCGTGACGATGCCGCGGCGCGCGTAGTGCATCTGGGTCACGTTGGCCCCGGCATGGGCGCGGCGCGGCGGCCGAAGCGCGGGGAAGCGCACGGCGTCGAGCGAGGCGTCGGCGGCCCGGCCGCGACCGAACTCCGAGCTCAGCCCCGGCAGCGGCGAACTGTCGCCGCGCTCGGCGATCCAGCGCTCGCGCAGCGGCTTGAGGCCCGCACCCAGGTCGATGTTCGCGTCCGGGTCGCTGTACGGGCCCGAGGTGTCGTAGACCACGAAGGGCGCGTTGGGCTCCTTGATGCCGTACATGCGCGGCGTCTCGGACAGCGCGATCTCGCGCATCGGCACCTGGATGTCGGGACGCGAACCCTCGACATGGATCTTGCGCGAGCCCGGAATGGGCCGCGTGACGGATTCGGAAAGTTCCTGCGCCTGGCGCAGCAGTTCGGTGGGCAGCGCATTCATGCGGTTTCGTCCTTTGACGCCCGGTCACCGGGCGGGAACGAAGCGGCGGCGCCGGGGCGCAGGCACGGGCCGGCACCACCAAAGCTTCCCTACGCCGGTACCAGCCGGATCAGGTTCGAAGGGTATTTCTCAGCCCGCATCCCGCCCGGGCACCCCCGCTTCTCCCGCTATTGAACCACGGCCCGGGCGGAGAAGCGAAGGGCGTTTTGGCCGCGGATTTGCGCAGGTAAGAGCGGATAGAGCGTGAGAAGGAAGGAGCGAGGTGGCTTGGCTCGGCCGGCAACTCCGTCTCCCCTCGGTTCTATCCGACCTTATCCGCGTCCATCCGCGTAAATCCGCGGCAAAAAAGCTCCCCTTGCCTACGGAGCGGAGTCGAAGGCGACCGGGCCGGGGGCGGTGCGGGCGGGCGCGGGCGGGGGCGGTACGCGGAACCAGGCCGCGTACAGCGCCGGCAGGAACAGCAGGGTCAGCGCGGTGGCCACGATCAGGCCACCCATGATGGCCACGGCCATCGGCCCGAAGAAGACGCTGCGCGACAGCGGGATCATGGCCAGCACCGCCGCCAGCGCTGTCAGCACGATCGGGCGAAAGCGGCGCACGGTGGCGTCCACGACGGCCTGCTCGGGCGGATGGCCGGCGGCGATGTCCTGCTCGATCTGGTCCACCAGGATCACCGAGTTGCGCATGATCATGCCGCTGAGCGCGATCGTGCCCAGCATCGCCACGAAGCCGAATGGCACGCGGAACACCAGCAGGAACAGCACCACGCCGATCAGGCCCAGCGGCGCCGTCAGCAACACCATCACCGCGCGCGGGAAGCTGCGCAGCTGCAGCATCAGCAGGGTCATCACCACCAGCAGGAACAGCGGCACGCCGGCAGCGACCGAGCGCGAGCCGCGGCCGGAGTCCTCGACCGTTCCGCCGGTCTCGAGCAGGTAGCCGCTGGGCAGCGAGGCGCGGATCTCCGCCAGCGTCGGCTCGATCTGCGCGGTGACGCTGGGCGGCGTCGCCTCGCCGTAGATGTCGGCGCGAACGGTGATGGTGGGCAGCCGGTTGCGGTGCCAGATGATGCCGTCCTCGAAGCCGTACTCGAGCGTGGCGATCTGCGACAGCGGCACGCTGCGGCCATTGCCGGCCGGCACCGACAGGCTGCCCAGCAGGCTCAGCTGCTCGCGTTCCTGGCTGGGGCCACGCAGCAGGATCTCGATCAGCTCGTTGCCGTCGCGGTAGGTGCTGACCGTGGTGCCCGACAGCGAGCCGCGCAGGAAGGCCGCCACCTCGGCCGAGCTGATGCCCAGCACGCGCGCACGCTCCTGGTCGATCTGCAGGCGCACGACCTTGCTGGCCTCGTCCCAGTCTAGGTTTACGTTGGTGACGTCGGGGTTGGCCCGCACCTTGGCGGCCACCTCGTGGGCCAGGCGGCGCACCTCGTCCACGTGCTCGCCCGAGACGCGGAACTGGATCGGGAAGCCGACCGGCGGCCCGTTCTCGAGCCGCGACACGCGCACCTGCACGTCGTTGAACTTCTCGTCGAACAGGCCGATCAGCCACTGGCGCACTTCCTCGCGCGCCTGGATGTCCTTGGTCAGCACCACGAACTGGGCGAAGTTGGCCTGCGGCAGCTTCTGGTCCAGCGGCAGGTAGAAGCGCGGCGTGCCCGTGCCCACGTAGGCCACGAAGTTCTCCACGTCCTTGCGCTTGGCCAGCTCGGTCTCCAGGCGCTTGGCCGCCGCCTCGGTGGCGTGCAGCGAGGCGCCTTCGGCCAGCTCCAGGTCCACCATCAGCTCCAGCCGCGTGGACGAGGGGAAGAACTGCTGGGGTACGAAGCGGAACATCAGGATGGACAGCACGAACGCCGCCACCGTCACCACGATCACCGTCTTGCGGAAGCGCACGCACCAGGTCACCCAGGCCCGCACGCGGCGGTAGAAGCGGCTGGCGTACGGGTCGTGCACCGGACCGTCGCCGTGCGGCTTGGCATCGGGCAGCAGGCGGTAGCCCAGGTAGGGAATGAACACCACCGCCGCGATCCAGGACAGGATCAGCGAGATCGTCACCACCTGGAAGATCGAGCGCGTGTACTCGCCCGTGCTGGACGCCGCCGTGGCGATCGGCAGGAAGCCCGCGGCCGTCACCAGGGTGCCGGTGAGCATGGGGAAAGCCGTGGACTGGTAGGCGAAAGCGGCCGCCTTCATGCGGCTGAAGCCCTGCTCCATCTTCACCGCCATCATCTCCACCGCGATGATGGCGTCGTCCACCAGCAGGCCCAGCCCCAGCACCAGCGCGCCCAGCGAGATCTTGTGCAGCCCGATGCCGAAGTAGTACATCGCCGCGAAGGTCATCGCCAGCACCAGCGGGATGGACAGCGCCACCACCAGCCCGGTGCGGAAGCCCAGCGAGAAGAAGCTGACCAGCAGCACGATCACCACCGCCTCGGCCAGCACGCGCACGAACTCGGCCACGCCGCTGCGCACGGCGGCGGGCTGGTCGGAGACCTTCTTCAGCGTCATGCCGACCGGCAGCTCCTGCTGCAGCTCGGCGAACTTGCTGTCCAGCACCTCGCCCAGGCGCAGGATGTCGCCGCCGGCACGCATGGACACCGCCAGGCCGATCGCGTTTTCACCCATGAAGCGCATGCGCGGCGCCGCCGGATCGGCGAAGCCACGCTTGATCTCGGCCACGTCGCCCAGCCGGAAGCTGCGGTCACCGACGCGGATCGGGAAGTCGGCAATCTCCTTCACGCTGTCGAAGCGGCCCGACACCCGCAGCTGCACGCGGTCCGTGGCGGTCTCGAAGAAGCTGGCCGGCGCGATCGCGTTCTGGCTGTCGATCGCCTGCTGCACGGCCTGCAGCGGCACGCCCAGCGTGGCCAGCTTGGTGTTGGACAGCTCGATCCAGATCTTCTCGTCCTGCAGGCCGACCAGCTCGATCTTGCCCACGTCGGGCAGGCGGTGCAGTTCCAGTTCGATGCGCTCGGCGTAGTCCTTGAGCGTGGCGTAGTCGAAACCCTCGCCCGACAGCGCATAGATGTTGCCGAAGGTGTCGCCGAACTCGTCGTTGAAATAGGGCCCGATCACGCCCTGGGGCAGGGTCTGGCGCACGTCGCCGACCTTCTTGCGCACCTCGTACCACAGCGAGGGCAGCTCGTCGGAGTGCATCGAGTCCTTGGACATCAGCATCACCAGCGACTCGCCCGGGCGCGAGTACGAACGCACGTATTCGTAGCGCCCGGTCTCCATCACTTCCTTCTCGACCCGGTCGGTGACCTGCCGCGCCACTTCCTCGGCGGTGGCGCCCGGCCAGAAGGTGCGCACCACCATGATCTTGAAGGTGAAGGGCGGGTCTTCGGACTGGCCCAGGCGCTGGTAGCTGACGAAGCCGATGACGGCCAGCACCACCATGATGTACAGCACCAGCGAGCGGTTGCGCAGCGCCCACTCGGAAAGATTGAAGGCGCCCATGGCCCGGCCTCAGCGCTTGTCGGCAGCGGCGGGGGCCAGCGTCACCGGCCGGTTCTGCCGGTCGATGGGCCGGATGCGCTGGCCTTCCAGCAGCAGGTGCACGCCCGCAGCCACCACCCAGTCATCCGCCCCAAGCCCGGACAGCACCGGCACCAGCGTCTCGCCATACGGGCCGACGCGCACCGGGCGCAGGCTCACCGTGGATTTTTCCGGATCCACCACCCAGACCGCCGGCTTGCCGTCCTTCTCGGCCAGGGCCGGCAGCGGCACGCCCAGCGCGGCCTCGCCTTCCTGCAGCGCGAACACGCGCGCGCTCTGGCCGATCTCGGTGCGCACGTCGCCGGCGTCGAAGCTCACGCGCGCGGCAAAGGTGCGCGCCAGCGGGTCGGCAGCCGGGGCGATCTCGCGCAACTTCGCCGGAAAGCGCTTGCCCGGCTGCGACCACAGTTCCACCGCCAGCGGGCGGCCCGGCGTGAAGTCGGCCGCGCTCTGCTCGGGCACGCTGATCAAAACTTCGCGCTCGCCTTGCTCGGCCAGCACGAACACGGTCTGGCCGGCGGCGACCACCTGGCCGGCCTCGGCCAGACGCTGCGCGATCACGCCATCGGCGGGCGCGCGGAGCACGGCATAGGCGGCCTGGTTGCCGGACACGTTGGCCTGCGCGCGCGCCTGGCGCACACGGGCCTCGGCCGCCTGCTGGGCCGAGACGCGGGCGTCGTAGAGCGAGCGGCTGACCAGCTGGCGGTCGAGCAGGCTGCGGTAGCGCTCGAGTTCGGAGTTGGCCAGGGCCAGGTCGGATTCGGCCGAGGACAGCTGCGCCCGCGAGGCTTCCAGCTGCAGCGCGACATCGGCCGGGTCGAGCTCGGCCAGGGCCTGGCCCTTGCTGACCTGCTCGCCCACGTCCACCAGGCGCCGCGCGATCTTGCCGCCGATGCGGAAGGCCAGCGCCGGTTCGAACTGCGCCCGCACTTCGCCCGCGTAGACGCTCAGGGCTGCAGCCGCCGGCGCGGGCTGCACCACGATGGCGGGGCGCGCGGGCGCCTGCGCCTCGTCCGCTCCGCCGCAGGCGGCCAGGACCACGAGACCGAACAGCAGGAACAGCCGGGCAATCGGGGGCGTGGCGCTCATCGGGGAGTCATCTATTTATTGAACCGGGGGTATATTATCTTTACCAAACTGCCAAGTTCAATAATAATCTTCGTCATGAATCTGCCCTCGCGCAACGCCTCCCCCGGCCGGCCCAAGGACCTGGAAAAACGCGCCGCCATCCTGGACGCGGCCAAGGCCCTGTTCCCGGCCCGGGGCTACGACGGCGTCAGCATGGACGCCATCGCCCAGGCCGCGGGCGTGTCCAAGCTCACGGTGTACAGCCATTTCCAGGACAAGGACACCCTCTTCGTCGAAGCCGTGAAGGCCAAGTGCGAAGACCTGCTGCCCTCCGACCTGTTCGTGGCCCGCTTCGAGGGCCCGATCCGCGGCCAGCTGGTGCGCATCGCGCACGCCTTCTTCCGCCTGATCACCAGCGACGAGGCCATCGCCATCCACCGCATCATGTCGCGCCAGCTGCCCGAGGATTCGCACCTGCCGCGCATGTTCTGGGAGGCCGGCCCCAAGCGCACCCAGGAAGCCTTCGCCGCCTTCCTCAAGGCCGAACACGCCGCCGGCGAGCTGCACGTGCCCGACTGCACCCTGGCCGCCTCGCAGTTCTTCTGCCTGCTCAAGGGCGAATACCACGCGCGCCTGCTGTGCGGCTGCTCGGCGCCGATGGAAAGCCCCGACGTGGACGCGCACGTGGACGCCACCGTGGACCTGTTCCTGCGCGCCTACGGTCCCGGCCGCCGATGAGCGCTGAACCCGCGCCCACCCGGCCCATGGTCGCGGTGACTAATGGCACTACGGCCCATGCGGGCCGCCCCAGCATTCTGGCCGCGCACCGGGCCCTCCGGTGCCGGTCAACGGATTACCCACCCTGTCGTTACCCTTCCGGCGGCCAAGCTTCCGCGCGGACGCGGGCGGGGCGTAAAATCACGACCCTTGCGATTCAAGGATTTAGACGTCATGCCCATTGATTTCCAGCAGGCCCGCTTTGCGATGGTCGAACAGCAGGTCCGCCCCTGGGACGTGCTCGACCCGCGCGTGCTTGAAACCCTGATGAGCGTGCGCCGCGAGGACTACGTGCCGCTGCGCCACCGCAAGCTGGCCTTCGCCGACCTGCCGCTGCCGCTGGAGCACGGCGAGGTGATGATGAAGCCGGTGCTCGAGGGTCGCATGCTGCAGGCGCTGAACCTGGCCGCGGGCGACGAGGTGCTGGAAGTCGGCACCGGCTCGGGCTTCATCACCGCCTGCCTGGCCGCGCTGGCGCGCGACGTGGTCAGCATCGACCGCCATGCCGATTTCATCGAGCGCACCCGCGCCCGCCTGGTCACCGAGCAGATCGGCAACGTGCGGCTGGAGGAAGCCGACGTGTTCGGCTGGCAGCCCGGCCGCCAGTTCGACGCGATCTGCGTCACCGGCGCGGTCGCCACCGATCCCGAGCGTTTCGGCGCCTGGCTCAAGCCGGGCGGCCGCCTGTTCGTGATCCACGGCCAGTCGCCGGTGCAGGAAGCGCTGCGCATCACCCGCCGCGGCGAAGGCTTCCACCGCGAGAGCCTGTTCGAAACCGACGTCCCCTACCTGCACGGCGCCGCCCCGGCCCCGCACTTCGCCTTCTGACTTGAGCAACCAGGACTACCCCATGCGCCTGAGCCTTCATCCCCTCGCCTTCGCCATCCTGCTGGCCGGCACCGCCGGCACGGCCAACGCCGCCGACCTGATCGAGGCCTACGAACTGGCCCGCCAGGGTGACCCGGTGTTGGCCGCCGCCGAATCGCGCAGCCAGTTCCAGGAAGAGGGCATCGTGCAGAGCCGCGCGGCGCTGCTGCCGCAGATCAGCGCCGGCGCCTCGCTCACCGACTCGCGCACGCGCGGCGTGGATGCCTACGACCGCGACCGCAGCTACGGCCTGGACCTGAACCAGTCCATCTACGACCGCGGCAACTACACCCGCCTGGCCGCCGCGCGCCTGCGCAGCGACCAGTCCGACGCCGAGTACAAGGCCGCCGCCGACGAGCTGGTGGTGCGCGTGGCCCAGGCCTATTTCGACGTGCTGACCGCGATCGAAACCCTGGCCTCCTCGCGTGCCGAGGAGCGCTCGGTCGGCCGCCAGCTCGACCAGGCCGAAAAGCGCCTGGAAGTCGGCCTGGCCCCGATCACCGACGTGCACGAGGCCCGCGCCCGCTTCGACACCGCGCGCGCCAACGCCATCGCCGCCGGCATCCAGCTCGAGGACGCGCGCGAAGCGCTGGCCGAGATCACCGGCACGCCGCTGGAAAACCTGCAGGGCCTGTCGCGCGACTACAAGCCCGAGAACACCGACGCCCGCAGTGCCCAGGACTGGGTGGACATCGCGCTCAAGTCCAACCCGCGCCTGCTGGCCAGCGAGCTGGCCCTGGCCGCGGCCGAGCGCGACATCGGCACCGCGCGTTCCTTCCACCTGCCCACGCTGTCCGCCACCGCGTCCATCGGCGACAGCGCCAGCTGGCAGAGCGACTTCCCGGGCAGCGCCAATTTCTCCGGCGGCGGCAGCACGGTCGGCGTGCGCCTGAGCGTGCCGATCTTCAACGGCTTCGCCACCCAGTCGGGCGTGCGCCAGGCCGTGCACGGCCGTGACATCGCCGCGGACGGCCTCGAACAGCAGCGCCGCTCGGTGGTCCGCCAGGCGCGCAACGCGCAGCGTTCGCTGACCGGCGGTGAAGCCGAGGTCGAGGCGCGCCGCCTGTCGGTGGTCTCCGCCCAAGCCGCCTACGAGGCCAGCGAAGCGGGCCTGGAAGTCGGCACCCGCACCATCGTGGACGTGTTGATCACGCAGCAGGCGCTGTTCGAGGCCCAGCGTGAGTACGCGCGTTCGCGCCACCAGTACCTGGTCAACACGCTGCGGCTCAAGCAGGTCGCGGGCACCATTTCCCTGGCCGACGTGCAGGAAGTGAACCGCGTGCTGGTGGTGGACGCCAACGCCGCGCTGGACAACATCCCGGCCGAATAAGCGTCCCGGGCGCCGCGCTCAGCCGCGGCGCCCCGACAGCACGTCGTCCACCAGGTCCAGGGTGCGCGCCAGCGCACCCGAAAGCTCGGCCACCTGCCTGCGCCCGGCCTCGCCCATGCGCCTGCGGCGATCGGCATCGGGCAGCAGCGACACCACGGATTCCGCCAGCGCGGCCGCATCGGCCACCTGCACCAGCGCCCCCGCGTCGCGCAGCCGGCGCGTCACCTCGGCGAAGTTGAACGTGTGCGGACCCACCACGCTGGGTACGCCCAGCGCCGCGGGCTCGAGCACGTTGTGCCCGCCCACCTCGCACAGGCTGCCGCCGATGAAGGCGACGTCGGCGGCCGCGAAGAACGACAGCAGCTCGCCCATCGTGTCGATCACGAACACCTGGCTGCGCGGCCCCGGCAGCCGCTGCTGCCTTCGCGTGCGCAGCGCCAGGCCGCGCGCGCGCACCGCCTCGGCGACCGCATTGAAGCGCTCGGGATGGCGCGGCGCCCACAGCAGCAGCGCATCGGGAAACTCGGCCAGCACGCGCAGGTGCGCCTGCAGCACGGCGTCCTCTTCCGGTCCATGGGTGCTGGCGGCGATCCACACCCGCCGGCCCGCACCCCAGCCCTGGCGCCAGTTCGCCGCCTGGTGCGCCGCGCGTTCGGGCAGCTTCAGGTCGTACTTGAGGTTGCCGGTAACGACAATGCGCGCCGGATCGGCGCCAATGCGCGCCAGCCGGGTGGCATCGGCGGCCGACTGCGCGGCCACCAGCCGCACCGCGCGCATCGCCAGGCGGGCCATGCCCTGGACCGGCAGGTAGCCTCGCAGCGAACGCTCCGAAAGCCGCGCATTGACCATCATCAGCGGGATGCCGCGGCGGCCGCACTCGACGTAGAGGTTGAGCCAGATCTCGGTCTCGACGATCACCGCCAGCGCCGGCCGCGCGCGGTCCAGGAAGCGGCGCACCATTCGCCGCAGGTCGTAGGGCAGGTAGACGTGGTGCACCCGGTCGCCCCAGAGCGCACGCACGCGTTCGGAGCCGGTGGGCGTGATGGTGGTGACCAGCAGCGGCCGGTCGGGATACTTCGCCAGCAGGCCGTCCACCAGCGGCCGCGCCGCCAGTACCTCGCCCACCGACACCGCGTGCACCCAGATCGCATCGTGCAGGTCGAGCTTGTGCTCGAGCCAGCCGTAGCGTTCGGTCCAGCGCTGCAGGTACTCGCGCTGGCGCATGCCGCGCCAGACCAGATGGTAGAGGGTGACCGGGAAGGCCAGGTGCAGGACCAGCGAATACAGGCCCAACAGTAGCCGCTGCCCGAAGGTGAGATGCATGCGCGGAAGGATAACCGACGGCGGCGGGGCCGCGGCGCCAGCGGCTAGAATGCGGGGCCATGGCCGATGCCCTTTCCCCTCCCCCGCTGTCTCCCGCGCGCTGGCCGGCCTGGCTGCTGATCGGCCTGGGCTGGACCCTGGCGCGCTGGCCGCTGTGGCTGCAGCGTGCCGCAGGCCGGCCGCTGGGGCGGCTGATGCGCGCCGTGCTGCGCTCGCGCCGGCGCGTGGTGGCCACCAACCTGGCGCTGTGTTTCCCCGATCTGGCGCCAGCGGAGCGCGAGGCGCTGCTGCGCCGGAACTTCGATGCGCTGGGCCTGGGCGTCTTCGAGTTCCTGCGCGCGTGGTGGGGCCGGCTGCCCGACCCGCGCGAGTGGGAGCTCGAAGGCCTCGAGCACCTGGACGCGGTGCGCAGCGGCGGCCGCGGCGCGATCCTGGTGTCGGCGCACTTCACCACGCTCGAGATCTGCATGCGGCTGCTGTGCCAGCGCATCCCGCTGGCCGGCATGTACCGGCCGCACGAGGAGCCGGCGATGGAATGGGCGGTCAAGCGCGGCCGCCTGCGCCACGCGGTGGCCATGTTCTCGCGCGAGGAGCTGCGGCCGGCGCTGCGCCACCTCAAGCAGGGTGGTCTGCTGTGGTTCGCGCCCGACCAGGAAACGCGGCGCGGCGACAGCGTGTTCGTGCCCTTCTTCGGCCAGCCGGCCTGGAGCCTGACCTCGACCCACCAGCTGGCGCGGCTTTCCGGCGCCGCGGTGCTGCCGCTGTTCCATGAGCGGCTCGCGGATGGCCGCTACCGCGTGCGCATCCTGCCCGCGCTTGAAGAATTCCCGTCGGCCGATGCCACCGCCGACACCGCTCGGGTGATGGCGGCGCTGGAGTCGCTGATCCGTCAGTGCCCGGATCAATACCTCTGGCTGCACCAGCGCTTCAAGCGCCAGCCCGACGGCAGCCGCCGGCACTACTGAGCCTCAGTACAGCGGCGCTTCGCCGGGCGGCCGGGTCTTGAAGCGGCGATGCGCCCACAGATATTGCTCCGGGCATTGGCGCACCACGGTTTCCAGTTCGGCCATGTAGCGCGCGGCATCGGCCACCGGATCGGCGCTGGGCCAGCCGGGCCAGGTCGGTTCGATGCGCAGGCGGTAGCGGCCATCGGGCAGGCGCCGGTACCAGAACGGCAGCAGCACCGCGCGGCCGCGCCGCACCAGGTCGGGCGTGGCCGTCAGCGTGGCCGCGGGAATGCCGAAGAAGGGCACGAAGGCATTCTGGTAGGTGAAGTTCTGGTCGGCCGAATACACCACCGGCTGGCCGTCCATCAGGTTGCGCAGCAGCGCACGCACGTCCTTCTTGCCGATGGTGGGTCCGTACACGGCGCTGCGCGCGCGGTCGAACCAGGCTTCCAGGCAGGGGTTGTTGTGCCGGCGCACCACCACCCGCACTTCCCGGCCCAGCGCCTCGCCCAGCAGGCGCACCGCCAGCTCGGTGTGGGTGAAGTGGCCGCACATCAGCAGCACGCCCTGGCCGCGGGCCAGGGCTTCGCGCAGGTGCTGCAGGCCTTCGATGTCGGCCAGCCCCGACAGCGCGCGCGAGGGCGCGTGCCAGGCACGGAACAGCTCGAGCGCGCCGATGACGGTGTTGACCAGGCTGGCGCGCACCAGCCGGCGGCGGGCGCCCGCATCCAGATGCGGGAAACACAAATCGACGTTGATGCGCGCGATGCGACGGCGCGAGCCCAGCAGCGGCCAAAGCATGAAGGCCAGCCCTCGCCCGGTCGCCAGCAGCATCGGCTGCGGCAGCCGCGCCACGGCCATCGCCAGCCAGCGCAGCGGAGCGACCCACAGGCAGCGCATCGGCGCGGGTCCGCTCAGTCCGGCCGCCGGGCGTCGGCCGCGGTGTCGGCCTCGCCATTGGCCAGCAGGCTGCCGGCATAAAGCGCGGCCAGCAGCAGCGTCAGCCCGCCCCAGAACGTGGAGTAGAAGGCCAGGTGCGTGTTGAGCGGGAACACCGTGACCAGCAGCGCCAGCGCCGGCGCGCGCGCGCGTTCGCGCGCCTGGGGCGTGGCGAAGCGCCAGGCGCGCCAGGCCAGGGCCACGCCGCCCAACCAGAAGAACAGGCCGATGAATCCGGTCTCGCTCAGGACCTCGAGCACGATCTGGTGGGCGTGGTAGCCCGCGCCGTGGTCGCGGTCGGTGAGCCAGGGATCATCGGGCGGCGCGTGGTCGGCGTAGGCATCGCGGAAGCCGCGCACGCCGACGCCGTTGAAGGGATGCGCCATCGCCATGTTCAGCGCGGTGGTCCAGATCGTCAGCCGGCCCGACAGCGCATGGTCCACGTCCTCGCTGTCGCCCGACAGCGCCTGCTCGGTGCGCTCGATGCGGTCCTGCAGCTTGTCCGAGAACACCATCGAAAGCCCCAGCACCAGCGCGCCGCCCAGGCCCAGCAGGAGCAGGGCGCGCTTGCTGCCGAACTGCTGCCAGCCGCTGAACACCAGCACCAGGGCCAGCGTTAGCCACGAGGCGCGCGCGCCGGCGAGCAGCACCACCACGACCAGGCCCAGCGCAGTGAGCACCCAGCCCACCATGCCGAAGCGCCGCGCCGCACTGGTGAGCGGAAACGGCGCCAGGCTGGCCAGCACCAGGCCAAGTTTCAGGTTGTCGGCGCCAAAGATGCCGCTGAGGCGGTCCGCGGTGGCGGCGCCGCCGAGACTCCAGCCGGTGGCCGCCTGCACCAGCCCGTCCACCAGCCAGACGACCACGATGATGGCCAGACCCGCGAACGTGATGCGCCGGCCGCGGTCGCTGGCCACCGCGATCGCCACCAGCCACAGGAAGGGCAGGTAGCGCAGGTCGATCAGCGACTCGCGCAGCGCGCGCCGTCCGTCCACCGCATCGATGCTGGAAATCAGTTCGGGCAGCCAGTAGCTGAGGAAGAGCACGCTGGTCAGCGCCCAGGCTTCGCGGCTGAGCAGCGCGATGCCGCCGCGGAAACGGCGCAGCGCCAGCACGCTCAGCGCAACGATCGCGCCCAGCGACAGCACCACTTCGGCCGGACCCGGCAGCGGCCACAGCGCGACGAAGGCCAGCACCCAGCCCGGGGCCCAGCGCAGGGTGGCTTCAGGGTTCGACGAGCTGGCCATAGATCTCCAGGGTTGCCGCCTGCATCGCAGCGAGGGTATAGGGCACGCGGGCGGGCAGCGGCGCGGGTTGGGCCAGCAGGGCGCGGGCGCGCTGCAACAGCTGCGCCGCGTCGCCGGGCGCGACGTCGCCCGCAGGGTACAGCTCGCGCAGCAGTTCGCCCACCCCGCCCTGGCCCCAGCCCAGCACGGGACGGCCGATCGACAGCGCCTCGACCACGGTGCGACCGAAGGCTTCGGGCTGGCGCGAGAGCTGCAGCACCAGGTCGCAGGCGGCATAGGCCTCGCGGATGTCGGCGCGCGGCGGGCTGATCACCATGGCGTGGGCCACGCCACGTGCCTGGGCCAGGGCCTCGAGCTCGGCCACGTAGGCCTCGCGGCCGGGTTCGAGCGCTCCCAGCAGCCACAGGCGTGCGTCGCTGCCCGCGGCGCGCAGGCCGGCCAGCAGTTCGATCGCATCGGCATGGCCCTTGAGCCGGGTGCCGCGCCCCGGCATCAGCAGCCGCGGGCCGCCCTGCAGCGCGGGATGTTCGGCGGCGAAGTTTGCCTGCCAGTCCGCAGAGGCCTGGAAGCCGCGCGGAAACTGCGCCGGATCGACGCCGCGCGGGACCACCCGCAGGCGCGCCGGGTCGGTGCCGGGCCAATGCGCCAGCACGTAGTCGCGCACCGCGCCCGACACGCAGATCACGCGCTCACCGCGCAGCATCACGCCGCTGTAGCGTCCCGGCGAATTCATTCCGTGCACGGTGGTGACGAAGCGCGGCCGGGGCTGCGGCAGGCCGCGCAGCGCGTACCAGCCCAGCCAGGCCGGCAGCCGCGAGCGCGCGTGCACCACGTCGGGCTTCAGCCGGGCCAGGGCCTCGCGCAGGCGGCGCATCGTGGCGAATGCGCGCAGCGACTTGCGTCCGATGTCGAGCGCGAAGTGTTTGCTGCCGGCCGCGACCAGCGGTGCGACCAGCCGCCCACCGGCGGAAATCACCACCGAGCGGTGGCCCGCGGCCACCAGGGCGGCGGCTATCTCGAGGGTGGATCGTTCGACGCCGCCGCTGTGGAGCGCGGGCAGCAGCTGCACGACGGTGAGCGGGCGCGCCACCGGGCCCGCGGCCTCAGTCCTTGAGCACGTAGACGGCGCCGCAGTAGGGGCAGGTGGCGCTTCCCGTGGCCTCGACCGGCAGGTAGACGCGGGGATGCGAATTCCAAAGCGCCATCGCCGGCGTCGGGCACGACAGCGGCAGTTCGTCGCGACGGACGTCGTAGCGGCGTTCGGCGTTGGCGGGCGCTCGGCCGGTGGCGGTGTCGGTACGCGACATGGCGGGGACTTCCTGGGATGACCTGCCGCCATTTTACACCCGCCGCGGCCTGCCACCCGGCTCCGGCCCGCATTTCTTCGCGGCCGGGGTGATCAGGCGCCGGGCGAGCCGCGGAGGTGAAGGTCACTTTCTGCTCAGAGGGGCCTTTTATTTCGCAGAAAGTGACCTTCACCTCCACGGCCCGCCCGGTCCGGTTCATCCGGGCGGCTGTCAGGAAGTCCCGCGGCGGCGCGCTTTGATGCTTGCGCGTGTGCGATCAGGACCAAGGCGGGTCATCTCTCCTGCTGATCCGGCGATTGAACAGGCCTGTGCCTCTGCGGGCAGCTCGACGCGGCTGCGTGTCCATTCGGACACTTGATGCTGCTTCTCCGCGAGCTGGGTCGACGCCGAGACCGAGGCACCTGTCCGCCCGGCGGCGGGTGTCAGTTCGGCGCGGGCCTGAGAAGCGATTCCCGCGTCGCACTGGCAACGCCGCAACCCGATAGACCGAGTTTGGAACTCGTCGGATGGTTACTGTCCGATGCTCACCGCAGGGACGAGGAGAAAGCGGGTGACCTTGCGCCGTGCGGGAGCGCGAGCTTTTCGCTCTCCTCGCCGGATGCGCTTCTCTCGAGATCGCCAAGAGCTCACACCCGCCGCCGGGCGGATAGGAGTTTCGAACTTGCCGTCCATCCAGTGCGCGACCAAGCGGATCGCGTGTCCAGGTGGACACGCACGCGCTGACGCGCGGGTGGCAGGTGTACAGAATCGTTTAACCGCCGGATCGGCAGGAGAGATGACCCGCCTTGGTCCTGATCGCACACGCGCAAGCATCGGAGCGCGCGGCCACGGGCCTTCCTCTGAGCACCCGCGCGGGTTGCACCGGCGGCGCCGTGGAAGCGAAGGTCACTTTCTGCGAAATAAAGGGCTTCACTGAGCAGAAACTGACCTTCGCTTCCGCGGTGACGCCGGCGCAATAAACCGCAACGCCGGCGCCAAACCCAGAAGCCTTACTTGGCCTTGCGGGCCTCGACGGTGATGTCGATGGTCACTTCGTCGCTGACCGCCGGCACGTAGCCGCCGATGCCGAAGTCACTGCGCTTGATGGTGGTGGTGGCGTCGAAACCCGCCGCCGGCACCTTGGCCATCGGATGCTCGCCGATCTTGTTGATGGTCACCGCCAGCACCACCGGGCGGGTGACGCCGTGGATGGTGAGGTCGCCGGCCACGTTGAGCTTGCCTTCGCCGGCCGCGGTGACCGCCGTGCTGGTGAAGGTGGCGGTCGGGAACTTGGCGGCGTCGAAGAAGTCCGGCGCCAGCAGGTGCGTGTCCAGCTTCTCCACGCCGGTGCTGATGCTCTCGACCGGAATCGTGATCTTGACGCTGGAGCGGGTCGGATCGGCGGCGTCGAACTGGAACTCGCTCTGCACCTGGTCGAAGCGGCCGGTGATGTTGGAGAAGCCCAGATGGTTGTAGGTGAACTCGACCTGGGTGTGGGTCGGGTCGATGGTGTAGGTCTCGGTGGCCTGGGCGGTGAAGGCGGCGGCGAGCAGGCTGGCAAGGACGAGGCGCTTGAACATGGTGGGGCTCCGGTGGGTGGGGTCAGTCGCCAGTGAGTGTAGGCATCCCGCCGATGCAACGCAGCCGGGACTTCGCAACGTATCGTTGCGTGACTGGCCGGACAAGGCCGGTTCCGGCAGCCTCCTGCGTGATTGTGGACGAGCCCGGCGCACCCCGGAGGCGATCCGGCTCCCGCAGCGCCGTCCGGCGCGCGGTCCCGAGTCTGGAGACACCGCATGTCCCGCAACGCCCTGTTCCTCGCCCTTCTCGCCACCGGCCTGGCGGCTACCGCCCAGGCCAGCGACAGCTTCCGCTCGCCGCCGACCAGTGAATCCAAGGCGGCCGGCCGCCTGGCGGCGGCGCGCGCCGATCGCCTGGAAAAAGCCGGCGGCGCCGCCGTTGCCGCCGCCCCCACCGTCGCCGAAGTGGGCGACGCCGATTCCTTCGGCAAGAACCTCAAGTGGATCGGCCTGGTCTCGAGCTTCATCCAGCTCTCGCCCGACTGCACCCCGCCGGTCGGCGAGCCGGGCGACCCCAACTGCGTCACCCTGGCCCCCGCCGGGACCACCACCGTGATCAACGCGCCCAACCTGGCCAGCATCACCCTGCCCGGCCGCAGCAGCCAGACCCTGCTCTGCCACTGGCAGACCCCGATCGTCCAGTACAACGTGGGCAACTTCACCGGTGCGCCGGGCAACTACCAGTTCCGCGTCACCCCCACGTACCGCATCGAAAGCGACGTGCTGGACGACCCGGCGCTGATCAACCCGGTCACCGGCGCCGCCTTCGGTGGCTACATCGACACCGCCCTCACCGCCATCAACGAGTCGGGCAGCATCGGCAGCGGCGAGAGCTTCTTCCGCACCGAGACCGGCACCCGCATGTGCATCGGCGCCATCGTCAGCAAGGCTTCGCTGATGAACCAGTACGGCCTGACCGAGCAGCAGGCCAAGCGCTTCTTCCGTCGTCCGATCACCATCACGGTCGGCCTGACGGGCACGGCGCGGCTGGTTGAATTCGCCAACATCAACTTCGGCACCCGCTTCGTCGGCGACGGCGACTGATCGTCCCGCCCCCGGTGGCAACACGACGGCGCCCTCGCGGCGCCGTCGTTTTTCCGGCTACCCTGCCGGCATGTCCGATGCTTCCGTCCCCTGGTCCCTGCACGATGGCGCCGCCGGCCACCGCCAGCAGGTGCTGGCGCTGGCCCGCGCATTGGGGCCGGAGCCGCGCGAGTTTTTGCTGCGCACCGCGGCCCCCTGGTCCTGGCTGGCGCCGCGGCGCCTGCCGGGCGCCGAGCACGCGTTCGGCCCGGAGTTCATGGCGGCCATGACGCAGCCGCCGGCGCTGGCCCTGGGCTGCGGCCGCCGCGCGGCCCTGGCCACGCGCCTGCTGCGCGCGCGCGGCGCGCGGGTCGTGCAGGTGCTGGATCCGCGGCTCGATCCCGCGCTGTGGGATGTGGTGGTGGCGCCGGAACACGACGGCCTGCGCGGTCCCAACGTCATTACGCTGTGCGGCAGCCTGCACCCGGTGGACGAAGCCTGGCTGGCGGCCGCGCGCGCGGACTTCCCGCACCTGGGCACCTTGCCCTCGCCCCGCACCGCCGTGCTGCTGGGCGGGCCGACCGCCGCGGTGCGCTTCGACCGCGGCGCCTTCGAAGTGATGGCGGCCAAGCTCGAGCGCATGCTGGCGCGCGACGGCGGCAGCCTGCTGGTGGTCGGGTCGCGCCGCACGCCCGCGCCGATCGCGCAGCTCGCCCGCGCGTACTGGGCCGACACGCCGGGACTGCGCTGGTTCGACCCGGGCGACGGTGCCAACCCGTACGCCGGCGCGCTGGCCTGGGCCGACCGGGTGGTGGTGTCGCCCGACTCGGTGAACATGGTCTCGGAAGCCTGCGCAACCGACGCACCCGTGTACGTTGCCGAACCGGGCCGCGCCACCGGGCGCGTGCGCGCCTACCTGGACGAGCTGCTGCGCCGCGGCCGCATCCGCGCCCAGGACGGCCGACCGGAAGCCTTCACCGCACAACCCCTGCGCGAAACCGCCCGGGTGGCGGACCAGGTGCGGGAGCGGCTCGGCCGCTAGCAGGCGCCAGGGTTGTGGGTGCCGCGACGCGTGGCGAGGCGTCGAAGTGCCGCCTCAGGCGAAGGCCAACCCATGCGCGGTGCAGGCCTTGCGGATCACCTCGCGCGCCGCCTCCAGCGCTTCGTCGTGCGGCACCAGCCGCGGACGCTGGTCCAGCGTGCAGTCCAGGCCCAGGCCCAGCAGGTGCAGATGCGCCGCGCTCAGACGCGACAGCTCGGGGGCGGCCAGCAGTCCGGCATCGGCCAGGACCTGCAGCAGACCCGGCGTATCGCGCGGACCGCACAGCGCCGGATGCGTACCGGCATGCAGCAGCACCAGCGCCTGCAGCAGGAACTCCAGGTCCACCAGCCCGCCCTCGCCCTGCTTGAGGTCGAAGCGCAGCGTATTGCTGCGGTCGAGTTCGGTACGCATGCGCTGGCGCATCGCGACCACGTCGTTGCGCACCGTATCGGCGTCGCGCGACTGGGCCAGGGTATCGGCGCGGATGCGCTCGAACGCCGCGGCCACCGCAGCGGCACCCGCGATCGGCCGTGCGCGCACCAGCGCCTGGCGCTCCCAGGTCCAGGCGCGCTGGCTCTGGTAGTCGGCGAAGCTCTCCACGCTCGACACCAGCATGCCCTTGGCCCCGTCGGGTCGCAGCCTCACGTCGATCTCGTAAAGCTTGCCGGCGGCGGTGACCGTGCCCAGCAGGCTGACCAGCCGCTGCGCCAGGCGGGCGAAATAGCGGGTGGCGTCCAGCGGCCGTGCGCCATCGGACAAGGCGTCGGCGGGCGCGTCGTGCAGGAACACCAGGTCCAGGTCCGAACCGAAACCCAGCTCGGCGCCGCCGAGGCTGCCGTAGCCCAGCACTGCCAGTCCCGCGCCCGGCACGCGGCCGTGCGCCGCCACCACGTCGGCTTCGGCCACGCGCAGCGCGGCCCCGAGCAGCGCTTCGGCCAGGGCGGCCAGGGCGCGTGCGGCTTCGCCCGGCGGCACCCGCTGGCCCAGCGTCGCCAGGGCGATGCGGAACGCGATCGCCTGGCGCAGTTCGTTGAGCAGGTTCAACGCCACCTCGGTGTCGTGCACCGGCAGCGTGGCCAAGGCGGACTGCACCAGGGCCGGCATCTGCGCGGCGTCGGGCACCGCGCCGGCCGCGCGGGTGTCGAGCAGTTCGTCCAGCAGCAGCGGATGCGCGGCCAGGCGCTCGGACAGCAGCGCGCTGCGGGCGGTCACGTCGGCCAGCCGGGCCAGGGCCGCAGGCTGTTCTTCCAGCAGGGCCAGGTAGCTGGTGCGGCGGGTGATGGCCTGCAGCAGCGCCAGTCCGCGGGGAAGCGAGGCATCGGGCGCGTCGCTGCGCGCGGCGGCGGCGAGCAGTTCCGGCAGGACGTTGTCCAGGCGCTGGCGGCCACGCTCGGACAGTGCGCGCACCGCGGGCGTGCGCGCGAAGTCGCGCAGGCTTGCATCCAGCGTCGCGGCGTCGGCAAACCCGGCCTCGGCCAGCACCGCCTCGTCGCCGGCGTCGGGCAAGGCGCGCCAGTACTGCACCAGCGCGCTGGTGGGCGCACGCCGGCGGCGGCGTGCTTCCAGCAGGCCCGCGAACTCCTCGGCCACGACGCCGCGGTGTACATCCAGGGCCGCGAGCATGTCGCCCTCATCGCGATGGCCGAGCGCGCGCGCGATGCGCAGTCGCGAGACCGGGTCTTCCGGCAGCGCATGCACCTGCTGGTCGGCCAGCATCTGCACGCGGTTCTCCAGCCGGCGCAGGGCCCGGTAGGCCTCGGCCAGGCGCTGCGCGGTGGCAGGTGCGACATGGCCCGCCTCCGCCAGCGCCGACAGCGTGGGCAGCAGCGCGCGTCCGCGCAGCGCGGGCTCGCGGCCGCCGCGGATCAGCTGCAGCGCCTGCACCAGGAACTCGACCTCGCGGATGCCGCCCGGCCCCAGCTTGAGGTTGTCGGCCAATTCGCGCTTCTGCACTTCGGCCGCGATCAGCGCCTTCATTTCGCGCAGGCCGTCGAGCGCGCCGTAATCCAGGTAGCGCCGGTAGACGAAAGGTCGCAGCGTCGCCAGCAGGCGCTCGCCGGCCGCGGTGTCGCCGGCCACGGGGCGTGCCTTGATCCAGGCGTAGCGCTCCCAGTCGCGACCCTCGCGCTGGAAGTACTGCTCCATTGCGCCGAAGCTGAGCACCAGCCGGCCGCTGGCGCCGAACGGCCGCAGCCGCAGGTCCACGCGATGGCAGAAGCCGTCGGCGGTCACCTCGCCCAGCAATTGCGCCAGTCGCTGGCCCAGGCGGGTGAACCAGGCCTCGGCATCCAGGGCACGCGCGCCGTCGCTCTGCCCGTGTTCGGGGAAGGCGTACACCAAGTCCACGTCGGAGCTGAAGTTGAGCTCGCCGCCGCCGAGCTTGCCCAGCCCGAACACCACCAGCGACTGCCGCTCGCCGTCGGCGCTGCGCACCTGGCCATGGCGCAGCGCCAGCGACTCGGTCAGCGCGTCCACGCCGGACTGCAGCGCCAGATCGGCGATGCGGCTGCTGCCCGCCAGCGTGGCATCCACGTCGTCGAGTCCGTGCAGGTCGCGCCAGACCAGACGGGTGGAAGCGGCGGCGCGCCAGCGGCGCAGCTGCGCGGGCCAGTCGGCCTCCTGGCCCGGCGACAGCGCCGGACGCTCCACCTGCGCCTGGTCCAGGCTGTCGAGCAGGTCGGGCTGCCGGCACAGCGTGTCAATCGCGAAATCGCTGCACAGCGCCAGCGATTCGATCGCGGCGCGGCGCGCGTCGGTGGCCAGCGCCTGTGGCGCGCGCTCGGCCAGTCGCGCCAGGGCGCGGTCAATCAGGGCGGCGAGCGCGGCCTCGGAGGAAGGATGGGCGGGCATGCGCGGATTCTGTCACGCGCGGCCGGGCCGTAAAAAAAGAAAAGCCCGCAGCGCTAAAGCGGCTGCGGGCTTCTCGCTCCCTCCCCCACGTCGGAAGCGCAGGCATCGTGGCTTGGCCCGCGGGCCGATGCACGTTGCACTGCAACATTGCGGTCATGCCCTCCCGGTCAGAGCACCAGCCAGGTCACCAGGCCCAGGAAACTGCCCATGCTGACCACGTCGGTCAGGGTGGTCAGGAAGATGCTGGAGGCGGTGGCCGGGTCGGCGCCCAGCCGCTTGAGGATCAGCGGAATCAGCGAGCCCGACAGGCCCGCGATCATGCAGCTCAGAGCCATGGCCACCAGCGTGATCAGGCCCAGCATGAGGCCGTCGCTGCCGCCGTCGCGCGACACCACCCAGTACATGGCTGCGCCCGCCAGCGCACCGGTGACGGTGCCGTTGAGCAGCCCCAACAGCGCCTCCTTGCTCACCAGCCTGGCCACGCCCATGCCGCGCAGCTCGCCCAGGGTCATGCCGCGCAGCATCACCGCCAGCGCCTGGCAGCCCAGGTTGCCGCTCTGCCCGCCCAGCACCGGCAGGAACACCGCCAGCACCACCACGCGGTTGATCGTCTCCTCGAAATAACCCACCACCGCCGCCGCCACGAACACCGTGAGCAGGTTCACCAGCAGCCAGGGATTGCGGAACCGGAAGGCGCGCCACAGCGGCGTGGCCAGGCGCTCTTCCTTCTCCACGCCGACCATCGCGCCGGCCTGCGCGGAAATCTCGAAAGCCTGCTGCTCGAACAGCACCTGGCCGCGCACCTGGCCGACGAGGCGGCCATCGTCCTCGCAAACCGGATAGACCGGGTAGTGGCGCGTCACCACCTCGCGCATCGCATCCACCAGCGTCATCTTCGGCCGCAGGCAGAAGGGCGAGCGGATCATGATGTCGTCCAGGCTCACCTCGCGCTCGGCATACAGCAGGTCGCGGAAGGCGACCACGCCCAGCAGGTGCTGCCGGGCATCCACCACCCACAGGTAGGTGACCAGCCTTTCCTTGACCACCTTGCGCAGCGCCTCGATCGCCACCGAAACCCGGGTGCCGCTGGTGAACACCGCGGGCGGGTCCTCCAGCAGGCGGCCGACGGTGCCTTCCTCGTAGCGCTGCGCGTCGGTCCAGTCGGTGCCCGCGGGCGCGGCCGCCATGATGCGGGTGCGCCAGGCCGGGTCCATCGCCGCCAGCAGGTTGTTGGCCCGCGCCGGCGGCATCGCGGCCAGCAGCCGGGCGATCTCGGCCGGGTCGACGTCGTCCAGGCGCTTGAGCGCGGTCTGGGTATCGAGGGCGGCGACGCGCTTGGCCAGCGACGGCGGCTCGGACAGGGTTGGGGCAGGTGGGTTCACAGGCATCTCCGGGCAGCGCCCTTGAAAACGGCTTAAGCCTAGCCCACCGGACATCACGATGCCTGCACCCACGTGCCCCGGCGTTTGAGACAATCGCCGCCTCGCACCCCACGGCGAACCCTCCATGTCCCTGCGTACTGCGGCCCTGCCGCCGATCCTGCTGTGCCTGCTGCTCGCCGCCTGCGCGGGGGACGAGGCCCCGGCCACCGCCCCCACCAGCCTCACGGTCAGCGTCGCCACGCCCGTGCAGGCCTCGCTGCCGCGACGTATCACCGCCTCCGGGTCGATCGCCGCCTGGGAGCAGATGGCGCTGGGCGTGGAGCTGTCCGGACAGCGCGTGGCCGAGGTGCTGGTCGAGGTCGGCGACACCGTGAAGGCCGGCCAGCCGCTGCTGCAGCTGGACACGCGCAGCCTGCAGATGGAGCTGCGCCAGGCCGAAGCCGTGCTGGCGCAGGCCGATGCCAACCTGGTGGTGGCCAGCGCGAATGCGCGCCGCGGCGAAATCCTCAAGCGCGAGCGCCTGGTCGCCGCCAGCGAAGCCGACCAGCTGATCGCCGGCGAACTCACCGCCCGGGCGCAGCGCCAGACGGCGCAGGCACAGCTTGAAAACGCGCGGCTGCGCCTGGGCTTCGCCACCCTGCGCGCGCCCGACGACGGCGTGATCTCGCAGCGCCTGGTGCAGCCGGGCCAGGTGGTGCAGGCCGGCGTGGAGATGCTGAGCCTGATCCGCGACGGCCGCCTGGAGTGGCGCGCCGAATTGCCCGAGGCCGAACTGATCCGGATCACGCCGGGCGTCGAAGTGGAGCTGCGCGGGCCCGACGGCGCCGCCGTCGCCGGTCGCGTGCGCGCGGTGTCGCCCTCGCTCAACGTGCAGAGCCGCACCGGCGTGGTCTACGCCGACCTGCCGCAGCCGGGCGCGCTGCGCGCCGGCATGTATGCCCAGGGCGACCTGGTGCTGGGCAACCTGCCCGCGCGCACCGTGCCCGACCAGGCCATCGTCGAGCGCGACGGCTACCGCTACGTGTTCGTGCTGGGCGAGGGCAACGTGGTGTCGCAGCGCCGGGTCGAGCTGGGCGTGCGCCAGGACGGCCTGGTGCAGGTGCTGGACGGCCTGGAGGCCGACGAGCAGGTGGTGGTCGAGGGCGCGGGCTTCCTGTCCGACGGCGACCGCGTCCGCGTGGTGGCCGCCACCGGGGGCCCCGCCGGATGAATTTCTCGGCCTGGTCCATCAACCGGCCGCTGCCGGCGATCCTGCTCTTCATCCTGCTGACCATCGTCGGCCTGTTCGGCTACCAGCAGCTGGCGGTGTCGCGCTTCCCGGACGTGTCCTACCCGGGCGTCACCGTGACGGTGGCGCTGCCGGGCGCCACGCCCAGCCAGCTCGAGACCGAGGTGACGCGCAAGATCGAGGACTCGGTGGCCAGTCTTGCCGACATCAACAAGCTGGTCAGCACTGTCACCGAAGGCGTGTCCACCACCTTCGTCGAGTTCCGCATCGGCAAGGACCTCAACGAATCACTCGACGAAGTGCGCGACGCGGTCACACGCGTGCGCGCCGACCTGCCGGGCGACATCGAAGAGCCCATCGTCGCCAAGATCGAGATCGTCGGCGGCACCCTGGTCACGTATGCCGTTTCCTCGGACACGCTGGGCGAGGACGAGCTGAGCTGGTTCGTCGACAACGAGGTCAACAAGAAGCTGTTCTCGGTGCGCGGCGTCGGCAGCGTGGTGCGCAGCGGCGGCATCACCCGCGAGGTGCAGGTGGACCTGCGCCCGGGCGTGCTGGCGGCGTATGGCCTGACCGCCGGCGACGTGTCCAACCAGCTGGCGCGTTCGCAGCTCGAGCGCTCGGGCGGCCGCGCCACCCAGGGCAGCAGCGAGCAGGCGATCCGCGCGGTCGGCACCGTGGACAGCGCGGCCATGCTGCGCCAGTTCCCGATCGTGCTGCCCGACGGCCGCCAGCTGCCGCTGTCGTCGCTGGCGGAGGTGACCGACGGCCATGCCGAACGGCGCCAGCTGGCCATGGTGGACGGCAAGCCGGTGGTCAGCTTCGGCATCAGCCGCACCCGCGGCTCCAGCGAGATCGCGGTCGGCGAAGGCGTCGAGGAGGCCATCGCCGAACTGCAGGCGGCGCATCCGCGCGTCAAGTTCTCGATGGTCAGCACCGCCATCGACGAAGTGCGCGCGTCCTTCAGCTCGTCCATGACCATGCTGTGGGAAGGCGCGCTGCTGGCCGTGCTGGTGGTCTGGTGGTTCCTGCGCGACTGGCGCGCCACCTGGATCTCGGCGCTGGCGCTGCCGCTCTCGATCATCCCCACCTTCGGCGTCATCTGGCTGCTGGGCTTCAGCCTCAACATGATCACGCTGCTGGCGCTGGCGGTGGTAGTGGGCATCCTGGTGGACGACGCCATCGTCGAGGTGGAGAACATCGACCGCCACCTGGCCATGGGCAAGTCGCCCAAGGTCGCGGCCACCGATGCCGCCGACGAGATCGGCCTGGCCGTGATCGCCACCTCGGCCACGCTGGCGGCGGTTTTCGTGCCGGTGGCCTTCATGCCCGGCATCGCCGGCAAGTTCTTCCTGGAGTTCGGCTGGACCGCGGCCACGGCGGTGCTGTTCTCGCTGATGGTGGCGCGCCTGCTGACGCCGATGATGGCGGCCTACCAGCTCAAGCCCAAGCCGCACGCCGAGAAGGAATCGGCGCTGATGGGCCGCTACCTGCGGCTGGTGGAATGGGCGCTGGCGAATCGCATCAAGACCCTGGGCCTAGCCCTGCTGATGTTCATCGGCTCGCTGGGCCTGCTGCCCTTCATCCCCGCGACGTTCATCCCCGGCTCGGACCTGGGCCGCAGCAACCTCAGCCTGGAGCTGCCGCCCGGCGCGCGCCTGGAGCAGACCGCGGCGATGAGCGAACGCGCCCGCGCCCTGATCAGCGACCTGCCGGAACTGCGCCAGACCTACGCCACCGTCGGCGGCGTGCTCGACCTGGGCGACCCGGCCGTGAGCGGCATCAGCGAAGTGCGCAAGGTGACGATGGTGCTCGACTGGGGCCCGGACTCCGGCCGCGACCGCACGCAGAAGGAGCTCGAGCGGGAAGTGCGCGAACGCCTGGCCACCCTGCCCGGCGTGCGCCAGCGCTTCCTGAGCAGCGAACCGGGCGAACAGCTGATGCTGGTGCTCAGCGGCGACGACCCGCAGCGCCTGTACCAGGCCGCAGGCGAGTTCGAACGCGACCTGCGCTCGATACCCGGGCTGGGCACGGTCAGCTCCACCGCCTCGCTGCTGCGGCCCGAGCTGGTGATCGTGCCGGATGCGCGCCGCGCCGCCGACCTGGGCGTATCCACGGTGGATATCGCCGAGGCCGCGCGCATCGCCACCAACGGCGACTTCCGCCAGCGCCTGGCCAAGCTCAACCTGCCCGACCGCCAGGTGCCGATCCGCGTTCGGCTGTCGGAGGAAGGCCTGTCCGACGAGGCGCTGCTGTCGCTGCTGCGCGTGCCCAGCGCCAAGGGCGGCACGGTGCCGCTGTCGGCGGTGGCGGAGGTGCGCACCGGCTCGGGCCCGTCGCAGGTGGACCGCTTCGGCCGCCAGCGCAACATCACCTTCACCGCCGAACTCAACGGCCGGCCGCTGGGCGAGGTGATGGCCGAGGTGGAGAAGCTGCCGTCGCTGCAGCGCCTGCCGCCCGGCGTGCAGGTGCAGAACAGCGGCGACTCGGAGATCTTCATCGAACTGTTCGTCGGCTTCGCCCTGGCCATGGGCGCGGGCCTGTTCTGCGTCTACGCGGTGCTGCTGCTGTTGTTCAACCACGCCAGCCACCCGCTGATCATCCTGATGGCGGTGCCGCTGTCGGCGGGCGGCGCCTTCGGCCTGATGCTGGTGACCGGCACCCTGCTGTCGCTGCCCGCGCTGATCGGCCTGCTGATGCTGATCGGCATCGCCACCAAGAACTCGATCCTGCTGGTGGACTACGCGGTGATCGCCGAGGACCAGCACGGCATGAGCATGCACGATGCGCTGGTGGACGCCTGCCGCAAGCGCGCGCGCCCGGTGATCATGACCACCATCGCCATGACCGCCGGCATGCTGCCGATCGCGCTGGGCTTCGGCGCCGACGCCGCGTTCCGCCAGCCGATGGCCGTGGCGGTGATCGGCGGCCTGATCACGTCCACCCTGCTGAGCCTGGTGGTGATCCCGGCGGCGTTCGCGGCGATGGAGGACTTCACCCGGCGCTTCACCCGCCGCAGGGCCACGCCCGCCTAGGGCAGCGCGGGCTCGGTCGGGGTGATGCCGGCGCAGGCTTCCACCGCCGGCTCGTGCGGGCGCTTGCACAGTTCGTCCAGCAGCTTCTGCAGGTTCTGCGCCAGGTACTCCTCGGGCTGGCGCATCTTGCCCAGCAGGGCCACGCCCTGCTGCAGCGCCTGGCCGGCGCCCTGCGGGTCGCCCGACATCAGGCGGGCGCCGCCCAGCGTGGACACCGCCATGATCTGGTTGCCGGTGGGCTCGGGATACAGCCGCGCCGACATCGCTACCGATTCCTCGGCCTGTGTCTTCGCCAGGTTGAATTTCTTCAGGCGCATGGCCTGGATTGCCACCGAGTTCATCGCGGTCACCAGCATCGGGTGGTCGCCCTTGAACGCGCGACGGCGCATGGCCAGCGACTGCTGCCAGAGCTCGAACGCCTTCTCGGCCTCGCCGCGCTCGGCCACCAGGAAGGCATGGTTGTTGATCAGGCTGGCCAGCTCGGGGCTGCCGCGCGGGTAGACGCGCTCCAGTCCCTTGCGCGCCTGCGTGTAAAGCGTCTCCGCACGCGCCAGGTCGCCCAGGCCGTGCGCGGTGTAGGCCAGGTTGCCCACCAGCAGGTAGGGTTCGGACGGCATGGCCTCGGGATCGGGATGCGCCTTGAGCTGCACCTCGGCGCGGCGCAGCAGTTCGTCAGCCTTCTCGTAGTCCTCGTTGAACATGTGGAAGTTGCCGAGGTTGTTGAGCACGATGCCGTAGAAGGGGTCGTCCTGCAGGCGCTGTTCTTCCATGCTTGCCAGCACCCGGCGGAACAGCGCCTCGGCCTCGTCGTTGCGGCCCTGCGAATGCCGCAGCTGCGCCTGGCCTTCCAGGATGCGCAGCGTGCGCACGTCGCCGGCGCCGTAGGCGGCCGTGCTTTCGTCCAGCGCAAATTGCAGCTGTTCTTCGGCCAGGTCCAGCTTGTAGCGGCTGATCATGCCGTAGCCCAGTGCGAAGCGGATGCGCGAGGACAGGTCGGGGCGGTCGGCGAAGCGCGGGCCGACCTTGACCACGGCCTCGTCCACCGCCTGGCTCATCGTGATTTCGCTGCCGGCGTTGAACGGATCCGAGGAGCGGATCACGTCCATCAGGAAGTTGTTGATGCGGGTGGCGTCGTTGGCCGCGCGGCGCGCCTGGTCGGCCTGCCAGAATGCGAACGCGGTGGTGCCCAGGATCGCCAGCAGCGCGAGGCTGGCGGCGATCGCGCCGAGGCGGTGCCGCGCCAGGAACTTGCCCACCCGGTAGGCCGCCGAATCCGGCCCGGCCTGCACCGGCATGCCGTCGAGGTAGCGGCCGATATCGTCGGCCAGCTCCTGCGCCGAGCCGTAGCGGCGCGTGGCGTCCTTGTGCATGGCCTTGGCGACGATGCGCTCGACGTCGTCCACGATCATCGCCCGGCGCGCGCGGCGCTCGTCCTCGGTCAGCGGCGCCTTGTCCAGCATGCGCCGCATCGGCTCGGGCTGCAGGTCGCAGACCACGTGCTCGGCTTCCGACGGCCGCAGGCCGGCCAGTTCGTAGGGACGCATGCCGGTGACCAGCTGGTACAGCACCACGCCCAGCGAATACACGTCCGAGCTGGTGGTCAGCGGCTGCTGGCGCACCTGTTCCGGGCTGGCGTAGGCCGGCGTCATCGCCGACAGCGCGGTGCCGGGGCTGCCGCCCAGCGGTTCACGCTCCAGGATCTTGGCGATGCCGAAATCCAGCAGGCGCGGCTCGCCGTCCACGCCCACCAGGATGTTGTCGGGCTTGAGGTCCCGGTGCACGATCAGGTGGCGGTGCGCTTCCTGCACGCCGTCGCAGACTTTGCGGAACAGCGCCAGCCGCTGGCGCACGTCCAGCTTGCGCTCCTTGCAGAAGTCGGTGAGCGAGATGCCGTCGACGTACTCCATCACCAGGTAGGGAATGCCGCTGGCGGTGCTGCCGCCGTCGAGGATGCGCGCGACGTTGGGGTGGTTCAGGCGCGCCAGGATCGCGCGCTCGTCCTCGAAGCGGGCGATCAGCTGGCGGCGGAAGTCCGCCGCGCCCAGCATGTGCACCGGCCGCACCAGCTTGATCGCCACCTGCTGCTCGTACACGTCGTCGGCGCGACGGCCCAGGTAGACCACGCCCATGCCGCCCGATTCCAGCGGCTTGAGCAGCTCGTAGTTGCCCAGCCGCTCACCGACTTTCGGGAATTTCGGCGGCACTTCCTCGGTGAGCACCGCGGTCTCTTCCAGGAAGCTGCCCGCGGCCTTCTCGGCATCGAGCAGGCGCAGCACGCCCGACTGCACTTCCGGCGCCAGGCCCTGGCCCGACAGCCAGGCGATGCGTTCCGACGGCGGCTGTTCCAGCGCCTGTTCGAAGACCTGCAGTACCTTGAGTTCCAGCGACGTGCTCATGCGATTCCCGGGTTCCCCGCCCGCCCGTTTCCGGCCGACACTAGCAGAAGGCGGCAAACCGGGGCCGACCGGCTCAGCGCCGGTCGCCGCTGCTAGACTCGGGCCATGTCCGGAGACGTGACTTCCCTGCTGGCGGCCTGGCGCCAGGGCGATGCCGAGGCCAGGGATCGCCTGGTGCGCATCGTCTATCCCGAACTGCGCGCGCTGGCCGATCGCCAGCTGCGCGGCGAACGCGCCAACCACACCCTGCAGCCCACGGCCCTGGTCAACGAAGCCTACCTGCGGCTCTCGGGCCTGCAACGCATCGACTGGCAGGACCGCGCCCACTTCGTGCGCATGGCCGCGCGCCTGATGCGCGAGATCCTGGTGGACCACGCGCGCCGCCGCGATGCCGCCAAGCGCGACGGCGGCCAGCGCGTCACCCTGACCGGCCTGGAGCTGCCGGCCGAGGAAGCGCCGGTGGACGTGATCGCGCTCGACGGCGCCCTGGCCCGGCTGGAGCTGCTCGACCCCGACAAGGCGCGCCTGGTGGAGCTGCGCTATTTCGGCGGCCTCACCATCGAGGAAACCGCTGAAGCCATGGGCTCGTCGCCGGCCACCGTGAAGCGCCAGTGGCAGGCGGCCCGCGCCTGGCTGTTCCATGCCCTGAGCACGGCCGGCTGAGCCCACGCCCCGGGCGTGAGCCGGTTTGCCGCCCTTCCCCGCCCTAGCCTGCAGGACCGGAGAAAAACCATGCACAGCTCGCCGATACGACCCACCCGCCTGGCCCTGGCCAGCCTTGCCCTGGCCCTGGCGGCCTGCGGCGCCAACCCGCAGGCCGACGAGGCAGCCGCTGCCGGCAAGCAGGCGGCCCTGGACGCCGCAGGCAAGGGCGGCAAGTCCACGCCCGACGCGATGCCACCTGGCTACGGCGGCAACGATCCAGCGAACGCCGGGGGGGTCGCCGCGAACGGCGACGGCACCGCCCGCGGCAGCGACCCCGCCTGGGTGCCTGCCGCGAACGGCGCACAGGCTGCAGCCGTCGGCGCACAAGGCGCCACCGGCAGCGGGTTGCAGCGCGTCGCGGTGATCGACCCCAATGGTTTCGAGAAGCCGATGCCTGCGCTGTGGGTGGAACTGCCCGCCGGATGGCGTACCGAGGGCGGCGTGCTGTGGAATGCACAGGCGCCCTGTGGCGCCACGCCCAGCTTCCAGTGGCGCGCGCAGTCGCCCGACGGCCGCCAGAGCCTGCAGATGCTGCCGGCCGAAGCCTGGAGCTGGGACAACCTGGGCATGGACATCCAGGGCAGCTGCCCGCGCTGGCAGATCACCGACGTGCGCGCCTACCTGCAGTCCTTCGTGCAGCGGCACCGCCCCGGCGCGCGGGTGCTCGACTTCCGCGCGCGCAACGACCTGATCCGCAGCGCGCCGCCGCCGTCCGACGGCCAGACCCGGTTCTGGAAGGAAGGCGGTGAAGTGCTGATCGCCTACGCCGGCCCGCAGGGCGAGATGCGCGAAAGCATTAGCGTGGTCGTGCAGTTCATGGAAAACACCCTGATGGGCGTGATGCCCGGCGAAGTGCGCAAGTTCTACAGCGGCATCGCCGCCGCGCCGGTGGTGGCCACGGCCCCCAACGGCCAGCTGGACCTGGCGCTGGTGGGCCACTTCTCGTCCACCGCGCAACCCGATCCGCAGTGGCAGGCGCGCATGAACCGGCACAACACCCAGATCGCACGCCGCGGCGTGCAGGCGCAGGCGCAGCGCGGCGCGATCATCGCCGAGACCACCGCCGAGATCGGCCGCATCAACGACGCCGGCATCGCCAGCAGCAACGCCAGCAGCGATGCCATCCACCGCGCCACCATCGACGGCATCAACAACGTCGACCGCTACACCGACCCCACCACCGGTGACGAGGTGCAGCTGGACAACCGCTACGACCACGCCTGGCGCACCAATGCCGGCACCTACTTCCAGACCAACGATCCCAACCTCAATCCCCAGGTGGACCTGGGCATCGAAGCCGAACAGATGGAGCGCAGCGAATGAAGACTTCTCCCGTGATCCGACCGGTCGGCGCGATGCTGGCGATGGCGATGCTGGCGGCGATGACGCCGGCGGCGGCCCAGGACAGCTTCGGCCAGGCGCCGCAGCAGCAACAGCAACAGCAGCAGCAGCAGCCTCAGTATCCGCCGCAACAGCAGTACCCGCAGCCGCAGCCGCAACCACAGCCTTATCCCCAGCCGCAGCCTCAACCGCAGCCACAGCCGTACGCCCAGCCGCAGCCCTACGGCCAGCCGGCGCCGGGCCCGCAGGGCAACGACCAACTCGCGCGCCTGGTGCAGATGGAGCGCCAGGACATGGGCGTGGCGCCGACGGCGCAGCTCAAGACCGGCGGCATGCACGGCCCCACCCCGACGTCGGTGCCCGGCGGCCGCCTGATCACCACGCCCGAACTGGTGCAGCTGCTGCAGAACCCTGGCGCCCAGGCCATGGTGTTCGACGTGCTCGGCGGCCCGCAGCAGTTGCCCAACGCGATCCCGGTGGTGCCGGCGTCGCAGCCGGGCGATTTCCAGGACCAGACCCAGCGCGAGTTCGGCCAGTACCTGCAGCAGGCCACGCAGGGCCGCAAGGACCGGCCGATGGTGTTCTATTGCCAGAGCACGCAGTGCTGGATGTCGTACAACGCGGCGCTGCGCGCGATCAACCTGGGCTACACGCAGGTGTACTGGTACCGCGGCGGCATCGAGGCCTGGCAGCAGGCGGGCGGCCCGCTGCAGGGCCAGGGCGGGCCGCGGCCGCAGAACGGACCGCCGCCGGGCAGCGCGATGCCCCCGCGCACCTGAGTGCTGCCGGGGCCGGGCTGGCCACGGCCCGGTCCTCGCGCTTCATCCTGCGTTTTCGCCGTGGGCGTTAGGGTCGGTGCATGCCCCCGATCCGCCTGAGCCTGGTCATCCCTGCCTGGAACGAAGCCCAGCGCCTGCCGCGCCTGCTCGACAGCGTGGACGCAGCGCGGGCCAACTGGCGCCGGCACGGCGGCAGTGATGACGACATCGAACTGATCGTGGCCGACAACGGCTCCACCGACGGCACCGCCGCGGTGGCGGCGGCGCGCGGCTGCCACGTGGTGACCGTGGAGAAGCGAGCCATCGCCGCCAGCCGCAACGGTGGCGCGGCCCGCGCCCGCGGCGAAGTGCTGTGCTTCGTGGATGCCGACAGCGTGCTGCACCCGGACGTGTTCCTGGCGGTATCGGCCGCGATGCAGGACCCGGCCGTGGTCGGCGGCGCTTCGGGCGTGGACATGGAGCGCTGGTCGCTGGGCATCGCCCTCACCGTGGCGATGGCGCTGCCGGTGGTGTGGATGACCGGCTTCGACACCGGCCTGGTGTTTGCGCGGCGCGCGGATTTTGAACGGCTTGGCGGCTACGACGAGACCCGCCGCGTCGCCGAGGACGTGGATTTCATGGTGCGGCTGCGGCGGCTGGGCCGCACCCGCGGCCAGCATCTGACGCGCCTGCGCCGGGTACGCACGATCACGTCCACGCGCAAGTTCGACCAGCACGGCGACTGGCACTACTTCACGCGCATGCCCGCAGTGATGTGGCAATTGCTGCGCGACCCACGCTCGCTCGGGCAGTTCGCACACGACTACTGGTACGGCAAGCGTTGATGCGCTGGCGCCGGCGTGTGCCGGCGCCAGGGCCAGGGCCTACTTCGCGAGGCGGGCGACGAGTTCGGCGTTGAAGGCGCGACCGGCGCGCAGCATGGCGGCTTCCGTCGCTGCCCAGTCCGGGGTCATGGTGTAGCCGGTGCGGTCGCTGCCGCCCAGGCCGCCGACAAAGCGCAGCACGTTTTCCGCAGTGCCCGCCTTGGAACCCGCGATCTCGGCCAGCTCGCCGATGTCGCCGTCCACCACCAGACCGGCCGGCGGCACGTTGATGTTGCCCCAGCCGCCCTTCGCGCCGTTCAGGTCGGCGCGCGCGCTGAACCACAGGCCGCTGGTGGCCTCGGTGCCCAGCTGGCGCGAATCGGTCTCGGCCACGGTGCCCGGCGCGAAGCTGTAGACGATGTTGAAGCTGATGCCCGCCTTGCCCTTGAGGAACTTCATGATGGCCATGCCGTTGCTGATCGCCTTGGGATCCGCCGGCTGCGCGCCGGGCAGCGCGATCACCGCGAAGTCCTGCGCGTTCACCGTGTCGTTGTACTTGAACAGCGGCACGCCCAGTTCGGCGTTGTTGGCCAGGGTCTTGAGCTGCGGCAGGTCGCCGCCCATTTCGGCGCGCGTGGTGGCCTGCCAGCCGGCGGCCTCGAAGCGCGCCTCCAGGTCGGCCTCCAGCGCCACCAGCACGCGCTCGAGTACCTCGCGGTCCAGCGGCGCGAAGATCTCCTTGCTCGACTTGTGCTTGCGGAACACGCCGCCGGTGGCCGTGGCCTTGCTGCGCATGGCCCAGCGCAGCTGCACGGCGGAGAAGATCGCGATCGGATCTTCCTTGCCTTCGATGCGGCCGATGTAGGTTTCCAGCGCCTTGGGCGCGCTGAACAGCGGCTCGGCGGGCTCCACGGCCTTGGGTGCGGCGGCGGCCTCCGGCGCAGCCGGCGCCACGGCGTCCTGCATCGGCGCGGCGGCGGGTGCGCCCGACATCGTCGCGGCCTCGGCCGGCGCGGCGGGCGCTACGGTGGCAGCCGCGGCCGCTTCCCCGGCGGAGGCTTGCGCGGTCTCGGTGGTTTCGTTTTTGGTTTCGGCGGGCGGATCCTGCGCCCAGGTCGCGGCCGCGAAGCAACCGCCCACGGCGAGCGCGACGCCCGCCAGCTTACGAACTTGCATGTGTTTCCCCTTGGATGCGGCCCCTGTGCCGCCCCTGAATGCTATCGCGCGGCATCGGGCGATCAAGCCACGTGATCCCCGCGTGGACCCGGCCATGCATTTCGCAAAGCCGGGTCGGTAGCCGAGGTATCAGGGCGTGGCGGCCGGGTTGTGCTCGTCGAGCCAGCGCTTGACCTGCTGGTACCAGAACACCGAATTCTGCGGCTTCAGAATCCAGTGGTTCTCATCCGGGAAATACACCAGCCGCGTCGGCACGCCCTTCACCAGCAGCGTCTGGTAGAGCTCTATGCCGTGGTTGACCGGCACCCGCAGGTCGCGCTGGCCATGGATGACCAGGGTGGGCGTCCTGAAGTTGCCGGCGCCGAGATGGGGCGAGTTGCGCTCGATCACCTCGCGGTTGCCTTCCTCCCAGAAGCCGCCGAAGCGCGGCACGTTGGTGCCGAAGTCGGCGGCGTACTGCGTGTAGAGGTTGTAGACCTTGGCGTGTGCCACCAGCGCCTTGAACGGATGCTCGCGGCCCAGGATCACCGAGGTCAGGTAGCCGCCGTAGCTGCCGCCGCCGGCGACCAGGCGGTCGGCGTCGGCCCAGGGCTGCGCCGCCACCCACTCGCTGGCCTTGATCACGTCCTCGTAGGGCATCTGCGCCCATTCGGGATTGATCGAGTCGGCGAACTTCTCGCCAAAGCCCGAGCTGCCGTGGAAGTTGGGCCACACCGTGACGTAGCCCCAGCTGCCGAACACCTGCGCGTTCCAGCGGTACTGCATGGAATTGGTGACGGCGTTGTGCGGGCCGCCGTGGATCAGCACGAACACGGGGTACTTCTTGCTGCGGTCGAAGCCGGCCGGATAGTTCACCCACATCTGCACCGGGTCGCCGTTGGCGCCGGCGTAGGTGACCGACTCGAAGGTGCCGATGGCGGTGTCGGCCAGCAGCGCATCGTTGACCGTGGACAGCTTGCGCGCCTGGCCGCTGCGCGGGTCCACGCGCACCAGGGTGGGCGGTTCGATGAAGCTCTGCCGCAGCGCGTAGATCGCATCGTGCGCCACCGACAGGCCGCTGAAGGACGACTCGCCGGTGATCGCGCGCGGCTTGCCCGACAGCGGCAGCTCGTAAAGCCGTGTGGTGCCGGCGTCGTCGATGGCGCCGTAGAGGGTGCGCCCGTCGCGCGACCAGGCCAGGCCACTGGCGCTGCGGTCCCAGTCGGCATGCAGCTCGCGGGTGGCGCCGCTGCGGCGATCGTGCAGCATGGGCCGCGCCTTGGCGGCGTAGAAGCCAGGGATGCGCTGCTGCAGGAACACCAGGTGCCGGCCATCGGGGCTATAGAGCGGATTGCCGTCGGTGTCGGCATTGCCGGCGCTGAGGTTGCGCGGCGTGCCGCCGGCCGTGGGCATCAGGTACGCGTCCACATCGGTGCGATTGCTGGCCGGATCGCTATCGGCGGTGAAGGCCAGCTCACTGCCATCGGGCGATACGTCGTACGTTCCCTCGAAGCCCTGCGAGAAGCGCGGCAGCTGCAGCTTGCTGGCCAGGGTCAGGGCCTTCACTTCGCCGCTGGCCACGTCCACCGAGAACACGTGCGCCTGGCGATCGTCCTGCAGCGTGTCCCAGACGCTGACCGGGCCGCCGTCCCAGACCTGCGCCTTCATCTTGCCTTCGTCGCGATCCTTCAGACGCTTGGCCTGCTGGTCCAGCGGCGTTTCGGCCCAGATGCGCGACACGAACAGCAGCCGGCCATTGCCGGCCCAGCGCGGCACGGAGACGCCGGTGGCAAAGGTGGTGAGCCGGCGGGCCTCGCCGCCGGCCATGGACAGCAGGTAGATCTGCGGCGCCTTGTCGTCGTCGCGCTGCGCGATGAAGGCCAGGGTCTGGCCGTCCGGACTGAAACGCGGCGAGGACTCGGCCGCCGGATCGGCCGTGAGCGCGCGACCGGGGCCGCCGTCGCCGCTCCACAGCCAAAGGTCGGTGAGCAGCTTGTCGTCGGCCATCACGGTGCGCGACACGGGCGCCACGACATGGCGACCATCCGGTGACGTTTCGGGACCGCCGATGCGCTGGATCTCCCAGCTCCTTTCGGCGCTGAACGGCTGGGCGGCGTGGGCCTCCGCAGTGGCAAGAGCAAGCAGGACCATCCAAGCCGCGTGCTTCATCGATTTCCCCTGGTTTGCGACGCCTCCCGGCGCCTGGCCCCGAGGATAATCCAAGCCGGCGTGGGCCACTCCGCCGGACTGTTGCGAACACGGGCATAACGCACGGTGGCGGACGCGCGGCCAGCGTTCACGGTCCCGGAACTGTTTTCCTGCCCCGTCATGGGTATATGCTCGGGCTGCGAAGCACCTTGGGGAGGCGCGGGGGAATCATGCGTCCACCTGCCATCGTGGTTCGTCCCATCCACTCACCAGATGCAGGGGTCGCCACATGAATCGTTCCTCCATTGCTTACGGGGTCATCCTCGGCTGCGCCATTCTCGCGGGCAGCGCCAATGCCGCCTCGCTCGTCAACGCGGAGCAGCAGCGCCGTTCCGACCTCGTTGTGCAGATCGTCGAGAAGTGGGGCGAACACGTCGAGGGCGCGTATTCGCGCTCGGCCGACGCCTGGAGCAAGGACATGCTGCCGCTGCTGATGAAGACGCCGCTGGATTCGCTGCAGCGGGCCGCCAATGCCCGCACCTTCGAAGACATGAACGAGGCGCTGCTGGCCAAACCCGCCCCGATGCCGGTACTGCCGCGCGTTGGCCTGGCCACCCCGCTTGTCTCGGGCAGCAGCACCCCGCGGCCGGCAGCGGCCGAAGACAGCACGCAGGCCCTGGGTGACGCCGACGGCGACCTGGTCTACGTGCCGGTCACGCCTTGCCGCGTCATCGACACGCGCCTGGCCGGCGGCACCATCCCGGCCGGCGGCACCCGCAGCTTCGACATCGCCGCGGCCACCGGCTACGCGGCACAGGGTGGCTCCGCCACCGACTGCGACGTCGGCAATGTCGGCACGATCGGCTCGGCCGTCATCAACTTCACCGTGGTGAACCCGGACCTGGCGGGCTACATCACCGCCTACGCCTTCGGTGGCACCCAACCGCTTGCCGCCACGGTGAACTACGCCGCCGGCGACATCCGCGGCAATCTTGCCATCGTGCCCGTGGACAGCAATTCGGCTGGCAACGACATCACCGTCTTCACGTTCGGCGGCACCCACCTGGTGGGCGACATCGTCGGCTACTTCATCGCCCCGCAGGCCACCGCCCTGCAGTGCACGTCCACCTTCGCCACCCAGAACGTTGCCGCCAACGGCATCTTCAACTTCCCGATCCCGGCCTGCCCCGTCAGCTACGCCGTCACCGGCGCTGGCTGCCGCACCCCGGGCTTCAACGAGGCCGCCTGGTCCATCAACGGCATGTACCGCAACGGCAGCACCGTGGATACCTACTGCTCGGGACTCAACACCACCGCCGGCGTCATCACCGTCGAAGGCACGGCGCAGTGCTGCCGCGTGCCGGGTCGCTGATCCGCCTGGGCTGAGGACGGCCGGCGCACACGCGCCGGCCACTCCCGCCAACCCGTCATGCGTTTGCCCGGTTTCACCTTCGCAACGATCATCGCGCTGTCCCTGCTCGGCTGCACCGCGCGCACCGCACCCTCCGAGTCTCCCGAGGTGCCCGCGGCCGACGCGGCCATCGCGCAATCCGTCGCGCCTGCACCGGCAACGGCCGATGCATCGCCGCCTCCTGCCCTGGACAGCCAGGCGCCGATCACATCGCCTGCCGAGGCCGCGAAGAAGCAGACCCGGATCGAAGACGTGACGGGCATCGCTCCCTCCGGGCCCAGCCGCAGCTGCCGGTCGGACAGCGATTGCGCGGTCAAGGACGTGGGCAGCTGCTGCGGCTACTTCCCCCGGTGCGTCAACAAGGATGCCCGCACCGATCCGGCGGGGGTGCGCGCCCAGTGCGAAAAGGACGGCATGTCGTCCATCTGCGGTTTCCCGGAGGTCAGCGGCTGCCAGTGCGTGCAAGGTCTGTGCGAAAGCCTGACCGATGGTACGGCCGTGATGTGACTCGCCGGCGGATCCGGCGGTTGAACAATCCCGTACACGAACAACCAGCGCGTCAGCGCGCGTGCGTGTCCGCCTGGACGCGCACGCGCCGACGCGCGGGAGCCACGTCGACCGCACCGTTTGACCGCCGGATCGGCAGGAGAGCTGCCCCGCCCTGGTCCTGATCGCGTACGCGCAAGCATCGAAGCGCGCGGCTACGGGCCTTCCTGACGGCAGCCTGGCGGAACCGGCGCGAGGCAGCAGGAACCGAGGCCAAAAAGAAAGGGCCCGGATTTCTCCGGGCCCTTTCGTGAAACGTGGCGCAGCTGGTCAGGGCGTGACGGTCAGCTGCACCGGCACGGCCACCGACGGCGACGCCGGGTCGTTGCTGTTCACGCACACGAAGGCGCCGTAGGTCGCGGCGGCAAGCGCGGACGAGTTCAGCGCCAGGCTGGTGGGCTGGCTGATGCCCGCCGCCAGCGTGCCGCCGGCCGGGCTCAGCGCACCCAGCCAGGGCGCACCGCAGGCCACCTGACCGGTCACCCGCATGTTCAGGCCGGGGAAGGCGTTGTTGGACGCCCAGGCGCCGCCATTGGCCTGGTCGATGCTGATCGACATGAAGGTGCCGTTGCCGGTGGCCGAGCCGAACTGCGCCCAGCGGTTGGCGAAGGTACCGCGCGTGTTGACCACCAGCCAGTAGCTGCCGGGCGGCAGGACCACGTTCTGGCCAGCCGCGGCCAGGTTCAGCGTGAGGAAGCCACCGGCCGTGCTCACGCCCGGCGCGTTCGAGGCGGCCGTGTAGGTCCACACTGCCGCGCCCGGATTGGTGGCCGGGTTGCCCGCCGGCACGCCGGCGACATCCGGGTAGATCGACCAGGTCAGGTTGACCGCCGCCGCCGGGAAGGCCGCGCCGCTGACCACGAAGCCCTCGGCGCTCAGGCCGGTGATCTGCGTGCTCGTGCCCACCTGGAAGTCATCGGCGGCGTACTGCGCGTTGAAGCCCGCGGTCGCCGGATCGGTGTAGGTCGTGTTCCGGAAGCCGCTGTTGATGGCGCCGCGGTCGGCACGGTACAGCGAGGTGGCACCGTTGCCCGACGTGGCGACCGTGTACACCAGCGGCGAGCCGCCGATGTTGCCGATGTTGAAATTGGTCGTCGTGTTGTTGCCGGCCGCGACGCTCGCCGACACCAGGTTCGGGACCGACAGCACCGGCGGGGGCACCTTGACGCCGATGGGCAGCGTGAGGGTGGCGTCCGTGGCCGACTGGGCGCCGCTGAGCACGCGGGTCATCACCAGCTCACCGAAGTTCCAGGTGTTGTTGGCCGGGAGACCCGAGGTGTCGATGGTCACCGTGATGGTGCGCGTCGTGCCGGCGGGAATCCAGACCAGCGCGCTGTCGACGCTGCCGGTCAGGCCGGTGATGCTCAGCGACCACAGCCCGCCCGACGTGCCCGGATTGCGGAAGGTGCGCACGAACTGGCAGCTCGGGGCACAGTTGCCCTGCGCCATGCTGGGCAGGTTGAGCGTGTGCGCCAGGCCACCGGTGCCGGGATTGGCCGCCAGGTAGTTGGCCTTGGTTTCATTCATCACCAGGCCGGCCCGGATGGCCCGCTCAAGGCGGATGCGGCCCGAGCCACGCGCAAGCGGGTTGGCAGGCGACACCTGGTCTTCCAGGAAGACCTGGGTCTTGGCGGTCATCAACAGCGCCGACTTGATCTCGGCGACGGTCCAACCCGGACGGGCCTGGCGGATGAGCGCGGCGGCGCCGGCGTTGTGCGGCGAAGCCATCGAGGTACCGCTGATGGTGCCGATCAGCTGCTCGGAGCCCGTGAGCGTGGTGCCGGCCAGCGTGGCCAGGACGTCCACGCCCGGTGCGGTCACGTCGGGCTTGATCAGGTTGAAGTCGCCGGCCGGACCCCGCGAGCTGAACGAAGCCAGCGCATCGGCAGTGTTCGGCAGGCCCACGGCGGGGAAGGAAATCTGCGCCGTGGCGCTGCTCGGGTTGGCGTTGCCGAAGCTGGCCAGCGCATCACCCTCGGCCTGGGTCACGCTGAACACGGGAATGGTCGTGCCCGGCACCGACGGCAGGATCGCGCCCGCCTGGTTGTTGGCGATGACCACCGCAACCGCGCCGGCGGTGGTGGCGTTGTTGACCTTTTCCGCGAACCCGCAGGTACCGCGGCGGATGAGCGCGATGCCGCCGGTGAAGGCGCCCGCCGGGAACGGCGCGGTGTTGCAGCCGTCCGTGGTGGTGGCGATACCGGGGCTGATGAACAGGCGGGTGGTGCCCGGGATGGTTGCCGAGAAGGCAACGCCGCCGGAGCCCACGTTGAGCACGACCGGCTGAAGCGGGGCCGGCACCGGTGCCGGGCCCGTGACCTGCAGCAGGAACGCGAAGCCGGCGCGGCCATGCTGTGACGCCGCGGTGGCCGAGGTCCAGGGCTCCAGGTGGCCCAGGGTGTTGGGACCCGGACCGCTGTTGCCCGCCGAGGTGGCGACATAGATGCCGGCATCGGTGGCGTCGAGGAAGGCCAGGGACGTTGCTTCCGACCAGGGCTGCGCGCCGCCGCCGATCGAGTAGTTGATGACATCGACGCCATCGGCCACGGCCTGGTTGATCGAGGCCAGGGTGGACACGTTCGGGCACAGGCCCTGTCCGGTGGCGGTGTTGGTGTAGCAGGCGTCATAGGCGATCAGGTTGGCGCGCGGCGCCACGCCGGAGATCCGCAGCGGGGCACCGCTGAACACGACGTCGCGGCGGTTGCCGGCGGCCGTCGAGGCCGTGTGGCTGCCGTGGCCGTTGGTGTCGCCAAAGCCGGGCTCTTCGCGCACGTTGGCCACGCCGCACTGGTTGCCGGGTGCCAGGCAGACGAAGTCGTAACCGCCGATCAGCTTGTCGTTGCAGCGGCCAACGTCGTCACCGGCGGCAGCGCAGCTGCCGAGGTAGACGCCCGCGCCGAGCGGGTTGGTGTGGACATAGCCGTCCACCGGATCGGTGGCGGCGAACGACGGGCTGCCGAAGTTGATGCCCGAGTCGATCATGCCGACGATGACGCCTTCGCCCTGGACGGCGTTGGCGCCACCCGGCTGGCTGATGCTGCCGGCCCAGGCGGCGGGTGCACCGATCAGGGTCGGGCCGACGTCGGTGTCGGCCACGTACTCGCGGTAGGCTTCGACCAGGCGCACGCCGGGCAGCTTCGCCACGCGGGCCGCCTCTTCACCGGTCAGGTCGACCACGATGGCGTTGGTGGCGTGCTGCATGCGCATGCGCACTTCCAGCGCGCGGCCGGCGGCGCCGGCCATCTGCTCTTCCATCTGCAGCTGGCGGCCCTGCAGGTAACCCAGGTAGTTCTGGGCCTCCGGGCTGTTCACGTCCAGGCGGTGCTTGCCGTCGCGGCTGACCTGCTTGGGCATCGACAGCTCGGCGATGCCGCCGCGGTAGGCCGCCAGCGAGGGCTCGTCGAACAGGACGATGAAGGTGCCCGGAGCCAGGGTGTCGCTACTGGTGACCGGGGCGGCCGGGCGGTTCACGCCGCCGCCGATGTTGAGCGATTCCTCGTAGCGGAAGCCGCCGCCGGGAAGGCGATTGGACGGCATCACCACCGCACCGCGGCGTTCGACGTTGCTGCGGGCGTACTGGCCGCGGCCCGGCGTGGCGGTGCCCTTGCCGGCGCGCGAGGCGATGACGCCGGCGCGCGCGCCGACCGGTCCGGGTTCGGTGCGCGCATCCGCGGACCGACCGGTGGGATCCACGCCAGCCTGCTGGCCCGCGAAGTAACGATAAGTAGCGGGACTCGCCGCTGCGACCAGTGCCACGAGCGCGATTGCCGCGCCCCACTTCTTCATCTTCACCATGTCTTTCCCCCGAGGCAGCTGACTGAAGCCAACAATGCGGACGATCCCGTGCATGCACTCCCTGCAAGCCATCCCCGAAGGACGTACCGGGTCGATACGGGACGGACCCGGGCGCCAGGCGCCCTCCGAATTCCCGCTGGCCGAGTGTAAGCCCAATTCCCGCCGATGTGCCACGCCATCCCGGAGGAAGGAATTTTCCCGTTGCAATGCAAAAAGCCCGGCACGAGGCCGGGCTTTTTGGTCCAACGCGATGCTGCAGTGCGGCTTAGAAGTCCATGCCGCCCATGCCGCCCATGCCGCCGCCACCGTGGCCGCCGCCGGCCGGCTCGTCCTTCTTCGGAGCCTCGGCCACCATCGCTTCCGTGGTGATCATCAGGCCCGCGATGGACGCGGCGTTCTGCAGCGCGGTGCGGGTGACCTTGGTCGGGTCCAGGATGCCGAACTCGATCATGTCGCCGTACTCGCCGTTGGCGGCGTTGTAGCCGTAGCTGCCCTTGCCTTCCTTGACCTTGTTCAGCACCACCGACGGCTCTTCACCGGCATTGGTGACGATCTCGCGCAGCGGGGCTTCCATGGCGCGCAGGGCGATGGTGATGCCGTGGTTCTGGTCTTCGTTGATGCCGCGCAGCGCGCCCAGGTTGGCCAGCGCACGGATCAGGGCGACGCCGCCGCCCGGGACCACGCCTTCTTCAACGGCGGCACGCGTGGCGTGCAGCGCGTCTTCGACGCGGGCCTTCTTTTCCTTCATCTCGATCTCGGTCGAGGCACCGACCTTGATCACGGCCACGCCGCCGGCGAGCTTGGCAACGCGCTCCTGCAGCTTCTCGCGGTCGTAGTCCGACGAGGTCTCTTCGATCTGCGCCTTGATCTGGCCGATGCGGGACTGAATCAGCTCGGCCGAACCGGCGCCGTCGATGATCGTGGTGTTTTCCTTGGAAACCTGCACCTTCTTGGCGCGGCCCAGGTCCTTGATGGTGGCCTTCTCGAGCTGCAGGCCCACTTCCTCGGAGATCACGGTGCCGCCGGTCAGGATGGCCATGTCTTCCAGCATCGCCTTGCGGCGGTCACCGAAGCCCGGGGCCTTCACGGCGCAAACCTTGACGATGCCGCGGATGGTGTTGACCACCAGCGTGGCCAGGGCCTCGCCTTCCACTTCCTCGGCCACGATCAGCAGCGGCTTGCCGGCCTTGGCGACGCCTTCCAGCACCGGCAGCAGCTCGCGCACGTTGGCGATCTTCTTGTCGTACAGCAGGATGAACGGGTCTTCCAGCTCGGCCGACATCGACTGCTGGTTGTTGATGAAGTACGGCGACAGGTAGCCGCGGTCGAACTGCATGCCCTCGACCACGTCGAGTTCGTTGTCCAGGCCCGAGCCTTCCTCAACGGTGATCACGCCTTCCTTGCCGACCTTGTCCATGGCCTTGGCGATCAGCTCGCCGATGTTGGCGTCGGAGTTGGCCGAGATCGAGCCGACCTGGGCGATTTCCTTCGAGGTCGAGCACGGCTTGGAGATCTTCTTGAGCTCGCCCACGGCCTCGACCACGGCCTTGTCGATGCCGCGCTTGAGGTCCATCGGGTTCATGCCGGCCGCGACGGCCTTCATGCCTTCACGGATCAGGGCCTGGGCCAGCACGGTGGCGGTGGTGGTGCCGTCGCCGGCGATGTCGGAGGTCTTGGAGGCGACTTCCTTCACCATCTGGGCGCCCATGTTCTCGAACTTGTCCGACAGCTCGATTTCCTTGGCGACGCTGACGCCGTCCTTGGTGATGGTGGGCGCGCCGAAGCTCTTGTCGAGCACGACGTTGCGGCCCTTCGGGCCCAGGGTGGCCTTGACGGCGTTGGCGAGGATGTTGACGCCCTTCACCATGCGGGCGCGGGCGTCTTCACCGAAACGAATTTCCTTGGCAGCCATTTCTTTAACTCCAGAATTCTTTGGGGGTTGGTTCGGGGCCGGTCGCGCAAGCGCGGACCGGCGGGGCGCTCATCAGAGGATGGCGAGGATGTCGTCTTCCTTGACCACCAGGATTTCCTGGCCGTCGAGCTTGATCTCGGTGCCGGCGTACTTGCCGAACAGCACCTTGTCGCCCACCTTCACCAGCGGGGCGCGGGTGGAGCCGTTGTCCAGGGCCTTGCCGGCGCCGACGGCCAGCACTTCGCCCTTGATCGGCTTCTCGGTGGCCGAGTCGGGGATGACGATGCCACCGGCGGAGACCTTTTCTTCTTCCATACGCTTGATGACCACGCGGTCGTAGAGCGGCTTGATGTTCATGGGTTTCCCTTTTTATTCCATTAAATTCAACGACATGGCCTGTGCCTGTTAGCACTCGGCCCCGGTGAGTGCCAATGATACGCGCACGGCTTCCGGACAGGAAGCCGGGCGACCCGCCATGGATGGGGGGACAGGCGCGAGGTTTCAAGGCAGGGAGCGCCCTGCCCGCCTGGTCAAGGACCGGTCTGGCCTGCGGCGCCCCGCGCCACCCCCGCCCTGCCCCGCGCCCTGGCGCCCAGCGCCGCGGCCGGCAGCATCAGCGCCATGCCTGCCAGCCAGGCCCACAGGGGGGCGTGGCCGTAGAACGCGGTCATGGCCCACGCCGTCAACGCCACCTGCACCACCGCCATGGCGATGGCGTGGCGCAGTTCATGGCGTCCTGCGATCCGGGCGGTCACGTAACCCGCGACGACCATGGCCAGGCTTGAATAGAACAGGATGAACAGCTTCACCCCGACGTTTCCCTGCATCGCCTCCCGGGTCGGCAAGGCTTCCGGGAACAGGCGCATCAGGCTGGGCGTCGTCGCCATTTCGATGGCAAACGTGAGCACGGCAAGCACGAACAGTCCCGCGACCACGGCAGCAAGGCTACGCACCATTTCAGGACTCCCGGCGTGGGTTGGCAACCGCATTGCGCCTGCAGCCCGGCGCCGTCACGCCTTGAGCGGCCAGTACACTTCCGTGCGCCAGTCGGCGGCGTCGGGATGGCGGGAAGGATCGGTGATGTAGTGTTCCCAGGTCGCCCCGTCGGCTTCGAATCCGTTCGCCTCGATCCAGCGCTCGATCGCGGCATTGGTATCGGGCAGGCCGTCGTAGGGTCCCGCGTGGATGCCCAGCGCGACCCAGCCGCCCGGCAGGACGTCGGCGCGCATGTCGCCTTCGCTGGTGGCCGGTGAGGCCAGGGGTACGGCAGGCTCGATCGTCCACAGGCCCAGGCCCGTGCTGACATAGCGGCAGATCGGCCAGCCGGCGATCGGCAAGCCCTTCTTCGCGGCATGCGTGAACAGGCGGCCGAAGCATTCGCCCAGCGTCTGCTGCAGCGCGCTGGGCGCCACGCGCCGACGGATGCACAGCACGTGCTGCGGCTCGACCTGTTTGCGCGTGATGCTCAGCGTGGACATGGGGTCTGTACTCCTGGGCCCGAAGTGCTTGTAGCGCGGACGGTGGAAAAAGCGGAGGCCGGGCCCGGTTGAACGCGTCAACGCCAGGTGTCTTCGGCGCTGCGCCACGGTCGCATCCGCCAGGGCAAATTTGCGGTAGGCCGAGGGTGAGGTGCCGAAATGGCGCCGGAACGCCCGCAGGAACACTTCGTGGCTGGCGAAGCCGCTGCGCAGCGCCACCGAGCGGACCGTGGCGCCGTCCATCAGCAGTTGCGCCGCGGCTCGCTCCAGTTGCACCCGCATCGTGAATTGCTTGAGCGTCTCGCCGGAGTACCGCTGGAACTCGCGATGCAACTGGAATCGCGACCTGCCCGTGCGTTGGGCCATCGCACCGAGCGTGACGCCGCCGTCCAGGCACGCGGAAAGGTCTTTGAGCAGCAGCAGGAAGCGGTGACGGGGCGACATGGCGGTTGGATCGTAATACGGGGGCGGTTTGGCGGATTGATGTTCCTTGCAGCCCGGCCGCGGCGCCCGAAGCCACCCGCCTCAGCCCCCGGCAGGACCGGCCCGGTGACCCGCCGGCAGGCGGCAGGACGGGCTGTGAATCCCGTCACAAATCAGTGCCACAATCGGCCGCCCGGCACGGGCACGCCCTTCCCCTCCAACCTTGCAGTGGAGTTACCGGATGTCGACGACCCACCGCGGCCTGGCCGCCCTGGCGCTTTGCGCTGCCCTGTCCCCCGTCGGCGCGCGCGCCGAAGTTTTCATCAACGAGATCCACTACGACGATCGCACCGCCAGCGGGGACACCGGCGAGCGCATCGAGGTGGTCGCCACGGCCGGGGAATCGCTCAGCGGCTACCGCATCTATCTGTACAACGGCACCAGCTCGCCGAACTCGGGCACCTTCTACGACAACGACCTGGTGCCCGCCGGCAGCCTCGGCAACTGCGGCGCCCAGGTGCGCTTCGCGACCGTCAGCTACCCCAGCAACGGCATCCAGAACGGCGCCAACGACGCCATCGCCCTGGTCAATCCGTCGGGCGGGGTGGTGCAGTTCCTCAGCTATGAAGGCACGGTGCGCGCCTCCAACGGTCCGGCCTCGGGCCGCACCAGCGTCAACCTGCCGGTCTCGGAAACCAACGACACCCTGGCCAACACCTCGCTGCAGCTGGGCGGCACCGGCACCGGCTCGGCCAGCTTCACCTGGCGCGCTTCGGCCACGCAGACCTTCGGCGCCTGCAACGGCGCGCAGTCCTTCAGCGCGCCCAACCCGCCGCCGACGGTCACCGGCACCACGCCGGCCAATGGCGCCACCGGCTTCCCGGCGGCCGGCGACCTGGGCGTCAACTTCAGCGAGTCCGTGACCCTGGGCAGCGGCGCCTTCACCCTGCAGTGCTCGCTGTCGGGCAACGTGGGCCTGAGCCACCCGACCAGCGGCAGCGGCTTCGTGATCAGCACCACTACCGCGCTGCGCAGCGCCGAGAGCTGCACGCTCACGGTGGTCGCCTCGCAGGTGACCGATGCGGGCGGCGCCAGGCTCGCGGCCAACCGCACCGTCGCCTTCACCGTGGCCGAAGCGGCGCAGACCGGCTACTACAGCCGCGTCAACACGTCGTCGGCGTCGCAGCTGCGCTGCTCGCTGCACGCGATCATCCGCGGCCACACCGCTTATCCCTACAGCGGCAGCGGCACGAGCACGTGGACGATACTGGAGATCGCCGACGAGAACCCTAACAACACGGCGCACATCCTGGACGCTTACCGCAACCGCAGCTACCCGAAGGTGAGCGGCCGCGCGGGCACCGGCACCGGCCTGACCTACAACCGCGAGCACACCTGGCCCAACTCGCTGGGCTTCGGCAGCGCCACCGGCAACCTCGGACTGCCCAACGCGCCGTACACCGACACGCACATGCTGTATCTCACCGATACCAACTACAACGCCGACCGCGGCAACATGCCCTACGCCGACTGCGCGCTCAGCGCCCAGTGCGGCGAGCGCGTCACCGAGGCCAACAACGGTGCCGGGGGCGGCAGCGGTGTGTATCCGGGCAACTCCAACTGGTTCAAGGGACCCAATGGCAACACCGGCTCCTTCCAGGTCTGGAACAAGCGTCGCGGCGACATGGCGCGCGCCGTGCTGTACATGGCCATCCGCTATGAAGGCGGCGTGGACCCGACCTCGGGCCAGACCGAGCCGGACCTGGAGCTGACCAACAACCGCGCCCAGATCGTGATCACCTCGTCCTCGCCGGCCTACATGGGCCTGCTGTCCACCCTGCTGGCCTGGCACCAGGCCGATCCGCCGGACGCGGCCGAGCGCGAGCGCAACGAGGTGATCTACAGCTTCCAGGGCAACCGCAATCCCTTCATCGACCACCCGGAGTGGGCGACCAACGCGCTGTTCACCTCGGCCAAGCCGGCCAGCTGCAGCCTCAACTGAAGTCTTCCGCCATGACCCCGGCCACTGCGCCGGGGTCATGCGCGTCCGACCCGTTCCTGCCGACACCGGGGGACAGGCCGGGCCGGTTTTCCCGCACGTTCGCGGCGGTTGCAATCAGAAGCCGGCCTGACCCTACAATCGGGCCAAGGAAGGCGGTGCACGCCCGGACGATGGACCTGCGAACGACAGGCCACGCCGGACCAGTGCATGGCCCCGCGGCACCGCCTCCGGCCCGACCGGGCCAGGCAGGACCCGGGGACGCACGGATCGTGCGCCTTCCCGACGGAGCACGGATGCCGCGGGGTCCTCAGGGGGAGGCCACCCGCAAGGGCAGCGTTTTCCGTCCATGACGACGACACCGGCGACAGACACGGTGCGGCGTCGCCTGCGTTGGCTGCATTTCCGGGGATACATCGATGACGCTGTTGTTCAACCGCATCAGGCAGGCGCGCCGAGGCGCCGAGATGTCGCAGTCCGAACTGGCCACCGTGGTCGGCGTGGCCCGCAGCGCCGTGGCGCAGTGGGAGCGCAAGGACGGCGCCAAGCCCACCACCGAGAACATGGCCAAGATCGCCATGGCCTGCGCGGTCAGCTTCGAGTGGCTGGCCACCGGGCGCGGCGGGCGCTGGATTGGCGGCGACGCGGAAACACCCGCGATGCTGCTCAACTTCTACGCCCAGTGCGGGCTGGAGGAGCGGCTGCTGGTGGCCTTCCGGTCGCTGCGCAGCCCCGAGCAGCAGCCGCTGGTGGACTTCGTCGAGGCCATGACCGACCGCGCCTGAGCCGGCGGTTTCTCGCCCTGGCGACGAACTTCCGGGGATACTTGCGGTCGTAGGGGCGGCCGGCCGCTGGCCCGCCCCCTCCCTGACCGAGACCCCGCATGACCCGTTGGCTGTTGGCCCTGGTGGCCCTGTTGCTGTCCGTGCCGACCGCCCGCGCGGTGGACGAGGCCGACCTGCTGCCGATCGACCAGGCCTTCGCGCTTACGGCCACCGCCACCGAGCGCGGCCGCATCGAGCTTCGCTGGCAGATCGCCCCGGGCTACTACCTGTACCGCCACCGCATGGGCGCCGAGCCGGTGGGCGACGGCTTCACCGCCCAGCCGCTCGAGCTGCCCGAGGGCATGCCCGAGACCGACGAATTCTTCGGCGACATCGAGACCTACCGCCACGAAGTGACCGGCGTGCTCGCCGGCACAGCGGCCGACGGCGTAGACACGGTCACGCTGAAGGTGAAGTACCAGGGCTGCGCCGACGTCGGCGTGTGTTACCCGCCGCATGCGAAGACGCTGGTGGTGCCGCTTTCGGGCGCGGCGGCGGTTGCCGCTGCGGCGGGCCCGCCTGCGGCTTCGGAACCGGCCGGTGGCGACGCGCTGTCGTCGCTCGGTGGCCGCAGCCAGGGCCCGCTGGACGGCGTGTTCGGCGACACCGGGGCCAGCCGCCCCAGCGGCGGCCTGCCGCTGCCCGAAGCACAGGCCTTCCGCTTCGAGGCCATCGTGGGCTCCTCGTCGGAGCTGCTGCTGCGCTTCACGCCGGCGCCCGGCTACTACCTCTACCGCGACCGCACCACGGTGGCTATCGACGGCGACGGCGCCCGCGCCGGCGAAATCGCCTGGCCTGCGGCGCAGTCGCATCGCGACGAGCACTTCGGCGACGTGAAGGTGTTCTTCGAGCCGGTGGATGCCACCCTGCCGGTGATCCGCAGCCAGGCCGCGGCCCTGCCGGTGACCGTGCGCGTGACCATGCAGGGCTGCCAGACCGACGGCATCTGCTACCCGCCGATGACCCGCGAGGTGGCGCTGACCCTGCCCGCCGGCCAGGGCGCGGCCGGACCCGCGCGCGAGACGCCGCCCGCCGTGGCCAACGCCACGCCCCTGTGGCTGGCCCTGCTGCTGGCGCTGGGCGGCGGCCTGGTGCTGAACCTGATGCCCTGCGTGCTGCCGGTGCTGTCGCTGAAGGCGATCTCGCTGGCCCAGGGCGGCGAAAGCCGCGGCAAGGCCCGCAATCAGGCGCTGTGGTACACGGCCGGCGTGCTGGCCAGCTTCGCGGCGGTCGGCGCGATCGCGCTGGCCCTGAGGCAGGCGGGCCTGGCCCTGGGCTGGGGCTTCCAGCTGCAGCAACCGGGCGTGATCGCGGCGCTGGCGCTGGTGATGATCGCGATCGCCCTGTCGCTGTCGGGCGTGGTGAGCTTCGGCGCCTCGCTGGCCGGCCGCGGCCAGTCGCTGACCGAGAAGTCCGGACCGGCGGGCGATTTTTTCACCGGCGTGCTGGCAGTGGTGGTGGCCAGCCCGTGCACGGCGCCGTTCATGGGCACGGCCCTGGCGTTTGCGTTCGCGGCTTCGCCGGCGGTGGCGATCCTGGTGTTCCTGGCGCTGGGCCTGGGCCTGGCCCTGCCCTTCCTGCTGATCGGCTTCGTGCCCGCGCTGGCGGCGCGGCTGCCGCGGCCGGGCGCGTGGATGGATACGCTCAAGCAGGTGCTGGCCTTCCCGATGTACCTCACCGCGGTGTGGCTGCTGTGGGTGCTGGCCAAACAGCGCGGCGCCGATGCGATCGGCCTGGTGCTGGCGGGCGCGGTGCTGCTGGCGCTGGGCCTGTGGTGGTGGGAGAAGGCGCGCTGGGGCCGCCTGTTGCCGCGCGTGCTGGCGGGCCTTCTGGTGCTGGCCGCGCTGTGGCCGGTGCTGGCGGTGCAGCGGATGCCGGTGCCCGCGCGGGCCGAGGCGCAGGAGGCCGGCACGGTGGCGTACTCGCCGGAAAAGCTGCAGCAGCTGCGCCGCGATGGCCGCGTGGTGTTCGTCAACATGACGGCCGACTGGTGCGTCACCTGCAAGGCCAACGAGCGCACGGTGCTGGCCCGCGATGAATTCCGCAGCGCACTCGAGGCCGCGGGTGCGGTCTACATGAAGGGCGATTACACCGACGTGGACGAGACCATCACCCGATTCCTGGAATCGCACGGCGCGGTCGGCGTACCGCTGTACGTGGTCTACCCGCGCCAGGGCGAGCCGGTGGTGCTGCCCACCGTGCTCACCCAGGGCGTGGTCGAAGACGCCCTGGCCGAGGCCGCCCACTGAGATGACGCGGCAGGGCGTGCTGACCTGGGTGGCGATCATCGTGCTTGGCGCGACCAGCGCGGTGCTGGGCGCCTGGCTGGCCAAACGCGTCCTGCTGCCGCCGGAAAACCCGCCGCCGCCCGGCCTGGTCGTGGTGGCGCCCGGCCAGGCCCTGCCCGAGCTGCAGCTGCCCGACCTGCGCGATGGCCAGGCCCACCGGCTCTCGGGCCCCGGCCCGGTGCGGCTGGTGAACTACTGGGCCAGCTGGTGCGGCCCCTGCCGCGAAGAGATGCCGGTGCTGGACGCCTTCGCCGCGCAACGCCCGAGCCACGGCGTCGAAGTGGTCGGCATTGCGCTGGATACGCCGGAGGACGCGCGCGCCTTCCTGGCCCAGGTGCCGGTGTCGTTCACGCTGCTGGTGGAAACGCCCGGACCACGCGATAGTTCGGTGCAGCTGGGCAATGCCCGCGGCGTGCTGCCCTTCACCGCGCTGGTGGACGCGCAGGGCCGGCTGGTGAAAACCCACTACGGCGCCTTCGCCGACGTGGCCCAGGTGCAGGACTGGGCCTTGGACTGAGCCGGCGCGCTGCCGGCAAGCTGTTTTCAAACGCCCGTTAAAATCCGGCAAGTCGCGGGCATCGTCTGGACAGGCGCCCGGGCTTGCCGGCAGACTGTGCCTCCCTTGCGGAGGCTGGCGTGGCGAAGATCCTGGTGTTGCATGGCCCCAACCTCAACCTGCTCGGCGAACGCGAGCCGGGCATCTATGGCCACGCCACCCTGGCCCAGATCGACACTGCCCTGGCCACCCGCGCCCAGGCCGCCGGCCACACGCTGGAAAGCTTCCAGTCCAACGCCGAGCACGTGCTGGTGGACCGGGTGCAGGCCGCGCGCCGCGACGGCACCGCCTTCATCCTGATCAACCCGGCCGCCTACACCCACACCAGCGTGGCCCTGCGCGATGCGCTGGCGGCCATCGGCCTGCCCTTCATCGAAGTGCACCTGTCCAATCCGCACGCCCGCGAGCCCTTCCGCCAGCACAGCTACTTCTCCAGCCTGGCGCTGGGCGTGGTCAGCGGCTTCGGGGCCGACAGCTACGCCTACGCGCTGGAGGCCGCGCTCAAGCGCCTGGCCGCCGGCGGCACCCCGGCCGGCACGTAAGCCCGGTCGCCCACCCCTATCCACAACACAAAGACGAGGCCGGCATGGACCTTCGCAAGATCAAGAAACTCATCGACCTGCTCGAGGAATCCAACCTCGCCGAAATCGAGATCAAGGAGGGCGAGGAGTCCGTGCGCCTGGCCCGCGTGCCGCGCGGCGGCTATGCCGCGGCGCCCGCCGCCCCGGTCGCGCAGCCCGAACCCGCGCGTCCCGCCGCGCCCGCCGGCCCGGCGCCGGCGCTGTCGCCCGAGGCCGTGGGCAAGTCCACCAAGGACATGCCCGATGGCCACACCGTGCGCTCGCCGATGGTCGGCACGTACTACGAGGCCCAGAGCCCCGACAAGCCGCCGTTCGTGAAGGTGGGCCAGGCGGTGAAGGCCGGCGACACGCTGGGCATCATCGAGGCGATGAAGATGTTCAATCCCATCGAGGCCGACGTGTCCGGCACGGTGCGCGCCATCCTGGTCCAGAACGGCCAGCCGATCGAGTTCGACGAGCCCATGTTCGTCATCAGCTGAGGAATGCCCATGCTGGACAAGATCGTCATCGCCAACCGCGGCGAGATCGCGCTGCGCATCCTGCGCGCCTGCCACGCGCTCGGCATCAAGACCGTGGCCGTGCATTCCACCGTGGACCGCAACCTCAAGCACGTGGCCATGGCCGACGAGTCGGTGTGCATCGGACCGGCGCCGTCCTCGGAAAGCTACCTCAACATCCCGGCCATCATCGCCGCGGCCGAGGTGACCGACGCCAAGGGCATCCATCCCGGCTACGGCTTCCTGAGCGAAAACGCCGACTTCGCCGAGCGCGTCGAGAAGTCGGGCTTCGTCTTCATCGGGCCCACCGCCAACGTGATCCGCATGATGGGCGACAAGGTCGAGGCCATCCGCGCGATGAAGGACGCCGGCGTGCCCTGCGTGCCGGGCTCGGGCGGCCCGCTGCCCGACGATGACGCGGTGTGCCTGAAGTTCGGCAAGTCCATCGGCTACCCGGTGATCATCAAGGCGGCCGGCGGCGGCGGCGGCCGCGGCATGCGCGTGGTGCACACCGAGGCCGCGCTGCTCAATGCCATCGCCGCGACCAAGCAGGAGGCCAAGGCCGCCTTCGGCAACGACATGGTGTACATGGAGAAGTTCCTGGAGAACCCGCGCCACGTGGAGATCCAGGTGCTGTCCGACGGCCAGGGCAATGCCATCCACCTGGGCGAGCGCGACTGCTCCATGCAGCGCCGCCACCAGAAGGTGGTGGAAGAGGCGCCGGCGCCGGGAATCACCGACGAGCAGCGCGCCGAGATCGGCCGCATCTGCACCGAGGCCTGCGTGCGCATCGGCTACCGCGGCGCCGGCACCTTCGAGTTCCTGTTCGAGGACGGCCGCTTCTATTTCATCGAGATGAACACCCGCATCCAGGTCGAACACCCCGTCACCGAACTGGTGACCGGCGTGGACCTGGTGCGCGAGCAGCTGCTGATCGCCAGCGGCCAGAAGCTGAGCATCAAGCAATCCGACATCGTCATCCGCGGCCACGCCATCGAGTGCCGCATCAATGCCGAGGACCCGGAAACCTTCCTGCCCAGCCCGGGCCTGATCAAGCACTTCCATGCACCGGGCGGCCCGGGCGTGCGCGTGGATTCGCACATCTACGAAGGCTACAAGGTGCCGCCGAACTACGACTCCATGATCGGCAAGCTGATCGTGCACGGGGCGACGCGTGCCCAGGCCATCGCCCGCATGCGGGTGGCGCTGAGCGAGATGGTGGTGGACGGCATCAAGACCAACGTGCCGCTGCAGATCCGGATCATGGCCGACATCGGTTTCCAGCAGGGCGGCACCAACATCCATTACCTCGAGAAGCGGCTGGCGGAGCGCAAGGAAAAGGCGATTGGGCTCGGCTGAAGGCCTGCACGCGCGCCACGCGGCGCGCGCGGGGTGCGTCCTGCTGCTGGCGGCTGCCTTCGCGCCCCGGGCCTTGGCGCAGGATGCAGGACCAGCGGCCGCATCACCCGTTCCGCTGCCGGCCTGGCTGGTGGTGGAACAGGTGCTTCCGCCTGCCGGCATCCCCGATGCGTGGAAAGCCGTCTCGCAGGACGTGATTCCGTATCCACGCCTTTCCGCTTCCCCCTCGTCCAGCTCACCACAGCCTCCCCATGTCGAACTGCAGGCCAGCGACGGACCCCACGCGGGCCTCTGGCGCTTCTTCGCACGCCGGGAACAGCAGCCGCCGCAGGCCGCCTGGCAGCTGGTGGTCTCCGACCACGCGCCTTACCGGGTGACAGCCCGGCTTTATTGCGACGAACCATCGGGCGGCTGCCGCGCGCTGCACGAAAGCCTGGCCTGGCTGCCGGCACCGCCGCCGCGCAATGAAGCCGCGGCACGGGAGTGGCTGCGCATCGTCACCGACGGCCCCTGCGAACCGGGCCCAGCGCGCACGCCGGCACCGCGCTTCCCGCCCGCGGCGATGCGGACAGAGGCCAGCGGCACGGTGCGCGTGCGCGTGGCGTTCAATGCCTGCGGGCAGGTCCGCTACGCCTCGCTGTTCAGCAGCGCGGGCAATCACCACCTTGATCGCGCCGCCGTGCAGGCGGCGCGCTCCTGGCGACTGCCGCTGCCCGACGGCCATGCCGGACCGGGGCAAGCCGTGGTGCCCGTCCGGTTCGAAATTGCCGCCGATGCCGCGCCGGCCGACTGACGCTGCCGTTAACGCCCTGCGAACATCCGCCTAAGGCTGAGTTAATGCCGGTCGCGCAGCATGTCGCATCGCCCGCATCGGGTGCGGCATCGGGAAGCGAACATCGTGGCTGGCGGCAAGTTCGGCGCGGATCCCTCGCGCAGGCGCATGAGGCTGTCGGCCAACCAGCTGACGGCCGGAGTGTCGATCCTGTTCGTGCTGGCCTACAGCGGCGGCTTCTGGAAGCAGCTGCTGGCGGCGGACGTGCCGACCGGCGCGCGCGGCGTGCTGTTCCTGGTCGCGTGCGGCGTGCTGCTGGCGGGTGTCAACATGTTGATGCTGTCGCTGGCGGCCTGGCGCTTCGTGCAGAAGCCCGTGCTGGCACTGGTGATCGTGCTGTCCGCGGCGGCGGCCTACTTCATCGACAGCTACGGCGTGGTGGTGGACCGCCACGCGCTGCAGAGCGTGCTGGAAACCAACGCGCGCGAGGGTGCGCAGTGGGTGTCTTGGAGAATGTTGGGCTACCTCGGGCTGCTGGGCCTGCTGCCCGTGCTGGCGCTGGCCTGGGTGCGTGTGGACTACCGCCCCTGGACGCGCGAGCTGCCTTCGCGGGTACTGATGATGCTCGCCGCACTGGCGCTGATGGCGCTGGCGGTGCTGCCGTTTTCGCGCGAGATGGCGTCCACTGCGCGCAACCATGCGCAGCTGCGGCACCTGGCCACGCCGGCCAACCTGTTCAACGCCGTGCGTGGCTACCTCAAACACAGCGCCCCGGCGGTCCCGACGGCAGTTGCACCGCTGGGCGCCGATGCGCGGGCCGGCGCACGGGCCACCGGCGGGCCACCTCGGCTGCTGGTGATCGTCATCGGTGAATCTGCGCGGGCATCGAGCTTTGGCCTCGGCGGCTATCCGCGCCCGACCACGCCCGAGCTGGCAAAACTCGACCTGGTCTATTTCAAGGACGTGCGCAGCTGCGGCACCAACACCGCCACCTCGCTGCCCTGCATGTTCTCCAACCTCGGGCGCGGTCACTACAGCGAGGCCAGGGCCAAATCGTCCGAGAACCTGCTGGACGTGATTGGCCACGCCGGCTTCGCGGTGGAGTGGGAAGACAACAACACCGGCAGCAAGCGCATCGCCCTGCGCAGCCAGGAAGAGGACATGGGTGCACTGGGCGCCAGCGATCTGTGCGACGCGGAAGGCTGCCTGGACGAACTGCTGGTGCGCCACCTGCGCCAGGAGCTGCGGCCCGGCGACGCGGACGCCATGCGCGACAAGGTCTACGTGCTGCACATGATCGGCAGCCACGGGCCGGCCTACTTCAGGCGCTATCCCAAGTCGTTCGCGCGCTTCACCCCAACCTGCGACAGCGTCGCGCTGCAGGCCTGCACCCAGGAGCAGATCCGCAACAGCTACGACAACACCATCGCCTACACCGACCACATCCTGGCCCGGCTGGTGCGGCTGCTGCAGGACAACGCCGACCGGCGCCCTTCGGCTCTGCTGTATGTGTCCGACCACGGCGAGTCGACGGGCGAGAACGGCATGTACCTGCATGGCGCGCCGTACCTGATCGCCCCGGACGAACAGACGCGGGTGCCGATGCTGCTGTGGACGTCGGCGCCGTTCCGCCAGTGGCGCGGGCTGGACGCGGACTGCGCGCAGTCGCGCGCCTCGGCGCCGCTGAGCCACGACCACTTCTTCCACACCGTGCTGGGGCTGCTGGACCTGCAGACCACCGCCTATCGCGCGGACTTCGACGCCCTGGCGGGCTGCGCCCCGGTGTGAGGGTGCAACGGTCATCCGACAGGCGCTGCGACGCCGGCCCGACGATGCGACAATGGCGGCCTCACCCTGCTGCCGCCCGCCATGCCCTTCCTCGAACTTTCCCTGCGCTGCCGCGCCGACGACGAACACCGCGTCGAGAACGCGCTGAATGATCTTGGCGCCCTGTCCGTCACGTTGATGGATGCCGACGCCGCCACGCCGAACGAGCAGGCCGTGCTGGAGCCCGGCGTGGGCGAGACGCCGCTGTGGCCCGAGATCACGATGATCGCGCTGTTCCCGGGCGACACGCTGGCCGAACTGGTGCTGCACGCGCTGGAGTCCTTCGACGACGGCATCGACCTGTCGCAGGCCGATTTCCGCGAAGTGGCCGACCAGGACTGGGAGCGCGCGTGGATGGACCAGTACGTGCCGCTGTCGTTCGGCCGCCGCACCTGGATCGTGCCCTGGAACATGGAAGCGCCGCCCGAGGCCAGGGACGGCGTCATCGTCCGGCTCGATCCGGGGCTGGCCTTCGGCTCGGGCACGCACCCGACCACCGCGCTGTGCCTGCGCTGGCTCGACTCGCTCGTGCTGCGCGGCAAGACCGTGCTCGATTTCGGCTGCGGCAGCGGCATCCTGGCGCTGGCCGCCTTGAAGCTGGGCGCCGAGCGCGCGGTCGGCGTCGACAACGACCCGCAGGCGCTGGCCGCCAGCGCCGACAACGCCGAGCGCAACGGCGTCGGCGACCTGCTCAGCGTCTACGCGCCGGAAACGGAACCGCCGGCGACCTACCCGGTGGTGGTGGCCAACATCCTGGCGTCGGCGCTGGACGCCCTGGCCGAAACCCTGGCCGCGCGCGTCGCGCCCGGCGGCGTCATCGCGATGTCCGGCATCCTGGCGGGGCAGGAGCACGCGCTGATCGAGCGCTACGGCGCGTGGTTCGACCAGCTCGAGGCGATGCAGGATGGGGACTGGATGCGGATTACCGGCGTGAGAAAAGAATAGGAACCAGTTCCTGGTTCCTGATTCCGGCCCTCCACCCGCTATCATCGCCTCATGCCCCCCCGCACCCCCCGCTTCGCCACCTCCGACACCCCGGCGCCCGCCGCACCGCTGCCCTGGCGCTGGTGGCTGGCCGCGGCGGTGCTCGCGCTGGCGCTGGTGCTGCAGCTGATCCTGGCCGACCGCGCACGGCTGGCCGGTGATGCCGGCTGGCGGCCGCGGCTGGAGACGGTATGCGGGCTGCTGCGCTGTTCGCTGCCCGCCTGGCACGAGCCCGATGCGTTCCGGGTCACCAACCGCGAGGTGCGTCCGCATCCCACGGCGCCCGGTGCCCTGCTGGTGACCACCAGTTTCCGCAACGATGCCCGCTGGGCCCAGGCCTGGCCGGTGATGGAAGTGGCGCTGCACGACATCGATGGGCAGGCCCTGGGCCTGCGCCGGTTCGCGCCGCTGGAATACCTGGGCAGCCCGCCGTCCTCGCCCCTGATCGCGCCGGGGCAGTCGGCCAGCGCCACCCTGGAGATCCTGGACCCGGGCAAGCGCGCGGTCGCATTCACCTTCGACTTCCACTAACGCACGCCGTACCCCCGGGACATTCGCACCCCGGAAAGCTTTCACGTAGACTGCCTCCCCCGTCGAATCCGGCGGGCACCCGCAAGGAAGCGGTCACCACTTTCCCGGAGCTTCTCCGACGTGAATGCCCAACACGCGGCGCGTGCCGATTCCGCCAGCCATGCCCCCGGCCACACCCCGCTGCGCGACCATGTTTCCCGGTCGGTGCGGCGTTACCTGCAGGACCTCAACGGCTGCGACATCGACGACCTCTACGAGGTGGTGCTGCGCGAGATCGAGGCGCCCCTGTTCGCCGAAGTGCTGCGCCACTGCGACAACAACCAGAGCCGCGCCGCGGCCTGCCTGGGCATCAACCGCGCCACCCTGCGCAAGAAGCTGAAGTCCTACGGCCTGGCCTGAAGCGTCCTTCCGACGCGGCAAAAAGCTCGGCAAGCCCCGGTATAATCGCGCCTTCCCCATGAGGTGCCCGATGACCGCCGAACGCCAACCCGTCCGCCGTGCGCTGCTGTCCGTTTCCGACAAGACCGGCGTGGTCGAACTGGCGCAGGGACTGGCCGCGCTGGGCGTGCAGCTGCTGTCCACCGGCGGCACCGCGAAGGCGCTGCGCGAGGCGGGCATTGCGGTCACCGATGTCAGCGACGTCACCGGCTTCCCCGAAATCATGGACGGCCGGGTCAAGACCCTGCACCCGGCCATCCACGGCGGCCTGCTCGGCCGCAGCGGCACCGACGATGCGCTGATGGCGCAGCACGGCATCGCGCCGATCGACCTGCTGGTGGTCAATCTGTATCCGTTCGAGGCCACCGTGGCCAGGCCCGACTGCAGCTACGACGATGCGGTGGAGAACATCGACATCGGCGGCCCGGCCATGCTGCGCGCCGCCGCGAAGAACCATGCGCGCGTCAGCGTGGTCGTGGATCCGGCCGACTACGACGCGATGCTCGAGGCCCTGAAGGCCGGCGGCAGCACCGCGGCGATGCGCCGCACCTACGCCGCCAAGGCCTACGCCCACACCAGCCATTACGACGGGCAGATCACGCAGTGGCTGTCGCCGCGCGCCGCCGAGCCGGACGCCCCGGAGGCCTGGCCGCACACCTTCAACCTGTCGCTGGGCCTGGCCTCGTCGCTGCGTTACGGCGAGAACCCGCACCAGCGCGGCGCGCTGTACGTGGAGAAGAACGCGCCGCAGGGCATCGTCGCCACCGCACGCTTCCTGCAGGGCAAGGAGCTGAGCTACAACAACCTGGCCGACGCCGACGCGGCGCTGGAATGCGTCAAGGCTTTCGACGCGCCCGCCTGCGTCATCGTCAAGCACGCCAACCCCTGCGGCGTGGCGGTGGCGGCCGACCTGATGACCGCCTACGACCGCGCCTACGCGGTCGACCCGACCTCGGCCTTCGGCGGCATCATCGCCTTCAACCGCGAGCTCGACGCCGCCACCGCGGCCGAGATCCTCAAGCGCCAGTTCGTCGAAGTGGTGCTGGCGCCCTCCATCGCCGCCGATGCGCTGCCGCACTTCGCGAAGAAGGCCAACGTGCGCGTGCTGGCCACCGGCGCGCTCAAGCCCGCCACCGGCATGGAATACAAGCGCATCGCCGGCGGCCTGCTGGTGCAGGACGCCGACACCGACACGCTCACTGCGGCCGACCTCAAGGTGGTCTCGAAACTCGCCCCCACTGCGGACCAGATGCGCGACCTGCTGTTCGCCTGGAAAGTGGCGATGTACGTGAAGTCCAACGCCATCGTCTACGCGCGCGACCTTCAGACCATCGGCATCGGCGCGGGCCAGATGAGCCGCGTGGTCAGCGCCAAGATCGCCGGCCTCAAGGCCGAGGAAGCGGGCCTGGTCGTGCCCGGCTCGGTGATGGCCTCCGACGCCTTCTTCCCGTTCCGCGACGGCATCGATGCCGCCGCGAAGGCCGGCATCGCCGCGGTGATCCAGCCGGGCGGTTCGATGCGCGACGCCGAAGTCATCGCTGCCGCCGACGAAGCCGGCATGGCGATGGTGTTCACCGGCCGCCGCCACTTCCGCCACTGACCGGAGCCGACGCATGAAAATCCTGGTGATCGGATCCGGCGGCCGTGAGCACGCCCTGGCCTGGAAGCTGGCGCAGTCCGCGCGCGTGGACGAAGTGCTGGTCGCGCCCGGCAACGCCGGCACGGCCACCGAGGCCCGCTGCCGAAACGTGGCCATCGCGGCCACAGACATCGACGGCCTGCTGAAGCTGGCCGCCGAGGAAAACATCGAGCTCACGGTGGTCGGCCCCGAACTGCCGCTGGTCAAGGGCGTGGTGGACCGCTTCCGCGCCGAGGGCCGACGCATCTTCGGGCCCACCGCGGCCGCCGCCCAGCTCGAGGGCAGCAAGGCCTACGCCAAGGATTTCCTGGCGCGCCACAAGATTCCGACCGCCTACTACGCCGTCTACGAGGACGTGGACCTGGCGCTGCAGCACGTGCGCGACCACGGCGCGCCCATCGTGATCAAGGCCGACGGCCTGGCCGCCGGCAAGGGCGTGGTGGTGGCGATGACGCTGGAAGAGGCCGAGGCCGCGATCACCTGGATGCTCGAGGGCGAAGCCTTCGGCGAGGCCGGCGCGCGCGTGGTGATCGAGGAATTCCTGGAGGGCGAGGAAGCCAGCTTCATCTCGATGGTGGACGGCCGCACCGCGCTGCCGATGGCCACCTCGCAGGACCACAAGCGCGTGGGCGACGGCGACACCGGTCCCAACACCGGCGGCATGGGCGCGTACTCGCCGGCGCCGGTGGTCACGCCCGAGGTGCATGAACGCGTGATGCGCGAAGTGGTCGAACCCACCGTGCGCGGCATGATCGAAGACGGCATTCCCTTCACCGGTTTCCTCTACGCGGGCCTGATGATCTCGCCCGACGGCGCGCCCAAGGTGATCGAGTACAACGTGCGCTTCGGCGACCCGGAAACCCAGCCGGTGATGCTGCGCCTGCGCAGCGACCTGCTGGGCCTGGTCGAGGCCGCGATCGACGGCCGCCTGGACCAGGTCAGCGCCGACTGGGACGCGCGCCCCAGCCTGGGCGTGGTGATGGCGGCCGAACACTATCCCGACACGCCCCGCACCGGCGACGCGATCAGCGGCCTGGACATCAACCCCGGCTACGGCGCCAAGATCTTCCATGCCGGCACGCGCCTGGTGGACGGCAAGGTCCTGACCGCCGGCGGCCGCGTGCTCTGCGCCTGCGCCCTGGGCGACACCGTGGCCGATGCACAGCAGCGTGCCTACCTGGCCGTGGCCAACATAGACTGGGCGGGCGAGTTCCATCGCCACGACATCGGTTGGCGCGCGATCTCTCGACCGGCCTAGCCCCCGCCCTGTGGAGTCCCCGATGCGCCCAGCCCCCACGACTCCCCAGCCCGACTCCCGCCTGCCGCGCGTGCGGCTGGCCATCGCCCTGATCGTGGTCTGCCTGGGCCTGATCGGCCTGGCGGTGTGGGCTGCGCAGCGACACTGGCGCGAGGCCTCGCTGCTCGGCATCACCCAGGGCGTGGTGGAGGACCTTTCCAAAGACCTGCCCAAGGCCTACGGCGACGGCCTGGTGCTGGAGTCGGTGCGCGCCGAGCCCGGCCGCGTGCTGATGGTCGTGCGCAGCACCCGCCGCTCGCTCGATACCGCCTCGCGCGACCTGCGCTCGCTGGAAATTGCACGCACCATCGAACAGCAGGTGATGCTGGGCTACTGCGACAACCCCAGCGTGAAGCAGGTGCTGTCCACCGGCGTGGTGTTCGTGCGGCGCTACCTGGACCTGCAGGACCGGCTGTTCTTCGAGGTAGGACTCACCGCCGAGGACTGCCGCCGTCGCAACCTGCGCACGCCTTCCTGATCCGGAGCGACCCGCGATGAGCCCGTCCCCCGCCCTGCCGATCCCCTTCGCGCCGCGGTGGCGCGCGCTGTCGTTGGCCCTGCTGGCGCTGGCCTTGCCTGCGCACGCGGTGGACCAGCCCTCGTCCTATCCCGGCTGCGCCTCGCGGCAGGTGAGCGTGGCACCCGGCGGCACGGTGCGCGTGGACCTGTCGCGCTGCCACGCTTTCGGCCTGGGTGAAGTGGCCACGCCGCCCGAACACGGCACCGCGACGCCGGGCGACGGCGATCCGGTGGACAGCTACGTCTATACGCACACGGGTGCGCCGGGCGCGGCCAGCGACCGCTTCGTGGTGCTGGACGACAACAGCGACTACATCGTGGTCAACGTTGCGCTCGGCGGTACCGCCTCTCCGCTGGTCGCGATACCCGCCACGCTGCCCGCCATGTACGCGGGCCTGGCCTTCCACCAGCGTCTGCAGGCCGAGGGCGGCACCGCGCCCTATCGTTACCAGCTGGCGACGGGCGCATTGCCCGCGGGCCTGGCCCTGGCCGACGGCCTGATCACCGGCACGCCCACGCAGCGCGGCCCCTATTCCTTCAGCCTGAGGGTGCAGGACGCCGCGGGCGCCTCGGCGCTGCGCAGCTACAGCGCGGCCGTGCTGCCGGCACCGCTGTCGGTCACGCCGCGCGGACTCACGGCGGTGCAGGGCGCGCCCTTCCGGCAACCGCTGCAGGCGCGGGGCGGCGTGGCGCCGCACCAGTTCGCGCTCGAGCCCGGCGCCAGTCTGCCGCCGGGCCTGTCGCTGTCGCCCGCCGGGGTGCTGGAAGGCACGCCCGAAGGCTCGCCCGCGCGTTACACCGTGCGCGTTCGCGTCACCGATGCCAGCGGCGGCAGCGGCCGTCATTTCGAAGTCGAAGCGCTGAGCCTGTCCGTGGTGCCGCAGGTCGACGGGCAGCCGCGGCTATCGATCGCGCTGGCGCCTGTCGCCGTGGCCGAGGACGAAGGCGCCGCCCTGGTTTACACGGTCACGCGCAGCCGGGTGCTGCCCGAGCCGACCGTTGTCACGCTGTCGGTCGGCGGTTCCGCCCGCCTGCAGGGGCTGGGCCGCGTGCGCATTCCGGCCGGCCAGGCCTCGGCCACATTCCGCGTGACGCCGCTCGCCGACGACCGGCCCGAGGCCGACGAAACCGTGGTGCTGGGCATCGCGCCCGGCGAGGGCTACCAGGTCGGATCGCCGTCCAGCGCGCAGGGCATCCTGGTGGACGACGACCTGCCCTGAGCCGCCTGGCCGGCCCGCGCGCCGGGCCCTGGCCGCTGCGGCGTCGCCACGGCGTTTTCCAGCTTGAAGCAGTGACTTCGACGCGTTATACCTAGCAGTATTCCTCAGGGGCGGGGTGATCCATGGGCCGCAGTGACACGATGGCGAGGCTGCTTCGGCTGGCCCGTCTGGCAGAGCGCTGCGAGCGCACCGGCGAAAGCGCCGACGAAGCCCTGGGCCAGGCCCGGGACTGCAGCGAAAGCCGCCGCAAGTTTTCCAAGGGCGTGGTCGCCGCCACCGGTACGGCCGCGGCCTGGTCGGTGTCGCCGCTGGCCTTCGACGCCATCGCCAAGGCGCCGCGCGACGGCTTCGACTACGTGCGCGGCGGCCAGGTGGCCGTCATCGGCGCCGGCCTGGCCGGCCTGAGCTGCGCCAGCGAACTGGCCCGCCTGAAATTCCGTCCCAGCGTGTTCGAAGCCAGCGACCGCGTCGGCGGCCGCTGCGCCAGCCTGCGCGACGTGTTCCCGGGCCAGGTGGTCGAACGCGGCGGCGAATACATCAGCTCCTCGCACCACACGATGCTGGGCTATGCGCGCCGCTTCGGGCTCAGGCTCGAGATCAGCGCCAGCCTGCCGGGCGCCACCTACTACGCGCTGGGCGGCAGCCGCTACACCGAGGCCCAGGTGGCCAGCGAGTACGGCGAATTCACCGCGTCCATCCGCGAAGACCTCGCCACGCTGCAGCGCCCCACGGCCGACCAGTTCACCGAGCACGATGCCGTGCTCGACTACATGAGCCTGGATGACTACCTGAGCCTGCACAAGGCCGGACCGCTGCTGCGCGGCGTGATCGGCGGCGCCTACCTGGCCGAGTTCGGCGCTACCCTCGACGAGCTCAGCGCCATTTCCTTCCTGCGCTTCGTGTACGGCGACCGCCGCACCAAGCAGATGCCGGTCGGCCGCAACGCGGGCGAGTTCCTGCGCGTGGTGGACGGCAACGACCAGATCACCACCCGCCTGGCGCAGCAGCTGCCCACGCCGGTGTCGTTCGGCCACCGCCTGGTGTCGGTGCGCAAGCTGGCCGGCGGCAAGCTGCGCCTGGGCTTCGATGTCGGCGGCAGCACCGTGCACGGCGAGTACGACGCGGTGGTGCTGACGCTTCCGTTCACCGTGCTGCGCGACGTGGAGCTGCACCCCAGCCTCGAGCTGCCCGACTGGAAGCGCCAGGCCATCGCTTCGGCCGACCTGGGCCGCCAGGGCAAGCTGATGGTCGGCTTCGGCGAGCGCGTCTGGCAGACCCGCCACGGCTCGAACGGCAGCGGCTACAGCGACCGCGCCTTTGCCCAGTCCACCTGGGAAGCCAGCCCCGGCCGCTCCGACGCCACCCGCGGCGTGCTGGCCGCCCACATCGGCGGACAGGCGGGACGTGCCCTGTCGCCGGCCACGCTGGCCACCGATACCGCAAGCTTCCTGTCGGGCCTGGAAGCCGTGATGCCCGGCGCCACCGCCGCCGCCTCGCGCAACGGCCAGGGCGCCGTGCTGGCCTACGCCGAGAACTGGGCCGCCAATCCCTTCAGCAAGGGCACGCACACCTTCAACCGCCCGGGTTACTTCACCACCACGGCCGACAACGAAGCCAAGGCGGTCGACAACCTGCTGTTCGCGGGCGAGCACACCAGCAGCTTCTACGAGTGGCAGGGTTTCATGGAAGGCGCGGCGCTGTCCGGCCTGCGCGCGGCGGGCGAGGTCATGGCCCTGGCGCGGATCTGACCGACCGCGCATGGAGCTGCTGACGCTTGACCACTTTTCCGGCTGCGTGAACGAAACCTTCCACGCGGCCCTGCGCGAGGGCGAGATCGAGTTCGTGCTGGTCGATGCCCGGCCGCTGCCGCCCGGCCCGCCTAAGGCGGCGCGCGCGCCGTTCTCGCTGCTGTTCCGCAATGGCTCGGCGCTGCTGTTCCCGCAGCAGATCTATCGCATGCGGCATGACCGCGTGGGCCATTTCGACCTGTTCCTGGTGCCGGTCGCGCGCGAGCGCGAGGGCTTCCTCTACCAGGCGATCTTCAACTGACCGCAGGCACTGGCTCGCCGGACCAGTGCATGCGGTGGTGGGTGTCGGTGCTGTCGCACACGACAAAGCCCAGCCTTTCGTAAAGCGCCTGCGCGCGCGGATTGCCGCGGTACACGTGCAGCGCCATGCCGCGACCCAGCGCGCCTGCCTCGTGCTGCGAGGCGGCCAGCAGCGCCTGGCCCAGCCCCCGCCCGCGATGCGCGGCAAACAGCGAGATGTCCACCACCAGATGGTCGGGCGCCGCACGCTGCAGGTAATAGCGGCCCTGCACTTCGCCGCCGTGCTGGATCACCAGGAAGTCGGCATCGGCGTAGTGCTGCAGGTAGTGGCTGTGCTGCAGCGCGAACTGCTGCGCCAGGAAGCTGCGCTTGGCCGCTTCGGGCCAGGGCATCACGGCCAGTTCGTCGGCGCGGCTGTCGGCGTAGAGCTCGGCCAGCCGGGGCAGGTCTTCGTCACGGGCGGGACGCAGTCGGTAGCCCAGTTCCGCGAGCCGCGCCGGCGCCGTCGGCGGGTCGCGCCGCCACGGTGGGAACGCGGCCAGTCCCGCTGGCGGCATCAGTTGAACGACGGGAAGACGCCCTGCAGCGCGATGCAGAAGTTCACGCCCAGGTAGGGCTGCTGGTTGGAATGGGGCTGGGAGCCGCCGAAGAACGGCGACACCATGCCCGGCGCGAAGCTGGTGTTGGGTGCGCCGCCGGGCAGGAAGCTGCGGGCCGTGGCCAGCGACGACACCGACAGGCCGCTGCCGCTGGCCGGCGCGCCGGCGCGCTTGCTGGCATCGTTCTGCGCATACAGCACGAAGGGATGGGTGTGCGACGGAATCTCGTTCGCCGTGAGCGTGACCGCGGCCTGGCCAAACGTCTCGCCGATGGTCCGCGGCGTCAGGCCAGGCCCCTGGCCCTGCTGGCTGGCGGCCCGTGCGCTGAAGTTGGGCAAGCGGAAGGTGGTGGTGCCGTTGCCGCCGTACTGGGTGCCCAGCAGCGCAAACAGCGCGGTGTTCTGGACGATGGGAATCGCGGCGCCGCTGCAGAAGGCCCAGCTGCGGGGAGCAAAGTTGAATCCGAAGAGCTGGATCTCACCGATGTAGGGGCTGGACATGGAGCATTTCCTCCCGGGCTGCGGGCTTGGCGTGGGTTGGGCCGGGGCACGGGCCCGAGCCTGGCATGGGGTCAGTTCTGGCTGGGGAAGATGCCGGCCCAGGCAATGCAGTACTGCACCGTGAGGGTGGGCATGCAGTTCTCGTGCGGCTGCGACCCGCCCGACGGCGTGATGGCCGAGGCCGACTGGGTGAAGGGCGTCGCGCCGGTGAGGTTGGTGGCGTACATGGTCTGGTTGGCCACCGTGCCGGGCACCACGCTGTTGCCCGGCGTGCCGGTGCTGGCCGCCGCGGACGTGGCGGAGGCGGGATGCTGGTGCAGCGGCATCTGCGCGGCGGTCAGGGTCACGGTCTCGGTGCCGGCCTGCTGACCCAGCACGTAAACGGACAGCCCCGGACCCTGGCCGGTATGCACCGGCACGCGTCCGCGCAGGTCGGGCACCGCGAACGTGTTCTGGCCGTCGCCGCCGTAGGTGGTGCCGATCAGCACGAACAGCACTTCGTACTCGGCGATGGACAGCAGCCTGCCATCGCAGGGTACCCAGCCGGTGGGCACGCGGCTGAAGCCGAACATCCGGATCTCGCCGATATAGGGGGTGCTCATGGGACCAGGCTCCGAAGGTCAGGGTTGCCGTGCCGAATCATGCCGCTGGCGCAGCCGTGCATCTGCGGGTGCTCAGTTGCGCGACGGGAAGATGCCCGTCAGGGCGATGCAGAAGTTGATGGCCGTGTAGGGCTGCAGGTTGGGATGCGGCTGGCTGCCGCCCCCGAAACCGATGGTGTTGTTGGCCAGCGGCACCAGGCCGCCGGGCGCGGCATGCAGCGCCTCGCCGGTGCTGCCGAAGATGGCATTGCTTGGATTCCGCGTCGTCCCGGCCACCGTCGACGCCGCGACCGAGTGCGTGTGACTCGGAATCTGGGTGGTCAGCAGCGTGACATTCTCGGTGCCGCCGCGCTCGCCAATCGTGGGCGGAACCGGCTGCCAGACCGCGTCGGTCGATGACACCGCCCCCAGCGGCGTGCGGCTGCGCAGGTCGGGCAGGGCGAAATTCGTCACGCCGTTGCCGCCGAACTGGGTGCCGAGCAGGGAAAACAGCGCCTGGTTCTGGGCGATCGGCAGCAGCTGGCCGTTGCATAGCGCGAACCCTTTTGGCGCAAAGGTGAAGCCGACCATCATGATCTGGGCAAGAAAATGTTCGCTCATCCTGCGTTCCCCTGTGCCTGCTGCCGCGTTGCGCGGACCGGCCTGAATGCCCTGTCGCCCCTCCGGGCACTTTGCCGGCACGGCCGGGCCAATTCAAGCATCCGATGGCGCAACGGGATGGGCACGCGAACCCGGCCACGCGCGGCATTGCTGCGCTGCCGCTGGCGCGGCCCCCAGCCCGAGATTAATCTGGCCGCTGGACGGGGGGGACTGCGTTGACCCCGTTGCCGGCCGCGTCCTGAAGGTCCGTGGCCTCTCGCCGTCGTCTCCAGGGGAAATCGCACCATGCAAGCTCAATCCATCGTCCGTGGCGGGCTGATGCACGTCGTCGCCCTCGTCCTGCTGATCATCGCCGGCCTGGGTTGGACCAGCCCCGCCTCCGCCCAGCACACGTCGCTGCTCTGCCCCCAGCAGAGCGCCACCGTGGCCAATGGCGGCTCGGTGCAAATCGACCTCAACGACTGCCTGGATTTCTTCGGCCCCGGCGTGGGCCCCGTGCCCTTCCCGCCGGCCAACGGCACCGCCGTGCTGGGCGAGCTGTTCACGCCGCCGGCGGACTACGACATCTTCGTGACCTACACCCACGACGGGTCGGCCACCACCAGCGACTTCTTCGAATTCTTCGACGAGAACGGCGGCCGCGTGCGCGTGGTGATGACGATCTCGGCGCCCACGTCCCCGATCGTGGTGGCGCCGGCGGCCATCGCCCTGCAGGTCGGCGTGCCCTTCAGCCAGACGCTCAGCGCCAGCGGCGGTACCGCGCCCTACACCTTCACCCTGGACTCCGGCACGCTGCCGGCGGGCCTGACCCTGGCCGGCGCGACGATCTCCGGCACGCCCACCCAGCGCACCCCCTTCACCTTCACCGTCCGCGCCGAAGATTCGACCGGCGCCTTCACCCTCAAGACCTACGGCGGCACGATCGCGGCGCCGGTGATGACCGTCAGCCCCTCGCCCACCACCCTGGGCGTCGGCGTGCCTGCCAACCAGCAGCTCACCGGCCTGGGCGGCACGGCGCCCTACAGTTTCTCCATCAGCAGCGGCGCCCTGCCGGGCGGCGTCTCGCTGTCTTCCTCGGGCCTGCTGACCGGTACGCCGGCGACTTCCGGCAGCTCCAACGTCGTGCTGGTGGTGGATGACAGCACCACCGACCCGACCTGCCCGGGCTGCAACTTCTTCACCCTGGTGCCGCTGACCATCAATGTCACCGCACTGCCCAGCATGACCATTGCGGTGAATCCGGCCAGCGTTGCCGAGAATGGCCCCGACAACCTGGTCTACACCGTCACCAGCAGCACGCCCGTGGCGGCCAACACCACGGTGAACCTCACCCTGTCGGGCACCGCCACGTCCGGCGTCGATTACACCGGCGCCGCCGCTTCGGTGACGATCCTGGCCGGTGCGACCACCGGCACGCTCACCCTGGACCCCACCGGCGACACCACGGTCGAGCCGAATGAAACGGCCACCGTCACCCTGGCCTCGGGCAGCGGTTACACGATCGGCGCCACGTCCAGCGCCACCGGCACCATCGCCAACGACGACGTGCCGGTGGTATCGGTGGCCGTGGCCCCGGCCAGCGTCAATGAGGACGGCGCGCCCAACCTGGTCTACACCTTCACCCTCGACCAGCCGTCCCCGGTGGCCCTGTCGGTCAACTACACCGTCGGCGGCACCGCCACCTCCGGCACCGACTATGCCGCCGTGACCTCGCCGGTGAACATCGCCGCCGGCAACACCACCGCCACCGTGACGGTGAATCCAACCGCGGACTCCACCACCGAACCCGACGAGACCGTGATCCTGACCCTGGCGGCAGGCGCCAACTACGTCGTCGGCGCGCCGGCCTCGGCGACCGGCACGATCACCAACGACGACCTGCCCTCGCTGAACATCAACGACGTCTCGATCAGCGAAGGCAATGCCGGCACCAGCAACGCCACCTTTACCGTCAGCCTGACGGCCCCGGCCGGCGCCGGCGGCGTCACGTTCGACATCGCCACCGCCAACGGCACCGCCACCGCAGGCATCGACTACGTGGCCAACAGCCTCACCGGCCAGACCATCCCGGCCGGCAGCAGCACCTACAGCTTCACCGTGCTGGTGAACGGCGACACGCTCAACGAGAACAACGAGTCCTTCTTCGCCAATGTCACCAACGTGGTCGGCGCGCTGGTCTCCGACGGCCAGGGCGTGGGCACGATCGTCAATGACGATCCGCAGCCGTCGCTGAGCATCAACGACGTCACCGTCACCGAAGGCAACGCGGGCACGGTCAACGCCAACTTCACGGTCACGCTCAGCGCGCCCAGCGGCCAGAACGTCACCGTGAACTACGCCACCTCCGATGGCACCGCGGTGGCGCCGGGGGATTACACCTCCCTCAGCGGCGGGCTGCTGTTCACCGCCGGCCAGACGGCGCTGGCCGTCTCCGTCTTCGTGACCGGCGATACCGTGCCCGAGGCGAACGAAACCTTCAACGTCGACCTCAGCGGCGCCAGCAACGCCAGCATCGCCGACACCCGCGGCGTAGGCACCATCACCAATGACGACGTGCCGGTCACCGTCAATCCGGTCACCGCGTCCAACGGCACGGTCGCGGCCGCGTATTCGCAGGTGTTCACCGCCGCGGGCGGAACCGCACCCTATACCTTCGCGGTGACCGCCGGCGCAGTGCCGGCCGGACTGACGCTGGCACCGGGCGGCACGCTGTCCGGAACGCCCACCGCGGGCGGCACGTTCAACTTCACCGTCACCGCCACCGACAGCAGCGGGGCCCCGGGTCCGTTCGCGGGCAGCCGCGCCTACACGGTGGTCATCGCACCGCCGACCGTTTCGCTGCCGGCCACCACGCTGGCCGACGGCACGCTCGGCGCGGCGTATTCGGCGCCGGTCACGGCGGCCTCCGGCGGCACGTCGCCGTATTCCTATGCGGTCACCGCGGGTGCGCTGCCGGGCGGCCTCTCGGTCAATCCCGCCTCGGGCCTGATCTCCGGGACGCCGTCGGCGCTGGGTACCTTCAACTTCAGTCTCACCGCCACCGACAGCAGCACGGGCACCGGGCCGTACACGGCCACGCAGGCCTACACGATCGAGATCGTTGACGTGCCCCCGATCGCCGGACCGGTGTCCATCACCGTGCCCTACAACGCCGGCCCGACGCCGGTGCCGCTCAACCTCAGCGGCGGCGCGGCAACGTCGGTGATCGGCTCGGCGGCCAGCAACGGCAGCGCGGTCACCGCCGGCACCACCATCACCTATCAGCCCAATCCGGGCTACGCCGGCGCCGACAGCTTCACCTACATCGCCACCAACTCCGGCGGCGCATCGGGCTCGGCCCTGGTGTCGGTGACGGTGAGCGACCCGGTGATCACGGTCACGGCCAGCGGCGGCTTCGCGGCCACGGTGGGCACGCCGTACACGCAGACCTTTACCTGGTCGGGTGGCGCGGCGCCGTACAGCGGCTTCCAGGTCACCAACCTGCCGGCGGGCGTGTCCATCTCGGGCACCACCGCCACCAGCGTCACCGTGTCGGGCACGCCGACCCAGGCGGGCAGCTTCAACCTCAACGCCTCGGCCACCGACAGCAGCACGGGCAATGGTCCGTTCACCGTCGGCCAGCCGTTCACGCTGACGGTCGCGGGTCCGGGCCTGTCGCTGGCGCCGGCGTCCGGCACCTTCACCGCGCCCTACGGCGCGGCGTACTCGCAGGCCTTCACCGCCAGCGGTGGCATCGGTCCCTACACGTATGTGCAGACCGGCTCGCTGCCTCCGGGCGTGGCATTCAGCGGCAACACGGTGTCGGGCACGCCGACGGCGCCGGGCAGCTACAGCTTCACGATCACCGCTACCGACACCGGTTCCACCGGTGCCGGCGCGCCGTTCACCGTCGCGCAGAACTACACCATCAACGTGCCGGCCCCGACCATCGTGGTCAATCCGGCCACGCTGCCGGATCCGGTGGCCGGCACTGCCTACTCGCAGACCGTCAGCGCCAGCGGCGGCGTGGGCCCGTATGGCTTCGCGATCACGGCAGGCAGTCTGCCCGCGGGTCTGAGTTTCAGCGGCGATACGGTTTCGGGCACGGCCACCCAGGTCGGCACCTTCAACGTGACGATCACCGCCACCGATGCCAATGGCCAGACCGGTGCCCGCGCCTACACCCTGGTGGTGGATGCGCCAGTGCTGACGCTGACGCCGGCGGCCGGCACGCTGACCGCGCCTTATGGTGCGGCCTACTCGCAGGCCTTCACCGCCGGCGGCAGCCCGGGTCCGTACAGCTATGCGCTCACCGGCACGCTGCCGGCGGGCGTGAGCTTCAGCGGCAACACGCTGTCGGGCACGCCGACCGTACCGGGCAGCTACGCGATCACCGTCACCGCCACCGATACCGGGCTCACGGGTGTCGGCGCGCCGTTCTCGATCGCGCAGAACTACACGCTGGACGTGCCGGCACCGACCATCGTGGTCGATCCGGCCACGCTGCCGGATCCGGTGGCAGGCACTGCCTACTCGCAGACCGTCAGCGCCAGCGGCGGCGTGGGCCCGTATGGCTTCGCGATCACGGCAGGCAGCCTGCCGACGGGCTTGAGCTTCAGCGGTGACACGATTTCGGGCACGGCTACCCAGGTCGGCACCTTCAACGTGACGATCACCGCCACCGACGCCAATGGCCAGACCGGTGCCCGCGCCTACACCCTGGTGGTGGATGCGCCGGTGCTGACGCTGACGCCGGCGGCCGGCACGCTGACCGCGCCTTATGGTGCGGCCTACTCGCAGGCCTTCACCGCCGGCGGCAGCCCGGGTCCGTACAGCTACGCGCTCACCGGCACGCTGCCGGCGGGCGTGAGCTTCAGCGGCAACACGCTGTCGGGCACGCCGACCGTGCCGGGCAGCTACGCGATCACCGTCACCGCCACCGACACCGGACTCACCGGCGCAGGTGCGCCGTTCTCGATCGCGCAGAACTACACGCTGGACGTGCCGGCCCCGAGCATCGTGGTCGCGCCGACCGCGCTGCCCGACGGCACCGCCGGCCAGGCCTACGCGGAAACGATCTCGGCCAGCGGCGCCGTAGGCCCGTACACGTTCGCGGTCAGCGCGGGCACCCTGCCGACCGGCCTGAGCCTGTCGACGGGCGGTGCGCTCAGCGGTACGCCGACCGAAAGCGGCAGCTTCGGCTTCAGCGTCACCGCCACCGATGCCAACGGCCAGAGCGGCACCCGCGCCTACACCGTGGTGATCGCGGTGCCGGCGCTGACGCTGACTCCGGCCACCCTGCCCTCGGGCACGGTGGGCGTGGCCTACAGCCAGACGCTGTCCACCAGCGGCGGCATCGCGCCCTACAGCTACGCGGTCACCGCCGGCGCACTGCCGGGCGGCCTGAGCCTCTCGGCCACCGGCACGCTCAGCGGCACGCCGACCACGCAGGGCACGTTCAACGCCACCATCACCGCCACCGACAGCACGGCCGGCACCGCCGCCACCGTTTCGCAGGCCTACACCCTCGAGATCGTGTTCGCGCCGCCGGTGGCGAGCAACGACACCGCGGTGGTGCTGGCCGGCCAGTCGGTGACCATCCCGGTGACGGCCAACGATGTCAGCATCGCGCCCATCACCAGCATAAGCATCGCCACGCCGCCGGCACAGGGCACGGCGGTGGTGTCGGGGCTGGACATCACCTACACGGCGCCGACCGTCGCCTCGCCGACCGTCAGCTTCACCTACATCGCGTCCGGCCCGGGCGGCAGCTCGGCCCCGGCCACGGTGACGGTGACGGTGAACCCGCTGCCGGTGCCGACCAACCTGACGGCGACCACGCTGCCGGCCACGCCGGTGCAGGTGGTGCTGACCAGCGGCGCCGCAGGTGGTCCGTTCACCGGTGCCAACGTGGTGGCGCTGAGCCCGGCGGGCTCGGGCACGACCTCGGTGGCCGCGGGCGCGGGCGGCAGCTACGTGCTCACCTTCACCCCGGCCCCGGCCTTCGCCGGAACCGCGGTGGTGCGCTACACGCTGTCCAACGCCTTCACCACCTCGGCCGAGGCCACGGTGACCATCACCGTGCAGCCGCGCCCGGATCCGTCGCAGGACGAGGAAGTGCGTGGCCTGGTGGACGCGCAGGTCGAGTCGACCCGCCGCTTTGCCACCGGCCAGATCAACAACTTCCAGCGCCGGCTCGAGCAGCTGCACGACGGCGGCCAGGGCGGGTTCGCGAACGGGCTGAGCTTCGCGCTCGACCGCCCGTGCATCGAGCCGCTGGTGGGCCGCAGCGTGGATCCGTGCAACCCGCAGACCAACGGCTTCCGGGGCGGCAACGGGGCGGCGGGTTCGTCCATGACCAACCAGGCCACCGGTGACGCCGGCGAAGGCGGCCCGATGGGCAGCTGGATCGGCGGCATGATCCGCTCGGGCAGCCAGGACGGCCGCAACGGCGGTGCCGACATCGACTTCGAGACCGATGGCCTCAGCGCCGGCCTCGACTACCGCCTCAGCGCGGACTGGGTGATCGGCGGCGGCATCGGCTACGGCAAGGACGAAAACGCCGTCGGCGACCGCGGCAGCCGCGTGGATGGCGATGCCCGCACGGTGGCGCTGTACTCGAGCTACCACCCGGGCCGCGTGTTCGTGGACTCGCTGCTGGGCTTCCAGCAGATCGACTACGACCTGCGCCGCTACGTGACGGCCAACGGCAACCTGGTCAACGGCCAGCGCGACGGCGACCAGTGGTTCGCCTCGGTGTCGGTGGGCATGGACATCGTGCGCGACACGATGCTGTTCACGCCCTACGCCCGCTTCGAGGTGGCCAAGGCCGAGCTCGATCCGTACACCGAGACCGGCGATCCGATCTACGCGCTCAGCTACGGCGCGATGGACGTGGACACCACCACCGGCAACCTCGGCCTGCGCATCGACTGGCAGCTCGAGCGTGACTGGGGCCGCTTCACGCCGCAGCTGCGCATGGAGTACCAGCACGACTTCAGCGGTCGGTCCGACGCCCTGGTGCGCTACGCCGACCTGATCGGTGGCCCGGTGTTCGGGCTGTCGGCGACGGACTTCGACAACAACCGCTTCGTGGTGGGCCTCGGCGCCCTGTTCGACCTCGACAGCGGCTGGAGCTGGGGCGTGGAGTACCGCGGCCAGGTCGGCGACAGCGGGCAGACCGACAACGGCTTCGGGGTGAACGTGCAGAAGCAGTTCTGATCTGCGGCCACGTTGGACTATCGGAGGGGCCGGGTGACCGGCCCCTCTTTTTTTGCCTTCGCGGCCGGCGCTGGCGTCACGCATGACGCCAAGCCGCCACCCGCGCTAGTCGGAGCAAGTGCCCGCTGGTAGGCTCCGGGCATCGCTTCCGGGGGATCCATGGCCCACAACCAGTTCGACCTGCTCAGGCAGCGCCGCTTCCTGCCCTACTTCGCGACGCAATCGCTGGGCGCGTTCAACGACAACGTCTACCGGCAGGCCATCATCGGCCTGCTGTTCTACATGGGCGCCAGCCAGGAAGAGCGCACGCTGTATGCGAACCTCGCGCCGGCGCTGTTCATCCTTCCCTACTTCCTGTTCTCGGCGACGGCGGGGCAGATTGCCGAGAAGCTCGACAAGGCGCGCCTGATCCGCATCACAACGATGATGGAGATCGTGATCATGTCCGTGGCGGCGGTCGGGTTCGTGACGCAGAACCTGACCATCCTGCTGGTCGCACTGTTCGCCACTGGCGTGCAGTCCACGCTGTTCGGACCCGTGAAGTATTCGATCCTGCCGCACGTTCTCAAGCCCGAGGAGCTCACGGGCGGCAACGGCCTGGTCGAGACGGGAACGTCCATGTTCATCCTCCTGGGCATGATCTGCGGCGGGCTGTTGATTCAGGAAACGTCGGCGCCTTCGGCACTATGGGTCGCGGGCGGTACCGTGATTGCGTTGGCCGTGCTTGGCAACCTGGTCAGCCGCGCCGTGCCTCCAGTGCCGTCGACGGTGCCCGAGCTGAAGGTGCGCTGGAATCCGATCCCGGAGTCGATCAACGTCATCCGCCTGTCGCGCAAGCAGCCCGCGGTTCGCAATGCCATCCTCGGCATATCGTGGTTCTGGTTCGTCGGCACGGTACTTACCGCGCAGCTACCGACCTATGCCGTGGTGAACCTCGGCGGTTCGCAGTCGCTGTACCTGTTCGCCTTTGTTTTGTTCTCGATCGGCACCGGTATCGGCTCGCTGCTGTGCGAAAAACTCTCGGGCCGCACGGTGGAGATCGGGCTGGTGCCGATGGGTGCCCTGGGCATCACCGTATTCTGCGCCGATCTCTACTTCGCAAGGCCAGGCGCCGCGCCGGTCTCCGGTCTGGACATCGGCGCGTTCGTCGCCAGCGCCGGCAGCTTCCGGATCATGGCGGACCTCACCTTGATCGGCCTGTTCGCCGGTCTCTTCATCGTGCCGCTGTTCGCGCTGGTTCAGAGCCGCACGCCGCGCGGCGAACTTTCGCGGGTGATCGCTGGCGTCAACATCCAGAATGCTTTGTTCATCGTTCTGGCGGCCGGCGTTGGCATCGCGGTGCAGCGATTCCTGGGCTGGTCCATCCCGGAGGTGTTCCTGGCGCTTGCCGTAGCGAACGCGCTGGTCACGCTGTGGATCTTCAGCATCGTTCCCGAATTCTTCATGCGTTTCCTGGCCTGGCTGTACGTGCGCACGCTCTACCGCGTGCGCACCGAAGGCGTCGAGGAGCACGTGCCCGACGACGGCCCGGCCCTGCTGGTGTGCAACCACGTCAGCTACATGGACGCGCTGATCATCAGCGCCTCGGTGCCGCGCCCGATCCGCTTCGTCATGTACTACAAGATTTTCCAGATCCCGGTGATGAGCTGGATCTTCCGGACTGCCAAGGCCATTCCCATCGCCGGCGCGCGCGAAGACCCCGAGCTGATGCAGAAGGCCTTCGACGAGGTTGACGCGGCGCTGGCCGACGGCGAGCTGGTGTGCATCTTCCCGGAGGGCGCCCTGACCAAGGACGGCCAGATCGCGGCCTTCAAGGGCGGCGTCGAAAAGATCTTGGAACGCCGCGCCGTGCCAGTGGTGCCGATGGCGCTCAAGGGCATGTGGGACAGCATGTGGAGCCGCCAGGGCTCGCGCATGCGCCGCCTGCGCCTGCCGCGACGCTTCCGCGCCCACATCGAAGTCGTCGCCGCCCCGCCCGTGCCCGGCGCCACCGCCACCGCCGAGGCGCTTGAGGCCACCGTGCGGCAGCTGCGCGGGGACCGGGCCTGATCGGGGTGTTTTTTTGACGCGGATAAAATCTAAAAGACACGCGGATAGAGCAAAGAAGGTCAGTCAGGCGACAGTGCGTTACCCCACCTGGGGAGCCACGGCACCCCTTCCTGTTTTTGCTTTATCCGCGTGCCTTTCAGATTTTATCCGCGTCCAACCGCTTTTCACCCCCGCCGCCACGCCGAATTGTCGCCGAGTTTCGCGCGCGCTTCGGGCGAGGCGTAGAAACGGGTGAGCCCGCAGTCGGCGCAGACGGCGATGGTGAACTTCGGGGCGCGCCACATCGAGCCCAGCTTGGCCAGGTAGTTGGGCGCGTAGCCGCCGCCGGCGCTGATGCCGCCCTGGCGGTAGACGCGCTGGCCCTGGCATTCCGGGCAGGTGGACGAACTCGTGGACATGGGGGCTCCGGGGTGGGTGGAGTGGGTGATTTTTGACGCGGATAAAATCTGATCTGAAATCAAAAACACGCGGATAGAGCAGTAGCGCAACAGAAAGATGGGGATGCTGCGGGCAACCCGCAAAAATTTCTCCTGATGCTTTATCCACGTTGATTGCTCGTCTTCAGATTTTATCCGCGGCAGAAAAGCTCTGAGTCCTCAGGTCGCCCAGCCCGCCAGCACGAACAGCGCCAGCACGCCGAGCCACAGCAGCAGGATGCGCCACACCAGGCTCATGGCGTCGCGCAGTTCCAGCAGGTCCGGCGCCTGCGCGGGGCCATCGACGGCGTAGGCGTCTTCTTCGGCCAGTTCGCTGGCGACCGACGCGCGGGCGGCGGCGTCGAGGAAACCCAGGTCCAGGCGCATGCCCTGCGCGTGCCAGTCGCGCCAGGCGCTAAGCACGCGGTCGAAGTCGGCGGCCAGGGCCAGCGCGAAGGTCATCAGCTGCGCCACCGGCCAGTTCAGCACGGCCAGCGCCGTGCGCGCGATGCCCTGCTGGCCCGCCGGCAGGCTGCGGCGCGCCTCGCCCTGCGCGCACAGCGCGATCAGGCGGTAGCCCAGCGCGCCCACGGCGCCCGCCACCAGGAACCAGAACAGCACGCCGAACCAGCGCCACAGTGCACAGCGGAACACCGACGCCACCAGGGTCGGGCCTTCCACCACCGGCTCGCCGCCTTCGGGGAACAGCGCCACCGCGGCGGCGCGGCGCGCCTCGGGGTCACGCGCGTCGATCACCGCTTCCACGTCCAGGTTGAGGTCGCGCGGGCCCCAGGTGTAGAGCAGCACCAGCAGTGCGAACAAGAAGGCCGGCAGCCCGTACCAGAGGTCGTCGATCAGGTACTGCGCCGCGCCCACGGCCAGCAGCGGCAGGCCGACGGCGATCAGCAGGCCGATGCGGTTGGGCCATTCACCGCCGACGGTCTGACGACCCAGCCAGTGCAGCCAGCCGATGAACCAGTCGTAGCGCCGCAGCAGCGGCAGCGACGGCACCAGGTGCCCCAGCAACAGTGAAACGACGACGGCGATGAGCGCGGCGGACATGGCCCGATTCTATCCCCGAATCCGCCGCGGCCAGAAGCTCACAGTCCGGGCGGGGGCGCGTCCTGCGCGGCGCGGGTGCGTTCCATCCAGTCGTCGATCAGCCAGCGTGCGATCGACAGCCTGGGCGACAGCAGCAGCGTGCCGGCGGCGATTTCTGCCTCGATCTGGCCCAGCGTGAACCAGCGCGCCTGCTCCAGTTCGTCGCCCACCACCGGATCCAGCGGCAGGCCCTGGGCATGGAAGCCGATCATCAGCGCGGCCGGAAACGGCCAGGGCTGCGACGCGGCGTAGGTGCATTCGAGCACCGGCACGCCGGCCTCCTCCATCACCTCGCGCGAGACCGCCTGCTCCAGCGACTCGCCCGGCTCGACGAAGCCCGCCAGCACCGAGAAACGTTTCGCGGGCCAGCTCGCCTGGCGGCCCAGCAGCAGGCGCGGGCCATCGCTGACCGCGACGATGATGGCCGGGTCGGTGCGCGGGTAATGTTCCAGGCCGCAGTTGCCGCAGCGGCAGCACCAGCCGCCCTTGCACAGGCCCAGCGCATGGCCGCAGCCGCCGCAGAAGCGATTGCGCTGCTGCCAGAACAGCAGCGAGCGCGCCTCGGCCAGGGCCGCGGCCTCCAGCGCCGGCCACTGGTGGGCGGCGCTGCGCAGGTCGAGCTTGCCGGGCAGCGCATCGGGAACCGCTTCGTGCGCCAGCGCGAACCAGGCTCCGTCGTCGGACATGCCCAGGAAACTCGCCGCCTCGGGCAGCTCGGACAGCAGCTGGGCCCCGGTGGGGAATTCGGGGGCGTCGGCCGTGCCGCCGAAGCGGGCGTGGCCGTCGGCGTCCACCACCATCACGCGGGCGTTGGCCCAACGCGCGCGCAGGTCGTCGGGGCGTTCGCGCAGCAGCTCGGACCGGTCCAGGCCCGGACCGCGGAAAGCGTAGCCGGGAGGCGTGGCGCCCAAGCGCGGGGGCTCAGGCCGAGAAGCTGCTGCCGCAGCCGCAGGTGGTCTTGGCGTTGGGGTTGCGGATCACGAACTGCGCGCCCTGCAGGCTTTCGCGGTAGTCCACCTCGGCACCCATCAGGTACTGCAGGCTCAGCGGATCCACCAGCAGGGTGACGCCGTCGCGCTGCAGGGCCAGGTCGTCCTCGCCCTGCTGCTCGTCGAACTCGAAGCCGTACTGGAAGCCCGAGCAGCCGCCACCGCTGATGTAGACACGAAGCTTCAGCCCCGGATTGCCCTCTTCGGCGATCAGGGACGCGACCTTGGCGGCCGCGGCGGCGGTGAACTCGAGCGGGGCATCGAGGGTCTGGTAGCTGGGCGTGGGATCCATGCCTGCCAAGATGGGCGCTGGCGCGGCCGTATTCAAGCTTCCTGCGCCTCGGCCTTGGTCTTGAGCCGGGCCACCACGGCCGGTTCGGGCCCGGTGAGCTGGGCCATCGGCGCATCGGCATGGATCAGGCGGCCGGTGATGACCGCACCCGCGGCCATCTCGACCACCTTGTAGTGCACGTTGCCCGACACCCGCGCATGCGCGGCCAGCTCGATGCGCTCGCCGGCATGCACGTCGCCGGTCATGCGGCCATTGATCACCACCACCGGCGCGCGAACCTCACCTTCGATATGGCCATTGTCGGCGATGGTGATCACTGCCGCCGTGCCGTCTTCGGCGGTGACCTTGCCGTGGATGGTGCCTTCCACGTACAGGCCGCCGGAGAAGGCGATGTCGCCGCGGATCACCGCGTGCGGGCCGATCAGGGTTTCGACGGCATGGCCGCCGCGGGGGGATTTGTGCTTGTCGTTGCCGAACATCTCATTCTCCTCGTGGCGCTTCGGCCTGCCAGGGAAAGGCCTGGTCCACGGTGCTGCCGTCCGAGCGCAGCTGCACCCGGACGCGTTGGGGGGTGAAGCCCTCGGGCAGCACCACGCTGCCTTCGAGCTGCTGGAAATAGCGGAACGAAAACGGCTGGCCGGGTGCGCCCGGCTTCTGCACCAGGTCGTCCCAGCGCAGGCTGCGCAGGCGACCTCCACTCACGCCCTCCACCGACACCCGCGCTTCGCCCTTGCTGATGGCGCCGCGGTTGAGGTTCTGGGTCAGGGTGATCGTGTAGCGCCACGTGCCGCCTTCTTCCGGCGTGAAGAAGGCCTCGTGCACGCTCAGGCCGCGACGCTGGCCGGTGGCGCCGACCAGGCGCTCGTAGAAGGCGACGTCGGCGCGCAGGCCGGACACTTCCTCTTCGCGCTCGGCCAGGCTGGCCTGCAGTTCGGTGTTGGCGCTGCGGCTGATCTGGTCGCTGCGGCCCAGGGTAGCGACGCGCTGCTTGAGCTGCTTGACCAGGGCTTCGGCCTCGGTGGCCCGCTTGGCCGTGAGCGCCAGTTCGGCGCGCGCCTTGGCCAGGCCCGGCGCGGCCCGGCTCGAGGCCCAGTAGCCCACGGCCACCAGGCTCAGCAGCCACAGCCCCAGGCCCAGCGCCAGCAGCACCCGCACATGCGGGCGGTGCGGGACGATGACGAAGCGGGGCTTGTCGGGCGCGGGCGAACTCATAAGATGGGGTGCATCGGGGGGATAGGCATCAGGCCCCGATGCTCAGCCAGCGTCAAGGCGCGGCGTCACTATACTGTGAACTGCGTCACCCTCCGGGAGTGCAAGATGACCGAAGCCCACGTTTTCGCCCTGGGACTTGCCCTGGCCTGCCTGGCCGGCGTGCGGGCCTATTTCACGGTGTTCGGGGTCGGCCTGGCCGGCCTGATGGGCTGGGTCGAGCTGCCTTCGGCGCTGGCCGTCACGACCTCGCCCTGGGTGCTGGGAACTGCGGGCGCGCTGGCCCTGGTCGAGTTCTCGGCCGACAAGATTCCCGGCGTGGACTCGGGCTGGGACCTGCTGCAGACGCTGGCCCGGGTGCCGGCCGGCGCCTTCCTGGCCGCGGCCACGCTGTCCGACGACGGCCAGCTGGGCGCAGGTGCGCTCACCCTTGGCGCGGGCGCAGCCCTGGCCACGCACCTGGTGAAGTCGGGCACGCGGGCGATGATCAATGCCTCGCCCGAGCCGATGTCGAACTGGACCGCCTCGGCGGGCGAGGACGCGGCCGCCGTCGGCGCGATGGCCCTGGTGTTCACGCATCCCTTCATCGCGCTGGGCGTGCTGCTGGGCATGCTGGCGCTGATCGCGCTAGTGGTGTTCGTGGTGGCGCGCTGGCTGTTCCGCCGCGCGGCCGCGCTGCGCCTGCCGGCCGGCGCGAAGCCCGCCTGACCGCGTCCTCGCTGTCGGCTGCACACGCGCCGCGGCGCTCGCCGTGGCCCCTGCCGTGCGGCACCCTGACAGCCGCCGCCCCGGGGGGCATAATCCAAGGCCAACCGGGGGCCCCGCGATGAATCCGCACGACGAGTCCAGACTCGCCGAACACCGCCACGCATTCCTGCGCCTGCTGCCGCGCCGGGTGGAAGTGATCGGCCGCCGGCTGCACCGTTTCCTGCAGGATGGCTGGGACATCAACGGCCTGTCGCTGATGCACGACGACGCGCGTTTCCTTGGCGACGCCTGCGGCCGCCACGGCCTGGACGCGGCCAGCGGCCACTTCGCACTGATGCAGACGCTGCTGGGCGACACCCTGGAACAGCAGGCCCTGCCCGATCCGGGCCTGGGCGAACGCCTGTGGCACCTGGTCGAGGACATCGGCGCGGCCGTGCCGATGAACTCCGACGCCGCCGCGCCCGATGCGCCGGTCACCCGCCAGGTGGACCACGGCGGCCGCGCCGAAACACCGCCCGCCAATTACTGGCGCCGCTGGGGCGATGACGCGCCCGTGGCCGACCGCGTGGCCGCGGCTCCCGCGCCCGAGGCCGAAGTGGCCTATGCCGGTGAAGCGGGCAGCTACGCGCCGATGGTGTTCGACGAGGCCCCGGCCGCGCTGGATCCCTACGTTCCGCGCGACACCGTGCCGGCCCGCATCGCCGAACCGCCGCGGCCCGCTCCCGCACCCCCTTCCCCGCCTGCACCTGCTCCGTCGCTGGCACCGGCTGCGGCACCGCCGGCCACGCCCCGCCCCAGGGTTACCGCCATGAACGAGTCCACGCCCAATCCGCCGCCGGTGGTCGCCGGCATCCGGGTTTACCACCTCACCCACCACGATCCGCTGTCGCTGGAACTCGACCAGCGCATGGAAGCCCTGGGCTACGAGGTGGAGCTGCTGGAATCGGCCGAGGAACTGACCGAACTGCTGGGCGCGATTCCCGCACACCTCACGCTGGTGGACGCGCATTTCAGCGACCAGCTCGAAGCCATCGGCCAGACCGTGCGCGAGGCGCGCGAGCGCAGCCAGCAGGCCCTGCTGCTGGTGGCGCTGTCGCAGGCCGACGACATCAACCTGCGCCTCACCGCGCGCCGCGCCGGCGTGGATGCCCTGGTGGTGGAACCCAACGGCGCCGCCGACGTGCTCAAGCGCCTGTCGCTGCTGCTCAATCCCGGCAGCGATGCGCCCTACCGCGTGCTGATCGTCGAGGACGACCGCAACCAGGCCATGTTCGCCGAAAGCATCCTGCGCAACGCCGGCATGGAAACCCGCGTGGTGCTCGAGGCGCTGGACGTGCTGCAGTCCCTGCACCAGTTCCTGCCCGACCTGATCCTGATGGACCTGCACATGCCGCACGCCAACGGCATCGAGCTGACCGTGCTGATCCGCGACCAGGAGCCCTTCCTGCACACGCCCATTGTGTTCCTGTCGGGCGAAGTGGACCAGGACCGCCACTTCGACGCGCTCGAGGCCGGCGGCGACGACTTCATTTCCAAGCCGGTGCGGCCCAAGCACCTGATCGCCGCGGTGCAGAATCGCGTCACCCGCCATCGTGCGCTGGAGGCCCGGCGCGCGCGCCGCGGCGGCAAGAACGCGCAGACCGGCCTGTATCCGCGCAGCGAGCTGCTGGAAAACCTCGAGTACCTGCTGGCCGATTCGGCCGAGCGCAGCGCCGGCGGCGTGCTGTTCCTGGAAATCGAAAGCGTGAACCTGCTGCGCGACCGCCTGGGCCTGACCGCGCTGGAGCAGCTGCTGGCCGGCGTGGGCAAACTGCTGGGCGAACGCGCCGAACCGACGCCGGCCGCGCGCTTCGGCGACGGCAGCTACCTGATCCTGGACCGCGAGCGCGACGAGGCCGGCCTGGAAGCGCTGGCGGCGCAGCTGCGCGGCGCCCTGGTGCAGCATCCGTTCAACGTGCAGGGGCATCCGCTGCGGCTGCGCGTGTCGGTGGGCATCTGCTCGCTACGGCATCCCTTCGGCGAGGCCGGCGACCTGCTCAACGCCGCCGAGCGCATGGCGCGCGAGGCGCGCACCAGCGAGAAGGGCATCAAGCGCTACGAGCCGGTCAAGCCGACCGAAGCCGTGCGCGAGGCCGCGCTGGTCAACAGCATCCGCGAGGCGATCGCGCTCAACAGCCTGGAGCTGCTCTACCAGCCGGTGGTGGCGGTGGCCGGCAGCGACGACTCGCAGTACCAGGTGCTGCTGCGCCTGCGCGACGCCAGCGGCAAGCTGATCCCGGCCGCCGAGGTGATCCCGCTTGCCGAGCGCGGCGACTTCATCCTCGACATCGACCGCTGGGTGCTGCAGGCCTCGCTGAAGCTGATCCGCGACCGCCGCGCCGACGGCCGGCCGCTGCGCCTGTTCATCACCCAGAGTGCGCTCACGCTGGCCGACCCGGGCCAGGCCACCTGGCTCAAGTCCGAACTGGTGGCGCACGACGTGCCGGGCACCGCCGTGGTGATGGAGCTGCGGCTGGAAGATGCCGCCATCCATGCCGGCACCGTGCGCCAGTTCTGCGACGCGATGGTGGCCGATGGCGTGCAGTTCTGCCTGAGCCAGTTCGAGGCAGGCCAGCATGCCGAGAACCTGCTCGACCAGCTGCCGCTGGGCTTCGTGAAGCTGGCGCGCAAGTACACCACCAACTCGCTCACACCCGCGCTGCGCGACGAGCTCAAGGTGCTGATCGACCGCGCGCACCGCCGCGGCCTGGAAGTGATCGGCCACGGCGTGGAGGACGCGCAGGCCGCGGCCACGCTGTGGATGAGCGGCATCGACTTCATCCAGGGCAACCTGGTGCAACAGGCCGAGCGTGACATGGAGTTCGACTTCCAGCAGGCGGTGCTCTGACATGCTGCCGGAGATGCCCAAGCCCAACGACGCGCTGATCGTCCGGTGGCTGGCCATCGCCGGCGCCGCGGGTGCCGCTGCCGCCGCGGCGATGGGACATTTCAGCGACAACTGGCTTTGGCAGTCGCTGGCGCTGATCGCGGCGCTGCTGGCGGTGGCCGGCATTGCCGGCTTCTGGCGCGCCTTCCACCTGCGAAACCGCGCGCTGCAGCACGCTGCGCAGCAGACCGGCGAACAGACCCGCGAGGTGAACGCGCTGCAGGAAGAGCTGGCCCTGCACCGGCGCCTGGAGCGCGAGCTGACCGAGGCCAAGCAGGCCGCCGAGTCGGCGATGATGGCCAAGGGCGAGTTCCTGGCCACGATGAGCCACGAGATCCGCACGCCGCTCAACGGCATCATCCCGATGCTGGACCTGCTGATGAGCTCGCGCCTGCAGCCCGATCAGCTCGACATCGTGCGCACGGCGTACACGTCGGCGCGGCAGATGCAGCGCATCGTCGACGACATCCTCGACTATTCCAAACTCGAGGCCAACAAGGTCGCGCTGGAGACCACCAGCTTCAACCTGCGCGAACTGCTGGACTCGGTGATCCGCCTGATGGAAAAGCCGGCCGAGAGCAAGGGACTGCGCCTCACCCTGAGCGTGGATCCGGCCGTGCGCCTGGCGGTGCGCGGCGACCCGGTGCGCCTGCGCCAGATCCTGACCAACCTGCTCAGCAACGCGGTGAAGTTCACCGAGCGCGGCTCGGTGCAGCTCAACGTCACCCGGCGCGGCGAATCGCGCGCGCAGCACGAGCTGCGCTTCGAAGTGGTCGACACCGGCATCGGCATTGCCAAGGACGCGCTGCTGTTCCGCGCCTTCAGCCAGGCCGACGCCTCGACCACGCGGCTGTACGGCGGCACCGGCCTGGGCCTGGTGATCTGCAAGCGCATCGTGGACCTGATGGGCGGCAGCATCGGCGTGGAGTCCGAGCCCGGCCGCGGCTCGACCTTCTGGTTCGAGGTGCCGCTGACCAAGGCGGCCGGCGACATCCAGGGCCAGCGCAGCGACCTCAACGGCGCCCGCATCCTGCTGCTGAGCACCGACGCCGGCCTGCGCCAGCGCCTGGGCCAGTCGGCGCCGGGCTGGGGCGCCACGCTCAGCCAGACCGAAACCACCCAGGACGCGCTGACCAAGCTGCGCGCCACCCTCAACCGCGGCAGCTCCTGGAGCTTCGACCTGCTGCTGGTGGACCTCAACAGCGTGCGCAGCACCGCCATCGCCCTGCACCGCAACCTGCGCCGCACCCCCGAGCTGGAAGACCTGCGCGTGGCCTACCTGCAGGGCGAGGAAGCCGTGGCCGCCGAGCTCACCCAGGGCCCGAACGCGCTGCTGCTGTCGCGCACCATCGGCGGCAACGAACTGCGCAGTTCGCTCAGCACCTTCCTGGCCACGCCCAACACGCCGAAGATCGAAGAAACCGAGCCCGCCATGCCCGAGCGCGTGCTGATGGACGATGTCGCTGCCGATGGCAACACCGCGCGCGCGGGACGCCTGCGCGGCCGCGTGCTGCTGGTCGAGGACAACCCGGTGAACCTGATGGTGGCGCAGCGCCTGGTCGGCCTGCTGGGCCTGCAATGCGAAACCGCCGACAACGGCGAGAAGGCGCTCGAGCGCATGGTGCAGGGCAACCTGGACCTGGTGCTGATGGACTGCCAGATGCCGGTGAAAGACGGTTACACTGCGTCGCTGGAGTGGCGCCAGCACGAACTGGCGCACAACCTGCCGCGGCTGCCGATCATCGCGATGACCGCCAATGCGATGGCCGGCGACCGGCAGAAGTGCCTGGATGCGGGCATGGACGATTACCTCTCCAAGCCGGTGGATCGCCGCCTGCTCGAGGCGACCATTGCGCGCTGGCTGCAGAACAAGGCCACCGCGGACGCGGGCATCGCCGCAGCGCCGTCCGCGGGCGTGTCGCCACCGCGCGTGGCGGCCACGCCATCGCTGCAGCCGGCTTCGCCCGCGCCGTTGGCACGACCCGCCGCCCCGGCACCTTCACCCGCGCCACGTCCGGCACCGCCGGTGCAGGAGCCGCGCCCCACGCTGCCGCCGGCGATGGCGCCGCGACCCACGGTGCCGTTCCCGCCGCGTCCAACTGCCCCGGCGCCGGCGCCCGCACCCAGCCCGCTGTTGCGTCCGGCCGCGGCGATGCCGCCCGCGCCGGCCGCCTTCGCGACTCCCGCCGCTCCCGAGCCCTACTCCGCCGAGCACCGCGCCGATGCCCCGGTGGCGCCGCCGCCGGTGCTGGCCAATGAAGTGGTGGAAGAACTGCGTGCCGTGATGGGCAACGAATACCTGAGCCTGGTGCGCCTGTTCCTGGAGGACGCGCCCACGCACGTGCGCGCGCTGGAAGCCGCCGCCACCGCGGGCGACATGTCGCAGATGGTCAACCCGGCCCACACGCTGAAGTCAGCCGCGGCCAACCTAGGCGCCATGGCCCTGTCCGCCGCCGCCAAGCGCATCGAGCTGGGTGCCCGCCAGGGCGTGCTGCCCCGCCCCGCCGTGGCCGTGGCCGTACTCGAATCCGAATTCCGCCGCGCGTCCGTGGCCCTGCAGGCCCTGCTAAAGGCCTGAACCCGGAGAAGAAGAAGGAAGAAAACATACCAGGTATGTTTTTATGGGAAACCGGGCGAAGACCTGGCCTTCCACAAAAACATACCTGGTATGTTTTCTTCCTTCTTCTTCTCCGGGCCGCGGGTCAGCTGCCCATCTTGGACTGCAGGTAGTTCTGCTCGCCCACGCGCTCGATCAGCGCCAGCTGGGTTTCCAGCCAGTCGATGTGCTCTTCCTCGGACTCCAGGATGTCGGCCAGCAGCTTGCGCGACACGTAGTCGTGCACCGACTCGCAGTCGATGATGCCGGCCTTGAGGTCGGGCACCGCCTGCATCTCCAGCTTCAGGTCGCACTCCAAGGCTTCCTTCGGCGACTGGCCGATGAAGAGCTTGCCCAGGTTCTGCAGGTTCGGCAGGCCGTCGAGAAAGAGGATGCGCTCGATCAGCTTGTCGGCGTGCTTCATCTCGTCGATCGATTCCTTGTACTCGTGCTCGCCGAGCTCCTTCAGGCCCCAGTTGTTGAACATGCGGGCATGCAGGAAGTACTGGTTGATCGCGATCAGCTCGTTGTAGAGCGCCTTGTTGAGGTGGGCAATGACCTTGGCGTCACCTTTCATGGCGGCCTCCGCTGGGTGGAATGGAATGCCAGCCTAGCCCCATCGAAGGATCGATGCGGAAACAGGAATTGCTTTCGTTTGCATCCCCGCGGCGTGAGCCCGCGCAGGGTGCTTGCAGACCGCTGGCCGTCAGGCCGCGACCGCGTAGACCGCCAGCGGGAACACCCGCGCCGCGCGGCTTTCGGCCAGGATGTCGCCGGCCATCTCGCTGCAGGTGCCGCAGCCGCTGCCCAGGCCGGTACGCATGGTCAGCTCGGTCACGGACGCACAGCCGGCATCCGCCGCCTGGCGAATGTCCTGGTCGGTGACTCCGTGGCAGATGCAGACGTACATGGCAGCCCGTTCGTAATGGGAACGGTTCGCATTTCACCCTGAATGCGAATGATTGTCAACTCGCCCCGGCCCGAAGACCCGGCGGCGGGCCCGTCTCAGCGGCGCCCGCGACTCACGGCGACCGGCGGCAGCAGGGCCTGAACCCCTTCCCCGCAGGGCGGCACGGCGGTATCGCCGGCCACGGCCCGGGCATGCGGGGCCAGGTGCTGCAGGGCGCGCACGTAGACCTCGCGCTTGAAGCTGACCACGTGCTCGGCCGGGTACCAGAAATCCACCCAGCGCCAGCTGTCGAACTCGGGCTTGTCGGTCAGGTCCAGACGGACCTCGTGCTCTTCGCAGGTCATGCGCAGCAGGAACCACACCTGCTTCTGGCCGATGCACACCGGCCGGTTGCCCCGGCGCACGCAGCGGCGCGGCAGGCGGTAGCGCAGCCAGCCTGGCGTCGAGCCCAGCACGTCCACGTGCTCGGGCAGCAGCCCGGTCTCCTCGCGCAGCTCGCGGAACATCGCCTCCAGCGGCGTCTCGTCGGTGTTCATGCCGCCCTGCGGAAACTGCCAACCGTCCCGGTTGACCCGCCTGGCCCAGAACAGCCGTCCGTCCGCATGCATGAGGACGATGCCCACGTTGGGGCGGTACCCGTCCGGATCGACCACGATCGGACTCCAAAAATCTACTGGAGCCAGACTGCCACAGCGCCGAGGACGCCCACAAGCGGGGCGGAGCCGGATTGACAGCCGGGGCGCGACGGCCCAAAATTCGCGGCCCTGTCTGCAATGGACAGGCCGTTTCGCCAAGTGGCTATGTAGCTCAGCCGGTTAGAGCGCGGCACTCATAATGCTGAGGTCGGTGGTTCGAGTCCACCCATAGCCACCATTCGCACAGCAACGCGCCTGGCCTTCCGCCACTCCGCGCGCCTCGCCATCCAGTGACGTCCTGCCGACCCGTACGCGCCCATTCAGAGGGTGTTCGGACGGCGATGCTAGGCTTCGGTCATGCGTTCGCTCACTCGTTGGTCAACCCTCCCTTGCGTGTTGGTGCTCGTCCTCGCGACCGCGGGCTGCCAGCCCGACACCGCGCCCGCCACGGCCGCAGAGCCGCCGCCAAAGGTGGAACCCGTCGCCGATGAAAGCGGCGCCATCAGCGTCGCGCCCATGGCCCCCGAGCCGCCCGCGCCGGAGCCGGCCAAGCCCGCTCCAGCCGCGAACAAGGATCCGCGCACCGACCCGATCGACTGGTCGCCGGTCGCACTTGCGCCCGACGTCGCCTGGCTCAGCTGCACGCTGGACTATTCGCAGCACGGCGACGGCGACCCGCTGCAGTCGCTCGACCGCGACTCGCTGGACGCGGCGCTGGCCGGCTGCGCCGAGCGCGGCGTGCTGCGCCTGCGCTACGACGGCCGCGTCACCTCCGACTTCGCGGCGCTGGTGGAACGCGTCACCCGCGTCGCCGACGCCCTGGGCATCCGCAAGCGCGTGCTCGACCTGGACTCCACCGGCGGCCTGGTGGAAGACGCCATCCGCGCCGGCGACTTCATCGCCGCCTCGCGCTGGACGCTGTGGGTGCGCGAGGACTCGATGTGCCACAGCGCCTGCGTGTTCGTGCTCAGCGCCGGCGACGTGCGCCGCATTACCGGCCAGGTGGGCATCCACCGCCTGATCCGCATGAGCTCCACCGCCACCACGCGCGCCGAACTCAACGCCGAGCTCCGCGTGGTGCACGAGCGCGTGCGCGACTACCTGGAACGCAACGGCTCCAGCGTGGACGTGGCCGACCTGATGATGGCCGTGCCCAACCGCAGCCTGCGCATGCTGTCGGACGACGAGCTCATGCGCTACGGCCTGGACGGCGTCAACGCGGCCCAGGACGACCTGGACCGCCTGCGCCTGCAGCGCGAATGCGGCATGGACTTCGTGTCGCGGCGCGACGCCTTCGCCCGCGCCTTCGACCGCAAATGCCGCGAACACGACAGCGACCTGGACCAGCTCAACAGCTGCGGCCTGGCGCTGCGCGGCGACTTCGGCTTCCCCGATGCCGACTGCCCGGCCGAAAGCCCGCTGTCCGAATTCGACCTGGCGCAGGCCGAGCCTGCCGCGGACGATGAACCCGACCAACTGCCCGACGAACAGCAGGATGCGGCCACGGGCGAAGCGACCGGCACGATGCCGCCGGCTACGGCTTCACCGGCCGGTTAGCGCCGGCGCGTTCCCGCCAGGACCGTCCGGACACGCGGCCCCGCTCAGACCCGGCCAACCACCGGAATCAGCGCGCCGGTGATGGCACTGGCGCGATCGGAAAGCAGGAACACGATCGCATCGGCCAGCTGCGCCGGCTGCACCCATCGCGAGGCATCGGCATCGGGCATGTCCGCGCGGTTGGCCGGCGTGTCGATGATGCTGGGCAGCAGTGCATTGACGGTGATGCCGCGGTCCTTCAGCTCTTCGGCCAGCGCCTCGGTCAGGCGGGCCACGCCGGCCTTGGACGCGGCGTAGGCGCCCATGCCGGCCCCCGCCTTCACCGCACCGTTGGCGCCGATGTTGACGATGCGGCCGCCGTCGGGCAGATGCGACAGCGCGGCCTGGCAGGCGGCCACGGCGGTGCGCAGGTTGAGCTGGTACATCGTGTCCCAGGTGTCGAGCGAACCGCCGGGCACCTTCTCCCAGCGGAAACCACCGGCGATGTTCACCACGCCGTGCAGGCCGCCATGTGCGGCCACGATCGCGTCGAAGCACGCGGCGGCCGCGGCGGCATCGCCCAGGTCCACGCCGCCGTGCCGCGTGGCGGCGCCCAGCGCGCCCGGATCGCGCGGCGCGTCGGCGCGGTCGATGGCGGCCACGGCCGCCCCCTGCGCCAGCAGTTCGCGCACCACGGCGGTACCGAGGATGCCGAACGCGCCGGTGACGGCGATGGTCTTTCCCTTGAGCTGCATGGCGGTCTCCCGGACTATCGATGCCGATAGTATCGCAGGCCCCCGCGTGCGCCGGGCTCAGTCCTGCGGAACGGCCGCCGGATCCATCCAGAACAGTTCCCACACATGGCCATCGGTGTCGGTCACGGCGCGGCTGTACATGAAGCCGTGGTCCTGCGGCGGATTGATGTCGGCGGTGCCGCCGTGCTGCGCGGCCACGCCGGCCAGCCGGTCCACGTCCTCGCGGCTGTCCAGCGACACCGCCAGCAGCACTTCGCTGGAACTGGCCGGCGGGATCGGGCGCGAGGTGAAGCTGCGCCACTTGTCGTGGGTGAGCAGCATCACGTGGATGGCCTCGCTCCACACCATGCAGGCGGCGGTTTCGTCGCTGAAGTGCAGGTTCTGGGTGTAGCCCATCGCGGCGTAGAAGGCGATGGCCGCCTTGAGGTCGGCGACGGGCAGGTTGACGAAGATCATGCGGCTCATGCGGTGCTCCTGGGCGTGATGGCGGGGGTGGGCGTGTCGGAACTCAGTGGCACTGGCGTGCGCGCTCGCTGAGGAAGTCGCGTTCGCGGGCATTCTGCGCCAGCGACGCGGCGCGTTCGAACTGGGCCCGTGCCTCGAGCACGCGGCCGGCGCGCAGCAGGCAATCGCCGCGTGCCGCCGGCAGCGGTGCATAGGCCTGCAGCGCCGGCGTTTCGGCGATGGCATCGAGCAGCCGCAGCCCGGCCTCGGGGCCGTAGGCCAGGCTGTGGGCCACGGCGCGGTTGAGTTCGACGATGGGCGAAGGCAGCACCTGCGCCAGCGTGTCGTAGCTGCGCGCGATGCGCGGCCAGTCGGTGTCCTCGAAGCGCCGCGCGCTGGCGTGGCAGGCGGCAATGCGCGCCTGCAGCGCGTAGGCACCGCGCTCGCCGCCCAGCGCTTCGGCTTTCGCCAGCGCCGCCAGGCCACGATGGATCAGCAGGTGGTCCCAGCGTGCGCGGTTCTGCCTCGAGATCGGCACCAGGCTGCCGTCGGCGTCCGCGCGCGCGGCCAGGCGCGAGGCCTGCAGCTCCATCAGCGCCAGCAGGCCGAACACTTCGGGCTGGTCGGGCATCAGCCGCGCCAGCACGCGGCCCAGGCGCTGCGCTTCCTGGCACAGCGCGGGCCGCACCAGGTCGTCGCCGGCGGTGGCGGCATAGCCTTCGTTGAAGATCAGGTAGACCACTTCCAGCACCGAGCCCAGGCGCTGCGGCAGCTCGCTGGCCACCGGCAGGGCGAAGGCCAGCCCCGACTCGCCCAGCGTGCGCTTGGCGCGCACGATGCGCTGGGCGATGGTGGCCTCGGGCACCAGGAACGCTCTGCCGATTTCCGCCGTGGCCAGGCCGCAGAGCAGGCGCAGGGTGAGCGCGGCGCGCGCGTCGGGCGACAGCACCGGATGGCAGGCGGTGAAGATCAGGCCCAGGCGCTCGTCGCCGACGGGATGGTCCATGGCGGCCTCGATGTCGTCGATGCTGGCGAAGGGCGCCGCGGGTTCCGGTTCGGCGCCCAGTTCGGCGAGTTTTTCGGCCTGCAGCTTGCGCCGGCGCAGGGCATCGATGGCCCGGCGCCGGGCGGTGGTCATCAGCCACGCGCCCGGGTTGTCCGGCATGCCGCCCTGCGGCCAGTCGGTGAGCGCGGCCAGGAAGGCGTCCTGCGCCAGTTCCTCGGCCGCGTCCAGGTCACGCAGCAGGCGCGCCAGGCCGGCGATCAGCTTCGGTCGCTCGATGCGGAACACGGCCTCGACGGCCTGGCGGGTGGCGGCTTCGGTCACGCGCGGCTCGCGCTCAGAGGCCAGCCATCTTGTCGTTGACGCGCAGGTGCACGGCCTCGGCTTCCGGCGTCATGATCGACTCGAAATCCGCCATCTCGTAAAGCGGCCGGATGTCGATGTCGCTCGGGCCGAACATCGGATTCGGACAGCGCTTCACCCAGGCCACGGCTTCGTCCATGTCCTTCACTTCCCACAGCCAGTAGCCAGCCACGAGTTCGCGGGTCTCGGTGAAGGGGCCGTCGGTGACGGTGCGGGTGTTGCCGTCGAAATGCACACGCTTGGCCTGTGCGGTGGGCTTGAGGCCGTCGCCGGCAAGTAGGATGCCGGCGTCCACCAGCTCTTCGTTGAACTTGCCCATCTGCTCCATCAACTCGGACGGGGGCATGCGCCCGGCTTCACTGTCGGCGGTGGCTTTGACGAAAACGATGACGCGCATGGGATTCTCCTGGTCGGGTGGGCAGGGCCGCATCGCCCTGTACTGAAGTCGACGAACGGGCGGGCGCCGTTTCGACACGGACGGTGGAAATTTCCTGGATTTTTTCCGGGCCGGGGCCAAGGGGTTGATTGACAAGCCTACCGCAGCCCGGAGACGCGGGCTGGGGTTCAGGCGGAGGCGACGTTCGCGGCCGCGTCCGGCGCGGCCGGGGCGGCGGGAGCCCCGTCCGGCCGCAGTTCGCGCACCACCCGGCCGCCGTCCACCACCAGCACGCGGTCGGCGCTGCGGATGGTCTCGGGCCGGTGCGCCACGATCACTTTCGTCAGCCGCAGGCGCTTCACCGCCTCGTTGACCTCGCGCTCGCGCCTCACGTCCAGGTGGCTGGTGGCCTCGTCCAGGAACAGCAGCTTCGGCGACCGGTATAGCGCGCGCGCCAGCAGCACGCGCTGCTTCTGCCCGCCCGACAGCGAACTGCCCATGTCGCCGATCAGGCTGTGGTAGGCCATCGGCATCGCCTGGATCTCGTCGTGCACGGCGGCCAGCCGCGCGGCCGCCTCCATCCGCACCGGGTCCGGGTCCGGATCGAAGAAGGCGATGTTGTCGGCCAGGCTGCCGGCGAACAGCGGGTCGTCCTGCATCACCGCGCCGACGATGCGGCGCACGGCCTGCGGCCCGGCCTGCTGCAGGTCCAGCCCGCCGATGCTGACGTGGCCCTGCGTCGGCTTGAGCAGCCCGAGCATCAGCTTCACCAGCGTGGTCTTGCCGCAGCCGGAGGCACCGACCAGCGCTACCGATTCCCCCGCCTCGACGGTGAAACTGCAGTCCCGGATCACCCAGGGCTCGCCCTCGGCGTAGCGGAAGCCCAGGCCTGCGACCACGATGCGCGGCGACGACGGTGGCGCGACCTCCGGCCGCGGCGCATCGTCCTCGGGTTCACTCAGCACGATGTCGGCCAGGCGCTCGCCGTGCAGGCGCAGCATGCGAAATTCGATCCCCTTGTCGATCAGCCCGGCCATGCGCTGGGCGAACTGGTCCTTGTAGGCCAGGAACGCGATCAGCATGCCGACCGAGAACACGTTCTGCAGCGCCAGCAGCGCGCCGATCCAGATCACCGCGATGCGCTCGACGCCGAACACCAGCTGGCTGGCGCCGCTGAAGCCCAGGCCCAGGCGGCCCAGCCGCACTTCCTCATTGACGGTGTCGGTCATCAGGTTTTCGTAGGTGGCGCGCCGCAGCGGCTCCTGGCCGGCCACCTTCAGGCTCTGCATGCCGCGGAGCGATTCCAGCAGGTGGGATTGCTGGCGCGCGGCGCCGACCAGCTGCCGCTCGGTGCCGTCGCGCAGTGGCCGGAACGCCAGCGCGCGGATGCCCAGGTACAGCGCCACCGCCAGCAGGGTCACGCCCGCCAGCTCTGCGCTGTAGAGCAGCATCATGCCCAGCGTCACCAGCGCCATCAGACCATCGATGATGGCTTCGACGAAGCTGGTGGTCAGCGTGCGCTTGATCGCCTGCACCGACCCCAGGCGCGAGGTGATGTCGCCCAGATGGCGCTTCTCGAAGTAGTCCAGCGGCAGTCGCAGCAGGTGCGCAAATACGTTGCCCATCCACTGCAGGCCCAGCCGCGACGACAGGTACAGCACCGACCAACCGCGCAGCATCGCCACCGCCACCTGCAGCAGCATGGCCAGGCCGAAGCCCAGCGCCAGCACGGCAAGCAGACTGCGGTCGGCCGACACCAGCACCTGGTCCACCACGGTCTGCAGGAAGAACGGCGCCAGCACCACGAACACCTGCAGCGCCAGCGACAGCAGCAGCACCTGGCCCAGTGCGCGCCACAGCCCACGGACCGGGCCGGTGAGCTGGCGCATCGGCACGTGCGGCGCGACCTTCTGCGGCTTGAACGCAGCCGTGGGCTCGAGCTCGAGCGCCACGCCGGTGAAATGCCGGGAGACCTCGGCCATGGTCAGCCGCCGCTCGCCGAAGGCCGGGTCGAGCACGGTCACCTTTGCCTTGCCCACCGCCGCCAGCACCACGAAATGATTGAGGTCCCAGTGCAGCACGCAGGGCCGCTTGAGCTGGCCCAGCTCGTCCAGCTCCAGCCGCAGCGGGCGCGCGCTGAATCCCAGCTGCTGCGCCACCTGGATCAGCTGGCCCAGCCGGGCGCCCTTGAGCGACAGCGGGAAACGCCGACGCATTTCCGGCAGGCCCAGGGCCAGCCCGTGCGCCTCCATCACCATCGCCAGCGCGGCCAGTCCACATTCGGCCGCTTCCGACTGCAGCACCGGTTTCATCGTACGTCCACCCTGCCCTGCAGCGAGTACAGCGGTTCCAGCACCCACTCGATCAGGCGGCGTTGTTCGCCCAGCACGTCGGCGTCGAGCAGCATGCCGGGTCGCAAGGGCTCGGGCTGGCCGTAGGCCGTGATGTCCTGGCGCTGCAGGGTGACGTTGACCCGGTAGTAGGGTTCGCCCGCGGCGGGCGTGCCGGACTGCACGGTGCTGCGGCTGATGCGCGCCACGTGGCCGCGATGGTGGCCGAACTTCTGGTAGGGAAACGCCTGGTAGCGCAGCAGCACCGCGTCGCCCGGCGAAATGAAGCCGATGGCGCGGCTGGGCACCAGCAGTTCGGCCTCGAGTTTTCCGTCGCCGGGCAGCACGCTCACCAGCGCTTGTCCCACCTGCACGGCCTGGCCCGGCTTGAGCAGCGTGGTGGCGACGACACCGCTGATCGGCGCGGTGATGGCGAGCTCGCCGCGGGCCTGCATCTCCAGCGCCTCCTGCTCCAGCAGGGCGAGGTCGCGCTGGAAGGCGGCGGCGCCCGCTTCGCGCTGCCCCGGCAGTTCGTCGCTGGCCTGCTGCAGCTGGGCGAGCAGCCGGCGCGAGGACGCGGCCTGGCGCTGCAGGATCTGCAGCGCCGCCTGTTGTTCGAGTGCGGCGCTTTCCTGCTGCCGCAGCTGCTGGTCGGTCACGTAGCGGCGGCCATGCAGCTCGCGCAGGCGCGCCAGGGTTTCCTGCGCCAGGCGCAGCTGCCGGCGGCGCGTGAGCATTTCGTCGTCCAGCTGCGTGGCTTCGTTGCGGGCCGCGGCCCGCTGTCGGGCCAGGCCGCGGGCCTGGGCCTGCAGCCGCTGCTCGAGGGCTGCACGGTTGCGATCGAGACCGGCACGTCGGCGTGCCAGCTGCGTGGCCAGTGCCAACTGCGTGTCGCCACCCGCGACGGTGGCGCGCGGCACATTCAACACGGCCAGCGTCTGCCCGGCCTGCACGCGCGCACCTTCGCGCACCGGCAGTTGGCTTACCACGCCCGTGGCCGGCGCCAGCACCGTGGACAGGCCTGCCACCGGCACCAGCTGGCCCACCACGTGTGAACGACGGGTATAGCTGGCCAGCACCAGGAACAGCAGCACCGAAACCGCGGTCAGCGCGGCGCCCGCGGTGAGAAACCACAGCCGCAGCGGCTGCGCCAGCACGATGCCGCCGAGCCAGCGATGCTGGCGCGCCTGCAGCGCTTGCTTGCGGAACAGGTCCTGGGTCATGGCGATTCCGCATGGAGAAGAATCAGCGTTCGCTGGAAACTATCAGCAGCTGCGCTTCATCGAAGAGGTGGCAGCTGGCATGGAATAGGTACGAATCCGCCAGTCCCGTGCGTAGGTGGATCCCGGCTGCGGCCAGCAAAGGACGAACACCGCCAGCCTGAGGTCATGGACGCAAACGCGGCAGGCCGCCAGAATCGACGGGAACAGAAGCGTCTGGAGCGTCCCAATGATTGACCTGTCAGGCCGCGTGGCCATCGTCACCGGCGCGGGCGGCGGCCTCGGCCGCGCCCATGCCCTGCTGCTGGCCGAACGCGGCGCGCGCGTGGTGGTGAACGACCTGGGCGCCGGCGCCGAGGCCGTGGTGGCGGAGATCGTCGCCGCCGGCGGCCAGGCGCGCGCGGCCATCGGCTCGGTCAGCGACGAGGCCTTCGTGCAGGCCATGGTGGCCGATGCGCTGCAGGCCTGGGGCCGCGTGGACATCCTGGTCAACAACGCCGGCATGCTGCGCGACAAGTCCTTCGCCAAGATGGACCTGGCCGACTTCCGGGCCGTGCTGGACGTGCATTTGATGGGCGCCGCGATCTGCAGCAAGGCCGTGTGGGAGACCATGCGCGCCCAGGCCTACGGCCGCATCGTGATGACCACCTCGTCCTCGGGCCTGTTCGGCAACTTCGGCCAGGCCAACTACGCCGCCGCCAAGATGGGCCTGGTCGGCCTGGCGCAGACGCTGGCGCTGGAAGGCGCGAAGTACGGCATCCGGGTCAACTGCCTGGCGCCTACCGCCGCGACCCGGATGATGGAAGGCATCCTGCCGGAAGCCCAGCTGGCGAAGCTGCGGCCGGAGCTGGTCAGTCCTGCCCTGCTGGCCCTGGTGTGCGACGAGGCCCCGACCCGCGCCATCGTCGCCGCCGGCGCGGGCAGTTTCGAACTGGTGCACGTCACGCTGACCCGCGGCCTGCACCTGGGCGATGCGCCCGCCACCGCCGAGGACCTGCTGGCGCAATGGCAGGCGCTGTCGGACCGCGAAGGCGACACGGTGCCCGCGGAAGGCTTCGACCAGGCGCGCCACGAACTGCGCAAGGGCGGCTTCGAATTCCCGTCCGCCTGATTGCCCGACGGGGCGGCGTGCGCGGCCTCAGTCGAGCCTGAAGGAATCCAGGAAACGTTCGGCGTACAGCTCCTGGTTGTACGAGGGCCGCACCGGCACCGTCGTGGCCACCTGGTAGAACACGCCGCGGTGCACGAACTGGCGCACCGTCATCGTCGCCCCGCCCGGCATCTGCAGCGCGTACTCGTTGCCGGTGGCCAGGTTGCTGGCGCCGACGCGGGCGGTGTTGAAGCTTTCGCGCAGCAGGGTCGCGCCCGGCGCGGACGCCATCAGGCTGGCGCGCCCGTGCGCCAGCGCCTCCGGCGTACCCATCCGCGGCATCGCCTGCACGGCCGCCTCGGGCATCGGCAGGTAGTTCACCGCGTACACGACGTCGTCGAATTCGGCGACGTGCAGGTGGGTGGTGATCTTGCCGGCAGGCGTGTCCACGGTCTGCTGCTCGTGCCGCGGCGCGCCCGGCATGCCGACCACGAAGGCCTGGCCGGGGGGCGTGAAATCGCGCAGCTCGGGCTTGGCCGAACATGCGGCCAGCAGCAGGCACAGCGCGACCAGCAGCGCGCGGACCATCAGCCCGGCACCCGCACGAAACCTTCCATCAGCACACGCGCGCTGCGGCTCATCACCGCCTTGCGCACGACCCACTGCCCGTTCACCTGGCTGGCCTCGGCGCCCACGCGCAGCGTGCCGCTGGGATGGCCAAAGCGCACCGCGTTGCGTTCGCCGCCGCCCGCCGCCTTGTTCACCAGGGTGCCGGGGATCGCCGCCGCGGTGCCGATCGCGACCGCGCAGGTGCCCATCATCGCGTGGTGCAGCTTGCCCATGGACAGCGCGCGCGCCAGCAGGTCGATGTCGCGCGCCTCCACGCGCTTGCCGCTGCTGGCGGTGTAGGCGGCCGGCGGCGCCACGAAGGCGACCTTGGGCGTGTGCTGGCGCTGCACCGCCTGCCCGATGTCCTGGATCAGCCCCATGCGCACCGCGCCGTGCGCGCGGATGGCCTCGAACCGCGCCAGCGCCGCGGCATCGCCGTTGATGGCGTCCTGCAGCTCGGTGCCGCTGTAGCCCAGGGCCTCGGCGTCCACGAAGATGGTGGGCACGCCGACGTTGATCATGGTCACGTCGAAGCTGCCCACGTCCGGCACGTCCAGCCGGTCCACGAGGTTGCCGGTCGGGAACATCGCGCCGCCGCCCTCCGCATCGCCCTCTTCGGCCGGATCCACGAACTCGATCACGATCTCGGCCGCGGGGAAGGTGACGCCGTCCAGCTCGAAGTCGCCGGTCTCCTGCACCTCGCCGCCGGTGACCGGAACATGCACGATGATGGTCTTGCCGATGTTGGCCTGCCACACGCGCACCGGGAACACGCCGTCGCGCGGCAGCCGCGCCTGGTCGATGAAACCCTGGGCGATGGCGAACGGCCCCACCGCGGTGCTGAGGTTGCCGCAGTTGCCGCTCCAGTCCACGAAGGCGCTGCCGATGGAAACCTGGCCGTAGAGGTAATCCACGTCGTGGCCGGGTTGGCTGCTGGGCGAGATGATCACGCACTTGCTGGTGCTGGACGTGGCGCCGCCCATGCCGTCGGTGTGCTTGCCGTAGGGATCGGGCGAGCCGATCACGCGCAGCAGCAGCGCATCGCGCGCCGGGCCAGGCACGCGCGCCGCCTCGGGCAGGTCCTGCAGCCGGAAGAACACGCCCTTGGACGTGCCGCCGCGCAGGTAGGTGGCGGGGATGCGGAGCTGGGGCGCGTGGGTCATCGTGGGGTTCCGTCGGGACAGGGCGGCCGTCAGGCCGCGCGGTGGGAGGCCAGGAAGTCCTGGGCGAAGCGCTGCAGCACGCCGCCGGCCTCGTAGATCGAGACTTCCTCGGCGGTATCCAGGCGGCAGGTCATCGGCACCTGCAGGCGCTCGCCGTTGCGGCGCGTGATGCCCAGCGTGAGGGTCGCGCCGGGCGTGCGTTCGCCGATCACGTCGTAGGTTTCGGTGCCGTCCAGGCCCAGGGTCTTGCGGGTGGTGCCGGGCAGGAACTCCAGCGGCAGCACGCCCATGCCAATCAGGTTGGTGCGGTGGATGCGCTCGAAGCCTTCGGCCGCGATCACCTCCACGCCGGCCAGGCGCACGCCCTTGGCGGCCCAGTCGCGCGAGCTGCCCTGGCCATAGTCGGCGCCGGCCACGATGATCAGCGGCTGGCCACGGTCGAGGTAGGTCTCGATCGCTTCCCACATGCGCATCACCTGCCCTTCCGGCTCGACGCGGGCCAGCGAACCCTTCTTCACCGCGCCGTCCACCACCGCCATCTCGTTGCTGAGCGTGGGGTTGGCGAAGGTGGCGCGCAGCGCGGTCAGGTGGTCACCGCGGTGGGTCGCGTAGGAATTGAAGTCCTCTTCGGGCAGGCCCATTTTCGCCAGGTATTCGCCGGCCGCGCTGTTGCGCAGGATGGCGTTGGACGGCGACAGGTGGTCGGTGGTGATGTTGTCGCCCAGCAGCGCCAGTGGCCGCAGGCCGCGCAGGGTGCGCTCGCCGGCCAGCGCGCCTTCCCAGTACGGCGGGCGGCGGATGTAGGTGCTCTGCGGGCGCCAGTCGTACAGCGGGCTCACCTTGTCGCCGCTTTCCACCACCACGGTGAACATCGGTTCATACGTCTTGCGGAACTGTTCGGGCTTGACGCTGGCCTTCACGATCGCGTCGATTTCCTCGTCGCTGGGCCACAGGTCCTTCAGCGTCACCGGCTTGCCGGCCGCATCCAGGCCCAGCACGTCCTTCTCGATGTCGAAGCGGATGGTGCCGGCGATGGCGTAGGCCACCACCAGCGGCGGCGAGGCCAGGAAGGCCTGCTTCGCGTAGGGATGGATGCGCCCGTCGAAGTTGCGGTTGCCGCTGAGCACGGCCGTGGCGTACAGGTCGCGGTCGGTGATTTCCTTCTGGATGGCCGGGTCCAGCGCGCCGCTCATGCCGTTGCAGGTGGTGCAGGCGAAGGCGACGATGCCGAAGCCCAGCGTCTCGAGTTCCTGCTTCAGGCCCGCGGCTTCCAGGTACAGCGCCACGGTCTTTGAGCCGGGCGCCAGCGAGCTCTTCACCCATGGCTTGCGCGTGAGGCCCGCGCGGTTGGCATTGCGCGCCAGCAGGCCGGCGGCGATCACGTTGCGCGGGTTGGAGGTGTTGGTGCAGCTGGTGATGGCGGCGATGATCACCGCGCCGTCGGGCATCAGGCCCTGCACTTCCTGCGCCCGGGCGGCGTCGAGGTTGCCGGCGATGCCCCTGGCGGCCAGGTCGGCGGTCGCCACGCGCGCATGCGGATTGGACGGGCCGGCCATGTTGCGGCCCACCGAGGCCAGGTCGAAGGACAGCGTGCGCTCGTACTTCGCGCCGGCCAGGGTGTCGGCCCACAGGCCGGTGTGCCGGGCGTAGGTTTCCACCAGCCGCACCTGCTCGTCGCTGCGGCCGGTGAGGCGCAGGTAGTCGATGGTGTTGCCGTCGATGTAGAACATCGCTGCGGTGGCGCCGTACTCGGGCGCCATGTTGGAGATGGTGGCGCGGTCGCCCAGGGTCAGCGCGGCGGCGCCTTCGCCGCGGAACTCCAGCCAGGCGCCGACCACCTTGGCCGCGCGCAGGAATTCGGTCAGCGCCAGCACGATGTCGGTGGCGGTGATGCCGGGCTGCGGCCTGCCGGTGAGCTCGACACCGATGATGTCGGGCAGGCGCATCCACGAGGCGCGGCCCAGCATCACGTTCTCGGCCTCCAGGCCGCCCACGCCGATGGCGATGACGCCCAGCGCGTCCACGTGCGGCGTGTGGCTGTCGGTGCCGACGCAGGTGTCGGGATACGCCACGCCGTCGCTGACGCCGATCACCGGGCTCATCCGCTCCAGGTTGATCTGGTGCATGATCCCGTTGCCCGGCGGGATCACGTCCACGTTCTTGAAGGCGCGCTTGGTCCAGTCGATGAAGTGGAAGCGGTCTTCGTTGCGGCGGTCCTCGATGGCGCGGTTCTTGGCGAACGCATCGGGGTCGAAGCCGCCGCACTCCACGGCCAGGGAGTGGTCCACGATCAGCTGCACCGGCACCACCGGGTTCACCTGGGCCGGGTCGCCGCCCTGGTCGGCGATGGCATCGCGCAGGCCGGCCAGGTCCACCAGCGCGGTTTGGCCCAGGATGTCGTGGCAGACCACGCGCGCGGGGAACCACGGGAAGTCGAGGTCGCGGCGGCGTTCGACCAGCTGGCGCAGCGAGGCCTGCAGCGTGGCGGGATCGCAGCGGCGCACCAGGTTTTCGGCCAAGACGCGCGACACGTAGGGCAGGCCGTCCCAGGCGCCGGGCTGCAGGGCATTGACCGCCGCGCGGGCATCGAAGTGGTCCAGCGAGGTGCCGGGCAGCGGGGTGCGGAAATCGGCGTTCATGGGGCAACCGGTGGCGGGGATGCGCCATTATCCCGGACCCGGGCGGTGGCCGTCATGTCGCGCACGCAAGCCCGCGTGCCGCGGGTCATGCCGGGCTCAGCCCGGGCGCTGGTCCACCACGTAGGGCGTGCGCTGCGCCGAGGGCCGCTGCCCGAAGCTGGCCATGAACGCCCGCAGCCGCGGCATCGCGGTGAGGTCCATCGGGTTGCGGAAGGAAAAATGCTCCAGCACCGCGAACAGGCCTAGCTCGACCAGGAGGATGCGGTCGGCGGGCAGTTCGGCCTGGATGGCCGGCCACTGCGATTCCAGCCAGGCCAGGCAGTTCTCCAGGCTGGCGCGGCGCTTGCGCGAGGCCGCATCCGGCGGCCGTCGCGACACCACTTCGTGAAAGACCACTTCCACCTGCACGGCCATCGTGTGCGCGACGATCTCGTGCGTATTCATCAGCAGCGCACTGCGCGCGTCCTCGGCCCAGAACACCCGCGCCTCGCCCTCGGGCAGGGAACGGGCCAGCGCGCGGCAGGCATTCTGGCTGCCCCACACCACGGTCTGGCCCTGGCGCAGGGCCGGCAGCTTGAGCGCGGGATTGCCGCCGAACACCGACGGGTCTTCGCTGAGCAGGTCGTAGATCGGATCCAGGCCCACTTCCAGGCCCAGTTCGATCGCCAGCATGCGCACCATGCGGGTGTAGTGGGACCCCTGGCGGCCGATGATCACGTCCATGCGACGAGTCTGCCGCCGGCGTCGAGGCCGGGCAATGGCGTGTTCCGCCAACCGTGTTTAGCATCGCGGCAACCCGCCCGGACTCCCGCCCTTGGCCTGGTATCGCCTGCCCCTGCTGTGGCTGCGCTCGCTGCTCGCTTTCGCCGGCGCCGTCGCCGCGATCTGGGCCGGCAATGTCGCGGGCGGAGAATTGGCCGCGGCGCTGGATCTGCCGCGCGGAGGCACAGGCCGCCTGGCCTGGGACCTGGCCTGGCTGACGCTGGCGGGCATCACCGCCTTCGCCCTGCTCACGCGGCTGGCGCCACGCTGGCCGCGCGCGCATGCCTGGTTGCTGCTGGCGCTGATGGTGGCGGCGATGGCGTGGGCCACGCAGGGCATGGCCGGCGAATTCCCGGCCTGGTTCACCCTGGGTGCGTGGCTGTCGCTGGCGCTGCAGTACGCGGTCGGTGCCGAAGCGCTGGGCCCCCGCGCGCGACGTCCGTCCTGAGTCTTCGCCAGGCGCGCATCAGCGCGCCAGCAGTTTCGATGCCAGCCCGCCCGACCGTGCCACCGGTCGCGACAGCGCCGCGTCCACGCTGGCGCGCGGCGCCCACAGCGCCACCGACTGCTTGGCGCGCGACAGCGCCGTGTACAGCAGCTGCCGCGACAGGATGCGGTGGTCCGGATCCGGCGGCAGCAGCACGGTGGCGTGCGTGTACTCGCTGCCCTGGCTCTTGTGGATGGTGATGGCCCAGGCCGCGTCATGCGCCGGCAGGGCCCCGGGTGCGAACGCGCGTGCACCGCCTTCGTCCTCGAACCAGACCTGCAGCCGGCCCTCGCCGTCGCGCAGGCACAGGCCCAGGTCGCCGTTGAACAGGCCCGCGCCGTAGTGGTTGCGGGTGACCATCACCACGCGGCCCGGATACCAGTCCTGGTCGCCGGGCACGCGCCAGCGCTGGCGCAGCTGGCGCTCGATGATCGAGTTGAGGGCGTCGGCACCGTAAGGACCGTCGCGCAGTGCGCACAGCAGCTGATGCTGCGCCAGCAGGCGCAGCGCCGCCGCGGCACTTTCGCCATCGCTCACGTCCGGCGGCGCGCCGCGATCGGCCAGGGCATCGGCCCAGCGCCGGGCCTCGCGTGCCACTGCGGCCGGGGACTCCAGGGCCAGCAGCCGGGCGCGGTCGCCCGCGGCCGCCAGCGCGTCGGCCAGCGCCGTCGCATCGCCCTCGCGCACGGCGCGATTCACAGGCTGCAGGGCACCGTGCGCGCGAAAGCTGTGCTGCAGCCGCACCAGGTCGGGCGCGGCCTCGGCTTCCATCACCGCCACCAGGTCCATCAACACCGAACCCGCGCCGACCGGGTTGAGCTGGTCGGCATCACCCACCAGCACCAGCACCGCGTCTTCGCGCAGCGCGCGCAGCAGCGCGCGCAGCTGCGCCAGGTCGAGCATGGACGCTTCATCCACCACCACGATGCCTGCGGCGATGGGCGAGGCCGGGCCGCGGCGGAACGCGTTGAGCGCGGGAGACCAGCCGAGCAGGCGATGCACGGTGAGGGCCTCGCCCGTCGGCAGCGCGTCCAGCGCCGGCTGCCAGTCGGCCGGCAGGTGCGCGCGCAGGCGCGCCGATTCCTGCCGCAGCGACTGCACCAGCCGCTGCGCCGCCTTGCCGGTGGGCGCGGCCACGGCAATGCCCTCGCCCGCCGCGCCGTCGCGCTGCAGGCGCAGCAGCATGCGCAGCACCGTGGTGGTCTTGCCGGTGCCGGGGCCGCCGGTGAGCACGAAGAAACGGCGGCCACCCACCGCCGCAACGGCCGCCCGCTGCGCACCGTCGCGCGCGGGATCGCCGTCGGGAAACAGCGTCGCCAGCACGTCCGGATCCAGTGGCCGCGCGACACCCGCGGCACGACGCGCGCGGATGGCGGCCGCCACTTCCGACTCGTGCTGGTGGTTGCGCCAGAGATAGAAGCGCCCGTCGGCATCGAGCACGAAGGACGAAGGCGTGCCGCCGTCGCCGACCAGCGGCTCGCGCCGCAGCGCGTCGCAGGCCTGCGGATCCAGCGGCGCCAGGGCGGTGTCGCCGGACAGCTCGGCCACCGCGACGCGGCCCGCCAGCTCCGCCAGCCGTGCGCCGCCGCCATGGGCCAGCACCCAGCGCGAGATCGCGCGCGCCAGCGCGCGTTCGTGCAGCGGGCCGTCGCTGCCGGCCTCGGGCGCGCGGGCGTCGTAGCGGGGCGCGCTCATGCGGACACTCCGGCCTGGCACAGCGCGGCATCCACGGCCGCGACCAGCGCATCATCGAACCGGCCGGCGTATACGCCCGCACCCGGGGCCAGGCCGGCCGCGCGTACGAACAGGTAGATGTAGTCGCCCAAGTGCCGCGATGGCGAATAGTCGGGCAGCCGCTGGCGCAGGAAACGATGCACGGCCACGGTGTAAAGCAAGGCCTGCAGGCGGTAGTGGCTGTGGTCCATCGCCGCCCGCAGCGCCGGCCCGGTGTAGTCGGCGGTGTGCTCGCCCAGCCAGTTGCCCTTGTAGTCGAGCACGTGGAAGCGGCCTTCGTGTTCGAACACCAGGTCGATCTTGCCGGTCATCAGGCCGCGCAGGCGCTCGGCGGCCAGCGGCGGCACCAGGTCCGGGTCGCCATGCGCGGCACAGGCCTCGCGCAGCCGCGACAGGCGGGCGTCGTCGAGACGGAAGTGGAAGGCCATTTCGGCACGCTGGCGCGACGCCGGCACGTCGCCGAGCCGCAAGCCGGGCAGCAGCTCCGCCGCCAGCGCCTCGTCCATGCGCCGGGCCAGCACCGGCACCAGCATTGGCAGCGGAACCTCGCCGGCGCGCACGCCGGAAGCTTCCAGCTCGCGGCGCAGCAGCGGGTGCTGTTCCGCCAGCGGCAGGTCGTGGCGCCGGTGTTCGAAGGCCGCATGCAGCGCATTGCCGAACGCGGCGCCGCGCACGCTGGCCAGCGCCAGCAGCCCCGGATGCGGCTCTGCGTCAGGCGGCACAGCCTCGATGGCGCTGGCATCCAGGGCTTCGTCCTGTGCCGGCGCGTCCTCGGTGGCGGCCAGGCGATGGCCGCTCACCAGCGTGGTGAAGCTCAGGCGCTGGCGCAGCGCGGTGGCAGTCGGCTCGGGCAGCGCGATCCGCGGCGACGCATCGCCCGCCGCGAGCGGCATCGCGGCCGGCACGTCGGGCCAGCCCGCATCGTGCCAGGCCACCTGGGGCATCGCCGGCGCGGCGCCGTCCGCCAGTACGCGCGCCACCATCGCATCCAGCGGCGAGCGGTCGGGGTCGGCCTTGGGCTTGGAACTGTTGCCCGTGCCGCGCTCCGGGTCCAGGGCATACACATGGCAGGCGTGGATCGCTCGGGTGAGCGCGACATACAGCGTGCGGAAGCGTTCATCCTGCAGCTCCCAGCGCGCGGCCAGCCGCGCCGCTTCGTCGAACGCCGCCAGGCGCCCGCCTTCGGGCAAGGGCACCAGGTAAGGCGTGGGCTGGTTGCCGGCCACCTGCGCCCACATCAGCGGCAGCAACACCACGTTGAACTCCAGGCCCTTGCTGCGGTGCAGGGTCATCAGCTGCACGCGCCGCACGTCGGACTCCAGTCGCGGCTGGCGTTCGTCGGCGCTGTCGGCATCGCCTTCCTCGCGGCGCTGTGCCCCCAGCCAGGCCAGCAGCTCGCGCGGGCCGCCGCCGCGCTCGGCGCGCAGCTGCAGCAGCTCGCCCAGCTGCCGCAGGTCGGCCAGCTCACGTTCGCCGCCCGGCGCCGCCAGCAGCCGCGGGGCGGCGTCGCGCGCCAGCTGCCCGCACAGCGCCAGCACGCCGTCGCGCTGCCAGCGTTCGCGCAGCGCGGCGCGGCGTGCCGACAGCGTCGGCCACTGCGGGGAATGGGCATCCAGCGACGCCAGCATCGCCAGGTCGCCGCCCCACAGGCGCGTCAGCAGCGCGGCGCGCAGCGCGGGCTCGCTGTCGGCGTCCAGCACTGCGGCCAGCACCAGGTGCAGCTCGAAGGCCATGTCGCCGGCGAACACGCTGTCGCGCGCACCGCCGACGCAGGGCACGCGGCGCGCCTGCAGCAGGGCGCGCAGGCTGGCGATGTCGCGGTTGGTGGGCAGCAGCACGGCGATGTCGCCGGGGCGCAGCGGGCGCGCGCCGATGCAGTGGCGACGCTCGGCCAGCATGCCGGCGATCTGGTCGGCGCAGGCCACCAGTGCGTCGCGCCGGCGCCGCGGCTGTCCGTCCGGTGCCGGCGCGCGATAGTGCAGCTGCAGCGGCTGCGCCAGCGCGACGCCGTCGACGGTGTAGGGCTGCTTGTCGCGACGGTCGCTGGCGGCCACCGGCCGGTAGCGCACGTCTTCGCTGCCCGAGCGCCCCAGCGTTTCGCCGCCGGCCGCGTACCACTGGTTCACGGCCTGCACGTAGCCACGCGAGCTGCGATGGTTGGTAACCAGTTCCAGCAGGTGCTGGGCATCGCCGCGCGCGCGGCGGTAGGCGTGGATGTCGCCGCCGCGGAAACCGTAGATCGCCTGCTTGGGATCGCCGATCATCACCAGCCGGCCGCGTTGATGTCCGTCCGCATCGCGGTACAGGCGATCGAGGATGCCGTACTGCTGGGCATCGGTGTCCTGGAATTCATCCACCAGGGCGACCGGCCAGGCCTGGAACAGCGCATCGGCCAGCGCGCCGTTGGCCACGATCGCGGCGTGCGCACGGCGGATCATTTCGTCGAAGGTCACCTGGCCACGCGCGGCAAGGCGTTCGTCGCGCCAGCGGCGCGCCTGCTCCACCTGCTGCTGCCAGAAGCGGTTGAGGGAAACGAAGCGCGCGGCTTCGATCCGCGGCCAGTGCGCATACAGCGCGGCGATGGCCGGATGCGCCAGGAACGCAGCCTGGTGTTCGGGTCGCACCTGCTTGTCGAGCACCTGGTCGCGCACGAGTTGCAGATGCTCCTGCTTCGGCCAGTCTTCCTCGCCCGCGAACAGGCCGGCCAGGTGCGCCAGGGCCGTGCGCAGGGCGCCGTTGCTGCGCACGAACCAGCCCGCCGTGTCCACGACGCTGCGCAAGCCCGAGACCAGGTCTTCGGACAGCGACTGCAGCACCGTGGGCAGGTCCTCGCCCCCGGCATCGATGCGGATGCCCGGCGCCATCAGCTGCCGCAGCTGGCGGGTGAAGGTGGACAGGCGCAGGGCGTCCAGGTCCACGCCTTCCGGCGCCGGGCCCTCGCCCTGGTGCAGCACGCGCCAGGCATCGCGGGCCAGCTCCTCGGCCAGGGCCTGGCCCGAGGTGGGTTCGCCGACTTCGAAGCGGCTGCCGCTCTCGAACGGATGCTCGACCAGGATGCGCTGGCAGAGTCCGTGCAGCGTCCCGACCGGCGCACGATCGAAATCCGCGAGTGCCAGGCGCAAGCGGCGACGGTCTTCGCTGCGCACGGCAGCCTCGGACCAACGCGCGAGCAGCCAGGCTTCGTCTTCGGTGGGCGGCGTGGCGGCAGACCCGCCCTCGGCCAGCGCCAGCGCGCGGCGCAACGCCTGGCGCAGGCGTTCGCGCAGCTCCTGCGCGGCGGCGTCGGTGAAGGTGGTGACCACCACCTGCTCCACGCCGAAGGCCTGCGCCGGTTCCAGCAAAAGGCGCAGGTAGAGCACGGCGATGGTCCAGGTCTTGCCGGTGCCGGCGCTGGCTTCCACCAGCGAACGGCCCGGTGCATCCAGCGGCAACTGCGACCAGTGCGCGACGGGAAGCGGTGCGCTCACTCCGCACCTCCGTTGCCCAGCAGCAGGTGCTGGGCCAGGTCATCGGCGCAGCGCTTGAGCCGATCAAAGTCTTCGGTGCCGTCCTCGAAGTCGAGGCCACGGCCCAGCAGGCGGGCATAGCCCGGCGCGTAGTTGCGCTCGGCCTGCCACGCGCCGAGCGCGGCCTCGTCGCGCTGCTGCAGTGCGATCGCGGCCGCGGCGCGCGGGAAATACCAGGCCGGCCGCGTGGCCGGGCTGGCCCACAGTTCCAGCAGGGCCAGCACGCGGGGCTCGAGATCGGTGGCGAAACCCGCCCAGCCCGACTCGCCGGCACGCACGAAATCGGCGTCCCACTGCGCGATGCCGGCCTGCCACAGGCCATCGGGCCGGCTGCCGGCGCGCGGCTTGGCCGGTGGCTTCTGCACCAGCGCGCACAGGTGCACCCGGCGCGATGCGTTCTCAGGCGCCAGCCGCACCATCGCCCAGGCCAGGAACAGCGGGATGCGCTCGCGCAGGTCGAGCTCGTTTTCTTTTTCCCGGTTCGGGAAGGCTTCGATCACGTAGAGCGCATCGCCGCCGTCGTAGGTGTTGCCGGCCTCGCCCGTGACCTGGAAGCGGCCGAAGCCGCGCCGCATCGGCAGCGGCGACGGAGGCGGCAAGCCCGCGGCCAGCAGTCCGGCCAGCTCGGTGCGTTCGCGTGCGGTGGCATCCACCGCGCGCGCGGCCTCGAGTTCCTTGCGCCAGGCCGTATCGCCCAGGCGGCCCGCAGGCAGCAGGCCGGCCAGCCGCAGCGCTTCGGGTGCCGCGCCATCGCGCGGCGCGTGCGGGTCGGCCAGGAAGTGCAGGCACAGGGCGCGCGCCGGAGAGTCCAGTCGCTCCATGCGCGCTTCCAGCGGTTCGTCCTCCGCCAGGCCGGCCTCGTCGAGCGCGTCGAGCCGGGCGCCCAGGCGATCGGCCAGCTGCACGCGCGCGGGGTCGCGGAAGTAGCGGCGCAGCTGGGCCAGCGAGACCTCGCACGGCGCGTCGCCGGCAGCCGCAGGCCCGTCGGTGATCAGCGTGCGCGCGCCCGCATCGGTGCCGACCATGTCCGCGAAGGCGGGACTGAAGGAGAACAGGCGTGGATCGCGGCCATCGAAGTAGGCGGCGTGGAAAGGCTGCAGGCGATGGTCCACCCGCCAGGCCGGCGACGCGGGACGCTCGTCGTCCTCCGCTGCATCGCCGGCAGGCCCGGGGTCCTGGGCGGCTTCGGCCTCGAGCGGACGGGCATCGGCGGGGGGCAGCGCCGCCATCAGCTCGGCCAGCGGCGCGGCGGGGTTGCGCACGCTGCCGTCGAGTTCGTCATGGGCGACGTAGCTCAGGTGCAGCGCATCGCGCGCCGACATCAGCGTTTCCAGGAACAGGTAACGGTCGTCGCTGCGCACGTCGCGGTCGCCGAGCCGTCGCAGTCCGGGACGTCCGATGGGATCGAGGCCGGCATCGGCGTCATTGCGCGGATACTCGCCTTCGTTCAATCCCAGCACCGCGACCACGCGGAAGGGAATGGCGCGCTGCGGCACCATGCCGCACACGGTCATGCCGCCGGCCAGGAAACGCTGGCGATCGGGCACCGCGGACAGACGCTCCTGCAGCCATTGCCGGACCACGGCGAAGGCCAGCGGCGGGTCCAGTCCCAGTTCGCCGGGCTCGCTGGCCAGCGAGCGCACCAGGGCGCGCAGCTGGTCCATCGCCTCGAGCGAGCGCGGGTCGTCGAAATCGGGCTGCAGCAGCGCGTCGAGCCGTTCCTCCAGCCGGCGCGCCCAGTCCGACGCCGGCCGGTCGCGCGCGACGTCGGCGCGCAGCGCAGCGATCTGCTGAAGCAGGTGGTCGAGCGCGCCCAGCGACTGGCTGGCACCGGCGGCCACGCCGCTCAGGGGCACCAGCGCGTCGCCATCGGGCAGCCGCAGCACGGCGTCGTCGCTTTCCTGGCCATGGATGAAGCCCGCGACCAGGCGGTCCATTGCCCAGGCCAGCGTGTGCGCGTCGGTCGCGGGCACGCCCATCGCGGCGCGGTCGTCGGCGTCCAGCCCCCACGCGGCGCGGGCGCGCGCGAGCCAGCGGGTGAGCGTGTCGAGGTCGCCTTCGTCCAGGCCGAGCCGGCGCAGCACCGGTGCCTGGCCCAGGAAATCGAGCAGCTCCGGCGCGGTGAGGCGCGCGCCGGGCAGGCCCAGCAGCTGCGTGAAGGCGGCATACAGCGGCTGCGCCCGCGCCATCGGAACGTCGGCCAGGTGATAGGGCAAGGGCCCTTCCGCGCGGCCGGCTTCGCCGAAAACCGCCGGCAGCAGCGGCAGATAGGCGCCGATGTCGGGCGCCATGACCACGATGTCGGCGGCTTCCAGGCTGGCGTCGGCGGCGCGCTCGCGCAGCAGGGCGTCGCGCAGCGCCTCCAGTTCGCGCAAGCGGGAGTGGCAGGCGTGGACTCGCAGGCTGCGGTCCTGCAGGCGCTCGTCGCGCGGGCGTGGATCGTGGCCCATCAGCGCGGGGTCGAGCGTGCGCAGGCTCTGCTGCACGCGGTGCAGCAGGCAGGCGGGCGTGGCATCGCCGGGCAGCTCGTCGCGGAAGTGGCGGATGTCGAGCGACGCTTCCAGCTGCTGGATGCTGAGCATGAAGTGCTGGCCCAGGCGCCCCCAGGCGGCCAGCAGCGGATGGTCCTGGTCGAGGAACCACGCGGAGGCCTCGCTGCCATGCGGATCGGCCGCCACCTCGAGCAGGCGCGCACGCGGGCTGCGCAGGCCGGCCCAGAACTCGCGGCACGGATCGGGCAGGTAGAACACCACGGGCCGGTGCACGGCAAGCGCCTGCAGCACGGCCAGTTCGGCCGGGGCAATGTGGCTCAGGCCGAACACATGCAAGGGATCGGTCGCACCGACATCGACCTCGCGCTGGCGGAGTACGGCCGCCAGCTCGGCCAGGCGTTCGCCGCGATGCGGCTCCTTCAACGACTGCCGCAGCTGCCGCCACAGGGCCGGATGGAAACCGGCCTCAGGGAAGGTGGGCCGCGTGTAGCTCCAGTCCTCGAGCCAGTCCGGCCGGTAGGCCATGTACTGGATGTAGATTCGCGCCAGCCGGTCGGCCAGCTGGAAACGGCGCAGGGCGCGGTCGGGGCCGGCAAGGTAAGCCTGCAGCGACGGATGGGCAGGGGCGTCGAGCAGCGCGTGCACGCGCCAGCGCAGCGACTCGCGCCGCCAGGCGCGCGGCGACACCGCGTTTTCTCCCAGCACCTGCCGGGCGAGGCCGTCGAGGAAGGTGGTGGGCAGCACGATGTCCAGGTTGGCCACCACGCTCGCCGGCCCGCGCTCCGCCGCCAGGGCGCCCGCCAGCCACTGGCGCATGCCCGGATGGGCCGCGACCACGGTCTGGGGGCTGAGCACGGCATCGGGAGGCTGGGTGGCCAGCAGGTGGTCCAGCGGCTCCAGCAGCGCCTCGAGCCGGCTGGCCCGAAACACCGTGATTCCTTCGCTGGCGCGCTGTTTCCAATCCCCGGGCATCGCTACAGCCTAGCCGATCAAGGCCGGCAGCCTAGCCGTCGCCGGTCTCGTCCGGCGAGACGGGGACCGGTCGGATTGCAAATCGAAGTCCGGGCCGGAAGGCACCGGGCAGTTCGCCGGGCAGTTTGCCCGGCGGCGACCGCAAAGCCGCGTGGTTGCGGGCTCTCCCGCGCTGGCACGGTTCCTGCTCAGGCTATTCCACCCCAAAGATTCCAACGCCTGGAGCCTGCGATGACCGTGCTGATGCGAGAAGAACTCAACGACGCCGACCTGGCCTGGGCGGCCGCCGATCCGAGCGTGGCCGCAGTGATGGGACAGGTCGTCCGTGCCCGGCTGGCCCTGGGAGCGATGACCGGCGCCGACATGTCACCCGGCCGTCGCGAGCCGATCGATCCCGAGGTGCTGCGCGCCCGGGGTGCCCTGTGATCGCGCGGGCGCTGGCCGGCCTGGCCCTGGTGGGCACGGTGCTGGTTGCCGCCCCGTGGTCCATGAACGAAGTGGCGGCGGACGACACGCGCGTGCTCGCGCCGGTGTCGTCCGCCGCCGAGGCGCCGGTGACGCGCCTGCACGCCGCCATCGAGAACGCCACCCGTCGCCAGGTTCCCGGCGCGGCGGGCAGCGGGTGGGTGCTGCATACCCTGGACCGTTCCGGGCCCGGCCTGGGCGGCCAGGAACACATCGTGGCCACCGGCGTGATCACCACGCCCGGCGCCCCCGATACCGAGCTGCGGCTGACCGGACGCTACGACCCCGACACCGGCGAGCTGACGCGCGTCGCCTACCGCCTGCAGCCCAATGCCGAACGGGCGCGCACCCTGGCCACCACCGACACCACCTGGAGCGTGCAGCGCGCGGTGCAGCAGGCCTTCGGTGAAGTGGAGCCGGACGCCGGCGTGGTGTTCGCGCTTGATTCGGCCCAGTCCACCCGCGTCGAGGGCGGCGGCCGCCGCTTCGAAGGCTCAGGCATCGGCAGCTGGGGCCAGGGCGATGCGCGCTTCGTCGCCTTCACCATGACGGTTTCCCGCGACGGCGAGCTGGTCGCCTTCGACTACAGCGCCCAGCCGGGCGCGGACAGCCCGGACTACGTCGCCGGCTACTGAGTTCCCCCCGCGTTGGCCCCGTGCCCGACCTCTCTCCCGGGCACGGGGCCGCCGCCCCCCGACCATCCGCACTGTGCAAGCGGGCCCGGGGCCTCTAGATTCGGCAGCTGATCCCGGGGAAGGACCTGCCATGCGACTACTGCTTCTGATCGCCACGCTGCTGCTGGCGACCGCCGCTCCTGCGCCGCTTGCCCTCGCGCAGGCGCCCGCCAAGCCTGCCGCCAACGCCAGCATCGACCTCGAGCAGCTGCGCATCCCGCACCACAAGTTCGTGCTCGACAACGGCCTGACCGTGCTGGTGCACGAAGACCACAGCGTGCCCCTGGTCGGCGTCAACCTCTGGTACCACGTCGGCTCGCGCAACGAAGTGCGCGGCCGCACCGGCTTCGCCCACCTGTTCGAGCACTTCTTCTTCAACGGCAGCGAGAACTACCCGCACGGTTTCCGCGAAGCCATGGACGACCTGGGCGCCAACAACCGCAACGGCACCACCAGCACCGACCGCACCAATTTCTTCGAGGACGTGCCGGTGTCGGGCCTGGAGCGCACGCTGTACCTCGAGGCCGACCGCATGGGCTTCCTGGCCGGCAATCTCAACGAGGCCATGCTCGAGCGCGAGCGCGGCGTGGTGAAGAACGAAAAGCGGCAGGGCGAGAACCAGCCCTATGGCCGCGTCTGGCCGCGCGTGTCCGAGACCATGTATCCGTACTCGCACCCCTACAGCTGGTCCACGATCGGCAGCATGGCCGACCTGGACAACGCGAAGATGGAGGACATCCGCCAGTGGTACGCGGACTACTACGGCCCCAACAACGCCGTGCTTTCGCTGGCCGGCGACATCACCCTGGCCCAGGCCAAGGCGCTGGTGACCAAGTATTTCGGCGGCATCGCGCCGGGCAAGCCGGTCGCGCGCCAGCGCGCCTGGGTGCCGACCCTGGACGCCGACATCCGCGACAGCATGCAGGACCAGGTGCCGCAGACGCGCATCTACCGGCTCTGGCACCTGCCGCCGATGGGCGACCGCGCCACCCACGCGATGCAGCTGTTCGGCAGCGTGCTGTCGGGCAGCGAAAGCTCGCCGCTGCAGCGCCAGCTGGTGTTCGACAAGGGGCTGGCCACCAGCGTCAATGCCGGCGTGAGCGACAGCGAGATCGCCAGCCTGTTCCTGGTGGTGGCCAGCGTGCGGCCGGGCGTGGACCCGGCCGAGCTGGAGCGTGAGCTGGATGCACTGCTGGCAAAGTCGCTGGCCGAACTGCCCGCGGCCGCCGCGATCGACCGCGCGCGCACCGGCGAGGTGGCCAACTTCGTGCGCGGCAAGGAGCGCCTGGGCGGCTTCGGCGGCCGCTCCGACGTGCTGGCCGAAAGCATGACCTACTTCGGCGATCCCGAAGGCTACCTGCAGCGCTTCCGCGACTACCAGACGCTGACCGCGACCGAGCTGCGGGACACCGCGCGCACCTGGCTCTCGCGTCCCAGCTACACGCTGCAGGTGGATCCGTTCCCGACGCTGAAGTCGGTCGAGAGCGACCTGGACCGCTCGAAGCTGCCCGCGCTGGGTCCGTCGCCCGACGTGGCCTTCCCCGAGGTGCAGCGCGCCAAGCTTTCCAACGGCCTGTCGGTGGTGCTGCTGGAGCGCCATTCGGCCCCGCTGGTGAACATGATGCTGGCCGTGGACGCGGGCACGTCCGCCGATCCGGCCAGCGCGCGCGGCACCGCCAACTTCGCGATGGACCTGTTGCTCAAGGGCAGCCGGAGCCGCGACGCCTTCCGCATCGCCGACGAACGTGACGCGCTGGGCGCCAACCTATCGGTCGGCAATACCCTGGACCAGTCCTGGGTGCGCCTGGGCGCGCTGCGCAGCAAGCTCGACGGCTCGCTGGCGCTGATGGCGGACGTCGCCCTGAACCCGGCTTTCCCCGACGACATGGTGGACCTGCAGCGCAAGCAGCAGCTGGCCAACATCGCCCAGCAGAAGGCCAACCCGGGCGCGGTGGCGATGCGCGTGCTGCCGACCCTGGTGTATGCCCCCGACCACGCCTACGCGGCGCCGGGCGGCGGCCTCGGCACCGAGGCCTCGGTGGGCGCGCTGTCGCGGCAGGCGCTGGCCGACTGGCATGCGCGCTGGTTCGTGCCGTCCAACGCCACCCTGGTGGCCGCCGGCGACATCACCCTGCCCGAGCTGGTGGCGGCGCTTGAACGCAGCTTCGGCGGCTGGCGCGGCGGCGCGGCGCCGGCCAAGGCGGTCGGCCCCAGCACCAGCTCGCCGGGCCGCGGCATCGTGCACCTGATCGACAAGCCGGGCGCCCCGCAGACCGTCATCATGGCGGCACACCTGGCGCCGCCGTCCAACCAGCCCGACGACCTGGCGCTGGAAACGGTGATGCGCAACTTCGGCGGCATGGCCACGTCGCGGCTCAACCGCAACCTGCGCCTGGACAAGCACTGGAGCTACGGCGCCGGCGGCGGCCTCACCGGCGCGCGGGGCCCGCGCACCTTCCTAGTGAACGCACCGGTGCAGACCGACAAGACCAGGGAAGCCATCGTCGAAGTGATCCGCGAGATCAAGGGCGTGGCCGGCGAGCGGCCGCTGGCGGGCGAGGAGTACGACAGCATCCTGCGCAGCCAGGTGGCGCGCCTGCCCGGTCGCTACGAAACCCTGGACTCGCTGCTGGCCGCGGGCCTGGACATCGTCAACACCGGCCGCGACCCGGGCTACTACGCCAACTACGCACGCGACCTGGCGTCGCTGCAGGCACCGGCGCTGAATGCCTCGGCCGCCGCAGTGGTGAAGCCGGGCGAGCTGACCTGGGTGATCGTGGGCGACCTGGACAAGATCGAAGCCGGCATCCGTGAACTCGACCTGGGCGAAGTGCGCCGCATCACGGTGGAATGAGCCCCGGGGCTGCGCGGATGGCCGCGCAGCCCTGTTTCACTGCGCCAGCGGCACGCCCGTCAGGCGCGCGCTGAGTTCGAGCAGCCTGGCGCGGGCCGCCGGATCCTGCGGCTGCGGATCACGGGTATCGGCCGGCTTCCCGTCGATGTAGAACGCGCCCGCCTGCAGTTGCCCCGCAGTGATCAGCCCCATGACATGATCGCGTCCTTCGTCCACGCTGGCGCGCGGCGTCACGCCCAGGCCGCGCACCATCGTCGTGTCCATCATCGTGGCCGGATGCAGGGCGATCATGGTGATGCCGTCCTTCGCAAACGCGGGCGCCAGGGCCACGGTCATCGTCACCTGCGCCAGCTTGCTCTGGCCGTAGCCGCGGCCGTGGGCGCCGGGTTTTTCCAGCATCACGTCGTCGAAGTCGATGGCAGAGGCGCTGCCCGAGGACACGTTGACGATGCGCGCGGGCGCGGCGGCGGCCAGGTTGGGCCGCAGGCGGTTCACCAGCACCCAGCCGGCGAGGTAGTTCACCGCGAACTGCAGCTCGTGGCCGTCCTGGCTGGTGCGTCGCGGCTGGTCGCCGGTGTAGGCCACGCCGGCGTTGTTCACCAGCAGGTCGAGCCGCAGATAGTCCCTGGCCACGGCATCGGCGAAGTCGCGCACGGCCTGCAGCGAGGAAAAGTCCGCGGCATAGAAGCGCGCCGAGCCGGTGCCGCCGCGCGTGATCTCGGCCACGACGGCCTTGCCACGCTCGGCGTTGCGGCCGTGCACGATCACGTGCGCGCCGTCCGCGGCCAGCGCCAGCGCCAGCTCGCGGCCCAGGCCATCGGTGGAGCCCGTGACCAGCACGGTCTTTCCGGCGTAGGAAAGTTTTGGCGGGGCCGGCTGCGCCAGCGCGGGACCGGCCAGCATCGTCACGGCCATCAGCAGCACAAGGGTGAAGTGGCGCATGGGCGGAGCTCCGGACGGGGGACAGGCCCAGCATAGGCCGGGTCTCCCCGCGTCTCAACGCGAGGCCCTGGGCGCCGGGCTACAATGCCGCCATGGACATCTTCAAGGTTTTCCGCATCGAGGCCGCGCACCGGCTGCCCAACGTGCCGCCGGGCCACAAGTGCGCGCGGTTGCACGGGCACTCGTTCGCGGTGGAGCTGCACGTGGGCGGCGAACCGGACCCGCACACCGGCTGGATCATGGATTTCGGCGACATCAAGGCGGTGTTCCAGCCGATCTACGACCGCCTGGACCACCACTACCTCAACGACGTGCCGGGCCTGGAGAATCCCACCAGCGAAAACCTGGCGCGCTGGATCTGGGACCAGCTCAAGCCGGCGCTGCCGGCGCTGTCGCTGGTGGTGGTGCACGAAACCTGCACCTCGGGCTGCCGCTACGCCGGACCGCGCTGAGCCCGGCGCTGCGGCGGGCGCAACGGCCCGCCGCCGACCCCGCACTTCACCTCAGGCCGTCGCCGGCTTGCCGTGCGCGGCATCGCGCTGGTGGTTGCGCGCGATCAGCAGGTAGATCACCGGCACCACGAACAGCGTGAACACCGTGCCGATGGACATGCCGCCCACGATCACCAGGCCGATCTGGTTGCGCGCCTCGGCACCGGCGCCCGAGGCGATGGCCAGCGGCAGCGAACCCAGCACCATCGCACCGGTGGTCATCAGGATCGGACGCAGGCGCAGCGCGGCCGCGTCCAGCACGGCGTCGAATTTCGAACGTCCCTGCTCCTGCAGCTGGTTGGCGAACTCCACGATCAGGATGCCGTGCTTGGCGATCAGGCCGACCAGGGTGACGATGCCGATCTGGCTGTAGATGTTCCAGCTGCCGTGGCCGCTCAGCTTCAGCGCCAGGAAGGCGCCGAACATCGCCAGCGGCACCGCCAGCAGGATCACGATCGGATCCACCCAGCTTTCGAACTGCGCCGCCAGCACCAGGAAGATGAAGACCACGGCCAGCAGCATGATCACGCCGAACTCGCTGGCCGATTCACGATACTCGCGGCTCTGGCCCGACAGGTCGTACTGGGCGTCGGGCGCGACCTCGTCCAGCGCCTGCTCCATCCAGTCCAGGGCTTCGCCCATCGAATACCCGGGCGCCAGGCCTGCGCTGATGGTGGCCGCGCGCAGCTTGTTGAAGTGGTTGAGCTCCTTCGCGGCCACCGTCTCCTCGACCGTGATCAGGTTGGACAGCTGCACCATCTGGCCATCGCCCGCGCGCACGAAGATGTTGCTCAGGTCGCCGGGCGTTCGGCGGTCGGCATCTTCCACCTGCACGATCACGTCGTACTGCTCCGAGCCGCGCTTGAAACGCGTGACGTTGCGGCCACCCAGCAGCGTTTCCAGCGTGCGGCCCACGGTGGTGACGTCGCTGCCGACGGTGGCCACCTTGTCGCGGTCCAGCTCCAGCCGCAGCTGCGGCTTGTCCAGCTTGAGGTCCGAGTCGGGGTTGGTCAGCTGGGGGTTCTCGCGCATCTTGGCCATCAGCTTCTCGACGGTGACGCCGAGCTCTTCCCACGTGCCGGTACCCTGCACGACGAAATTCACCGGCTGGCCGAAGCCGTCCTGTCCCAGCGGCGGCGGCAGCGTCGGGAACGCCATCACGCCCGGGATGCCGGAGAACCGCGGAAACAGCTGGCCCTGCACGTCGGCGGTGCTGACGTCGCGCTCCTCCCAGTCCTGCAGCATGACGAAGCCGATGGTGTTGGTGACCGCCGGGAAGCCGACGATCTGGAAGTACTGCTTCACCTGCGGGATGCTGGCGAAGCTGGCCTCCATCTGCTTGGCGTATTTGTCGGTATAGGCCACGGTGGAGCCTTCCGGCGCGACGCCGAAGCCGATGATGAAGCCCTGGTCTTCCTGCGGCGCCAGCTCGCTGGGCAGGGTGCTCCACAGCGCGCCCGCGCCCGCGAACAGGGCCAGGCCGATGCCCACCACCACCCAGCGCAGCTTCAGCGCGCGCGAAAGCAGGCCGCGGTAGCCGCGGTCGATCGAGCCCAGCACGCGCTCGCCGAAGGCGTAGAAGCGGCCGTGGCTGGTCTCGCGACGCAGCAGCTTGGACGACATCATCGGCGACAGGGTCAGGGCGGTGAAGCCCGACACCAGCACCGCACCCGCCAGGGTCAGCGCGAACTCGACGAACAGCTTGCCGGTACGCCCGGTCTGGAACGCCAGCGGCACGTACACCGCCACCAGGGTCAGCGTCATCGCGACGATGGCGAAGCCGATTTCCTTGCTGCCCGTCAGCGCCGCCTCGAACGGCGTCATGCCTTCCTCGACGTGGCGGTAGATGTTTTCCAGCATCACGATGGCGTCGTCCACCACCAGGCCGATCGCCAGCACCATGGCCAGCAGGGTCAGCGTGTTGATGGTGAAACCGAAGGCGAACATGATGCCGAAGGCGCCGATCAGCGACACGGGGATGGTCACCAGCGGGATCAGCGTCGCGCGCCAGCTGCGCAGGAACAGGAAGATGACGATCACCACCAGCACCACGGCCTCGGCCACGGTCTTGTAGACCTCGTCGATCGACTTCTCGATGAAGATGGTGGTGTCGAAGGCGATCTCGATCTTCATGCCTTCCGGCAGCGTGCGCTGGATCTGCGGCAGCATTTCCTTGAGCGCGGCCGAGATATCCAGCGGATTGGCCACGGCCTGCTTGACCACGGCCAGCGGCACGGCATTGACGCCGTTGAAGCGGGCGGCAAAACGCTCTTCCTGCGAACCCAGCTCGACCCGCGCCACGTCCTTGAGCCGCACCAGGTAACCGTTGACGTTGCCCAGGATCACCTCGCCGAACTGCTCGGGCGTCTTGAGGTCGGTTTCCGACAGCACGGTGAATTCGCGCTCGCTGCTCTCGACCCGGCCCGCGGGGATTTCCACGTTCTGGGCCCGCAGCGCGTTCTCCACGTCCACCGGCGTCAGGCCGAAGCCGGCCAGGCGCTGCGGCTGCAGCCACACGCGCATCGCGTAGGTGCTGGAGAAGACCTGGGCCTGGGCCACGCCCGGGATGGTCTGCACGCGATCCTTCACCAGGCGCTCGGCGTAGTCGGCGATCTCCACGCGCGAATGGCGGTCCGACGAGAACGCCAGGTAGATGATCGGCTGCGCGTCGGCTTCCTGCTTCTGGATGATCGGCTCGTCCACTTCGTCCGGCAGCAGGCCGCGGGCCTGGCCGACGCGGTCGCGCACGTCCGAGGCGGCGCCGTCCGGGTCGCGGTCCAGGCGGAACCGGATGGTCACCTGGCTGGACTGCTCGCGGCTCACCGACTGCATGAACTCGATGCCCTCGACGCCCGACAGCGCGTCCTCGATGGGCTGGGTGACCTGGGATTCGATCACCTGCGCGCTGGCGCCGGGATAGTTCGTGTTGACCGTGATGACCGGCGTGTCGACGTTGGGGATCTGGCGGACGGCGAGGCGGTCATAGGCGATCAGGCCCAGCAGCACCACCACCAGGTTGATCACCATCGCGAAGACGGGGCGACGGATCGAGATGTCGGAAAGGACCATGGGGGACTCGGCCTCTTATTCGTCGCTGGCAGCGTCGGGCGCGGGCGCCTCGGGGCTGGCAGGCGCCGCGGCCGGCGCGTTGGCCTCGGCCTCGGACGGGTCGGGCACCACGGTCACCGCGGCGCCTTCGTACATCATCGGCTTGCCCTGACCGGCGGAGATCACCTGGTCGCCGTCCTTCAGGCCCGACACCACGGCGATGCGACCGGGCACGCGCTGCCCGGTGGTGACGTCGGCGCGCACCGCCTTGCCGTCCTTGATCACGTACACGTAGCGGGTGTCGCCCTGCTGCAGCAGCGCCTGTTCCGGAATCATGATCGCGGTGGCCGCGGCATCGCCGACGCCGAGGTTGACCCGCGCGAACAGGCCCGGGCGAAGCTTGTAGTCGGGATTCTCGACGCTGGCGCGGACCTTGGCGCTGCGCGTGTTGGCGTCGATCACCGGTTCGATCGCGCTGACTTCGCCACGGAAGGTTTCGCCCGCAAAGGCGTCCACCCCGATCGTCACCGGCTGGCCGACCGCGATGCGCGACAGGTCGTTCTCGGGCAGGCTGAAATCAACCTCCATCGGATCCAGCCGCACCAGGTTGACCAGCGCCTGGCCGGGGCTGACCACTTCGCCCACGCTGACTTCGCGCAGGCCGATCACGCCGCCGAAGGGCGCCACGATGGTGGTCTTGAGCAGCTGCGCCTGGGCCGAGGCAACGCGGGCCTGGGTCACCCCCAGCTGTGCGCGCGCGGTATCCACGTCCGAACGCGAGAGCAGCTGGCGCGAACCGAGGTCGGCAGCGCGGGCATCGGCGCGGCGGGCGTTTTCCAGGTTGGCCCGGGCTTCGCTCAGGCTGGCCTGCGCCACGGACGCGTCCAGGCTGAAGAGCGGGTCTCCCTGCTTCACCCGCTGGCCTTCCTTGAAGTGGATCTTGACCAGCCGTCCGCTGACTTCAGGCCGCACCACCACCGACTCGTCCGCACGCAGGGTGCCGACCGTGCTCAGGTCCTGGCGCAGCGATTCGGTCTTCACCGTCACGGCCTCGACCGGCAGCGCCATCGCGCCCCCCGGCGGTCCGCCGGCAGGGGCGGCGGCTTCGTCACCGCCGGAGCAGGCGCCCAGGGCGGCCGCGAGGGCCAGGGCCAGGGTCAGCTGGGAAAGGATTCGGGCGCGGCGCATGGGTCTACCTCGGCAAAAGAAGCCCGGCCGGGAGCGCCGGGGGCAATTACTATACTGGGTAGTTTAGCTTGAGCTTCACGAATGACACTAGGCCAGAAGTCCCGGCGGTTCAGTCTTGAGCCAGCCGGACCGTGCGCACGTCGGCGCCGTGCCTGATGCAGGCCAGGGGCGGGCCGCCCAGGGCCCGCTCCAGCAGGGGCAGGTACCCGGCCACGTCGAAACCGGGCTCCACTTCCTGCGCCAGCCAGCCCTGCAGCCGGCAGCCATCGGCCACCACCGCCCGCGCCGTCAGCCGCGCGTGGCTCAGGCAGCCCAGCCGCAGTCCGACCACCAGCACCACCGGCAGGTCCAGTGCGCGCACCAGGTCGGCCTGGTCCAGGCCATCGGCCAGGGGCGCCATCCAGCCGCCGACGCCCTCGACCACCACCGCATCGGCCTGCGCGGCGAGCTGGCGATAGGCCGCGACCAGCACGTCCAGCCGCACGTCCACTCCGGCCAGGGCCGCGGCGATCTGCGGTGCGGTCGGCTCGGGCAGTGCGTAGGGATTGACCAGCGCGTAGTCGGGCTGCGGATCGCTGGCGGCGATGAGGTCCAGCGCATCGGCATTGCGCCAGCCTGCGGGCGTGGGCTCGCTGCCGCTGGCCACGGGCTTCATGCCGACCACGCGCGCACCGTCGCGCCGCAGCGCATGCAGCAGCGCGACGCTGGCGAAGGTCTTGCCCGCGCCGGTGTCGGTGCCGGTGACATACACGCTGTGCATCACGTCCCCGCCTCCGCGGGCAGCACGGGACGCCGGCGCTCGCGCCGGTTCACGTACAGCGGGATCAGGCCGCCCAGCAGCATGTACAGGTACATCGGCAGGCCCGCCACCCCGGCGCCGCGGTGATCGCTGAACACCGTGAGCAACAGCAGGCTGCTGACGATGCTCAGCAGCGCGGTGCCGGTGAGCAGGGCCTGGATGCCGATCTCGGTGCCGGTCTCGTGCCGCTCCAGCGCATCCAGGCCCAGCGCGTCGCCGCGGCGCAGCGCGTGCAGGTTGAGCAGCAGCAGGATGATCGACAGCGCGCAGAAGCCGGCGCCGTAAATGATGAAGGCGGTCTGCAGGTCGAAGTTCACGTTGTCGCCGTCGATCACCAGGTCGGCCGGCACGAAGCCGCCGCTCATCACGTACAGGCCGCTGGCCACCACCATGCGCAGCGGGTAAACGTAGACCAGCACCGCCAGCACCAGGGCCATGCTGAGCACCGTGGACGGCGTGTCGTCGAGCCCGAAGCGCCGGCTCCAGCGGTTGTGCGCCGACCAGAACATCGCGATCAGCACGAAGCACAGCACAAACACCGGCGTGCGCCGCAGCGCCTCGCGCAGTTCGGCGAAACTGTCGGGCAGGTTGTCGCCGGCGATCACCAGCAGCGTCAGCGCGAAGGCGAAGGCGGCGTCCACGAAGGTCTCCAGCCGCGTCACCTGCTGGCCGCGCAGTCGGAAGCCGTTTTCGCGGGGCAGTTGGCTCAGGTCCATGCGGGTCCTCGTGCGGGGATGGCGGCGGCCTCAGGCGCCCGCCTGCGCCTTGCGCCAGCGCTCGCACCGGCGCCGGAACAGCGGCGGCGCCAGGTTGAGCAGGAAGAACACGAAGCCCGGCAGGCCCAGCCACACGCCGCTTTCGGCGCGTGCCGGGATCAGCAGGGCCAGCGTGATCGACAGCAGTGCCACCATCGGCACCGCGGCCCAGTTCATGATCTCGAAGCGCGTCTGGGCCTGCTCGTGCAGCGACAGCGACAGCGCCGCGCGGCAGCGCCAGGCGTGCCAGTACAGCGCCGCCACCACCGCACCCAGCAGGCCGAAGGCGACCGCGAACAGCATGAACATGGCCGGCACGTCGCTGACCTCGTTGAAGCTGAAGTTGGTGGGCAGGTAGCCGCCGCTGAGCGCGTTGAACAGGCTGGAGAACACCATGCGCATCGGATACACGAAGATCAGCACCAGGAACACCAGCAGGATGCTCAGCCGCCGGCTGGTGAGGTCGTCCAGGCCGTAGCGCCGGCTCCAGTCGGCGTGGCCCGACCAGCAGCGCATGATCAGCAGGAAGCTGGCGGCGTACGTGGGCACGGCCATCATCGCCAGCACCAGCGCATCGATACTGCGCGGGATCTCGTTGCCGGCGATCACCACCAGGGTCAGGGCGAACGCGAAAGCCGCGTCCACGAAGGCTTCCAGCCGGGTCGACTGGGCGCCGCGATCGCGGAATCCGTCGGCGCTGTTGATGCCGGCCTGGCCGGGTGGGGTGGACATGGCGGGACTTTATCAGGCCGCCCCGGCGGTCGCTGCTACACTGGCCGCCCCCACCGAGGACCGCCATGTTCCAGGCCCTTTCCCTCAGCGGCGACAAGCCCGACCAGTACGCCCAGCTGCTTGAACAGGCCCGCGGCCTGATGCACGGCGAGCGCGATCGCACCGCCAACGCGGCCAACCTGTCGTCGCTGGTGTTCCATTCCCTGCCCGACCTGAACTGGGTGGGCTTCTACTTCTTCGACGGCACCGAGCTGGTGGTCGGCCCCTTCCAGGGCCATCCGGCCTGCGTGCGCATCGCGCTGGGCCGCGGCGTCTGCGGCACCGCCGCGGCGACCCGGCAGACCCAGCGCGTGCCCGACGTGGACGCCTTCCCGGGGCACATCCCCTGCGATTCGGCCTCGCGCTCGGAGCTGGTGGTGCCGCTGTACGCCGGCGACACCCTGGTGGGCGTGTTCGATCTCGACAGCCCGCGCCTGGACCGCTTCGACGAGGCCGACCAGCGTGGCCTCGAAGCCATCGCGCAAGCGTTCATGGAATCAATGGGTCCGGACTGAGCGCCGTACCGCCGCGGGAGTGAGTGATGAGTTCGGGCAGCAAGCTTCGCAACATCGGTCCCAAGTCCGCCGCCTGGCTGCGCCAGACCGGCATCCGCAGCCAGGAAGACCTGGAGGCCGTGGGCGCCCTGGCCGCCTTCGTCCGGGTCAAGCGCGCCGGCTTCAAGCCCAGCCTCAACCTGCTGTATGCGCTGGAAGGCGCGATCCTGGGCTGCCACTGGCAGGAGATCCCGGAAGCGCGCCGCAGTGAACTGGTGCTGGCCGCCGGTGATGAAGTGGCCAAGCTGCCCCTGCCCAAGAACAAGCGCATGCCGGCGGCCGGCCCGGTGACCACGGTGCACAGCGACGAGGACGAGGGCGCGATGCCCGAGCCCGAATTCGGCTTCGACGATCCGGGGCAGTCCAGCCAGGACTGAGCGCGCGGACCGCGCCTCAGCGCACCACGGCGTAGTCGCGCGCATCCTCGCGCCAGCGCGGGGTGGCGCGGATGGTCGGCAGCACCTGGTCCACCTCGTCCACCAGCGCCCACATCGCGGCGTGTTCCGGGTTCATGAAGCGCTCGGCGATCACGCTGTCCATGAAGCCGGCCAGCGGCGCGTAGAAACCACGCGTGTTGAGCAGCAGGATCGGGTTGAAGTACAGGCCCAGGCGCTTGAGCGTGATCGCCTCGAACAGTTCTTCCAGCGTGCCGCAGCCACCGGGCAGCGCCACCACCGCATCGCTGCCGGTGAGCAGGCGGTGCTTGCGCTCGCGCATGTCTTCCACCAGCTCCAGGCGCGTGAGTCCGGGGTGGCCCCATTCCAGGTCGGCCATGAAGCGCGGCAGGATGCCGATCACTTCGCCCCCGGCCGACAGCGCGCCATCGGCGACTGCGCCCATCAGGCCCTGTGAGCCTCCGCCGTACACCAGGCTGCAGCCTTCGGTGGCCAGCGCCACGCCCAGCGCACGGGCGGCGGCGTGGAATTCCGGCGCGACCTGCGCACTGGAGGCGGCATAAACGCAGACACGCATGGCGATCTCCACAACCGGGGCCCGGGCGGGGATCGCCGGGGCCTGCGCAGTCTAGCGTTTGCGGCCGCGGTCGGCGGGGCGGGGCCGCGCCGCGCCGTGCATTTTCCGAGCGCAGCATCACCGCTGAAATCATTGCCGGTTGATGTGCTGCGGTTACCGTACTCGGCTATCGCGTGCGGCGGGGTCCAAACTTCTGGCCCCGTGGTACCAGCGCGGCCGCGGGACCGCGGCTGGACCAGGACTTCATGCAGGAGGAGGGCTGGGCGAGCGCCTTCGGAGCCGCCCGCTTATTCCACCGTCACCGACTTGGCCAGGTTGCGCGGCTGGTCCACGTCGGTGCCCTTGAGCACGGCCACGTGGTAGCTCAGCAGCTGCAACGGGATGGTGGACACCACCGGTGCGGCGATCTCGCCCGCGGCCGGCATGATGATCACGTGCGCGGCATCCAGGCCATGCGCCACGCTCTCGTCCACGAAGGCGTACAGCTCGCCACCGCGCGCGCGCACTTCTTCAAGGTTGGACTTGAGCTTGTCGATCAGGCGGTCGTTGGGCGCCACCGCGATCACCGGCATTTCCTCGTCCACCAGGGCCAGCGGCCCGTGCTTGAGCTCTCCGGCAGCATAGGCCTCGGCGTGGATGTAGCTGATCTCCTTGAGCTTGAGCGCGCCTTCCATGGCCACCGGCCAGTGCGTGCCGCGGCCCAGGAACAGCGCGTGGTGCTTGTCGGCGAAGCGCGTGGCCAGGGCCTTGATCTGCGCGTCCAGCTTCAGCGTTTCCACGATCAGGCCGGGCAGCTGCTCCAGCTGCGCCACGCCGTCGGCATAGCGCGCAGCGTCCAGGCCCTTGCTGCGTCCCAGCTCGAGCGCGAACAGCGCCAGCGCCACCAGCTGGGTGGTGAAGGCCTTGGTGGAGGCGACGCCGATCTCGGGGCCGGCGCGCGTCATCAGCACCAGTGAGGACTCGCGCACGATCGACGACTCGGGCACGTTGCACACGGCCATCTGCGCCAGGTAGGGCATCTGCTTGGCCAGCTTCAGCGCGGCCAGGGTGTCGGCGGTTTCGCCCGACTGGGAAATGGTGAGGAACAGCGTGCCGGCCTGCACCACCGGGTCGCGGTAGCGGTATTCGCTGGCGATCTCGGCCGTGCAGGGCACGCCGGCCAGCTGTTCGATCCAGTAACGCGCCACCAGGCCGGCGTGGTAGCTGGTGCCGCAGGCGATGATGTGCACGGCCTGGGTGTCGGCCAGCAGGCGCTCGGCGTCCACGCCGAAGATCTGGGTGAGGATGCGGCCACCGGCGATGCGTCCCTCGAGCGTGTCGGTGACCGACTGCGCCTGCTCGTGGATTTCCTTGAGCATGTAATGGTCGTAGTCGCCGCGCTGCACGGCGTCGGCGCTGAAATGCGACTCGCGCACTTCGCGCTCGACCGCCGTGTCGTCGGCGTCGAACACCTGCAGGCCATCGCGGGTGACCTGCACCACGTCGCCTTCCTGCAGGTAGATGAAGCGGCGGGTCAGCGGCAGCAGCGCATGCACGTCCGAGGCCAGGTACTGCTCGCCCTCGCCCAGGCCGGCGATCAGCGGCGCGCCGTAACGCGCGCCCACCACCGTGCCGGGCTCGCGCGCCGACACCACGGCGATGGCGTAGGCGCCGTGCAGCCGCTTCACGGTCTGCTGCACCGCGGCCAGCAGCGACGTGCCGCGGCGCTGGGCGCGCTCGATCAGGTGCGCGATCACTTCGGTGTCGGTCTGCGAGCTGAACTCGTAGCCTTCGGACTGCAGCTCGGCGCGCAGCGCGGAGTGGTTCTCGATGATGCCGTTGTGCACCACGCTCACTTCACCCGACAGGTGCGGATGCGCGTTGCCCTCGCTGGGCACGCCGTGGGTGGCCCAGCGGGTGTGGGCGATGCCGCAGTGGCCGTCCAGGCCGGTTTCCTTCTGCAGCGCGATCAGGTCGCGGACCTTGCCCTTGGCGCGCAGGCGCACGATGCCGTCGGGACCCTGCAGGGCGACGCCCGCGGAGTCGTAGCCGCGGTATTCCAGTGCGCTCAGGCCGGCGATCAGGTTCTGGACGATGTTGCGTTGGGCGCTGATGCCGACGATGCCGCACATGGACTGGCTTCCTTGACCGGTTTAGTGCGCCAGTTTACCGGATGCACCGCGGTCCACGGCCTCGCCCGACGGCCGGTCGGCACGCTGTCCGCCCGGGCTTGGCCGGACGGCCGGCGGACACCCGGACGGCCGCTGCCGGCCTTTGAGTTCAATGACTTGGCGCTGGCATGGCTTGTGCAACGCCCTTGCAGTCACTTCCACCCCCGCAGGTTGCCATGATCCGCGACACCTCCGCCCAGGACCGCAGCGTCAGCCCCCAGCAGCAGCCGCGCTCGCGCCGCCCCTGGTGGCTGGCTGCCATCGCCGGCGTGCTGGTGCTGCTGGCCGGCTGGACAGTGTCGGGCTGGCTGGGCAGCGCCCGCGCGGTATCGGGCGAGCGGCTGCGCTACGCCGAGGTCAGCCGCGGCACCCTGGTGCGCGACGCGGCGGTGAACGGCCGCGTGGTCGCGGCGGTCAGCCCCACCCTCTATTCGCCCGCCGGCGGCACCGTGACGCTGAAGATCAACGCCGGCGACACCGTGAAGCAGGGCCAGGTGATGGCCGTGCTGGACTCGCCCGAACTGGACAACGAACTGCAGCGCGAGCGCGCCACCCTGAGCCAGCTCGAGGCCGAGGTGTCGCGCCAGCGCATCCTGGCCCAGAAGGCCAGCCTGCTGGCCCGCCGCGATGCCGACGACGCCGAGGTGGTGCGGCTCGCCGCCGTGCGCGACCTGCAGCGCGCGCAGCGTGGCTTCGAGCTGGGCGCGATCCCGGAAGTGGAGCTGCTGCGCGCCAAAGATGCGATGGCCAGCGCCGAGATCCGCAGCAAGCACGCCGGTTCGGCCGCGGGCCTGGAAACCCAGGACGTGGCGCTGGCGCTCAAGACCCAGCAGCAGCTGCTGGAACGCCAGCGCCTGCTCACCGCCAACCTCGAGCGCCGGGTGGACGAGCTCAACGTGCGCGCGCCGGTGGACGGCATCATCGGCACGCTCAACGTGGCCGACCGCGCCGTGGTGGTCGCCAACACCGCGCTGATGACGGTGGTGGACCTGTCGCGACTGGAAGTGGAGCTGGCCATGCCCGAAAGCTATGCCGAGGACCTGGGCCTGGGCATGGGCGCGGAAGTGCGCATCGGCGCGGTCACCGCCACCGGCAAAATCTCCGCCATCTCGCCCGAGGTGGTGAACAACCAGGTGCTGGCGCGCGTGCGCTTCGACGGCGAGCAGCCGCCGGGACTGCGCCAGAACCAGCGGGTGTCGGCCCGGGTGCTGTTCGAGGAGCGCGCCGACGTGCTGATGCTGGCCCGCGGCCCCTTCATCGAGGACCAGGGCGGGCGCTACGCCTACGTGATGGTGGACGGCGTGGCCGAGCGCCGGCCGATCCGCCTGGGCGTGACCAGCGTGGCCGCGGTCGAGATCCTCGAGGGCCTGCAGCAGGGCGACCGCGTGGTGATCGCCGGCACCGACAACTTCCAGAACGCCGAGCGCGTTTCGATCAACGAATGACCCCTACCCCCGTGCGCGCCGCGCACACCCACGACTCCCGCCACCGAGGACGCCCGCCATGCTTCGCATGACCAACCTGAGCAAGGTCTACCGCACCCACATGATCGAGACGCACGCGCTGCGCGGCTTCGACATCCACGTCAAGGAAGGCGAGTTCGTGGCGGTCACGGGTCCGTCGGGCTCGGGCAAGACGACCTTCCTCAACATCGCCGGCCTGCTGGAGGAGTTCAGCGGCGGCGAGTTCCTGCTCGATGGCGTGGACGTGCGCGGCATGGACGACAACGCCCGCTCGAAGCTGCGCAACGAGAAGCTGGGCTTCATCTTCCAGGGCTTCAACCTGATTCCCGACCTGAACCTGTTCGACAACGTGGACGTGCCGCTGCGCTACCGCGGCTTCAACGGCGCCGAGCGCAAGCGCCGCATCGAGGACGCGCTGGCCCAGGTCGGCCTGGCCTCGCGCCAGAAGCACTACCCGGCCGAACTCTCCGGCGGCCAGCAGCAGCGCGTGGCGATCGCGCGCGCGCTGGCCGGCTCGCCCAAGCTGCTGCTGGCCGACGAGCCCACCGGCAACCTGGATTCGCAGATGGCGCGCGGCGTGATGGAGCTGCTTGAGGAGATCAACGCGCGCGGCACCACCATCCTGATGGTGACCCACGACCCCGAGCTGGCGGCGCGCGCGCACCGCAACGTGCACATCATCGACGGCCAGGTCTCGGACCTGACGCACGAGACCCAGCGCACGCTCGCGGCGGTCGCCGCCAACCCCGCCAACGCCTGAGGAGCCCGCCATGTTCCGCTACTACCTGGGCCTGGGCTTCCGCAGCCTGCGCCGCAACCCGGTGCTGACCACCCTGATGGTGCTGACGCTGTCGGTGGGCGTGGCCGCCAGCATGACCACGCTGACCCTGCTGCGCGGCATGTCGGGCGACCCGATCCCGTCCAAGAGCGACGTGCTGTTCGTACCGCTGCTTGACAACAACCCGGCCGAAAACCCGAACGACGGCGGCGAGCCGCCGCAGCAGGTGTCCTACACCGACGCCACCAACCTCTGGCAGCAGGGCAAGGGCAAGCGCCGCACGCCGATCTACGGCCTGGCGCCCGCCATCGACCCGGGCCGCGCCGACCTGCCGCCCTTCTTCAGCGAAGGCGTGGCGGTGGGCGCCGACTTCTTCCCGATGTTCGAGGTGCCCTTCCTTTACGGCCAGCCCTGGAGCGCCGCCGACGACACCAAGGGCGCCTCGGTGGTGGTGATCGGCCGCAGCCTGTCCGAGCGCATCTTCGGCGAGGGCGTGGACCCGGTCGGCAAGACCCTGCGCATCACCGACGCCGACTACACCGTGGTCGGCGTGACCGATACCTGGAACCCGGTGCCGAAGTTCTACCGGCTGATCGGCGGCAACCAGTACGGCACCAGCGAGGACGTGATGATGCCGTTCAACACGGCGATCTCGCGCGACATGCAGATGAACGGCAGCCTGGACTGCTCCAGCGCGCCGCCGGCTCCCGGCTTCAAGGGCTACGTGGCGTCGGAATGCGTGTGGATCCAGTACTGGGTCGAGCTTGAGAACGCCGGCCAGCGCAGCGAGTACGCCGATTACCTGGCGGCCTATGTCGCCGAGCAGAAGGCGCTGGGCCGCATGCAGCGCCCGGTCAACAACCGCCTCTACAACGTCAGGGAGTGGCTGGACCAGAACGGCGTGGTCAGCGACGACACCCGCACCTCGACCTGGCTCGCCTTCGGCTTCCTGCTGGTGTGCCTGGTGAACACGGTGGGCCTGCTGCTGGCCAAGTTCAGCGCGCGGCCGGGCGAGATCGGCGTGCGCCGGGCCTTGGGCGCCACGCGGCGCGACGTGTTCACCCAGTACCTGACCGAAGCCGGCGTGATCGGCCTGGTGGGCGCGGCGGTAGGCGTGGGCCTGACCTTCGGCGCGCTGGCCTTCATCCGCAACTTCGACGAAGGCATAGCCCAGATCACCCGCGTGGACGGCGTGATGCTGGCCACCGCGATCACGCTGTCGGTGGCCGCCAGCCTGGTGGCGGGACTGCTGCCGACCTGGCGCGCCTGCCAGGTGGTGCCCGCGCTGCAGCTCAAGAGCCAATAACCCAGGACCCGCCGAGGATACCGCCATGGAAATCCGTCCCATCCTCTCCGCCATGCTGCGCAACAAGACCGCGCCGCTGCTCATCGCTGCGCAGGTCGCGCTCACCCTGGCCATCGTCTGCAACGCGCTCTACATCATCCGCGACCGCCTGGCCACGGCGGCGCGCCCCACCGGCGCCGACGAGCAGAACCTGACCGAGATCCGCTTCTACCCGCACCGGCAGATCACCGACATCGAGGACATGCAGCAGCGCGACATCGCCGCGATCAAGGCCATCCCGGGCGTGGTTTCGGCCACCTGGACAAACCAGATCCCACTGGGCCAGTCGAGCTGGAACAACGGCGGTCTCACCGCCGAGCGCGGCCGCCGCGACAGCGACATCGGCGCCACGCTGTACTTCAACGGCACCGGCGATTCGCTGGTGGACACCTTCGGCCTGAAGATCGTCGAGGGGCGGTTCTTCGAGCCCGGGGAGTTCATCACTTCCAATCCCCAGCTGGACCGCAACCAGCCGGCGCACGTGATGGTCACGCTGTCGCTGGCGCGACAGCTGTTTCCCGACGACACCAGCTACGTGGGCAAGGTCTTCTACATGGGCGGCGACGACAGTGCCGAAGGCGTGCGCATCGTCGGCGTGATCGAGCACCTGCAGAGCCCCAGCGCCCCCGCCGACGACGGCGCCAACGACAGCATCATCCTGCCGGTGCGCTACATCGACGCCTTCAGCCGCTACGCCGTGCGCACCGAGCCCGGCCAGCAGGACCGCGTGATGGCCGACGTCGAGAAGGCGCTGCTGGCGCTGCGCAACGACCGCATCCTGCTGGGCAAGCGCACCTTCGTCGAGGCGCGCGAGCGTCGCTATGCGGGGGAGAACATGATGGCCGGGCTGCTGATCGCGGTCACCGCCTTCCTGCTGCTGATCACCGCCAGCGGCATCGTCGGCATGGCCAGCCTGTGGGTGAACCAGCGCCGCAAGCAGATCGGCGTACGCCGCGCCCTGGGCGCGCGCCGGCACGACATCCTGCGCTACTTCCTGCTCGAGAACGTGATGATCACCACCGGCGGCGTGCTGTCGGGCGTGCTGCTGGCCCTGGTGCTGAACAACGTGCTGGTGTCGGAGCTGGAGATCCCGCGCCTGCCCGCGGCCTACATCGGCATCACCATGGCGGTGATGTGGCTGCTGGGCCTGCTGGCGGTGCTGGGCCCGGCGTGGCGCGCCGCCGCGGTGCCGCCGGCCATCGCCACGCGCACCGCCTGAAGGTAGGCTAGGCGCATGCCCGCGACGCCCCACGCCACCCTGCTGGTGATCGACGACAACCCCGCGGTCGCCACGGCGCTGGAAGTCCTGTTCTCGCTGCACGAGCTGCGCACGCTGTGCGCGGCTTCGCCCGAGGAAGGCCTGGCGCTGCTGCGGCGCGAGCCGGTGGACCTGGTGATCCAGGACATGAACTTCAGCGCCGACACCACCTCGGGCGAAGAAGGCGAGGCGCTGTTCAAGGCCATCCGCGCGCTGCGTCCCGACCTGCCGGTGATCCTGCTTACCGCGTGGACCCACCTGTCCACGGCGGTGGACCTGGTGAAGGCCGGCGCCGCCGACTACCTGCCCAAGCCCTGGGACGACCGCAAGCTGCTGGCCGCCGTGGCCAACCTGCTGGAGCTGGGCCAGGCCAGCCGCGCGCTGGCCGAACGCGCGGGCCAGGACCGCCGGCAGCGGCGGGAGCTGGAGACGCGCCACGACCTGCGCGGCCTGGTCTGGGCCGACCCGGCCACCGAGCGCGTGCTGGCGCTGGCCTGCCAGGTCGCGCGCGCCGACGTGCCGGTGCTGGTCACCGGTCCCAATGGTTCGGGCAAGGAAAAACTTGCGGAGATCCTGCAGGCCAATTCGATGGTCAAGGACGGCCCCTTCGTCACGCTCAACTGCGGCGCCCTGCCTTCGGAGCTGATCGAGGCCGAACTGTTCGGCGCCGAGGCCGGTGCCTACACCGGCGCGGGCAAGGCGCGCGAAGGCAAGTTCGAGGCGGCCGACGGCGGCACGCTGTTCCTGGACGAGATCGGCAACCTGCCGCCGGCCGGGCAGATGAAGCTGCTGCGCGTGCTCGAGACCGGCCGCTTCTCGCGCCTGGGTTCGAACAAGGAGCGCCAGGTGAAGGTGCGCGTGGTCAGCGCCACCAATGCCGACCTGCCGGCGATGATCCGCGACGGCCGCTTCCGCGAGGACCTTTACTACCGGCTCAACGTCATCGAGATCCGGCTACCGCCGCTGGCCGAGCGCCCGCGCGACATCCTGCCCCTGGCCCAGCATTTCCTGGCGCCCGGCAAGCAGCTCACCGACGATGCCTGCGCCGCGCTGCTGCGCCACGGCTGGCCGGGCAACGTGCGCGAACTCAAGAACGTGATGCAGCGCGCCTGCCTGCTGGCGGCCGATGCCCGCATCAGCGTCGGCGACCTGGGCCTGGTGATGCCGTCGATCGCCACGCCGGCCGACAGCGAACCCGACCGCGCCAGCATCGAACAGGCCCTGGCCCGCGCCGGTGGCATCGTCGCGCAGGCCGCGTCCGAACTCGGCCTGAGCCGGCAGGCGCTGTACCGGCGCATGGAGCGGCTGGGCATCGCCCGGCCCTGAGATGGTGGCGCCGCGCCGGTCCATCGCTGGCCACCTGGCGCTGATCTGCGGCCTGGGCGCCGTGCTCGCGGTGACGCTGGCGCTGTGGTTCGACCGCCTGTTCGACAATCCCTGGCTGGCCGGCAGCGCGGCGCTGATGCTGACGCTGCCGCTGGGCCTGCTAGCGGTGCGGCGCGCGGTGCGGCCGGCGCTGTCGCTGTTCCGCGCGCTGGCCGGCACCGCGCTCAGCTACCGCGACGGCGACTTCAGCTTCGGCCTGCGCTGGCGCCACCGCGATGAACTCGGCGACCTGGTGGCCGCGCACAACGAGCTGGGTGGCGTGCTGCGCGAGCAGCGCCTGTCGCTGGTGCAGCGCGAGCTGCTGCTCGACACCATGGTGCAGAACACGCCGGTGGCGATGCTGCTGGTTGGCGAGGGCGGGCACGTGGTGTACGCGAACCTGGCGGCGCGCCAGCTGCTCAACCAGGGTCGCAAGCTCGAAGGCCTGGCGCTGGAGGCACTGCTGCGCATCGCCGCCCCGCCCCTGCGCGAAGCCATGGACCGCGGCGGCGACGGGCTGTTCTCGGTCGGCGAAGGCGACGAGGAGGACGTCTACCATCTGGCGCGCCGCGGCTTCCGGCTCAACGGCCGCCCGCACGAACTGCTGCTGCTGCGCCAGCTCACCACCGAGCTGCGGCGCCAGGAAGTGCAGACCTGGAAGAAGGTGATCCGCGTCATCAGCCACGAGTTGAACAATTCGCTGGCGCCGGTGGCGTCGCTGGCGCACTCCGGCGCCGAGCTGACGCGGCGCGGCCAGCATGCGCGGCTGGAATCCATCTTCGGCACCATCGAGGAACGCGCGCGCCACCTGGAAGGTTTCATCCGCGGCTATGCGCATTTCGCCAAGCTGCCGTCGCCGCGGCTGGAGGCGGTGCAGTGGCCGGCCTTCGTCGAGCGCCTTCGCAGCCAGATCGATTTCGCGGTGGACGGCGAGCTGCCGGCGGAGATGGCGCGGCTGGACGTGGCGCAGATGGAGCAGGCGCTGCTGAACCTGCTCAAGAACGCGCACGAATCCGGCGGCGCGGCCGGGGACGTGTCGCTGCGCGTGCGGCGGCAGTCGGGCCTGCTGCGCATCGAGGTGATGGACCGCGGCACCGGCATGAGCCCGGCGGTGCTGGCCAACGCGCTGGTGCCCTTTTATTCCACCAAACGCAGCGGCACCGGCCTGGGCCTGGCGCTGGCGCGCGAAATCGCCGAGGCGCACGGCGGGCGCATCAGCCTGGGCAACCGCGACGGCGGCGGACTGGCGGTGGCGATGGTGCTGCCCACCAGCGAGGCCTGAGCGCGTTTCCGCGGTGCGTGTGCCGGCGACTCAGGTCTTGCGCGTCGGGCGCTGCCAGCCCTGTATCGTTTCCTGGCGGGCGCGGGCGACGGTGAGCTTGCCCGGCGGCGCGCGCTTACTCACCACCGAGCCGGCGCCGATGGTGGCTTCGGCACCGATCTCCACCGGCGCCACCAGCGAGGAGTTGGAGCCGATGAAGGCGCCGTCGCCGATGGTGGTGGTGGACTTGTTGACGCCATCGTAGTTGCAGGTGATGGTGCCGGCGCCGATGTTGACGGCCTTGCCGATCTCGGCGTCACCCAGGTAACTGAGGTGGTTGGCCTTGGAGCCCTTGCCCAGCCGCGCCTTCTTGGTCTCGACGAAGTTGCCGATGTGCACGCCCTCCTCCAGGTCGGTGCCGGGGCGCAGGCGCGCGAACGGACCGATGCTGCAGGCCCCGCGCGTGAGCACGCCCTCGAGGTCGCAGTGCGCGTTGACCACGGTGCCGGCCGCCAGCTCGACGTCGCGCAGGCGGCAGAAGGGGCCGATGCGGACGCCGTCGCCCAGCCAGACATTGCCTTCCAGCACCACGTCCACGTCGATCTGCACGTCGCTGCCGACCGAGACCTCGCCACGCTGGTCGAAGCGCGCCGGGTCTGCCAGGCGCGCGCCCTGCAGCATCAGCGCCTCGGCGGCGCGGCGCTGGTAGGCGCGTTCAAGACGCGACAGCTGGATCGGATCGTTGGCACCTTCGGCCTCGCCGGGCACTGAACAGGCCGCCACGGCGGCCGGGCGGCCGTCGGCGCGCGCCATGGCGAAGATGTCGGTGAGGTAGAACTCGCCCTGGGCATTCTGGTTGCCGATCTTGCCCAGCCAGCGGCGCAGGTCGTTGGCGGGCGCCGCCACCACGCCGGTGTTGACCAGGCGGACGGCGCGCTGGATCTCGTCGGCGTCCTTGTGCTCGACAATGGCCTGCACGTCGCCATTGCCGTCCAGCACGATGCGGCCATAGCCCGTCGGATCGGCCAGGGTCTCGGCCAGCACGGCGGCGCGCTCGGTGCCCGCGGCCAGTAGGCGGCGCAGGGTGTCGATGGTGATCAGGGGCACGTCGGCGTACAGCACCAGCACCCGGGCCTGGTCGGGCACGTGGGGCATGGCCTGCTGCACCGCGTGGCCGGTGCCCAGCTGCTGCGCCTGTTCGGCCCAGCGCAGGTCGGACTGGCTGGCGAACGCAGCGCGCACCTGGTCGCCGCCGTGGCCGTAGACGATGTGGATGCCGGCGGCGCCCAGGGCGCGCGCGGCGTCGATCACGTGGGCCAGCATCGGCCGCCCGGCGATGGGCTGCAGCACCTTGGGGGCGCGCGATTTCATGCGCTTGCCCTCGCCCGCGGCGAGGATGATGACGTGCAGGGCCTGGCTCATGGTTTCCTCCGTGGCCCTAGTATCGGCGCAGGGCCTCGCCGCCGCCAGCCGGGTGTGATCCGGCGCCGTTCGCGACGCGGAGGTGAGGGTCACTTCCTGCTCAGAGAAGCCTTTTATTTCGCAGGAAGTGACCCTCACCTCCACGCCGCGCCCGGTCCCATCATCCGGTGGGTGGACGGGAAGGCCCGCGGCGTCGTGCTCCGATGCGTGCGCGTGAGCGATCCGGACCAAGGCAGTCCATCTCTCCTGCCGATCCGGCGATTGAACAGGCCTGTGCCCATGCCAGCAGCTCGACGCGGCTGCGTGTCCATTCGGACACTTGATGCCGCTTCTCCGCGAGCTGGGTCGACGCCAAGAGTGAGGCGCCTGTCCGCCCGGCGGCGGGTGTCAGTTTCAGTCGAGCGTGAGGAGCGGTTTCCGTCGCTGACAGGCTGTGCCGCAATCGGGAAATATCCATTCGGGCCGCGTCCGTATCCGACCGTGCATTGCTGGCCTTCTGGGTGAGCAGAAAACGCGTGCCCCTACGCTCCGCGCGCCAGCGCGTGCCTACGGCTTTGCTCGCCGGATGCGCTTATCGGGATCGCCAAGAGCTCACACCCGCCGCCGGGCGGATAGGAGTCACGGCCTTGCCGTCCATCCAGTGCGCGACCAAGCCTGTCGCGTGTCCAGGCGGACACGCACGCGCTGACGCGCGGGCGCCAAGTCGTGGGCACTGATTAACCGCGCGATCAGCAGGAAAGATGGCCCGCCTTGGTCCGGATCGCTCACGCGCAAGCATCGGAGCACGCGGCCACGGGCCTTCCTTTGAGAACCCTTGCGGGACGGACCGGTGGCGCCGTGGAAGCGAAGGTCACTTTCTGCGAAATAAAAGGCTTCACTGAGCAGAAAGTGACCTTCGCTTCCTCGGTGACGCCGGCACCATACCCCGAACGCCGGCGCAAAAAAAAACGCCGGCACGAGGCCGGCGTCGATTCGTCGGCGTGGTGCCGGCGTCAGTGCTTGAGGTTCTTGCGCAGGCGCTCGAGGGCCTGCAGCTGCGCCATGGCCTCGACCAGCTTGGCCTGGGCTTCGGCCAGGTCCATGGTTTCGCCACGGCCGGCCAGGATGCGTTCGGCCTCTTCCTTGGCGGCCTGCGCCTTGGCTTCGTCCAGGTCGCCGCCGCGGATGGCGGTGTCGGCGAGCACCGTCACCACCTGCGGCTGCACTTCCAGGATGCCGCCGGACACGAAGAACAGCTGCTCTTCGCCGCTGGCCAGGGTCACGCGGACCTGGCCGGGCTTGAGCCGGGTGATCAGCGGGGCGTGGCGCGGCGCAATGCCGAGCTCGCCCATTTCGCCGGTGGCCACGACCATCTGCACTTCGCCGTGGAAGATCTCTTCCTCGGCGCTGACGATGTCGCAACGGATGGTGGATGCCATGTCGTGATTCCCCGAGTGTCGCGGCTTAGGCCGCGGCGCTCATCTTCTTGGCCTTCTCGAAGGCTTCGTCGATGCCGCCGACCATGTAGAACGCCTGCTCCGGCAGCGAGTCGCACTCGCCGTCGCAGATCATCTTGAAGCCGCGGATGGTTTCCTTCAGCGTCACGTACTTGCCCGGCGAGCCGGTGAAGACTTCGGCCACGTGGAAGGGCTGGGAGAAGAAGCGCTCGATCTTGCGGGCGCGGGACACGGCCTGCTTGTCTTCTTCGCTCAGCTCGTCCATGCCCAGGATCGCGATGATGTCCTTGAGCTCCTTGTACTTCTGCAGGGTGGACTGCACCTTGCGCGCGGTGTCGTAGTGCTCGTGGCCGATGACGTTCGGGTCGAGCTGGCGCGAGGTCGAGTCGAGCGGGTCCACGGCCGGGTAGATACCCAGCGACGCGATGTTTCGCGACAGCACGACGGTGGCGTCGAGGTGGGCGAAGGTGGTCGCGGGCGAGGGGTCGGTCAGGTCGTCGGCGGGCACGTACACGGCCTGGATGGACGTGATCGAGCCGGTCTTGGTGGAGGTGATGCGCTCCTGCAGCACGCCCATTTCCTCGGCCAGCGTCGGCTGGTAGCCCACGGCGGACGGCATGCGGCCCAGCAGCGCCGAGACCTCGGTGCCGGCCAGGGTGTAGCGGTAGATGTTGTCCACGAAGAACAGGATGTCGCGGCCCTTGCCGGTGGCCGGGTCGATGTCGTCGCGGAAGTACTCGGCCATGGTCAGGCCGGTCAGCGCGACGCGCAGGCGGTTGCCCGGCGGCTCGTTCATCTGGCCGTACACCATCGCGACCTTGTCCAGGACGTTGGAGTCCTTCATCTCGTGGTAGAAGTCGTTGCCTTCGCGGGTGCGCTCACCGACGCCGGCGAACACCGACAGGCCGGCGTGCTGCTTGGCGATGTTGTTGATGAGCTCCATCATGTTCACGGTCTTGCCGACGCCGGCGCCGCCGAACAGGCCGACCTTGCCGCCCTTGGCGAACGGGCACATCAGGTCGATCACCTTGATGCCGGTCTCCAGCAGCTCGTTGCCCGAGGACTGCTCTTCGTAGCTAGGCGCGGCGCGGTGGATTTCCCAGTGGTCCTTGGTGTCCACGGTGCCGGCTTCGTCGATCGGGTTGCCCAGCACGTCCATGATGCGGCCCAGGGTTTCCTTGCCGACCGGCACCGAGATGGCGCGGCCGGTGTTGGTGGCGACCAGGTTGCGCTTGAGGCCGTCGGTGGAACCCAGCGCGATGCAGCGCACGACGCCGTCGCCCAGCTGCTGCTGGACCTCGAGCGTGATTTCGGTGCCGCCGACCTTCAGCGCGTCGTACACCTTCGGCACTTCGGCGCGCGGGAACTCGACGTCGACGACGGCGCCGATGATCTGAACGATCTTGCCCTGACTCATGGTTGTTTCCTCTGGAAAACGATTCTTGGCTTGTGGAAGCGGGTTCTGGCGTGACGCATCGCGGCGCGAGCCGCTCCTACAGGGTTCTTTAGACGGCTGCGGCGCCGCCGACGATCTCGGAGATTTCCTGGGTGATCGCGGCCTGGCGGGCCTTGTTGTAGATCAGGTTCAGGGTGCCGATCAGCTTGGTGGCGTTGTCGGAGGCCGACTTCATGGCCACCATGCGCGCCGCGTGTTCGGAAGCGAGGTTTTCCAGGGTGGCCTGGTAGACCAGCGACTCGACGTAGCGCGTGAGCACGTGGTCGAGCACCGTCTGCGCGTCGGGTTCGTAGATGTAGTCCCAGTCGTGCTTGCTCTCCAGCGACTCGGAGGGCGGCAGCGGCAGCAGCTGGTCCTGGCGCGGCTTCTGGGTCATGGTGTTGATGAAGTCGTTGTAGCTCAGGAAGACGCGGTCGAGCCGGCCCTCGCTGTAGCCATCGAGCATCACCTTGATCACGCCGACCAGCTTCTCCAGCTCGGGCTTCTCGCCCAGGTGCGTGACCGAACCCAGCAGATTGACCTTCAGGCGGCGGAAGAACGCGGTGGCCTTCTGGCCGACGCAGACCACGTCGACCTCCACGCCCTTGGCCTGCCACTCGCGCATGTCGGCCAGCAGCTTGCGGAACAGCACCGAGTTCAGGCCGCCGCAGAGGCCGCGGTCGGTGGACACGATGACGTAGCCGATGCGCTTGACCTGCTCGCGCTCCTGCAGGAACGGATGCACGTACTCGGAGTTGGCCTTGGCGATGTGGCCGATCATCTGGCGCATCAGCCGCGCGTAGGGACGCGACGACTTCATGCGCTCCTGCGCCTTGCGGATCTTCGACGCCGAGACCATTTCGAGCGCGCGCGTCACCTTGCGGGTGTTCTGCACGCTCTTGATCTTGGTCTTGATTTCCCTGCCGCCTGCCATGTTTCTTCCTTTCTATGTAGGAGGGCCTTGCGGCCCGACGATTCGCGCCGGAGGGCGCTCCTACAAGGGTTACCAGGAACCCGTGGTCTTGAACTCGGAGATGACCTGCTTGAACGACGCCTCGATGTCCTTGTCCCAGGCGCCGGTGGCGACGACCTTGGACTCGAGCTCGCCCTGGGTGTTGCTCAGGTGGGCATGCAGGCCGGCTTCGAAGGCCAGCACCTTGTTCAGCGGGACGTCGTCGAGGTAGCCCTCGTTCACCGCGTAGATGGACAGCGCCATCTGCGCGATCGACATCGGCGCGTACTGCTTCTGCTTCATCAGTTCGGTGACGCGCTGGCCCCGCTCGAGCTGCTTGCGGGTGGTTTCGTCCAGGTCGGAAGCGAACTGGGCGAAGGCCGCGAGCTCGCGGTACTGCGCCAGCGAGATGCGGATGCCGCCCGACAGCTTCTTCATGATCGTGGTCTGGGCGGCGCCACCGACGCGCGACACCGAGATGCCGGCGTTCACGGCCGGGCGGATGCCGGCGTTGAACAGGTCGGTTTCCAGGAAGATCTGGCCGTCGGTGATCGAGATCACGTTGGTCGGCACGAAGGCCGAGACGTCACCGGCCTGGGTCTCGATGATCGGCAGCGCGGTGAGCGAGCCGGTCTTGCCCTTGACGGCGCCGTTGGTGAACTTCTCGACGTACTCTTCGCTGACGCGCGAGGCGCGCTCGAGCAGGCGCGAGTGGAGGTAGAACACGTCGCCGGGATAGGCTTCGCGGCCCGGCGGGCGGCGCAGCAGCAGCGAGATCTGGCGGTAGGCCACGGCCTGCTTGGACAGGTCGTCGTACACGATCAGGGCGTCTTCGCCGCGGTCGCGGAAGTACTCGCCCATGGTGCAGCCCGAGTACGGCGCGATGTACTGCATCGCGGCCGATTCGGACGCCGAGGCGGCCACCACGATGGTGTGGGCCAGGGCGCCGTTGTCGGCCAGGCGGCGCACGACGTTGGCGATGGTGGAGGCCTTCTGGCCGATGGCCACGTAGACGCACTTAACGCCCGTACCCTTCTGGTTGATGATGGCGTCCACTGCCATCGCCGACTTGCCGGTCTGGCGGTCGCCGATGATCAGCTCGCGCTGGCCGCGGCCGATCGGGATCATGGCGTCGACCGACTTGTAGCCGGTCTGCACGGGCTGGGACACCGACTTGCGCCAGATGACGCCCGGGGCGACCTTCTCCACCGGCTCGCTGAGCGAGGCGTTGAGCGGGCCCTTGCCGTCGATCGGCTCGCCCAGCGCGTTCACCACGCGGCCGAGCAGCTCGGGGCCGACCGGCACTTCGAGGATGCGGGCGGTGGTCTTGGCGGTGTCGCCTTCGCGCACGTTCTTGTAGTCGCCCAGCACCACGGCGCCGACCGAGTCGCGCTCCAGGTTCAGCGCGAGGGCGTAGGTGCTGTTGGGCAGCTCCACCATCTCGCCCTGCATCACGTCGGCCAGGCCGTGGATGCGCACGATGCCGTCGGACACCGACGTCACGGTGCCTTCGTTGCGGGCTTCGGCGGCCAGCTTGACCTTTTCGATGCGGCTCTTGATGAGTTCGCTGATTTCGGACGGGTTGAGCGTCTGCATGGGGGTATCCCTGGGTCGTCCGGCTCGCGCCGGCGCTTGGTTCAAAGGAGGATCTGGATTCTGCGTATCAGTTCGCCAGCGCCGCCCCGAGGCGCGCCAGCTTGGTGCGGAGGGAGCCGTCGATGACGACGTCGCCGGTGTCGATGACCGCGCCGCCGATCAGCGCCGCGTCCACCGCGGTGGTGATCTCGACCTGCTGGCCGAAGCGCTTGCGCAGCGACTCACCCAGCTTGGCCAGGCTGGCCTCGTCCATCGGCTGGGCCGAGGTGACGGTGGCCTTGACCACGCGCTCGGACTCGGCGCGCTGCTGGTCGAACAGCGCCGCGACTTCCGGCAGCAGGTCGATGCGGCGGTTTTCCGCCAGCACCACCAGGAACTGGCGGAAGTTGGGGTCGCTGTCGCCCGGCGGCATCAGCAGGTCGACCATCGTGTCGGCCGAAGCCGTCGGATGGCCGAGCACCGCCTGCACGCCGGCGACGCCGGAGGCCTGCGCGGCGAAGCCGAGCATGTTCGACCAGGCCTGCGTGCGGCCGCCGTCCTTGGCCACGGAGAACGCGGCGCGGGCGTAGGGGCGTGCGAGGGTGAGGGCTTCGCTCATGGCTTCGGTCTCAGATCTCGGCCGCCAGCTCGTCGAGCAGCGCCTTGTGTGCGTTGCCGTCGATCTCGCGTCGGATCAGCTTCTCGGCGCCGGCGACCGCAAGCGCGGAAACCTGGCGACGCAGGTCCTCGCGGGCGCGGTTGGCGGCGGAGACGATCTCGGCCTGGGCCAGCGCCTTCTGGCGGTTGCCTTCGGCGATCGCCTCTTCCTTGGCGGCGTCGATGATCTGGATCTTGCGCGCCTCGGCCTGGGCGATGATCTCGTTGGCCTTGGTGCGGGCTTCGCGCAGGGCTTCGTTGACCTTCTCCTCGGCCACGGCAAGATCCTTCTTGCTGCGGTCGGCGGCGGCGAGGCCTTCGGCGATCTGCTGCTGGCGCTGCTCGATGGCCGCCATGATGTGCGGCCAGCCGAATTTCATCACGACCCAGGCGACCGCGAAGAACGCCAGGCCCTGGATGACCAGGGTGATGTTGATATCCATGTCTAGCTCCTATGCGCCGGCGACGGATTGCCGCCGGCTAACCAAGTCCGCGGGGCTTATCAGGCGCCGAGGGTGGCCAGGAACGGGTTGGCGAAGATCAGCAGCAGCGCGATGGCCACGCCGATGATCGGCACCGCGTCGAGCAGGCCGGCGACGATGAACATCTTGGTCTGCAGCATCGGGGTCAGCTCCGGCTGGCGCGCCGCGCCTTCCAGGAACTTGCCGCCCAGGATGGCGAAGCCGATGGCGGTGCCGAGCGCGCCCAGGCCGATCAGCAGGCCGGCCGCGATCACGGTCATGCCCATCACGTCGGCGATAAGGTTGATGTTCTCCATGTTGCTCTCCGTCAGTAACGCTTGGTTGAAAGGTGGTGGTGCGTAGTTTGGAACTGGAACCGGTGGATCAGTGCTTCTCGCTCGCCATGCTCAGGTAGACCACGGTGAGCATCATGTAGATGAAGGCCTGCAGGGTGATGACCAGGATGTGGAACGCGGTCCAGACGAAGCCGGCGATGAACTGCACCGGCGCCATCACGTAGGTCATCGCTTCGTTCATGGCGGCGCCGAGCGTCATGACCGCGATCAGGATGAAGATCAGCTCGCCGGCATACATGTTGCCGAACAGTCGCAGGCTCAGGCTGAGCGGGCGCACCAGTTCTTCGATCAGGCGCAGCAGCAGGTTGGCCGGCGCCAGCAGGATCTTGCCGAGCGTGCCGTGCGCGTGGAAGGGCGCGGTGAAGGCTTCGGCGACGAACAGCTTGATGCCCTTGTGCTTGATGCCGAACCAGTGGATCAGCAGGAACACGCCCAGGGACATGCCGATGGTGGTGTTGAGGTCGGCGGTGGGCACGACGCGCAGGTAGTTGACGCCGGCGGCGTGGGCGGCCCACGGCAGGAAGTCGACCGGGATCATGTCCATGAAGTTCATCAGGAACACGAGCGCGAAGATGGTGACCGCCATCGGGGCGATGAACTTGCTCTGGCCGTGGAAGGTGTCCTTGACCAGGCCGTCGACGCCGGTGACCACCATCTCGATGGCGCACTGCAGCTTGCCCGGCACGCCGGCGGTGGCGTTGCGGGCCACGCGCAGGAACACGAACAGGAACAGCGCGGCCAGGATGACCAGGAAGAACACGCTGTCGAGGTTGATGGTCTCGAACTTGCTGTCGCCAAACTGCCACTGCAGGTGATGCAGGTGGTGCTTGATGTATTCGGTCAGACCACCACCACCGGAACCGGATTCAGCGCTCACTTGTCACCCTGCGTGTCTGTTCTTGTAGCCGAGCCAGAAAGATGCGCCAGTGGAAACACCACCAGCGCCAGCACCAACCCTGAGAGCGTCGCGACCGGCGGGAACCGCCAGCGCGCCAGCGCCAGGTAAATCAGCAATGCGACCAACAACCACTTCAGCACCATCCCGGCCAGCAGCCGCACATAGGCGACGCGGGCCGGCTGGATGCCACCGCCCAGCGCCAGCCGGGCCATGCCTTCCGTGCCCAGCGCGGCCGCCAGGGCGCCCGTGAAGGCGCCGGCGGCATGCGCCGCACCCCAGACCGCACCCGCCAGCCCGGCGGCCAGGACCCCGGCACCCAGCTGGAACAAGGCAGCCCTGCGGGCGAGACGTCGACCAGCGGCCAGGGAGTTGAACAAGGACCGTTCCGATGTGGCCGGCAGCCGTGGAGACTCCCGCCGAAGGCGCAAAATTATAGCAGCGGGCGCTTGTCCCGGACAAGTTGCAACCGACATGGGCGGGAGGTTCCCCGCCGGGGCCGGACCCGGGGGTCCGGCCCGTCGCGTCAGGGGGCGCAGCCCTGCGAGGTGCCCGCCCCGCCCAGCAGCTGCACCGGGTGGTTGGTGGCCCAGGTGCCGGGCAGGCCGTCGGCGAAGGTGGCGTTCACGGCGATGTTGGCGAAGCTGCCGCCCGAAAAGCTGCGGGTGTAGGTGCCCACCGCCGTGCGGGTCGGATTGCCGGTGCGGGTGCACAGCGGGCAGAAGCCCTTGAGCTGCTCCAGCGTGAGCGCGCCCTGGGCGCCGCCGAAACCGTTGCGCTCGGCCAGCAGGAAGCGCGGCACGCCGCGGCCGTCGTAGACGAACGAGGCATGGAACTCGTAGGTCGGGAACATCTGCACGCTGTAGCCGCTGCCGGCGGTGGCGGAATTGAACCAGTGCGAGCTCACGTCCAGCGCCGACCCGGACAGCGTGGGGCAGCCGCGGCCAAGCGCGGCCATGGTTTCCACGCCGGTTTCGCCATCCAGCGTGTAGCTGAAGGTGAAGGCATCGTTGCTGGTCGGCGTGACCGTGGCCTTGCCGATCGCGGTGAGCTTGTTGCTGCTGCCGGTCCAGGCCGAGCGGTAGAGCGTGGCGTACCACAATCCGTTCGCACCGGGCGCCGGTCCCTGCAGGTAGTACCAGGTGGGGCTGCCGTCCTGCAGGTAGGTGTACCAGAGGCCCGCCCGCTGGGTGCCGGCCGGATACACGAACAGGCCATGGCCACCGCGCGCGGGGTTGAAGTAGCTGCCCGACCGCACGACGGGTGCGCCCGCGCTGACGGTGGCCAGCATGCCGACCTGCACCACGCCGCCGCTCTTGTTGACCGGCGTGACATACCAGCGGCCCGGCGTCAGGGTCGGCGCCGTCAGCGTGATGCTTTCGTTGCCGCTGGCCGTGGTGGCCGAGCGCACCGCCAGGTTGCGGGCGGGCGCAGGCGCGACGCCGGGGCCAGCCGGTGCGGCGACGAAGGACAGGTAAAGGTCGATGTCGGCGGTGTTGTTGCTGGTGGAAACGGTCAGGCTCGAGGTCCCGTTGGGCACGTCGATATAGACGCGATCCTGCGCGCCGCCCGCCGGCATCGACACCACGGTGGTCTGGCTCACGTTGAGCTGCACGGCGGGCATGTCGCTGGCCGAGCGCGTGAGCAGCACGGGGAACACGCCGGCGTCGGTGGCGGCGTCGGCCTTGACCCGGATGTAGGCAAGCTGGCGATCACCGAGCACGCTGTCGTAGTCGGTCCAGCCCAGGCGCAGCGGGAAGTCGGCATCCGCAGGCAGCCTGCCGGGCCCGGTGGCGACCAGGCTCTGCAGCACGGCGGAAACCTCGACTTCCTGCATCGGAAAATCGAACAGGTCCAGCCGGACCTGGTGCCCCGAGGGGCTGCGGTTGTGCAGCATCGCCCAGTAGCGGGTGTCCGGCGCGGGCACGCCCAGCGCCATTTCGCAGCGCTCGGCGGCACTGGACATGGCCGCGGTGCAGCGCACTTCGTTGGCATCCGGCTGGCTGTCGCCGTCCAGGTCGATGCCCAGGTAGAGGTCCACGTCACCCGCGCCCAGCGAGCGGGCGTCGGCCAGGATGCGCCACTCCAGGGTGCCGGTCGCGATCACGCCGGTTTGGAAGTGGGTGCCTGCGCGGCCCTGGTCCCACGGGGATTCGGGCGTCGGATCCACGGCCAGGCTGGGCTGGAACACCTGCGGCGGACGCAGGCGGTAGGCGATGAACTCGGCTGCGGGCAGCGCGCGCAGGTCCGCCATCGGCAGGTCCATGAAGCCGGCGCCGGAGGGCGTGTCGATCGCCACGTCGAGGCTGGGCCGCACGATGATGCTCAGGATGCCGTCGACGCAGCGGCCGGCCCCTTCGCAGAGGCGATAGCCCACCAGCACTTCGCCGCTGAAGTTCGCGGCCGGCGAATAGCTGATCAGGTCGTCGGCGGCGGTGCCGCTGGTGCCGTTGGTCTGCACGGTGGCCGTGCCCTGTGCCGGCGCGGTGGTGATGGTGAGGTTGCCGCCGGACAGGCGCGCCGCGTCGAACACGTCGTTGGCCAGCACGTTGGTGGTGAACGCCGCCGCGTTCTGGCGCACCACCACGCGGTCGTCGCGGGCGGCCAGCACGGGCAGGCTGCCGGCTTCGTCGTTGGTGATCGTGCCGGTGGCGGTGAGCGTGCCGGCCGTGGCATTGATGAGGTTGTTGAGCGAAACGGTGAACGTCTCGTCGGACTCCACCGCGGTGTCGCCCTGGATGGTGACGGCGAAGGTGGTGCTGGTCTGGCCGGCCGGGATGCTCTGGCTGGTCACCGAACGCGCCACGTAGTCGCTGCCGGCCTGGGCGCTGCCATTGCTGGTGGCGGCGCCGAAGGACACCGCGCTGGTGAATGGCTGGGACAGGCTGATGGCGAAGTTGGCGGTGGACGTGCCGGCATTGCCTTCGACCACGGTCACCGGGCTGATGGAAATCGTGGGCCGGGTCACGCCGTCGTCGTCGTTGTCGATCCAGACGTTGGAGCGGTTGTCGAGCAGGTTGGAGGCGGTGTTGTTCGAGATGCGGACGATGAAGCTCTCGTCCTGCTCCACCGTCGTGTCGCCCAGGATCGGCACGGTGAACTGCGTGCTGGTGCTGCCGGCGGGAATGGTGAGGCCGGTCAGCGCGATCGGGGTGAAGTCGCTGTTCTCGGTCGCGGCATTGGGGCCTGGCGCGTAGATGAAGCTGTTGGCGTCGAAGGTGACGGGCGTGCCCGAGACCTGGGACAGGCTGACCGTGAACACTGCGTTGGTGGTGCCGGCGTTGCCTTCGTCCAGCGTCACGTCGGCGATGGTCAGGTCGGGAATGGGCTCGTCGTTGGTGATCGTGGCCACGCCCTGCCCGTCGCGCACGCGCGCGCCGCTGGCCGAGGTGATGTTGAGCGCGAAGACTTCATTCTGCTCGACCAGGTTGTCGCCCCTGACCTGCACGCCGATGGTGGCCGAGGTCTGGCCTGCCGGGATCAGGGTGGTGACCGTGCGAGCCACAAAGTCGGCCGGCGCGAAGGCGCTGCCGCTCATGGTGGTGGTCTGGATGGTGACCGGGCTGGCCGAGGGCGCGGACAGGGTGATCACGAAATTGGCGGTGGTGGTGCCGGTGTCGCCTTCGTTGACGGTGACATCGGCCACCGACACGGTGGGCTCGCTGCTCGGCGGCAGCGCGGCGACCATGGCCGCCACCTGCGGCGCGGTGTTGGTGAGGCTGCGGACGTTGTCGGCTTCTTCGGCGATGCCGCAGGGCACGCCCTGGCAGGTCAGGTTGGGGCTGGAGAACAGGCCCACGCGCACCTGCGAGCCGGTGGTGTAGCCCATGATGGTGGAGAAACTGGCGGAACCGGCGGTGATTCGATAGCCGCGCGAGTAGACGTAGGCGCCGTACTCGCCACCCGTGGTCTCGTTGTCGTGGTGCGAGCCCATGTTGTGGCCGAGCTCGTGCGCGAAGGTCCATTCGCCGCAGTTGTCGCCGCCGAAGCCGCGGTCGCTGGTCACCGAGAAACCGTAGGAGGTGCTGAACGCGCTGCCATTGGTGCCCAGCAGGTAGGCGATGCCGCAGCTGTTCTGCACGGCGCGGTCGAAGTTGCGGACCATGGCCAGCAGGTCGGCGCCGTACAGGGCTCGCACGCGGTCCACTTCGATCTTGACCGGCAGCGACGACGGATTGCGGATCTCGCCCAGGGCGATGTTGTTGTCGTTGTTGACCGTATAGTCGATCAGGTGGGTCGCCAGCAGGTCGATGCGAACCTCCGCGCCGCTGTCGATGTAGGCCTGGTTGGTGATCGATTCCAGATAGACCAGGCGTGCCTCGACGGCGGCGTTGGAACCCATCACGTCCACGAGCCGCGGCGTATAGACCGCGACCACCTGGACCACGGGCTCGGGGATTACCTTGCCGTCTTCGCGTGCCTTCGCGGGCGGGGCTTTGGCAGGCTCCCTCGGCGGAATGATGAAATCCTGGCCGGGCTCGTCGAAGACGGGGTCCACGTCCAGGCCCTCGACCAGCCAGATGCCTTCGGGCCGCGTCTCGAGCCGCAGGGGCGGGCCTTCGAACTGCGGGATCAGGCCGAAGGCGATGCCGTCACCCAGGGTCAGCACCACCGACTGCTCGCCGGCGCGGGTCTGTACCTTGCCGGTCCAGATGCTCAGGCCGTCGGCGCGCTTTTCCAGCCCCGTGAATCGGGCACGCGTGGGTTCGCTGCCGGTGCTGGGCAGGACCAGCGCGCCGGACTTGGCCGTGGTCTCGATGGCGCGTCGGTCGATGCGCACCAGGTGCATGGTCTGTTCGCCGACATCGCGGGTGCGCTTGCTGCTGTCGGCGACTACACCGTCGCCCGCCATCAGCACGGCGCCTTGCGCGGGCACGGCGGCCAGCGCGAGCAGCAGGGGAAGGATCGGTTTCATCGGGCACCCGGATGGTCGCGGTCAGACAGATGCATGGTTTACCAGAGGCTGGCCGTGGAGGCCAATGCAACGTTGCCGCTGACGTTAGCGGCTTTCACGCGTCGCGATTCCCGGCGCTGATTGTGAAGGGAAATTCGAACGGCTTCACGGACGTGAAATTCATCTCGGCCCGTATGGCACGCAAAGAAAAACGCCGCCCTGTGTGGTGCGGCGTTTTAGGGATAAACCCTGGCGATGACCTGTTGCGGACGCGCCTTTGGCGCAAAGAAAAACGCCGCCCTGTGTGGGGCGGCGTTTTAGGGATAAAAACCCTGGCGATGACCTACTCTTGCATGGCTTAGGCCACACTACCATTGGCGCAGCTGCGTTTCACTTCCGAGTTCGGGATGGGATCGGGTGGTT
>NZ_JBMIRR010000025.1:0-334257 GCF_049195245.1 Arenimonas sp. MALMAid1274
ACTACCTGGCGCCTGGCGACGATCCCGCGTCGCTGCCGGACCTGGAAGAGTTCGTGGTCAAGCCCACCGTCGGCGCGGGTTCGCGCGATGCCCAGCGCTACCTGCGCAGCGAGCGCGAGGCCGCGCTGGCCCATGCCCGCCGCCTGCTCGACCAGGGCCGGCACGTGCTGGTGCAGCCTTACCTCAAGGCGGTGGACGAGCAGGGTGAAACGGCGCTGCTGTTCTTCGACGGCGTCTTCAGCCATGCCATCCGCAAGGGGCCGCTGCTCAAGCGGGGCGAAGGTCCCACCGGCGGCCTGTTCGCACCCGAACGCATCCAGCCGCGCACGCCCAGCGCCGAAGAACATGCCGTCGCCGCGAAGGCACTGGCCGCATTGCCCTTCGACACCCTGCCCTACGCGCGCGTGGACCTGCTTCCCTCGGACACCGGCCCGCAGCTGCTGGAACTCGAACTGACCGAGCCGTCCGTCTTCCTGCCCTTCTCCGAAGGCGCCGCCGCCCGCTTCGCCGCCGCCCTCGCCCTCCGCGCTCAGCGCGCAAACGCGGAAACTCCGGGGTCAGAGTGCGTTTAGTTTTCCTGCAGACCGCCCCGCAAACGTACCGACCCGCTGGAAAACTAAACGCACTCTGACCCCGGATTTCCCGGAGTTCAGTCGGCCAGGAGGCGGGCGACGACCTGGGTGGCGAGGGCCTCGGGGGTTTCGCGCAGGGTGTCGAGCACTAGCTCGGGGTTTTCCGGCGGCTCGTAGGGCGAGTCGATGCCGGTGAAGTTGCGGATCTGGCCGGCGCGCGCCTTGGCGTACAGGCCCTTGAGGTCGCGCCGCTCGGCTTCGGCCAGCGACGTGTCCACGTGCACCTCGACGAACTCGCCCGGCGCGAACAGCTCGCGCGCCATCCGCCGCTCGGCCCGGAACGGCGAGATGAAGCTCACCAGCACGATCAAGCCGGCGTCCGCCATCAGCCGCGCCACCTCGGCCACGCGGCGGATGTTCTCCACGCGGTCCTCGTCGGTGAATCCCAGGTCACGGTTGAGCCCGTGGCGCACGTTGTCGCCGTCCAGGATGAAGGTGTGCAGCCCCCGCGAATGCAGCTGCTTGTCCACCAGGTTGGCAATGGTGGACTTGCCCGCGCCCGACAGGCCGGTGAACCACAGCACCCGCGGCCGCTGGCCCTTGATGCGCGCGCGCGCCTGCCGGTCCACGTCCAGGTGCTGCCAGTGGATGTTGGCCGCGCGCCGCAGCGCGAAGTCCAGCGTGCCGGCGGCCACGGTGGCATTGCTCTGCCGGTCGATCAGGATGAAGCCGCCCAGCCGGCGGTTGTCGGCATACGACTCGAACGCGATCGCCTGGTCGAAGCTGAGGTTGCAGTAGCCGACTTCGTTGAGATCCAGGCTCTTGGCGGCCAGCTGCGCCTGCGTGTTCACGTCCACTTTGTGCTTGATCTCGGTGACCTGCGCGGTGACCGTGCGCGCGCCGATCTTGAGCCAGTACGGCCGGCCCGGCAGCAGTGCCTGCGCATCCATCCACAACACGTGCGCCGCGAACTGGTCGGCCACCTGCGGCGGATCGTCGGCCGCCGCGATCAGGTCGCCGCGGCTCACGTCCACTTCCTCCGCCAGCGTCAGCGTCACCGCCTGCCCGGATACCGCCTGCGCCAGATCGCCGTCGGCGGTGACGATGCGCTGGACGCGCGTGCGCCGTCCTGAAGGCAGCACCACCACCTCGTCGCCGGGCGCGACCCGACCCGCCGCGATCGTGCCGGCGAAGCCGCGGAAATCCTGGTTGGGCCGGTTCACCCACTGCACCGGGAAACGCAGCGGCCGCGCCGCGTCGTCGGACTGCAGCGCGGTGTCCTCCAGCGCCTGCAGCAGCGTGGGCCCGGTGTACCAGGGCATCGCGGCCGACGGCGCCATCAGGTTGTCGCCCTTGAGCGCCGACAGCGGGATGGCCTGCACCGAGGCGATGCCCAGCGAGGCGGCCAGGGCCGAATACGCCTGCACGATCGCCTCGAACACGGCCGGATCGAAGTCCACCAGGTCCATCTTGTTCACCGCCAGCACCACGTGCCGGATGCCCAGCAGCGACACGATGTAGCTGTGCCGGCGCGTCTGCGTCAGCAGGCCCTTGCGGGCATCCACCAGCACCACCGCCAGGTCGGCCGTGGACGCGCCGGTGGCCATGTTGCGGGTGTACTGCTCGTGCCCGGGGCAGTCGGCGACGATGAACTTGCGCTTGTCGGTGCTGAAGTAGCGGTAGGCCACGTCGATGGTGATGCCCTGCTCGCGTTCGGCGGCCAGGCCGTCCACCAGCAGGGCGAAATCGATCTCGCCGTTCTGGGTGCCGTGGCGCAGGCTGTCCTTCTCCAGCGCCGCCAGCTGGTCATCGAACAGGCGCTTGGTGTCGTGCAGCAGCCGCCCGATCAGGGTGCTCTTGCCGTCGTCCACGCTGCCGCAGGTGATGAAGCGCAGCAGCGGCTTGGCCTCGTGCTGCTTGAGGTAGGCCGCGACCTCGGTATCGTGCCCGGCCATCAGAAGTAGCCCTCCTGCTTCTTCTTTTCCATCGATGCCGTCGGGTCATGGTCGATCACGCGGCCCTGGCGCTCGCTGCTGCGCGCGACCAGCATTTCGGCGATCACCTTCTCCAGCGTGTCGGCGTCGGACTCGATCGCCCCGGTGAGCGGATAGCAGCCCAGGGTGCGGAAGCGCACCCGCTTCATCATCGGCGTCTCGCCGGCGCGCAGCGGCAGCCGTTCGTCGTCCACCATGATCAGCGCGCCGTCGCGTTCCACCACCGGCCGCTCGCGCGCCAGGTACAGCGACGGCACCGGGATGTTCTCGCGGTAGATGTAGAGCCAGACGTCGAGCTCGGTCCAGTTCGAGATCGGGAACACGCGCACGCTCTCGCCCTTGCGAATGCGGGTGTTGTACACGTCCCACAGCTCGGGCCGCTGGTTCTTCGGGTCCCAGCGGTGCTGGGCGCTGCGGAAGGAGAAGATGCGCTCCTTGGCCCGCGACTTCTCCTCGTCGCGGCGCGCGCCGCCGATGGCCGCGTCGAAGCCGTGCAGGTCCAGGGCCTGCCGCAGCGCCTCGGTCTTCATCACGTCGGTGTGCACCGTGGCGCCGTGGCTGATCGGACCCACGCCCTGGGCCAGGCCCTCGGGATTGGTGTGCCTGCGCAGCTCCACCCCGGTCTCGGCCGCGCGCTGGTCGCGGAAGGCGATCATTTCCCGGAACTTCCAGCCGGTATCCACGTGCAGCAGCGGGATCGGCGGACGGGCCGGGTGGAAGGCCTTCACCAGGAGGTGCAGCAGCACCGAGCTGTCCTTGCCGACCGAGTAGAGCATCACCGGGTTGAGGAACTCGGCGGCGACCTCGCGAAGGATGTGGATGCTTTCGGCCTCGAGGCGGTCGAGGTGGGACAGGGTCTGGGCGGGGATCATGGCCAAAGGATAAGGGTTTTGGCGGCCGCCCCGGGTAATGAGCCGCGGGCATATGGCCATGCCGCCTCATCCTTTCCGGGCAATGCCGGCGCGCGCGTAGCGTGGACCCATCGTCCTGATCGAGTCCGTACATGCCCGCCGCCCCGGTTGCCCTGCCCGTGCCGCCCCTGCCCGAGGACAAGGTCGACCTGCTGGCGCGCCTGACCGAGGGGCTGGACGCCCCCGGCCTGTGGTGGCTGTCGGGCTATGCCGCCGGCCTGGCCGCCCGACCCGGCGTCCGGCCGGCGGCCGCGGAGCCCGCGGCCTCGGCCCGCCTGAGCATCGTCTACGGCAGCCAGACCGGCAACGCGAAGCGGCTGGCCGAGGCCCTGGCGCGCCAGGCCGAGGGCGCCGGCCTCGCGGTGCGCCTTCTGCGCGCCGATGCCTACCCGCTGCGCGAGCTCAAGGACGAACGCCTGCTCTACGTGGTGATCAGCACCCAGGGCGACGGCGACCCGCCGGATGACGCCCGCGGCCTGGTCGAGCACCTGCTGGGCAAACGCGCCCCGGCGCTGAAGCAGCTCCGGTTCGCGGTGCTGGGCCTGGGCGACTCCAGCTACCCGCAGTTCAACGCCACCGGCCGCCAGATCGACGCGCGCCTGGCCGAGCTGGGCGGCCAGCGCCTGTTCGAGCGCGGCGAAGCCGACCTCGACTTCGAAACCGTGACCACGCCCTGGCTGGCCCGCGCGCTGGACGCCGCGCGCGAGCAGCTCAAGGCCAGCGCCCCGCTGGCCACGGTGACGCCGCTGCGCCCGGCCGTCACGGCGCCTTCGCCGTGGACGCGCGACCAGCCCTACGCCGCGCCGCTGCTGGCCAACCAGCGCCTCACCGGCCGCCACAGCCGCAAGGACGTGCGCCACCTGGAGCTGTCGCTGGAAGGCTCGGGCCTGAGCTACGCGCCCGGTGATGCGCTGGGCGTGTGGCCGCACAATCCGCCCGCGCTGGTGGATGCCGTGCTGGCCGAACTGTCGCTGGATGCGGACACCGACGTGGACGGCGCGCCGCTGCGCGAGTGGCTCGGTTCGCGCCGCGAACTAACCCGACTGGCCCGCCCCTTCCTGCAGCGCCACGCCGAACGCAGCGCCAGCCCCGCGCTGTCTCGCCTGCTCGAGCCTGGCCAGGCCGACGCACTGGCCAAACTGCTGGCCACGCACCAGCTGGTGGACCTGCTGCAGGCCCATCCGGCCGCCTGGACCGCCGAGGACCTGGTGGCTTCGCTGCGCCCGCTGGCGCCGCGCCTGTACTCGATCGCCTCGGCCCAGTCCGCGGTCGGTCCCGAAGCCCACCTCACCGTGGACCACCTGGCCTGGGACGCGCCGGGTGGCCGCCGCTGGGGCGCGGCCTCGCATTTCCTGGCCGGCCGCGAAGACGGCGACACGCTGCCCGTCTACATCGAAAGCAACGACCGTTTCCGGCTGCCGCGCGATCCCACCCGCGACATCGTGATGATCGGCCCGGGCACCGGCGTCGCGCCGTTCCGCGGCTTCCTGCAGGAGCGCGTGGCCACCGGCGCGTCCGGACGCAATTGGCTGCTCTTCGGCAACCCGCACGCGCGCCACGATTTCCTCTACCAGGTGGAGTGGCAGCAGGCGCTGCGCACCGGCCAGCTGCACCGCCTGGACCTGGCCTTCTCGCGCGACCAGGCGCACAAGGTGTACGTGCAGCACCGCCTGCAGGAACACGGCCGCGCGCTCTACGACTGGCTGGAGAACGGCGCGCACCTGTACGTCTGCGGCGACGCCAGCCGCATGGCTCGCGACGTCGAGGCGGCGCTGCTGGACCTGATCGCGACCCACGGCGGCCACGACGCCGACGCCGCGCGCGACTACCTGGCCACGCTGCAGCAGCAGGGCCGCTACGCCCGGGACGTGTACTGATGTCGGCGCATTCGGTCGAGGAGATCAAGCAGGGCAGCGACCGCCTGCGCGGCACACTGCGCCAGAGCCTGGCCGATCCGGTCACCGGCGCGCTGGCCGAGACCGACCAGGTGCTGATCAAGTACCACGGCAGCTACCAGCAGGACGACCGCGACCTGCGCGAGGAACGCCGCCAGTCCCGGCTCGAGCCCGACTACAGCTTCATGATCCGCACCCGCACGCCCGGCGGCGTCATCACGCCGGCGCAGTGGCTGGGCCTGGACGCCATCGCCACCACCTATGCCGAACGCGGGCTGCGCATCACCACGCGCCAGGCCTTCCAGTTCCATGGCGTCATCAAGGGCCGGCTCAAGGCCACGATGCAGGCCATCAACGCCCAGATGATCGACACCCTGGCCGCCTGCGGCGACGTCAACCGCAACGTGGCCGTGGCCGCCAACCCCCTGCAGTCGCGCGCACATGCCGCGGTGTACGCGCAGGCCGCGGCGCTGTCGGAACACCTGCTGCCCAACACCCGCGCCTACTACGAGATCTGGCTGGACGAGGAACGCGTGGCCGGCAGCGGGAGCGAGGACGAGCCGGTCTACGGCCAGGCCTACCTGCCGCGCAAGTTCAAGATCGGCTTCGCCATCCCGCCCGTCAACGACGTGGACGTGTTCGCCCAGGACCTGGGCTTCATCGCCATCCTCGAGGACGGCGAACTGGCGGGCTACAACGTAAGCATCGGCGGCGGCATGGGCGCCACCCACGGCGACCCGGAAACCTACCCGCGCCTGGCCGACGTGATCGGCTTCGTCACGCCCGACCAGGTCATCGCGGTCGCCACCGCCGTGGTCACCACGCAGCGCGACTACGGCAACCGCGCCGTACGCAAGCGCGCGCGGCTCAAGTACACGCTCGACGACCGCGGCGTACATTGGTTCACGCAGGAAGTCGAACGCCGCGCCGGGGTCTCGCTCTCCCCCGCGCGGCACTTCGATTTCGAGCACAGCGGCGACCGCTTCGGCTGGGTCGAAGGCCACGACGGCCACTGGCACCTCACGCTGCGCCTGCTCTCGGGCCGCATCCAGGACGGTCCCGACGGCGCCCACCTCACCGGCCTGCGCGAGATCGCCCGCGTGCACACCGGCGATTTCCGCATGACGCCGAACCAGAACCTGGTGATTGCCCGCGTGCCCGCGGAGCGGCGCGCGTTGATCGACGCGCTGGTCGAGGCGCATGGCCTGGCCGGCTTCCGCACCGCCAGCCCGCTGCGCCTGAAGTCCATCGCCTGCGTGGCCTTGCCCACCTGCGGCCTGGCCATGGCCGAGGCCGAGCGCTACCTGCCCACCCTCACCGACAAGATCGAAGCGCTGCTGTCCGCGCATGGCCTGCTGGACGCGCCGATCCTGCTGCGCATCAGCGGCTGCCCCAACGGGTGCTCGCGGCCCTACCTGGGCGAGATCGCGCTGGTGGGCAAGGCGCCGGGCCGCTACAACCTGATGCTGGGCGCCGACCACCGCGGCCAGCGCCTCAACGCGCTGTACCGCGAAAACATCGACGAGCCGCAGATCCTCGCGGCCCTGGATCCGCTGCTGGCCGACTACGCCGCGCAGCGCCGCCCCGCCGAAGGATTCGGCGATTTCCTGGTGCGCACCGGCGTGGTCACGCCGCGCATCGGCATTCCCCTGGAGCTGGCGTCATGAGCATCGTCCCCGACCCCACCGCCGCCGCGGAATCGCGGCAGGCGCTGGCCGAACTCAACACCTGGCTGGCCGGCCTGGCCGCGCCGCAGCGCATCGCCTGGGCGCTGGAGTCGCTGTCGGGCGAACACGCGCTCTCGTCCAGCTTCGGCGCGCAGTCGGCGGTGGCGCTGCACATGGCCACGCGCGTCCGCGCCGACCTGCCGGTGATCCTGGTCGACACCGGCTATCTCTTCCCCGAAACCTACCGCTTCGTGGACCAGCTGACCGAGCGGCTGCAGCTGAACCTGAAGGTGTACCGCCCGCAGGTGGGCATCGCCTGGATGGAAGCCCGCCACGGCCGCCTCTGGGAAGACGGCGTCGAAGGCATCGACCGCTACAACCGCCTGCGCAAGGTCGAGCCCATGAACCGCGCACTGTCGGAGCTGGGCGTGCGCACCTGGATCGCCGGCCTGCGCCGCAGCCAGTCCAGCAGCCGCGCGGACATCGATTTCCTCACGCTCAAGGACGGCCGCTGGAAGCTGCACCCGCTGGCCGACTGGTCGGACCGCGACCTGGGCCAGTACCTGGCCCGGCACGACCTGCCCTACCACCCGCTCTGGGACCAGGGCTATGTCTCGATCGGCGACGTGCACACCACCCGGCCCTGGCAGCCGGGCATGCGCGAGGAGGACACGCGCTTCTTCGGCCTCAAGCGCGAATGCGGCCTGCATTTCGACGAGGCCTTGCCGCGCTCGGCCTGAGCGCTGCCCCGATCAGAGCGCGCCTTCGTCGCCGCGGAACTCGGTGCCCTGCACCGAACCATCGGCATTGGCCAGGCAGAACCACGGGCCGTTGGCACCCGGCACCTGGATGTAGACGCTGATGCCGGACTCGGCCGACTTGACCTCGGTGACCTTCAGGCCGGCGCGGTCGGTGTTGGTGACCTTCGCGATCGCGTCCAGGCAGCCGGATTCGGCCTGCGGATAAGTCTGGCCATCGGCGGCCGGGGTTGGGCCGGCGGCGTCGGTGCTGGCGGCGGCATCGCCACCTGCGGTGGACGCGGCGCCCTGCACGTTGCCGGCCTCGTCGGACAGGCAGGACCACGGCGCTTCGCTGCCCGGCACCTGGAGGGTGACGCCGACGCCGGCTTCGGCCCACAGCACTTCGGTGACGGTGAGCTCACCGCGATCCACCTGGGCCTTCGCCGCCACGGCGTCCAGGCAGGCCGACTGCGCGGCGGGGTACTGGTCGCCCGAGGGCGTGGACATGGGTGCGTCGGCGGCGGGCGCGTCGGCGGCGGGGGCAGATTCAGCGACCGGCGCGACATCGGCCGGGGGAGTGGCTTCCGGCTCGCCGGCAGGCTGGCAGGCAGACAGCGCGAGCACGACGGCAGCAGTCAGGGTCAGCAGGACAGGACGCATGGCGGGCTCCTCAGGGATGGGCAGGTCGGCACACGGGCGCATCATCGCGCAAGTCCCGGTGCCACGCGATCACCCGCGCGCGCATCCGGACCGGCCTCCGTGGGAACATGTCGGCCGGTCCGACCCTGCCCGTCCCATGCTTCGACTCACCGACATCACCCTGCCGCTGGAGCACCCCGAATCGGCCCTGGCCGAAGCCACCCTGGCCCGGCTGAAGCTGCCGGCCTCGGACCTGCGCGCCCTCACCGTGGCCAAGCGCAGCTACGACGCCCGCAAGCGCGGCCACATCGTGCTGACCTATTCGGTGGACGTGGACGTGGCCAACGAAGCGGCCGTGCTCAAGCGCGCGGCGGCGCAGGCGCACCGCATCAAGGTGACGCCCACGCCCGACACCACCTACCGCTACATCGCCGCGCCGGTGCCCGGGCAGGCGCTGCGGCCGGTCGTGGTAGGCATGGGGCCCTGCGGCCTGTTCGCCGGCCTGGTGCTGGCGCAGATGGGCCTGCGGCCGATCATCCTCGAGCGCGGCAAGCAGGTGCGCGAACGCACCGTGGACACCTTCGGCCTGTGGCGCAAGAAGGTGCTCAATCCCGAGTCCAACGTGCAGTTCGGCGAGGGCGGCGCCGGCACCTTCTCCGACGGCAAGCTCTACAGCCAGATCAGCGACCGGCGCCACCTGGGCCGCAAGGTGCTCACCGAGTTCGTGGCCGCGGGCGCGCCGGAGGAAATCCTGTACGTGTCCAAGCCGCACATCGGCACCTTCCGCCTGGTGTCGATGGTGGAGCACATGCGCGCCACCATCGAATCCCTGGGGGGCGTGATCCGCTTCTCGCACCGCGTGGACGACCTGGCGGTGGAAACCGGCGCCGACGGCGTGCGCCAGGTGCGCGGCGTGGTGCTGGCCGATGGCTCCACCCTGCGCGCCGACCACGTGGTGATGGCCCTGGGCCACAGCGCGCGCGACACCTTCGCGATGCTGCACGGCCGCGGCGTGTACCTGGAAGCCAAACCTTTCTCGATCGGTTTCCGCATCGAACATCCGCAGTCCATCATCGATGCGGCGCGCTTCGGTCCGCAGGCAGGGCATCCGATCCTGGGCGCGGCCGACTACAAGCTGGTGCACCACTGCCGCAACGGCCGCTCGGTCTACAGCTTCTGCATGTGCCCGGGCGGCACCGTGGTCGCCGCCGCCAGCGAGCCCGGCCGCGTGGTCACCAACGGCATGAGCCAGTACTCGCGCAACGAGCGCAACGCCAATGCCGCGATCGTGGTGGGCATCACGCCGGAGGACTTCGCCGAACACGATGCCTCGGGCAGTCCGCTGGCGGGCATCGCCCTGCAGCGTTACTGGGAGGAAGTGGCCTTCCGGCTGGGCGGCGAAACCTACGATGCGCCAGGCCAGAAGGTTGGCGATTTCCTGGCCGGACGGGCCTCGTCGGAGCTGGGCGCGGTAACGCCCTCGTACACGCCGGGCGTGCGCCTGGGTGACCTGTCGCAGGCCCTGCCGGGTTATGCCGTGGACGCGATCCGCGAAGCGCTGCCCGCGTTCGGAAAGCAGATCAAGGGCTTCGACATGGCCGATGCCCTGCTCACCGGCGTCGAGACGCGCACCTCGTCACCGCTTCGGATCACGCGCGGCGACGACGGCCAGAGCCTCAACACCCGCGGCCTGTTCCCGGCGGGCGAAGGCGCGGGCTATGCCGGCGGCATCCTGTCGGCGGGCGTGGACGGCATCCGCGCGGCCGAGTGGGTGGCCGAGGCGATGATCGCGGCGGGCAGCGCGCGCGCGATCTGATCCCCTTGCGTGCGGGCCGGCTTCAGCGGCCTTCTGCGCGCAGCCGGACCTGCTGTTCCTGGTCCACCGGCAGCCGGTGCACCGCGCGCAGGTCGGGCACCAGGAACTCCAGCTTCCCCGCCGCCAGGTCCGCGCGTGCGACGTACTGCCGCAGGCCGACGTACAGCCGGCCATCGGCGCCGAACGCGGCCGACGTCGGATACAGCATGTCCCACGGGGTCTCGGGCAGCACGGTTTCGATACGACCGTCGCGCAGGGTGACGACCGAACTGGACAACACCAGGTGCACGGCCCCGCCCTGCGGGGCCACGGCGTACGGAGCCGCCGGCAGCTCGGCCACCGTGCTCGCCTGCCACTGCCCCTTCACGCGATCCAATGCGATCACCGAGCCCCTGGACAGGCCCAGGTGCGCAAGGCCTTCCACCGCATGCAGGCGCTTGCCGACCAGGAAAAAGTCCACCACCTGGTGCGGGGAGATGCGGTAGTTGCGCTCTCCGTCGGGCGAGAACCAGTACAGCGCCCCGCCGAACTCGCCGCGGTTGAATACCACCAGCCAGCCGTCGGACACCTTGCGGGCCTGCTGCGCGCCGTGGAAAGCCTCGGCCTTGGGCACGAAGGGCAGCTGCACCGCCGTCTCGGCCTCGCGCAGCGAGGCTTCGTAAGGCTTGGCGAGAATGCTTCCGCCCTCACGCGTCACCTCCCAGTCGAGCGGCGAGCCGTTGGCGGCCAAGAGCCAGACGCGGCGATCGGCCACGGCTGCGGTCGAAGGCACCTGCGCGGTGACCCATTGCGCCACGTCATCCGGATAGGGCTTGGGGTCCTGCGCCATCGCCGCCAGCGGCAGCACGCACAGCAGCATCGCGAGCATCGTCCTGAATCGGGACATGGCGGATCCTCAGTTGGTGATGGCCTGGCTCAGTTCCACCCAGCTCGGCGGGGCGGGCCACAGCGGCGTATCGTGCCCGGCCACGGCACGCTTGAGGTCGCTGCGGTCCAGCTGCGGCGCCAGCGCCAGCAGCAGCTCCAGCGCGTAGTCGCGCAGCACGCGCTCGCGCGGCAGCACGGCCCAGCTGGTGCATTCGGGCACCGCCGCGGGCGCGGGCAGCGCGCGCAGGTCGCCGTCCTCGCGCGCGCTGACCGCCATTTCGGCCAGCAGGCCGACGCCCAGGCCCGCGCGCACGTAGGTCTTGATCAGGTCGGCGTCGCGCGCGGTCATCGCGATCTGCGGCTCCAGGCCGGCCTCGGCGAAGGCGCGGCGCAGGGACGACTCGGGTTTGTTGGTGGACTCGTAGCTGACCAAGGGCAGCGGCGCCAGTTCGGCCAGCGTGGGCGCGCGGCCCAGCGAAGCCAGCGCATGCCCGTCGCGCACCAGCACCACGCGGCGCCAGCGATACAGCGGCACGGCCAGGCCGCCGGTCGGGATTTCGCCGGCCGTGCTTACCACCGCGAAGTCGGCCTGCCCGGTGGCCAGCTGCGCCAGCACTTCGCCCTCGGCGGCGGGCTGCAGGTGGATGCTGACGTCCGGGAAGCGGCGCGCCAGGTCGGCGATGGCCGGGGGCAGCACGAACCGGGCCTGGGTGTGGGTGGTGACCAGGGTGAGCCGGCCCTGCTTCTCGCCGCGCTCGTTGGCGGCGTAGGCGCGGATGTTGCCGGCTTCGGCCAGCACGCGGCGCGCGTGCGCCAGCACGTCCTTGCCGGCGGGCGTGATCGACTCCAGGCTGCGGCCCTTGCGCTGGAAAAGCAGGAAGCCCAGCTCGTCCTCCAGCTGCTTGAGCTGCTTGGACAGGCCGGGCTGGGTGGCGTGCACCTTCTCGGCGGCCAGGGTGATGTTGAGGCCGGAGTCGGCGATGGCGATCAGGTAACGCAGCTGGGTCAGGGTCATGGCGGTTCCGGGAAGAGTGCAGGCGCGACGCGGGTCTAGATCACCAGCGGGCGACAACACATCGGGGAACGGCGCGTAACCATGTCGGGGAATCCTGGGGCGGCGCGCGGCGCCGGGGTCGTACCTGCAAACTAACCCGGCCTCCCGACCGCGTCCATACGGTTCAAATAACCGGAAGGCATATGTTCGGCGCGGGTCGTCATTTCCCCGGCCGAGGGCCGGGGGCCTAGCGTCAGCCCCATGTCCGACGCGCCTGCCCCGCTGTTTCCCCTGTTCGCCGACCTGCGAGGGCGGCGGGTGCTGGTGGTCGGCGGCGGTGCGGTGGCGCGGCGCAAGCTGGAACCGCTGCTGGCCGCGGGGGCGCGCGTGCGGCTCGGCGCCCCCTGGCTGGATCCCTCGGTGGCTGCGCTGGTGCAGGCCGGACGCATCGAACACCTGGCCGGCGAGTTCTCGCCGGACTGGCTCGACGGCGCCTGGCTGGTGGTCGCGGCCACCGACGACGCCGCCGTGAACCAGGCGGTGGCTACGGCCGCCGAAGCCCGGCAGGTGTGGGCCAACGTGGTGGACGACCTGGCGCTGTCGAGCTACCAGTCGCCGGCGCGGATCGAACGCGGGCCGCTGCAGATCGCCATCTCCAGCGGCGGCGGCGCGCCCATGCTGGCCCGACACCTGCGCGAGAAGCTGGAGACCGAGCTTGACGATTCGATCGGGGCGCTCGCCGCCCTGCTGCTGCGCGAACGTGCGCGCATCCGGGTGCGGCATCCGCGCCTGACCGAGCGCCGGCGCTTCTTCGATGCGCTGCTGGCCGGACCGGTGGCCGAACGCTTCCGCGCCGGCGATGCGGCGGGCGCGCAGGCCGCGTTCGAGGCGGCGCTGGCCGAAGTACCGCCCTCGCGCGACCGGGGCTCGGTGGCGCTGGTCGGCGCCGGTCCCGGCGACCCAGGCCTGCTGACGCTGCGCGCGCTGCGCCTGCTCAACCAGGCCGACGTGATCCTGCACGACCGCCTGGTCTCGCCCGGCGTGCTGGCACTGGCGCGGCGCGATGCCGACTTCATCGAGGTGGGCAAGCAGGCGGCGAACCACCATGTCAGCCAGGACGGCATCCACGCGCTGATGCTGGAGCATGCGCGGGCCGGGCGGCGCGTGGTGCGGCTCAAGGGCGGCGACCCGTTCGTGTTCGGCCGCGGCGGCGAGGAACTCGAGTTCCTGCACGCCCACGGCATCGCGTTCGAAGTGGTCCCGGGCGTCACCGCGGCGCTGGCCTGCGCGGCCTACGCCGGCGTGCCCCTGACCCACCGCGACCACGCGCAGTCCGTGCGCTTCGTCACTGCGCACGCCAGGGATTCGCTGGACACGCTCGACTGGCGCGCGCTGGCGCAGGAAAAACAGACGCTGGCCGTTTACATGGGCGTCGCCGGCCTGGAAGCCTTCCGCGACCGCTTGCTGGCGCACGGCCGCGCCCCCGCCACCCCGTTCGCCCTGATCGAAAACGGCTCGTGCCCCGAGCAACGCGTGCTCACGGGCCGCCTGGCCGACCTGCCCGACCTCGCGCGCCACTTCGAAGTGCAGTCCCCCGCCCTCCTCATCCTCGGCGAAGTCGCCGCCCTGGCCACCACGCTGCACTGGTTCGGCACCCCGCCCCTCACCACCCCGCCCACCGAAATCCGCGAAATCCGGGGTCAGAGTGCATTCATGGTCGCCTGACTGCCTGGAGTCCGAAGGCCGCCTCACGACCATGAATGCACTCTGACCCCGGATTTACGGATTTGCCTGTTCGTTAGGAGAATTCCCATGGCTTTGTACGACAGCATCCTCGACACCATCGGCGGCACGCCGATCGTGAAGCTGCATCGCGTGGCGCCGCCGCACGTGGCGCTTTACGCCAAGGTCGAGTCCTTCAACCCCGGCGGCTCGGTGAAGGACCGGCTGGCGCTGGCGATCATCCTCGACGCCGAGCAGCGCGGCGTGCTCAAGCCCGGCCAGACGGTGGTGGAAGCCACTTCGGGCAACACCGGCATCGCCCTGGCGATGGTGTGCGCGGCGCGCGGTTATCCCTTCGTGGCAGTGATGACCGAAACCTTCTCGATCGAGCGGCGCAAGCTGATGCGCGCCTATGGCGCCAAGGTGATCCTGACGCCTGCGGCCGAACGCGGCAGCGGCATGGTGCGCAAGGCGGCTGAACTCGCGGCGCGCCACGGCTGGTTCCTGGCCCAGCAGTTCGACAATCCAGCCAACCCGGCCTACCACCGCAGCACCACCGGCCCCGAAATCCTGCGCGATTTCGCCGGCCGCCGGCTCGACTTCTTCGTCACCGGCTGGGGCACCGGCGGCACCCTCACCGGCGCCGGCCAGGTGCTGAAGCTTGCGCGGCCGGGCCTGCAGGTCATCACCAGCGAGCCCGCCGGCGCGCAGCTGCTCAACGGCAAGGACTGGGCCCCGCACAAGATCCAGGGCTGGACCCCGGACTTCGTGCCGGGCGTGCTCGACCGCGCCATCGCCGACCGGATCGTGCCGATCGACGACCTCACCGCCCGCGACACCGCCCGCCGGCTTGCGGCGGAAGAGGGCGTGTTCGTCGGGCTCAGCGCTGGCGCCACGGTCGCCGCCGCGCTGGCGGTGGCCGAATCCGCCCCAGAGGGCTCGGTGATCCTGGCCATGCTGCCCGACACCGGCGAGCGCTACCTGAGCACGATCCTGTTCGAGGGCGTCAACGAGGGCTCGGACGAAGACTGGCTGCAGGCGCTGGAAACGCAGACCGCCGCCGCCTGACACGCCGCGGCCGCGACCCTCCCCGTACGCCGCGCGCCGCCTCCGTACGGCCCTAAGTGCCTGATGCAGCACGGCCTGTCCGCGCCCGCGCGGCCGATTTGACTGCACCGCGACGCCCTGACCGGGTAGAATCCACGTTCCCTTTGACGTCCGCCGCGCGGCCCCCACGCCGTGCCGCGGCCTGCCCCACAGGAACCTCGCGACGATGAAGATTCTGGTCGGTTACAAGCGGGTGGTGGACTACAACGTCCGCATCCAGGTCAAGCCCGATGGCTCCGGCGTGGTCACCGACGGCGTCAAGCTGTCGCCCAACCCCTTCGACGACATCGCGCTGGAAGAAGCCCTGCGCCTGCGCGACAAGGGCATCGCCACCGAAGTGATCGTCGCCACCCTCGGCCCGGCCGACTGCCAGGCCCACCTGCGCAACGGCCTGGCCATGGGCGCCAACCGCGCCATCCACGTGGTCACCGACCAGGCCATCCAGCCGCTCACCGCGGCCCGCGCGATGCTCAAGCTGATCGAGAAGGAACAGCCTGAACTCGTGCTGCTCGGCAAGCAGGCCATCGACGACGACGCCAACCAGACCGGCCAGATGCTGGCCACGCTGTGGGGCCGCCCGCAGGCCACCTTCGCCGGCAAGCTGGACGTCGCCGACGGCAAGGCCACCGTGATCCGCGAAGTGGACGCCGGCCTCGAGACCCTGGAAGTCGACCTGCCCGCCGTGGTCACCACCGACCTGCGCCTGAACGAGCCGCGCTTCATCAAGCTGCCCGACATCATGAAGGCCAAGTCCAAGCCGATGGAAACCCTGCAGCTGGCCGATCTCGGCGTCGAGTCGGGCGACCATCTCAAGACCACGTCCTACGCGCCGCCCGCCAAGCGCAGCAAGGGCGTGATGGTGAAGGACGTCGCCGAGCTGGTCTCGGCGCTCAAGGCCAAGGGCCTGGTGTAAGGAGACGATGACATGAGCAAGATCCTGATCGTGGCCGAACACCTCGGCGGCAAGCTGAACTCCTCCACCGCGCGCTGCGTCAGCTGCGCGCAGGCCATCGACGGCGCCGAGATCCACGTGGCCGTGCTGTCCGACGCGCCCGACGCCGTCGCCGCCGAAGCCGCGCAGATCGCCGGCGTCGCCAAGGTCATCACCGTCGCCAACTCCGCCAACGCGCATCCGATCGCCCAGGTGCTGGCGCCGCAGGTCGCGAAGCTCGCGGCCGGCTATTCGCACGTGTTCGGCCCGTCCACCACTTTCGGCAAGGACCTGCTGCCCTGCGTGGCCGCCCTGCTGGGCGTGGCGCAGGTGTCCGACATCATGTCGGTGGAATCGAGCCACGTGTTCAAGCGCCCGATCTACGCCGGCAACGCCATCATCACGGTGGAAGCGCCGTCGGCGACGGCGATCGTCGGCACCGTGCGCACGGCCTCGTGGCCGGCCGCGGCCAACGGCGGCAGCGCCGCGGTCGAAGCCGCCAGCGTCGAGGCCACCCTGCCCTCGCACACCCGCTTCGTGGGCCTGCAGCAGGGCAAGAGCGACCGCCCCGACCTGCAGAGCGCCGGCAAGGTGGTCAGCGGCGGCCGCGCGCTCGGCTCGGCCGACGCGTTCAAGATCATCTACTCGCTGGCCGACAAGATGGGCGCCGCCGTCGGTGCCTCGCGCGCCGCGGTCGACGCCGGCTACGTGCCCAACGAACTACAGGTCGGCCAGACCGGCAAGATCATCTCGCCCGAGCTCTACGTCGCCATCGGCATCAGCGGCGCGATCCAGCACCTCACCGGCATCAAGGACGCCGGCACCATCGTCGCCATCAACAAGGACGCCGAGGCGCCGATCTTCGAGATCGCGGATTACGGGCTGGTAGGCGATCTGTTCGCGATCGTGCCTGAGCTTGAAAAGTCGCTCTGATATCTGCGCCAATTGGTCCAACAGAAAGCCGCCCGAGAGGGCGGCTTTTTCACAAGACTCACCATCGGCTCACCCTCTGAGCACGGTCGGCGGTTCAGACTGCCTGGGGTCTCAGAGTCCAGAAAAGCCTGGCCGAGTCACTTCAGGTCCTCGCGCCCTAACTTGTCAAAGTATGCGGAACCTTCGCGATCCACAACGAGCGTGAGGGCTGTTGAAAATGCGAGAGTTCCGTCCACCTTCAAATAGCCAAAAACCATGGAATAAGATCCGGCCTCAAGGCAATGAAGTCGGGAAATAGTGCGCGCTCCCGTCGTGAGGAGCCTCAGTTTCCGCTTAGGTGGAAGCACTCTCGTGGGCTCCGACTCCACAAACGAACCACTGTAGTTGCAAGCAGGCCTCAACTCACCCCTACTAGATACAATCACGGGCACCACATTGCCGCCAACGGGGCTGGACAGCACGAACTTGTCAGCCACTTTCGCAGGCTCGCGCCCATCGTTTGCTAGCAGCACCGTAACGGTTTCGGTTGTGTAATTGAGGCGCACAGAAATTGAATCGTCTGGCGAGGCATTCGCATTGAATGTCGCCAACTGAATAGCGACAAACAAGCCTGCCGTCCTTCTACTCACCTTCATAGGGACCTCCAAAACGCTCGTCCAGGGCCTGTTGTGCACTTGGCGAAAGCACCCTATAGAACTTGTTATACTCAGTACGAATTTCCCGCACTTCACTGGGTGAGAGCTCAAACTTGCGCGCAGTTTCCAGTTGCAGCCTATGCGCCTCGGCCTCGTCCATATACCCACCCGCCCCTACGGCAGGTGCTCTGCCCTTCAGCGCCTGCGAAACATGCTCTCCCTCGTGTACGATCACCGACGCAATGTATCCTTTGGATCCATGAAAAGCTTTGGGTCCCAGCAGAATCGTGTCTTTTCCAATGTGACTGCCGGCTGATGTCAGATTTGGATCGTATTCAACCGATGCTCCGTTAGTCTCAGGCCCGTACTTCTTCTGCGCCTCAGCCGCTTTTCGCCTGCGCTCCGCATGCCTGTTCTTGCCAATCGCAGGTCGGGTCTTCGGACCACCAAGGCAAACAATTTCGCAGAGATTCGGGTATCCACGGGTAAATGGATCGTCGATTCGTTCAGGCTGAGCAGGCCTGACAATTCGGCCGTCTGGATCCGTGAATTTATAAGGATTGTTGTTCGCGTACCAATACCGATTGAAATTCCCGCCATTGACCGAGCTGGCTGTCACCGGATCCACGCTCAGGAACCGCCCGATCTCAGGATCGTAATAGCGCTGAACACTCTGACCCGCCGCGGGTTCCGCCTGGTGCTCCGATCAACCCTTGATGCGGTGCGGCCTGCGGTCGCCAACTCGCCTAGATGCACCTCTTGGCATTCGGCCGAATGCCTTGACGCGATTTTCGGTCGCATTGCAAGCAGGTCATTCGGCGCCGGCCTCGAATAGGCGAGCAGCGCCCCGACTCGCTGCGCGGCTCAATACGAAAAGGTATCCGATTCATACCTATTACGTAGACCACGTAACTAAACGTTGTCTGGCGGCAGCCTCGCTAAGATCTCCCTGCGGCACCGGTCGCAAGGTTCTCCCAATACGAATGCAAAGGCGGCAGGCGCAACGAACTCGAATCCGCCTTATCAACTTTGCGACAGATTTCTGTGACCCAGTTGTCAGCGGGGCACCGTTCCAACAGGTCACGGCAGAGAGTTAAAGCATTTCTCGACCCATTTGCAGCCGCGAGGAAAACCTGGAACTTCAGCGCGTTAACGTTTTCGGGCTGCATTTCGAGGGCAACCTTCAGGTAATTGGCTGCCTTGCTGTCTTCGCCAAGCACGAAAAGTCGCACTGACAGAGCAACCAGGAGGTCAGGATCCAGACTGTCAAGCCTGGACCTAATTTCCTCAAATACCTCAACCGATTCAAGCAAATCTGCACCTGAGAGCAGGCCCTTCAAATCATTGGTGCTCATCATTCTGAGTTCTTGCTTATTCATGGCGGCGCCACCGAAATGTCTCTACCAAAATGTCCAGGAACGGCCGTTCCTACGCTAGTATTTCCATTTGGAAGGCCAAAGGCTCGGTAGGAGTATGTCTGGCCGTTCACCGAGATTGTTTGCTGGATCACTCCGCCTGGAGGTGGCAAGCCGCGCCGTGCAATGTCTACCCTTATTGCCTCCCCGACTGCCCTTTGCTCTGCCGCTGGGATTCTAAGTGACCCAGATCGAAATGCGTGTTCCTTGATATCAACTTTTGAAACAGCACGCTGAAACTTAGCCCACTTCACTACCCCGCCAAAAACTTTACCTATCGCCCAGCCAGTGGCCATGCCACCTGCTTCTTCAGCTGCAGTGTGACTAGCGGCCGTTAGATTCTCTGACGCCTGACTAGCCCATTCGCCCCGAGTCTCCCTGGGTATGTTTATGCACTCATCGGCAGTGCAGTTCGGCTCGCTCTTTGGCTTCTCGGGCTTCTTCTCCTCGCGGGGAGCCGAAGCGTCGCAGTAGATCTGCAAGAAGCAACCAATGCGAGCGAACCGCCCATCCGGATCAGTGAACTTGTACGGGTTGTTGTTGGCGTACCAGTAGCGGTTGAAGTTCCCGCCGTTGATCGAGCTAGCCGTAACCGGGTCCACAGACAAAAACCTTCCGATCTGCGGATCGTAGTAGCGCTGCTGCATGTACGTCAGACCCGTCCCCGCATCCATTACGTGGCCGGTGTAGCCGATGCCATTGATCGTCTTACCAATCACGCCGCCAAACGGATCGTAGTTCGTGCGTGATCCTGCGATAAGCGCCCCGGCCGCGTCCGTTTCGGCCACCGGGCTGCCAAGTGCGTCAGTGTGCTGGTAGCGCAGCGCCGTCACCGCGTTGCTGGGCCAGTCATGGTCGATGATGGCGACCACGCTGCCGCCGAGGTAGATGTTCTCGTGCGTGGTCTGCGTGCCGCCGACCGGCAGCTTTGACGAGAACAGCAGCTGCCCGCCTTGGGAGTAGTGCCACAACGTCGTCGCCCCGCCGGCGCGCGTGGTTTGCACGCGGCGGCCCAGAGCGTCGTAGCGGTAGCTTTCGCTGCTGGTGCCGCTGCCGGCGCGCATGCGATTACCAAGGTCGAACGTGTAGCTGTGCCCGTTCTTGGAGGACACATTGCCCTGCACGTCGTAGTTGATGGTGTGCAAAAGCGTGCCGCCGGTGTTCCGGATGCCGGTCAGCAGGTTGTTGCTGTCGTACTCGTAGTTGGCATAGTCCTTCACGCCCGCGTGTTTCCAGGACCGCAGGTTGTCGAGCGCATCGTAGGTGAAACGATGGGCGAAATCCGAACCCCCGAACATGCCCGAGCTGGCCTCGGTCAAACGATCGAGTGCATCGTAGGCCATCCAGCGACTGCGGCCTGAGTCATTCAGGTCCGTGATCGCCGTGACGTTGCCGCTGGGATCGTAGTCGTAGACGTGGTCCAGGATGGCGCCGCTCGTCGTGCTGCGTCGCGGCAGCTGGCGCGCGTTCTGCGTCATCGTGTGCACCAGACCGTTGCCATAGGTGAACTGCTTGATCGCGCCGTTGGGGTGGTACTGGACGCCGGTGGCAAAGGTCCCCGCCTGCGTGGCCTGGCCCAGGGCGTTGGGGGCGTAGGTCACCACCAGCCCGGTCGGGTAGCTTTGCGAGGCCAGGCTGCCGTTAGCGTCGTAGCCGTAGCCCAGGCCCCAGGTGTACCAGCCCGGCTGGGCGATGGATTCGCCGGTGAGCATGCGGCGGTTGTTGTAGACGTAAGTGTTGGTCAGCACCGAGATGCCGCCGTCGTTCCAGGTGTTGACCGTGCTGGGCTTGCCGTCCGCGGTGTAGGTCCAGGACTGGTTGCCGTTGTGGCCCGGGAACATCAGGTGCGTGAGCCGGTTGCGGGCGTCGTAGACCCGGTCCACGCGCCGTCCCGACAGGTTGGCCGCGGTACGGTCCAGGTCGCACTGCGCGTCGGACGGATTGGCCAGGGCCAGCCCCGCCGCGCTCCAGGCCAGGTTGCCCACGGCGTCGTAGGCCATCACCGTTGCCCCGGTCTCGGGCTCGATCGTCTTGCACAGGCGACGATGGGCGTCGTACGTGTAGCGGCGCGTGGCCGACAGGCCGGCGCCGGCCCACGTGCCGCTGCGGGTCACGCTTTCGGGCTGCCCGAGCGCGTTGCGGACAATCGTGGTGGTGACGCCTTCGGGCGCGGTGATGTAGACCGGGGCACCGGTATCGGGCGTGTCAAAGGCCTGGAACCGCGTGGTGGTCGCGTGTTGCCGCGGGTTGATGGTCTGGACCTCGAAATTGGCCAGGTAGTTCGTCACCGTGACCAGCGCCTCCAATCCAGGAAGTGACGGATTGAGGTCCAGCTCGGCATCCTGGTGCGTAGCCGTGGGCCGGCCGAGGGCGTCGTAAAGCGTGTCGATGCCCGGGGTGGGATCGTGGATGCTGGCCAGGCTGTTGACGGGATAGCCGGTGAAGATGCTCCGCCCCTCGTGGTCGTAGTCCATCACCGTGACCCGTCGGGTGGCGGCCTCGTTGGACGCATCGAACTCGCGGACCAGGCGCGGCCGCCACAAGCCGTCGAAATAGGTTTCCTTGCGGGCGTTGCCGGTACTGACAATCTCGCGCCAGTGGCCGCCGGCGATGCCGTACTCGGCGCCGGCGACCTTCACGAAGCTGATGCTGGTCGGCGCCCAGGCCACGGCGTCGCCGGTCGGGTAAGTCACCAAGTCCACCCGCCCCATCACGTCGTAGCCGTAGCTGGTGGTCGCGTACGCCGGGGTGGTGTCCGCGTTGATCTGCTGGGTCACCGCCGTGACCCAGCCCAGATTGTTGACGGTGGCCGACAGCGTGGTGAGGTCGGCGAACAGGACGTTTTGCGGGATACCGCGGTGCCAGTTGCTGACCGTGGTGGTGTTGCCGTGGGGGTCCATGGCGGTGGCGATGGTGCCGTCGGTGTTGAAGGTCAAGGTCTGCAACAGCAAACCTTCGGCCCCGTAAAGCTTCCATGGCAGGTCGTAACCCTGGAACACGGTTTCCTCGACCTTGGTGGTGTTCACGTAGCGCCGCTCGACCTGGCTGATTACCCAGCTTGCGGTGTTATCACGGTAGACGGTGGTTTCCTGCCGGCTGTTGGGCGAGGCAGCCCCCGGAGCCGGCGTGATGGTGCTGGCCTTGGTCTCCACTAGCGGACGGGCCAAGTCGTCGAAGGTGTTCAAGGTGCGCACGAAATCCACGCCCTGCACGGTCGTCTTGGTGCTCAGCAGGGGGCGGTGGTATTCCTCCGTAAAGCTTCCATAGCTGACCTGGCGCCCCATGCCGTAGCGCTTGGGGTAGACCTTATCCTCCACCATGCTCAGGTCATAGGTGTTCTGTACCACGCGCATCGTGGGCGAAGCGACCGTGCCCGTCTCGACTTTCTTGAGCTTGCCCTCGTCGTAGCGGTAAGTGTTGCCGTACGTATAACGGGTGCGCTCGTTCTCCGGGCCCAACACCGTTGTCGTAGCCGACCCGGCGCACGCGTCGGACAGACAGGGCGGGTCGAAGCAAGGGTAGTAGAGCGGGCTGCCTGAAGGTCCGCATACGGGATTGAGGTTGGTCACGCCCGGATACATGTGAACGCTCTTGAGCGACTCATACGCGTAGGTCCAGGTCGCGGTATCCAGCCCGGGCCCGGACACCTGCTTGGACGCCAGCGACCAGGCGTGGTACGAAATAGGAACCAGGTTGATATCGTCGTTCGGATCGTTCTGCGAGCTGAAGTTGCCGCAGTTGAGCGGCACGCTGCTACGGCCATGCTCCTGGATGCCTACGGTGAACGTGCCGACCGCACCGGCGGGATGCGTGATGGTTCCCACCGGCTGCGCCGCGTAGTTTTGGGGCATCTCCAGCATGCGGCAGGTACGGTAAATCTCCCCCGGCTGGAAAACTTCGCTGTAAAGGATCTCGGCATTGGTGAACGCCGTGAAGTTGATCGCCCAGGCATTGCCATCGGGCTGGGTGACGGTGGTGAGCGTGCGGCGAGAGGTCGGGCTGGTGGCCGCGTAGGAATAGTTCCACGTGCGGGTGCCGTCGGTCACGGTCGCCACGTGTCCTTGGCCGTTGTACGTGATGTCGATCTGCCGGGTGTCGGCGCCCTCGCCCTTGATGCGGGTCAGGCGGCCGGGCTCGTTCCACTGGTTTGAGTACGTGTAGGTGACGGCGTTACCGAAGCGGTCTTCCACCCTCGTGGCGTAAAGCGTGTTCTTTCGCCTCAGGATGTTGACATCCAGCGGCGTGCCGGCCGGGATGCCGGTCTCCGGCGGGGCGCTCCGTCCTCCGCGCCGCAGTGTGGGCACATAGGTTTGTGCCATCCAGTTGAACCAGTACTTCGTGCCATCCGGGGTAATCGCCAGATAGCCTTCGCCGGCGCCGTTGCCTGCGCCGTTGAGTACGCTGCTCAGGCAAGACACGTAGATGTTGCTGCCCGCGATCCATTTCCACTGCGTTCCCGTCGGGCGCAAATGCGGCTTGGCCGGCGTATCCGGCAACGCAAGCATCTCGCCTCCGCCGACGCCGGGAATGGTGAGCGTGGTCCCCGACCAGAAGTCTTCGAGCAAGGTGCCGCCGCTACCTGCGGGCAACGGCGGCTGGGCATGGCTGCTGCAGCGGTTTGTCCCGTTGCCCGCCGCCAGCCAGTCTTTCGCGAACGTACCGCTGATGTTGGGAACATCCACTTCCCAGTCCGCCAGCATTGCGTCGGTGAGCGTGTGGCGGCGATCGCGGACCGAATAGCTGCGACTGAAGGCGACGGGCAACCCACTGTTGCCCGGAATGCTGACGTCCGTCGCCGAGAACGACAGCGCGCCGTTGCTCAAGCTGACTTCATCGCCAAACGCGTTGTTGCCCAGCGGGGCGACCTTCTGGCTGGCCTTGATGCGCTTGTCGAACTCTTCCCAGGGCGCCTTGCCCGTCGGGCTCTGCGCCTGGACCAAGCCCGCTACCAACAACCACATCCATCCCCAGGCATGGCGCATGCACGGCTCCAGAAGGTGAAGCCCCCGCAGTTCAGATAGCAGTTCTGACGGGGGACAGGCGGAGTAAACGAGCCGCACCGCCGTGGGTCAAGTGAAATTTTTTCAACTGTGACGGCGATCTAAGAACCGCCAAAACGCCATGCCGCTGACCGGTCGGCCAATGGCGCAGTCTCGGGAAAGCTGCGCTAGCATGGCCGCATCCGTCTGAGGAAACTCACCATGAACCGGATCCGTGGTCGCATTGCCTTCACCGCCCTGCTGCTTGCACTGACTGTCTTTCCCTCCGCCGCCGGCGCCCAATCCAAACTCGGATCCTTGGTGGTGGAGGTGAGTCTTGAAGGCAAGGCGAGGTTGGGCAGTGAGGTGCAATTCTTCGTCGAGATCCGTAACCAAGGCACCTCGCCACTGATGTTGCCGACCCGGCCCGGCTGGGATGCCGAGGGCGGACTTGAGCTGCACGTCACCGCCGCCGGCGGCCAGTCGTTCAAGGCACCGCCACGCGAAGACAGCTCGCGCAATCGCAGCCTGCCGGCGGACCGTCGGGCAGTATCGCTTCCGGCTGGAAATGCCATGGGCGTTTACCGAACTGCAAAGACCAACGAGATCTTTACGACACCGGGCGAATATCGTGTAAGCGTTACCTATCGCGGCATAAACGGTGCAGTCACTACGTCCGAGCCAATCTTGGTATCCGTCACCCGCTGAATTTCCGCTCTATCCGCTTTTGTCCGCGCAAATCCGCGGCCAAAAAACCTTACTCCTCCGCCGCCCGCCTGGCCGCCTCGATGCGCTCCGCACTCGCCGGATGCGACGACAGGTAGCTGATTGCGCCCATGTCCTTCTCGCCATGGTGCCTGGACAGGCGCTCCATCACCGTGCCGAAGGTGGCCGGCGACTGCCCGCGGCGCTTGAGCAGGGCGAAGGCGAACTGGTCGGCCTCGCGCTCGTGGCCGCGCGAGAAATTGCTTTCCAGCAGCAACACCGGGATCGACACCGACAGCGAGCCGGTGCCCGACAGGTCGCCGAACAGGAAACCCGCCACCACGACCACCGCCGAACTTTCCAGCGCACGGCGCATGCCGTGCCGGTGCTCGTGGTGGCCCGCTTCGTGGGCCAGCACCGCCAGCAGCTCCTCGTCGCTTTCCACCAGGTCCACCAGCTGGTCGGTCACGATCACCTGGCCATCGGGCAGCGCGAATGCGTTCGGGCCCAGCTTGGGCGCATCGCGGAAATCGAGCTTGAACTGGTCGGCCCGCGGCAGCCCGGCCACCAGCGTCCTGAACTTGCCCTGCAGCTCCTCGCGCCGTTCACGCGGCAGCCTGCTCGGCCCCAGGTGCATGCGGTCGATGATCGCCATCGCCTGCTTGCTGATCTGCACTTCCATCGCGCGCGGGATGACGGGGGCGACCTTGTTGGCCATCCACGGCAGCCCGACCTGGAAGAACAGCACCACGCCCAGCACCGTCGCCACGCCCGCGCCAATCGCGGCCGTGCGCCGGCGCTCCAGCCAGTCGGCCCAGCCCTCGACCTTGTTTCGCCCGCTGATCCACTGGTCCAGCAGCGGCGAATCCTCGACCTGCAGGTGGCCCTCGCCCGGCATGCGCAGCGTGCGCGGCATGCGGCCCAGGCGCGGGCTGAGCTCGATCTCGGCGGTGGCGAACTCCAGCACCTCGCCTTCGCTTTCCAGGCGCAGCGTGCCAGGCGCGGGGCAGCTCAGTTGCCCCGGCCGCGCGCGGCTGCTGCGGCCGTCGAACCAGGTGGCAGTGAGCGCGCTCAAATGCTCAGGTCCACGTCCAGGTCCAGCGCGTCGATCAGCTCGGCGCTGGTGGCGGCCTCGTTGCGCTCGCTCTCGGCCACGAACTGGTCCACGCCGCCTTCCAGGTGCACGGCGAAGTGCGCTGCGCGGTAGCGCGCCAGCCGGATCATCGCCCAGGGCACCAGCAGGCCCACGCTGAGCACGATCAGCACGCCGTTGCTGAAGTAGATCCAGATCACGTCGCGCGCGCGCAGCGTGGACTCGAACCGGTGCGGGCCCAGCGCGCTGAACTTCCACATCAGGTTGGTGTAGCGCGTGCGCAGGAACACGGGCAGCGCCAGGAAGCCCAGGTACACCACCATCAGCGGCACCATCACCGCCAGCATGAAGCTGTCCGACGGCGCGCCGTCGGGCCCCTTGGACTCGATGCCCATCGCCGAGGCCGCGACGCCGCCGGCGATGGCCGCGAAGATCATCAGCAGGTAAGCGCCGAAGCCCAGCCCGATCACGATCAGGAAGGGAATGAAGTAGCTGCCCAGGTCGCCCTTGTAGCTGAAGCGCTTGCCGCCGAAGCGGTGGCCGGCCACCACGTACTCGTGCTGGCACATGCGCACCCAGGGCAGGGTCAGGTACAGCGTGATCGGCTGCAGCATCGGCCGGAACATGAAGTTCACGTAGGCCTCGAACACGCCGTCCACGAACCGGAAGCGCAGCCCGCGCCAGGCCGAGTAGCGGGCGCGGAAGCGCAGCGTGCGCTGGATCAGCCACGGGAACAGCACCAGGATCGCCAGCACCAGCGGGATGTAGACCACGAACAGCTGGAAGTGCGCGCACAGGCCCAGCGTGATCGCCACCGCATACGCGATCAGCCGGCCCTTGAGGATGGCGATGGGGCTGGCCAGGTATTCGAACGGCGCGCCGGCCAGGTGCGTGTTGCCGTAGAAGTAGCGCTCGGTGCGCACCTTGGCCCAGGCCGAGTAGATGCCCAGGGTCAGCACCGACAGCACCAGGTTGACGAACCAGATGCCGAAGAACTCGCCGGCGCGGCCGGTGAACTCGATCGGGTAGCGCACCGACTCCGGCGGCGGCGGGGGCTCGGGCAGCGGCGGCGGCAAGGGCGGAAGGGCCGGCGGCTCCGCGCCGGGCACGAGGTCGAGAGCGTCGTTCTGCATGGGGTTCCTGGACGGTGCCGGCTCCCCGCCGGCGGGTCATTCTGGCGGCTCGCGCGGCTGGCGTGAAGCCTGCGCCGCGGCCCGGGCCGTGCGCCGGATCACGGATCACGCCGTCTGCAGGCGCTGGCCACCGCTCCAGTGCTCGCCGGGCCCCAGCACCACGGGCTTGAGCACGCTCGCCGCTTCCAGGCAGGCGAAGCGGGCGCACTGGTCTTCCCCGAGGTCGACCAGTGCCGCGGCCAGGGACGGGCCGGGATTCCAGACCACCACGTCGGGGAAGCCTTCGGCCGCGACCTGCAGGCGATGCCCGGGTTCCTCCAGCACCAGCGCGCTGCGAACCTCCGGATACACCCGATCCACTTCGCCGTCGAAACCGAGCGGCGCGTCCGGGTGCACGCGCCACTCGCCGCCATCGGCCGCGTCTTCGTAGGGACGCTGCGCGAGGCCGTGCACCTGCGCAACCCGCACGTCGGCGACCGCAAGGTAGCTGTGCAGCGCCGAGGTGAAGGAAAACGGCGTCGGGCTGGTATTGGTGACTTGCAGGCGGATGTCCAGCGCGCCGGCCTCGAGCACGATCACGAGCCGTGCGTGGAAGGCGTGCGGCCACAAACCCCGCGTTGCCCCGCTGTCCTGTATCTCGAAGGCGAGCCGGGCCGCCCGCGCATCCGACGACGTTTCCGACAGCCGCCACGGCAGCCCGCGCAGCAGCCCGTGCTTGGGCAAGGCGCCGCGTCCGGAGAACTGGGGAAACACCACCGGCACGCCGCCGCGGATCGCCGCGCCCGGCGCAAAGCGCGCGCGCGGACTGAGGAACAGTCGCTCGCGGCCCGTCGCGTCGCGCCAAGACAGCACGTGCGCGCCCTGCGTGCAGACTTCCACGGTCGCGCCTTGCGGCCCCTGCAGCCGCAGCACGGCCAGACCGCCGCGATCCGGCAGGCGCTGCACATGCGCGGGAAGATCGGGCAGCGAGGCCTCGTCCGTCATCGGTAGATCCAGTACTTCGACACAACGAAACCCAGCGCCGCCAGCAGCCCGTCCACCACCGGCTTGGCCAGCCAGGCCAGAGTGAGTCCCCGCTGGGCGTCAATGAACTGCATGGCCCAGGTGCTGAGCGCCGTCGTCGCAATCCAGAACGCGATGAAGCGCAGCGCGCGCCTGCGGCCCAGCCGCGCCTGGCCGGCGTCGGCGAAGGTGTAGCGGCCGTTGAGCCAGTAACCCAGCGATGCGCCCGCGACGCGGCCCGCGAGATTTGCCGGCACCACCGCCAGGCCCAGTGCGGTCAGCGCGACGAAGCAGCCCCAGTCGAGCAGCAGCTGCAGGCCACCGACCGCGCCAAAGCCCAGGACCTGCCTGATCACGGCCTCGCCGGCCCTCAGGCCAGCGGCACGCCGGTCTTGGCGCGGAGTTCGTCCCCGCTGACGCCCGGCGCCGCCTCCACCAGCTTCAGGCCCTCGGGCGTGACGTCCATGACCGCCAGCTCGGTGATGATGCGGTTGACCACGCCCACGCCGGTCAGCGGCAGCGTGCACCTGGGCAGGATCTTGGGCTCGCCGGTCTTGGTGGTGTGCTCCATCAGAACCACCACGCGCTTCACGCCGGCCACGAGGTCCATCGCGCCGCCCATGCCCTTGACCATCTTGCCGGGCACCATCCAGTTGGCCAGGTCGCCGCTGGCCGTCACTTCCATCGCGCCCAGGATCGCCAGGTCGATGTGGCCGCCGCGGATCATCGCGAAGGAATCATGGCTGCCGAAATAGCTCGCGCCCGCGCGCGCGGTGACCGTCTGCTTGCCGGCATTGATCAGGTCGGCGTCCACCTCGGCTTCGGTCGGGAACGGGCCGATGCCCAGCAGGCCGTTCTCGGACTGCAGCCACACGTCCATACCCTCGGGGATGTGGTTGGCCACCAGCGTCGGCAGGCCGATGCCCAGGTTCACGTAGGCGCCGTCAGTGAGTTCCTTCGCGGCGCGTGCCGCCATCTCGTCCCGGGACCAGGCCATTATTTTTCCCCCGCGCGTACGGTGCGCTGTTCGATGCGTTTTTCAGGCGTGGCGTTGAGCACGATGCGGTCCACGTAGATGCCGGGCAGGTGCACGTGGTCGGGGTCGATGCTGCCGACTTCCACGATTTCCTCCACTTCCGCCACGCAGACCTTGCCGGCCATCGCCACGGCCGGGTTGAAGTTGCGCGCGGTCTTGCGGAACACCAGGTTGCCGGCGGTGTCGGCCTTCCAGGCCTTGACCAGGGACACATCGGCTTTGAGCGCGGTTTCCATCACGTAGTGGTGGCCGTCGAACTCGCGGGTTTCCTTACCCTCGGCGACGATGGTGCCGTAGCCGGTGCGGGTGAAGAAGGCCGGGATGCCGGCGCCGCCGGCGCGCAGGCGCTCGGCCAGGGTGCCCTGCGGGTTGAACTCCAGCTCCAGTTCGCCGGCCAGGTACTGCCGTTCGAACTCCTTGTTCTCGCCCACGTAGGACGAAATCATTTTCTTGATCTGCCGGGTGGCCAGCAGCTGGCCCAGGCCGAAGCCGTCCACGCCGGCATTGTTGGAAATCACCGTGAGGCCCTTGGCGCGGGAATCGCGCAGCGCCGCGATCAGCGCCTCGGGGATGCCGCACAGGCCGAAGCCGCCGACCGCGAGCGTCTGGCCATCGCGCACGATGTCGCGCAGCGCGCTGGCGGCATCGGCGTGGCGCTTGTCCAGGCCGCGACGCGGCGCCGGGGATTCGTTCTGGGGCATGGGGCAAGGCTCCGCAGCATCAGGATGTGCCGGCGATTATAGCCGCGCGCCCCGAGGCACCGGAGCCTGTACCTTCGGGCAGGGCGCGGGCCGCGCGCGCGGGATCATCGCCGCGCCAAAGCTATACTTGCCGGGCACGGAACGGCCTGCGGGCCGACCTGCCTCGCCCCTCCCAACGCCTGGAGCCAGGAACCCCGCCATGACCGACCTCCTGCCCGTGATCCTGTCCGGCGGCTCCGGCACGCGGCTCTGGCCCCTGTCGCGCGAGGCCTATCCCAAGCAGTTCCTGGCGCTGGTGGGCGAGGACACGATGCTGCAGGCCACGTGGAAGCGCGTGGCAGGCCTGGGCGCGCTGGCGCCGCTGGTGGTGGCCAACGAGGAGCACCGCTTCATCGTCGCCGAACAGCTGCGCGAAGCCGGCGCCGCACCGGGCACGATCCTGCTCGAGCCGATGGGCCGCAACACCGCGCCGGCGATCGCCGTGGCCGCGCTGGAGGCCACCGCCGCGGGCGCCGACCCGCTGCTGCTGGTGCTGCCCTCGGACCACGTGATCCTGGACGTCGCGGCCTTCCACGCCGCGGTGCGCGCCGCCACGCCGGCGGCCGAGGCGGGCAAGCTGGTCACCTTCGGCATCCAGCCCACCGGGCCGGAAACCGGCTATGGCTACATCAAGGCCTCGGGCGAAGGCGTGCGCGCCGTGCAGCGCTTCGTGGAGAAGCCCGACCTGGTCACCGCCAAGGGCTACGTGGCCTCGGGCGAATACTTCTGGAACAGCGGCATGTTCCTGTTCCGCGCCACGCGCTACCTGCAGGAGCTCGAACGCCTGCGTCCCGACATGCTTGCGGCCTGCCGCCAGACCCTGGCCCAGGCCCGGCGCGACGTCGATTTCGTGCGGCTGGAAAAGGAAAGTTTCGCCGCCTGCCCCGCCGATTCCATCGACTACGCGGTGATGGAGAAGACCGATGACGCCGCCGTGGTGCCGCTGGACGCGGGCTGGAGCGACGTGGGTTCGTGGGCCGCGCTGTGGGAAATCTCGCCGCGCGACGCCGACGGCAATGCCTCGCATGGCGACGTGGTGGCGATCGGCTGCCGCAACACCTACGCCCACGGCGATCGCCTGATCGCGCTGGTGGGCCTGGACGACATCGTGGTGGTGGACACGGACGACGCGCTGCTGGTGGGCCACCGCGACCGCATCCAGGAAGTGAAGGACCTGGTGGGCGGCCTCAAGCGCGAGGGCCGCAGCCACGCCACCTGGCATCGCAAGGTGTACCGGCCCTGGGGCGCCTACGATGCCATCGACAGCGGCGACCGCTTCCAGGTCAAGCGCATCACCGTGAAGCCCGGCGGCACGCTGAGCCTGCAGATGCACCACCACCGCGCCGAGCACTGGATCGTGGTCAGCGGCACCGCGCGGGTCACCCGCGGCGACGAAGTGATCATGCTGGCCGAGAACCAGAGCACCTACATCCCGCTGGGCGTGGTGCACCGCCTGGAGAACCCCGGCCGGCTGCCGCTGGAGCTGATCGAGGTGCAGTCGGGCAGCTACCTGGGCGAAGACGACATCGTGCGCTTCGAGGATGTGTACGGCCGCAACAGCGGCTGAGCGCTTCGGGGGTTCCGATGGCCTTGCATTCCGCCGGGCCGGCGCCGGACCCGGGCCCTGCCGGGACCGGGCCCGCGGGCGGGCCGGCAGCCTGATTCCGCTATAATCGCCGGCCGCCAGACACGGCCTGCCCCCGACGCGATGCAGACCCCCCCAGACAACGCCCTGCCCCCGCTCTGCGTGGATCTCGACGGCACGCTGCTGCGCTCGGACCTGCTGGTGGAATCGACCCTGGTGATGCTGGCGCAGCGCCCCTGGCTGCTGTTCCTGCTGCCGGTCTGGCTGCTGCGCGGCAAGGCCCACCTCAAGCGCCAGATCGCCTCGCGCGTGGCCATCGATCCGGCCAACCTGCCCTACGACGAACGCGTGGTCGCACTGCTGCGCGCCCAGCCCGGCCGCCGCCGCGTGCTGTGCACCGCCTCCGACGAAAGCCTGGCGCGGCCGGTGGCCGAGCACCTGGGCTGTTTCGACGAAGTGATCGCCAGCGACGGCCAGCGCAACCTGGCCGGCTCGCGCAAGGCCGAGGTCCTGGTCCAGCGCTTCGGCGAACGCGGCTTCGACTATGCGGGCAACGGACCCATCGACCTGGGCGTGTGGGCGCATGCGCGCGGCGCGCTGGTGGTGAACGCCGGCAACGCGCTCGCCACCGCCGCGGCCAGACGCTGCGAGGTGCTCGACCACCTGCCGCGCACCGGCGGCGGCCTGCGCGTGTGGCTGCGTGCGCTGCGCGTGCACCAGTGGCTGAAGAACCTGCTGGTGTTCGTGCCGCTGCTGGCCTCCCACCGCATGTTCGAGACGCAGGCGGTGATCGCCGCCGTCGCCGGCTTCATCGCCTTCGGCCTGTGTGCGTCCGGTGTCTACCTGCTCAACGACCTGCTCGACCTGCCCAGCGACCGCCAGCATCCGCGCAAGCGCCTGCGCCCCTTCGCGGCCGGCACCCTGCCGCTGCTGCAGGGCGCGGTGCTGGCTCCGCTGCTGGCGCTCGCGGGCCTGGCCCTGGCCTGGTGGGCCGAACCGAAGTTCGCCGGCGTGCTGGCGGTGTACTACGCGCTGACGCTGGGCTACTCACTGCGACTCAAGCGCGTGGTGATGCTGGACGTAATCCTGCTCGCCGCGCTGTACACCGTGCGCATCATCGGCGGCACCGTGGTGATCGGTGCGGTGCTGTCGTTCTGGCTGCTGGCGTTCTCGATGTTCATCTTCCTCAGCCTGGCCCTGCTCAAGCGCTACGTCGAGCTGGCCGCGATGCTGGGCGAAGGCAAGATCAGTGCCGCGGGCCGCGGCTATGCAGTGGACGACCTGCCGCTGCTGCAATCGCTGGGTTCGGCCGCGGGCTACCTGGCGGTGCTGGTGCTTGCGCTGTACATCAACAGCCCCGACAGCATCACGCTGTACCAGCATCCGCAGGTGCTGTGGCTGCTGTGCCCGCTGATGCTGTACTGGGTCAGCCGCACCTGGGTGGTCGCGCACCGCGGCGGCATGGATGACGACCCGGTGGTGTTCGCGGCCACCGATCGCGTCAGCCAGGTGGTGGGCGTGCTCTGCGCGGTCATCGCGCTCTGGGCGATCTGAAGCCCGTGTCCCGCACGGGCGACAGCTGGGGCCGCTGGCCGACGCCGCACAACCAGGCGCTGGTGCCGATGGCGGGCCGACGCGGCCCGCTGCCGCCCGCGGGCACGCCCCTGTTGGCCTATGGCCAGGGCCGCAGCTACGGCGACAGCTGCCTCAACAGCGACGGCCGCCTGCTGCTGATGCGCGGGCTGGATCGCTTCCTGCGTTTCGACGCCGACACCGGCGTGCTGGCCTGCGAGGCGGGCGTGACCCTGGGCGAAGTGCTGGCGCTGGCGCTGCCGCGCGGCTGGTTCCTGGCGGTGACGCCGGGCACGCGCCTGGCCACGGTGGGCGGCGCCATCGCCAACGACGTGCACGGCAAGAACCACCATCGCAACGGCAGCTTCGGCGACCACGTGCGCGGCTTCGAACTGCTGCGCAGCGACGGCAGCCGCCAGTGGCTGGCGCCGGGCGATGCGCGCTTCGCCGCGACGGTGGGCGGACTGGGCCTCACCGGGGCCATCACCTGGGCCGAACTGCAGCTGCAGCGTGTGTCGGGTCCGTGGATGCAGGTGCAGTCGCTGAAATTCGACGGCCTCGACGAGTTCTTCGCGCTCTCCACCGAATCCGCGGAAAGCCACGAATACACCGTGGCCTGGGTGGATTGCCTGGCCAAGGGCGCGGCGCTGGGCCGCGGCCATTTCCTGCGCGCCAACCACGCGGCCCCCGGCGCCAGCGGGCAGGCTCCCGGCGCCGGCCTGGCGATGCCGCTCACGCCGCCGCTGTCGCTGGTCAACCGGCTGACCCTGCGCCCGTTCAACACGCTGTACTACCATCGCCAGCGCGCGCGTCGCCGCGAGGGCGTGCAGCACTACGCGCCCTACTTCTATCCGCTCGATGGCATCCACGACTGGAACCGGATGTACGGGCCCGCCGGTTTCCTGCAGCACCAGTGCGTGCTGCCGCCCGCGCAGGCACGCGAGGCGGTGCGTGCCCTGCTGGGCGAGATCGCGCGCAGTGGCCAGGGCTCCTTCCTGGCCGTGCTCAAGGAGTTCGGCGACCGGCCCGCGCCTGGCCTGATGTCCTTCGCGCGGCCGGGAACCACGCTGGCGCTGGATTTCCCCAACACCGGCGCGCCGGTGTTCGCACTGCTCGACCGCCTGGACGCGATCGTCGCCGAAGCCGGCGGCGCGCTCTACCCGGCCAAGGACGCCCGGATGTCGCCGGCGATGTTCCGCGCCGGCCAGCCGGGACTGCCCGCCTTCCTTCCCCACATCGACCCCGCCTTCTCGTCGTCGTTCTGGCGGCGGGTCATGGAGTGAGCATGCAACGCATCCTAATCATCGGCGCCAGCTCGGCCATCGCCGAAGCCACCGCCCGCGAATTCGCCCGGCGCGGCGCCCGCCTGTTCCTCGTGGCCCGCGACCCCGAACGCCTGGAGGCGATCTGCGCGGACCTGCGCCTGCGCGGCGCCACCGCCGACGGCCATGTGCTGGACGCCAACGACATCCCCGGCCATGGGGCCATGCTCGATGCCGCCTGGGCCTCGCTGGGCACGGTGGACGTGGCGCTGATCGCGCACGGCACCCTGCCCGACCAGGCGGCGTGCAGCGCCTCGGTCCAGCTCTCCCTGCGCGAGTTCGCCACCAATGGCACCTCGGTCATCGCGCTTTGCGCCGCGCTGGCCCAGCGCCTGCAGGCGCCCGCCACGCTGGCCGTGATCAGCTCGGTGGCGGGTGACCGCGGCCGGGCCAGCAATTACCTCTACGGCAGCGCGAAGTCGGCCGTCAGCGCCTTCACCAGCGGCCTGCGCCAGGCGCTCAACGGCAGCGGTGTCAACGTGCTGACCATCAAGCCCGGCTTCGTGGACACCCCGATGACCGCGGCCTTCAAGAAGGGCGCGCTGTGGGCCACTCCGGCGCAGGTGGCCGCGGGCATCGTGCGTGCGGTCGAGAAGCGACGCGCGGTGGCCTACCTGCCGTGGTTCTGGTGGGGGATCATGCGGGTGATCACGCATATCCCCGAGTTCGTGTTCCGGAGGATCAAGCTGTGACGCCGGCCCTCGCCAAGGATGCCCGCATCGTGCTCACCGGCGCTGCCGGCCTGGTGGGCCAGAACCTGCTGGTCGAGCTGCGCGAGCAGGGCTACACGAACCTGGTCGCCATCGACAAGCACGGCTACAACCTCGACATCCTGCGTGGCCTGCATCCGGACGTGCAGGCCATCCAGGCCGACCTGGCCGAGCCCGGCGTCTGGGCCGATGCGTTTGCGGGCGCGGCCGTGGTGGTGCAGCTGCACGCGCAGATCACCGGCAAGCACCGCGAGCTGTTCGACCGCAACAACCTTACGGCCACCCGGCATGTGCTGGACGCGGTGAAGTCCCACGCGGTGCCCTACCTGGTGCACATAAGCTCGTCAGTGGTGAACTCGGTGGCCACCGACGACTACACCGAAACCAAGAAGCAGCAGGAAGCGATGGTGGTGCAGTCCGGTCTCAGGCACTGCGTGCTGCGCCCCACCCTGATGTTCGGCTGGTTCGACCCCAAGCACCTGGGCTGGCTGTCGCGCTTCATGGCGCGCACGCCGGTGTTCCCCATTCCCGGCGACGGCCGCTTCATGCGCCAGCCGCTGTACGAGCGTGATTTCTGCCGCTGCATCGTCAAGTGCATCGAGGCCCAGCCCGACGGCACCGTTTACGACATCGTCGGCGACACCCGCATCGACTACGTGGACATCATCCGCACCATCAAACGGGTCAAGGGCCTGCGGACCTTGATCGTGCACATTCCGATCGGGTTCTTCGCCTTCCTGCTGCGCACCTATTCCCTGTTCAGCCGCAAGCCGCCGTTCACGGCGGACCAGCTCAAGGCGCTGTCGGCCGGCGACGACTTCACCGGCGTGGACACCGCGGCGGTGTTCGGCGTCAAGCAGCACGGATTCGAGGACGCGGTGCGGGAAAGCTACACCGACCCACGCTACAGCCACATCATTCTCAAACGTTGAAGACCACCATGACCCCGACTCCCCGCCACTTCGCCGTCATCGGTTCCGGCCCCATGGGCCTGATGGCCGCGCTGGACCTGTTGCGCGCCGGCCATGCCGTGGACGTGTTCGAACGCGACGACCGCATTGGCGGCATGTCCGCCAGCTTCGATTTCGACGGCCTTCAGATCGAGCGCTACTACCACTTCGTCTGCAGGACCGACGACCCGCTGTTCGCGCTGCTGGCAGACCTGAAGCTGTCGGACCGGCTGAAGTGGACCGACACCAAGATGGGTTATTTCATCGACGGCACCCTGTACAAGTGGGGCACGCCCTTCGCGCTGCTGTCGTTCCCCAAGATGGGGCTGGTCTCGAAGGTCCGCTACGCCCTGCACGTGCTGTACACCAAGGGCATCACCGACTGGAGCGCGCTGGACAAGCGCAACGCGGTGCAGTGGATCCAGGGCTGGATCGGCAAGAAGGCCTGGGACGTGCTCTGGGAGCGCACCTTCCGGCTGAAGTTCTTCGAGTACACGGACAACCTGTCGGCCTCGTGGATCGGCACCCGCATCAAGCGCATCGCGCTGTCGCGCCGGAACCTGTTCAACGAAAGCCTGGGCTATGTCGAAGGCGGCTCGGCCACGGTGCTGGAGGGCATGACGGCGGAGATCCGCCGCCTGGGTGGCCAAATCCACGTGTCTGCGGGCGTCCGGGAAGTGGTTTCGGAAGGCGGCAGGGTCACGGGCGTGCGCATCGGCGACGAGCTGCGCCCATGCGACGCGGTACTTTCGACCGCCCCGATCCAGTACGTGCCCGGCTTCGTACCGGGCCTGCCGGCCGATTTCGCCGACAGCATCCGCAAGCTGCAGAACATCCCGGTGGCCTGCGTCATCCTCAAGCTGCGGCACGCGGTGAGCGAAAACTTCTGGATGAACATCAGCGACGCCGGCATCGAAATCCCGGGCGTGATCGAATACTCCAACCTCAACCCGGGCACGCGCGAGGGCGAACACGTCCTCTACGCGCCCTTCTACATGCCCAAGACCCACCCGAAGTGGTCGCTGCCCAACGACGCGCTGATCGACGAGGTCATCGGTTACCTGCCCAAGCTCAACCCCGCCTTCCGCAGCGACTGGGTGCTGGCCCGCCACTGCCACCGCTACGAGTTCGCGCAGGCGATCTGTCCGCCCGGCTTCCAGGCGATGCTGCCGCCGATGCGCACGCCGCTGGACGGGTTCTTCATGGCCGATACCGCCTACTACTATCCGGAAGACCGTTCGATCTCCGAAAGCCTGGCGGTCGGAAGCAAGCTGGCGGCCGAGGCCCTGGCCGGGTGATCTCGCGCCAGTTCATGCTGTTCGTGCTGGCCGGCGGCATCGCGGCAGCGGCCAACTTCCTGTCGCGCATCGCGCTGGGGATGGTCATGCCCTACGTGCCGTCGATCGTGCTGGCCTATGGCATCGGCATGCTGACGGCCTTCCTGCTCAACCGCGCCTTCGTGTTCACCGGCGCCAGCAACAGCATGCGCAGCCAGGTCGGCTGGTTCGTGGCGGTCAATCTGCTGGCCGTCGCGCAGACGGTGTTGATCAGCCTGTTCCTGGCCCGCTGGCTGTTCCCGCGCTTTGGTTTCGACTGGCATCCTGAAACCGTCGCGCACGCCATCGGGGTGGCTGTCCCGGTGTTCACCAGTTTCATCGGACACCGGCTGCTCACGTTCCGCGGCGCCGACCGGGCCTGAGCCCGGCCCGCCGTCAGGGCGCCGTGCGCGGACCCGGGTCGCGCCGCGTCGTCCAGACGGCCAGCAGCACCGAAAGCACCGCGGCGGCCCACGCGCTGGCGTCCCAGCGACCGTCGAAGTGCCGCAGCGGCTCAAGAACCCAGACGCCAATGCCGTAGGCCGCGATCACGCACCACGCCACGGCGAACACCACGCGGTTGCGCGCGATCACCAGCAGCAGCCCCAGGTGCAGCGCCAGCATGGCCTGGTAGGCCTGGTGGTGGTTGAGGTGGCAGTCGAGCGTCAGCAGTACGCCCAGCAGCACCGACAGCACGCCCCACAGGATCCATGGCGCCGTGGGCGCGATCGCGCGGGTGCGCGGCATCAGGCGCGCGACCAGGGCGCCGGCCGCCAGCAGCCCCATCGACGGCAGTACGTAGAAGAAGTCGCGCGCGCGCCAGGCATCGAGAGTGGACAAGGCCAGGCCAGGCTCGCCCAGCCCGCACTGGTTGCCGCGTCCGAGCAGGATCACCGCAAGTGCGGAGGCCTTGGCCGAAATCCAGCCGGACAGCGTGGTGCCGGCATATGCCCGCTGGATGGTCTCCCAGACGCCCATCTGTTCTTCACCGAAACCGAAGGTTCCGGCGAACGCGAACTTCACCAGCGCGTTGGCCGGCGGATCAACCCAGCGCTGGTACAGCATCCACGGCGCAAGGATGGCGACGACGACCACGGCCGACAGCAGCATCGCGCGGATCGTCGGCATGCCGCGCAGGAACATCGCCATCACGATCATCGGCGGCAGTGCGAACATCGCGCCGCCATGCGATTGCAGCGCCAGCGCCGACAGCAGCGCCGCGGTGACAAAGCCCGCCGTGTCCTCGCGCAGGGGTGATCGTGGCGAGCGCCCCGCCTGGAACAGCAGGTACGCCGCCGCCAGTCCGAACACCCCCGCCAGCAGCTTCGGCCACACGAAGCCGGCATTGAACAGCACGAAGGGCGACATCAGGCAGGCCGCGACCACCGCCATGCCAAGCCGCGCCGAGCCCGACGCGCGTCTGGCGACCAGGAACACGAGCGGCGCCCACAGCGTGTTCAGCAGCACGCCCATCGGCCAGGAATAGCGGTGGTAGAGATAGGGGCCGTCCGACGGCAGCAGGTGCGAACCGAACACCTTGCTGACCATCGCGTGCCAGCCATAGGCCAGCGGCGGACGGTCGGCCACGCTCCACGGGCCCATCCAACCGGTGTCCTGCATGTCGCTCTTGGCCAGCATCTGGCCGATGCGCATCGGGATCTGGTTGTCGCTGGACCAGCGCGCGGGACTGAAGCGGGCGTTCGGCGACCAGGCACCGGCATTGGTGTCCACCAGCCCATGGACCGCGACCACCATCAGGGCCACGCCCAGCCACAGCGACATCAGGCCGACGATGCGGGCGGCGCCCGGGTCCGTGGCCGCGGAACGGAAACCGGCGAACAGCCGGCCGGCGTTCCAGAGTCCCGCGCCGAACACCAGCAGGGTGAGCACGGTGCCCAGCACCGCCGTGGCGTGGAAAGCGAAGAACAGTCCGTAGCCGACCAGTCCGAATGCGCCCAGGGCGAGGCCCGCGCGCACGGGCGGCGCGAAGCCCGTTCCCAGCCTCCGCCAGCAAAGCCACAGCAGGCCGGCGGCCACGCTCCAGGCCAGGAACAGGTAGGCCGCGGCCGCCGCCGTGGACGTCTTGAGGTCGTAAGCCAGCGACAGCGCGAACGGCGAACCCATCGAGAGCTCGTACCGGGTCGAACGCACGTCCGCCACCAGCCGGACGCGGCGATCCTGGGCGCACCAGTCGGTCGCCGGCGCGAACGTGGCGATCGCCCAATCGGTGTTGGTACGCGCGTGCGCGAAGCGCAGGCTCTCGCCGGTGGCCAGGCAACTGACGTAGGTGTAGACATCCAGTTCACCGGCCGCGCCTCGCACCGGCACGCCGATGCCCGCGGCGGGCAGCACGAAGACCGGTGACTCGATGCGGCCGGGCTGTGCCTGGCGCTCCGGCGTCCAGGTGGTCCAAAAGCGGGCCTCCGGCGAACGCACGAGGCTTTCCGGCAACTGGCGAAGGTCCGGCCCGGTAGGCACGAACGCGCCGCTGACCAGCCAGCCATCAGCGCCCACCAGCGGTGCCTTCGGTGGATCCGGCCACAGCACGAGCACGATGGAAAGCAGCAATGCAGCTAGCCACGCGTACCTCGGCCAGCCGGACGGCGCACGGGCGTCGTCCGGCAACGCAGCCGCCGCCTGCGCGTCGCGTACGCCAGCCATCAGGGGGCTCCGATCACCAGGCGGCGATCGTTGTCGCAGCGGCGGAGCGGCGCGTTTTCATCCTCACCCGCAGCATAGAGCAGCGACAGCCGCCAGGTTCCGGCCGGCAGGTCGGCTGGATCGAGCGCCAGCTCGAAGCCACTTTTCTCAAGTCCCTTCCTCTCGGGGAAGACCGCCGCCACGTCGCTGCGGTCCACGCCCAGCACCACTGGAACAGCCGCCTCCAACTCGCCTGCCGCGTCGGAAAACTGCAGCTGTATCCGGTGCGGCACCGCGCCGCGCTCGTCGCCCAGCCAGCCGCGGAGGACGAGCGGCTCTTCCAGGGTCGCGGGGTCCGTATCCAGCACTTTGTCGCCCAGGTACTCGATGTTGCAGAAGCTGACCGTCTCCGGGCCCGCGGCCTTGACCGGCGAGTCCGGACTGACCACTGGGCCGCCCGGCGGCGTCACCGGCGGCGGCGCTTCGCTGCACGCCATCAGCGACAGCAGGCAAGCCAGCAGCCCGGATCGGGCCAGCATCGAAGGCCAACGGCGGACCTTCGCTACGTAAGCAGGGGTGCGCATGGTCGGCTTACGCGGCCGGAGCGACGGTGACCCGACGCCCGTTGTCGCAGGAGACCGCGCGGGCGCCGGCGCCTTCGCCCGCGGTGTACACCAGGTGCACCCGCCACGTACCCGCCGGCAGGCCCGCCGGCGAAAGGGCCTGGTTGAAGCCGCCGTTGGCCAGGCCCGCCTTGCCTGGAAACGCTGCCGCGACATCTTCGCGCGAACCGCCCAGCTGCAGCGGTACACGCGCCATCACGTTGTCGGCGTCGTCCACGAACCGTAGCTCAACATCGCGGGGCGTGGCGCCCTGCTCGTCGCCGAGCCAGCCGCGCAGCGACTGCGGGGCGTCCAGCAGCACCGGCTCCGCACCGAACGCGACGGTACCCAGGTATTCGATGTTGCACAGCGTGCCGGGAATGAACTTGGCGCCCTCCGCGTACGTCTCCGCACCGGACGCGATCGGCGACGGCGTCGCCGCGGCAGCAGCGACGGGCGCCGCCTCGGTGGCGGCGGCGGGCGCAGCGGGTTCGGGCGCCGGGGCGTTGGGTTCACGGCACGCCGCCAGCATCAGCACCGGGGCGAGGGAAAGCAGCAACAAGCGGGAACGATTCATCGGGACGTCTCCGGGACGGGCGCCACGGCGGGCGCGTTCTGGATGGGAGTGCGCGGTGACCAGCGCGAGGCGATGCGGCGACCGAACTGGATGCCCGGCTTTTCGATCCAGCGGTAGGTCAGGCTGGAGAGCGGAAGCAGAATGGCCAGGGTCAGGGCCAGCGAGGCAAGGAACGCCAGCGAAAGATTGCCCGCTTCGGCGTAGATGCGGCGATAGACCGGAATCAGGAAATACACGAGGGTCGGGTGAAGCAGATAGACCGAATAACTGACCTTGCCCAGGTAGGCGGTGGCCCGATTCACCATCAGCCGGGTCGGGCACAGCGCCAGACCGATGGCAAGGATCGCGCACACCACGCCGGGCCAGGCATAGGCGGTGCCGAACACGCCCGGCAGCCATCCCTGCAGCATTGCGCAGTAGGCAAACAGGCCGCCGAGCAGCAGGGCGGCGCCGACGCCGCGACGCTCGGCGGTGTCGCCGGCCGTCGCATGCGAGCGCATGAAAGTGAAGTACAGCACCACGCCCAGCGCGAAGGTCGGGAAGTACTTCAGGGCGTTCCATTGCAGCATCGACGCCTTCCACTCCGGCGGCAACAGCAGGTATTCGAGCGCCAGCTGCACGGCCATCCAGCCCAGGATGCAGGCGAAGAAGAAGGCGATCGCGGTGGAAAGTTGCCGGATCCGGTAGTAGACCAGCGGGAACACGGCGTAGAACACCATCTCGATGCCGATCGTCCAGCTGGCCCAGACGAAACCTTCCTCACCGCCCGGCACGAGGTTGAAGACGAACAGCACCGACGCCAGCACTTCCCACGGCGAATGCAGCACGCCGAAGGCCAGCCAGTCGCGCAGCAGCGACAGCGGTATCAGCAGGTAGAACAGCGGCGCGATGCGGAAGAAGCGGTGCAGGTAGAAGCTCAGCACCGGCCGGCTGTCGCGCTCGCGCATCGGCATCGTGTAATAAAGCGAGAAGGCACTGACGATGAAGAACATCACCACGCCATTACCGCCCGAGTGCGCGAACTTCTCGGCCCACAGCGGCGCCAGCAGCGCCGGCTGCGGGATCAGCAGCATGTGGTAGACCACGACGTACACGGCCGCCAGGCCGCGCAGGGAGTCCAGGAACTCCAGGCGCGGTCCGGCCGAAGGCGCACCCGGCAGCACGGCGGAGCTGGCCATGCCTGGGCTCACCGCGGCTTGCGCAACACGAAGCAGGCCTGGTCGTACTTGCTGCCGTCGAAGTAGCCCGACACGAATTCCAGTCCGGTGCCGAAACCCTTGCGCGCGTACGCCTCCGGGATCCAAGTCTCGCCGTAGAAGCTCGAGTCGCGCGGACCGCCGCCACCGACGCCGCTGGAGCTGCCATGCACCAGCTCGCCGCGGCGGTACGCGGCACGGGCCGCGTCCACGTCCGGAAACAGGGCGCCCAGTGCCTTGATGTAGTCCGAGGCGTCCTGCTGCTGGGCCGCCCACTCGCAGAAGCCGAAGAAGGACTCATGCCGCGTCGTGAAGGCGACCACGCCCCCCGGCTTGAGGATGCGTTCGAACTCCGCCATCCATGCGGTCGCGGCGCTCTCGGACAGATGCGAGAACACCGAATAGGCGAAGATCAGGTCGAACTTCCCGTCGGGGTAGGCCGTCGGCGGGAACGCCGCGCACTGGATGAAGTTGTCGGACTTGAACAGGCTGCGGGTGATGTCCACGAAGGCGGGATCCACGTCCACGCCGTGGATGTTCTCGATCCGGAAGTCGTGCATGAAGACGCGGGAGATGCGCCCCCAGCCGAAGCCGAAGTCGAGCGCGGTGGAATTCGCATCCAGCACCAGCCCGGCCTTGTCCATGCCGTTTCGGACATCCTCGTAAAAGGCGTGCGCCTGCAGCAGCGCGGCTTCCGAGGACAGTCCGGTGGTGTTGCGCTGCAGCTGTTCGTCCGGGAACGCGGGCAAGGGCTGGCCGAACGGGCTGGTGCCACCGATGGCGAGACTGTCAATCAACGTGTCCAGCCAGGAAGTCGTGCTTTCGGAAATCATGGATATCTCCAACGGTGGGATTCGGGCAGGCGCCCGGCATTTTTCAGGGAAGCGCGCGCCAGGTGGCCTCGATGCCGTCTTCAAGGCGGGTCACCGGCGACCAGCCGAAGCGGTCACGCGCCAGCCGGTTGTCGAGCACGACCCGCCTGACGTCGAAGTCTCGACCCGGCAGGTAACGCACGTCCAGCTCGCGGCCGGTGACTTGGGCGATGACGTGACACAACTGGTTCAGGCTGTGGCCTTGGCCGTTGCCGACGTTGAAGATGCCGGTCTCTCCGCCCAGGCCCGCGTTGACCGCGAGGTCCACCAGGTCGTCGATAAACAGGTAGTCGCGGACCACCTCGCCGTCGCCCCAGATTGAAATCGGCTGGCCGTTCCTGGCCAGGCGAAGGAAGGTACCGATCGCACCCTGCACGCCGGAGCTGGCCTGGCGCGGTCCATAGGGATTGGAGGGGCGAAGGATGAGCGGGTCGAGCTGGCCCAGTTGCGCGAACATGGAGAGGTAGGCCTCGACCGCCACCTTCACCACGCCATAGGACGAAATGGGCCGCAGCGGGTGGGATTCCGGCACCGGAACCGCATCGGGATTGCCGTAGACCGTGCCACCCGACGAGAAGTACACGATGCGCCTCACGCCGGCCATGCGCATGGCCTCGATCAGACCCAGAGTTCCAACCAGGTTGCCCTGTACGTCGGCGACTGGATCAAGGTTGGACGTGCTGGGCACGGTGGTGCTGGCGAGGTGGAAGACCCGGTCGACGCCCTCCAGCGATTCGGCCAGGCGAACCGGATCGAGCAGCGAACCCGCGAGGAATTCTACGCCGGTCCAGTCCATGCCGGGACGCGGCGTGCCCATGTCGAGCACGCGCACCGCGCAGCCAGTCTGGCGCAGGCGCTCGACCAGGCTCGACCCGATGAAGCCATTGCCGCCGATGACCAGTGCGCGCATGCGTCAGGGCCTGTTGCCGTCGCCGGCCAGCCCGAACTGGCCTTCCAGCACCTTGGCGTAGTCGGCCGCCGCGCGCCGCACGGATGCATCGGGGGTGTAGGTGTCGCAGGCCTCACGCTGCACCTTGAGCACTTCATCCAGGTGCAGGCGCGCCGCGGAATGGTGGGTCACGCTGGTGGCATGGCGGCGATGCTGGTTGCAGGCCTTGGCTTCGAACGCCACCTTGCCCAGACGCAGCAGCCGCAGGTAAACCACCCAGTCGCCGGCGATGCGGTAGGACGCGACCTCATCGATATTGTCCTGCAGCACCTTGACCAGGGCCTCGCGCCGGAACAGCACCGCGCTGACGTTTGGAACGGCGTTCTTGATGCACAGGCCGCTGCGCGCCTCCTCGGCGCCGTCGGCAACGTATGACGACAGCCAGCGCGTGGCCGACAGGTCCCGGGTGTAGTCCAGGTAGTTGCCCGCCACTACCTTGCCGGACTCGTCCATCTGCTCGGACTGGGTGTAGCCCATGACGATGCCGGGATCCGGCGCCATCACGGCCAGGAGCCGCTCCAGGAAATCGGACTTGGCCAAGTCATCGGCTTCGGCGATCCAGATGTAGTCGCCGGTGGCCGCCTGCGCACCCTTGAGCCACTGGCGGAACACCGAACCGCTGTTGCGCTCATTGACGATGATGCGCGGCTCGGGCGCCAGGTCACCGCGAAGGTGCTGCAGCACCACCATGCTGTCATCGGTCGAGGCGTCGTCCAGCACGATGATCTCGTACACCGGAACCGTCTGCGAGGCGATGCTGTCCAGGCGCTGGCGCAGATAGCGCGCGTAGTTGTAGTTGGGCACCACCACCGACACCTTGGGCAGGTCCAATCCGCCCAGGGCCAGCAGGTCCATGACGTAGGAGCGGAACGAGAACCGGGTGTCCACCAGCTCACGGCCCTGCTCGCCCAGGCGCTCGCGCCGGTCGTTGTCGGCAAGCAGGTCCCGCAGCGCCTGTGCGTAAGCCGATGCGGTCAGCTCGGAGACCACCGCACCGCCCTGCGCGGCCACCAGGTCGGCGCCGCCGCCGGTACCCGCGAAGGCCAGCACGGGCGTGCCGACCGACAGGCTTTCGAGCACCACCGACGGGAACGGATCCTCGCGCGAGGCCAGCGCATAGACGTCCGCACCCGCGTAGTAGTCATCGGTGTCGAAATCCAGGCCGACGAAATGGAAGCGCGACTGCATGCCGCCCAGCCGAAGCACATCGTCCACCCGCTCCTGCACGCTGACGTCGCGGTGGCCCACCCACACGAAGTGCAGGTCCGGCACATCGGTCAGCAGCACCGCCGCCTCGGCGAGCAGGTCCACGCCCTTGCGCAGGTCGGCGTAACCCACGCTCACCACCACCTTCGCCGCCGGATCGATGCCCAGCCGCGCGCGCAGGGCCGCGCGCGCCGGTCCAAGGTCGCGCAGGCCCCGGTAACGGCTGCGCGTGAACAATCCCTGCGGCCGCACGACGAGCTTGTCGCGCAGCAGCCTGCCATCGGCAAACCCGTCCAGGCCCGCCGCAACGGCATCGCAGGCCACCACGACCTTGCGGGAAACCTCCACCAGCGAGGCCACCGCCTGCTCGAGTCCGTACTGGCGGATCACGCCCGGAAGTTCGTGCACGAGGGAAACCACCTCCAGGCCCGCCGCGTGGAAGGCAGCGGCCACCCGGCCGGAGACCGCGGTGTTGGCGATCACCAGAGTGGTGCCTTCGGACTTGGCATGGCTCACGAGCGCCGCAACACCGGTCTCGTCATAGGCTTCCTGGACATCGCACAGCGCTTCGAAGTCCTCCAGCAGCCGGCCTGGCCCCAGCAGACCCACGGATACCGCCTGCCCCAGCGACTTGAGTTCCTTCACCAGATTGAGCGCGAGGTATTGCGCGCCATGCGGGTGGGCATCATGCGAAAGCACCAGCACGCGCGCGGCGCCCCGCTTCACTTCCAGCACCTCGCGCGTCACCTGCAGGTAGGCATGGCCATAGCGGCGGTCCGGCTCGAGGTGGGCACCCTCGGCCCATTCGTTCCAGGCGTTCACCATCACGATGCTCTCGCCGGCCACCGGGTGCTCGTTGGCGTAGTCGACGGCGAAATCCAGCCAGTCGCGATAGCGCTGCGGCGTCGAGAACGCGAAGGTGTAGCCCTTGCCCGGACGCCGGGCCTCGTTGTCCCAGCCAGGGAAAACCGTGCGGATCAGCGGGAAGCCCTTGTCGGGCCAGGCCTTGGCACTGTCCACGATGGATTGGTAGTGCGCCACGTGGCCCTGGTAACCGGGGTTCACGATCTTGAGCGTGCTGTTGATCGCGTCGAAACCCTTCGCGAGCTTGTGCGGAGGGAACTCGACCGCGGCGTCGAAGCCGTACTCGCGCGGGTCCTCGACGTCGAACTGCGCCATCGTCAGGTAGATCTCGCCGATGCCGGCCTCGCGGCAATGTTTGCGCCAGCGCTGCACGGTGGCAGCGGCGTCGGGCAGGATGGACGGGCGATAGACGATGACCAGCGGCTTGCCGTCGACGCGGATGTAGCGCCTGTCTCGCAGGTAGGGTTCGAGGTCCTGGATGAAGGCGATGTCGTTGTCCGGACCGTGCTCCTGCGAGATCAGGATCTCGCTGTCATGGCCGTCCCAGCGGCGGGTCCAGTTCTCGTTCGCCCAGCACAGGCAGAACGGGAAATCGAGGTCCTCCTGGGCCAGGAAGATATCCAGCGGCCGCTCCATCAGGCGCTTGCCGCCGAACCAGTAATAGTGGAACGCGAAGCCATGCACGCCGTATTGCCGCGCCATCTCGACCTGGCGGCGCAGCACGTCCGGAACGCGCAGGTCGTAGAAGCCGAGGTCCGCCGGCAGGCGCGGCTGGTGGTGACCCATGAACTGGGGCACGGCCTTGGTGACGTTGGTCCATTCCGTGAACCCCGCGCCCCACCACGCCTCGTTCTCGGGAAAGGGATGGAACTGCGGCAGGTAGAACGCGATCACCTTGGCGCGCAGCGAATCCGCCCGCGGCGCAGGCGCCGACGACGGCCCCACGTATTCGGGGGCACGCCGGTCGCTGTCGCTGGCGAACAGCTCTTCCAGGTAATCCGCGGCAAGCTTGTCCGTGCCGGGCGCGGCGGGCGCGGCCGGCAACGCGGGCGCCTCTGCCGCCAGCGGCGCCGGCAAGCGCGGCGTCGGATCGGCATTGGTCGGCACGCCCAGCATGTCGGCGTAGCTTGGCGCGGGTCTGCCGTGCCGAAGTGCGGCCAGCCGGGCGCGCGCCCAGCGCATCGGGGCGGTGATGCGCCAGCTCTTGCTGGTCACCAGCCGCTCGACCTCCTGCTGGCGAAGGTCCACGCGCGCGTGGGCATCGAGCAGGTGGGCGTCGCGTCGTCGCAGCTCGGCGCGGGCCATCGCGAGCTCGGTCGAAAGGTTGCGCATCGCCGTGGTCAGCTGCCCGAGCTTGGCCTCGGACACGTCGACCTGACCGGCCAGTCCGGCCACCTGCAGCGCGTGGTCGTGGTCGCTCTGTTTCCAACCCTCCAGGCGATCGTCGGCCAGCCTTCCAATGCGCTCGAGCTCGGCCTGCATGCCGCGCTCGCGCGCTTCGAGTTCGGCCACGGCGGCGCTCGCATCGCGCAGGCTGGATTCCAGCGCCGCATTCGCCGTTTCCAGCTCCTGATACCTGCGCGCATGCTCGGCTTCCAGCTGCGAGATCCTTTCCGCGTACGACGACTCCAAGGCCGCCTGGCGCTGGGCGTGGCTGGCTTCGATCTGGTTGATCAGCAGAGCCTGGGTCGACCTGGCCTGGTCGAGGAACTCCCGCAGAGCGGAGCGTTCGGCGTCGGCCGCACTGGTCGAGGCCTGCATGTCGGCATGGCGCACGCGCGCGTGCTCGAGGTCCTGCTCAAGACCCGAGAGCCGGGCCGTGGCCTGCTGGATCTCCGCCAGCCGCTCCCCGACGCGCAGTTCCTGTTCCTCCTGGGCCTTCTGAAGTGCCTCCTGGGCACGTTCGTACACGGTGCGGTAATGCACCATGAACTTGTCGGCCTCGGCATACTTCTCCTCGAGGAAAGCCACGCGCTCACGGTGGATGACGCGCTGGCCCAGCGCGTCGAACAACCGGGTCACGACGGTCTCGTCCGCACCGTCGCTCAGGCGGCACAGGTCGAGCAGGCTCGGCGGCGGGTCTTCGCCGACCAGCAGCACGCCGAGGCCGTGGGTGTGCTTGAACTCGTAGGACGGGTAGCGCGTGCGCAGCTCCTCCCAGAGCCGCCATACGCCGAATCCGCGCTCGCGCACCATGGTGTCGTGGAAGAGCACCACACCCCGTCGCGACATCTTGGGCAACCAGGATTCGAAGTCATCCTTGACCGCCTCGTAGGTGTGCAGGCCGTCGATGTGCAGCAGGTCCACGCCCCCATCGGAGAAATACGCCAGCGCTTCGTCGAAGCGCATGCGCATCAGCTGCGCGAAGCCCGAGTAGCGGTCCTTGAGCAGGCCGGTGAGGCGCTCGTGCACTTCCTCGCCATAGAAGCCCGAGTGTTCATCGCCCTGCCAGGTGTCCACGGCGAAGGCCTTGGTCTGCGTGCTCCGGTCCCGGATCGCCTGGCAGAAGGCGAGGAAGGACGTGCCGTTGTGGGTACCCAGCTCGACCAGCACCCCCGGCTTCATCTCTTCGATGATCCAGAAGGCGAACGGCAGGTGTCCTACCCAGGCACTGGGGAGCACGTCCTCGGGCAGCATCGAAAGGCTGGTGTTGGCCCGGAAACCGCTCATGCGTCCCCCATCTGCATCTTCATGCCCATCCGGGCCAGGCGCAGTCCAAGGCGCTGCCGCAAGCCCATGCCCTGCGAGCGGAAGACGCCGACGGTGTCGCCCCAGGCCGCGCTACCCGGATCCGGATGCGGTTCCCAGTCCGTGTGGACCTCCACCAGCTCCATGCCACCCATCTTGGCCAGCGCGCGGTAGCCGTCCGGATAGAAGCGCCAGCAGTCCTGCGGGTAGCGGTGTTCGGGTCCGCGCGAGGGGGCGATCAGGAAAACCATGCCCCCGGGCCGCAGCACACGCTGCATCTCCATCCAGGTCATCCAGAAGTGCTCGATGTGCTCGAACGCCTGGCCGGAGATCACCAGGTCCCTGGAGGCGGTGGCGAAGGGCAGGCGGTAGGGCGAATCGAGCACGACATCCACGCCCGGCCCGGCCTCGAGGTCGACGCCGGTATAGCGCCAGTTGGGCGAGTCGAACAAGGTGCGGTAGGAGCCGTTGACGTCGAACGAGCCGATATCCATCACGTCCAGCGCCGTGCCGGGCTGCAGGTAGGTCGAGACCAGGCGCTGCATGTGTTGGTAGGAACTGTTGTGCATGGAAAGCTTCTCTCTGATGCGGTGGCAGCAGGTCGGCGTGCCGGCTGCGCCCGTTCAATGGATCAACGTGGTCAGGCCTCGCTGTCGGCCTCCGGGACCGAGAGCAGGACGGAATGATAGGGCAGGCCGACCAGTCCGGCCGACAGCGAACTGGACACCGATTCAAGCACCAGTGCGTCGAACACCCAGTCGTTCTGGACGTGGTCGAGGTGGGTGCCGTCGGCCAGCGCAACGTCGATGGTGTACTTGCCCACCGGAAGGTAGGGCATCTGGAATACGAATTCGGCACGCAGGCGCTGGCCGGCAAGCACGCCCGGGGTGGCGCCGCGACCGCTGAGATACGTGTTGGTACCAAACAGCTGCTGGCCCAGGCGATCCTTGAAGAAGAATCCGACGATCGGGCCGTGCACGGCGTCGTGCGCCTCCGCCTCCACCACCAGCCTGACGATTTCGCCGCCCTCGACGCGGGACAGCGCTTCGCCGGACGCCGCTTCCATCCGCGTTGAAACGATCTTGGCGCGCCCGTCGCCGAAGGTACCCGTGGGTGCGGCGAAGCGGAACACGCGGATGTCGCTTTGGTCCAGGCCGGGGCGCAGCTCGGGCTGCGCCGGCGCTTCCGGTCCGACCAAGGGCACGGACTCCACGCGCGCCGTGGCGCGGCGCGGCGCGACCTGCATGCCGTAGGTTTTGGCGTGGTACGCCTCGGAGACCTCCTTGGCGGGCCCGTCCATGACCAACTGGCCGTTCTCCAGCCAGATCGCGCGCTGGCACAGGCTCTTCACCGCGCTTTCGTCGTGGCTGACGAACACCAGCGTGCCGCGCTCCTGGAACTCGCGCAGGAAGCGCATGCACTTCTGCGCGAAGAAGACGTCGCCCACCGCCAGCGCTTCGTCCACCACCAGAACGTCGGCATCCACATGTGCGATCACGGCGAAGGCCAGGCGCACGAACATGCCGCTGGAGTAGGTCTTGACCGGTTGCTCGATGAAATCGCCGATGTCGGCGAAGGCGGCGATGGCGTCAAAGCGCTGGTCGATCTGCACCTTCTCCAGGCCCAGCACGGCGCCGTTTAGATAGACGTTTTCCCGGCCCGTGAACTCGGGATTGAATCCGCTGCCCAGTTCCAGCAGCGCGGCCACCCTGCCCTGCACCGCGACTTCGCCGGCGGTGGGGGTGAGGGTGCCGCACAGGATCTGCAGCAGGGTGGACTTGCCCGATCCGTTCTTGCCGATCAGGGCGACGGTCTCGCCGCGCCGGATGCGGAAGCTGATGTCGCGCAGCGCCCAGAATTCAGTGAAGTACCGCTTGTCAGGAAGGCCGAACCCGCGCCGCAGCCGCGGCACGATCGCCTGGCGAAGGCGGTCCTGGGGGCGGCTGTAGATCTGGTAGCACTTGGCGACGTCCGAGACCGCGATCGCGATCCCGCCTTCGTCGGCCGGCTGGCGGGTATGGTCAAAGGACATCGGCGAATCCGCTCCGGGACTTCTGGAAGAACCAGTACCCCAACTGCGCAACCAGCAGCGCCACTGCAAAGAAGATGCCCAGGGCCAGCAGGTCCGGCGGCTTTCCCGCGAACAGCGCGCCACGGAAGGCTTCGATCACGAACGTGAGGGGGTTGAAATAAAGCACCGGCTGGAAGGAATCGGGCAAGGCGCGGATCGGGTAGAACACGGGCGCCAGGAACATCAGCGCGCTGGCCAGCACGCCGGTCAGCTGGGCGACATCGCGCAGGAACACGCCCAGCGCTGCCAGCAGCCAGCACAGCCCCAGCGAGAGCACCAGCAGCGGCAACACCAGCACCGGCAACCACAGCGCGGTCAGCGACAGGCCGCCGGACAAGAACACCACCCCGGCGATCAGGATCGCACCGGCGATGAGCGCATGGAACGCCGCCGCGCCGATGACGGTGATCGGCAGCAGCTCCAGCGGGAAGATCACCTTCTTGACGTAGTTGGCATTGGCCACGATCAGGCCGGGTGACCGGGTGATGGACTCGGCCAGGATGCCGTGGAGGATCACGCCCACGAACACGAACAGCGCGAAGTCGAACTTGTTGTCCGGTCGAGAGGGATCGGTCCACTTGGCGCCGAACACCACCGAGAATACGAAGGTATAAACCGCCAGCATCAGCAGCGGCTGCAGGATCGACCAGCCGATGCCAAGCCAGGAGCCCCGATAGCGACCGCTGATCTCACGCCAGGTGAGGTCCCTGATCAGTCGCCGGTTGGCCCATAACGACGCCATCGCCGAGAACAGGCCGACGGGACGCTGCGAATGCGGGTTCATCTGGCCCCGCCACCCAGCGCGGACGCCAGCTCGTCGCGCAGGTCCGACAGGTCCTCGACGCCGACGCTGAGCCGCACCAGGTTGTCGGCGATGCCCAACGCCGCGCGGCGCTCCACCGGCACCGAGGCGTGCGTCATGATCGCCGGGTGGTTCACCAGGCTCTCGACGCCGCCCAGCGATTCGGCCAGGGCAAACAGCCGGCACTTTTCCATCATGGCGCGTGCCGCATCGGCCCCGCCCTTGACGTAGATCGAGATCATGCCGCCGAAGCCGTGCATCTGCCGCTTCGCCAGCGCGTGCTGGGGATGCGAGGCCAGGCCGGGGTAGATCACCTTGTCGATGGCCGGGTGTTTCTCCAGCCATGCGGCGAGCTCGCCCGCGTTTTCGCAGTGCGCCTTCATGCGCAGGTGCAGGGTCTTCAGGCCGCGCAGCGCCAGGAAGCTGTCGAACGGACCCTGGATGCCGCCAACCGCGTTCTGCAGGAAGGTCATCTGCTCGGCCAGCGCCGCGTCGTCGCCCACCACCACCATGCCGCCGACGATGTCGCTGTGGCCGTTGAGGTATTTGGTGGCCGAATGCATCACCAGGTGTGCGCCCAGCTCGAGCGGGCGCTGCAGGATCGGGGAGCTGAAGGTGTTGTCCACGGCAAGCCAGAGCCCGCGCTTGCGGGCGAACTCCGCCAGGCGCGCGATGTCCACGATCTTGAGCATCGGGTTGGTCGGGGTCTCGCACCAGATCAGCTTCGTCTTCGGCGTGACCGCGGATTCCAGCGCCGCCATGTCGTTGAGGTCCACGAAGCTGAAGTCCAGGCCGGCGCTGCGCCGGCGCACGCGCTCGAACAGCCGGTAGGTGCCGCCGTAGACGTCGTCCATGCACACCACGTGGCTGCCGCTGTCGAGCAGGTCGAGCACGGTGGACGTGGCGGCCAGGCCCGAGGCGAAGGCGTAGCCGTTGCGGCCGCCCTCGAGTTCGGCCACGCAGCGCTCGTAGGCGAAGCGCGTGGGGTTGTGGCTGCGCGAGTACTCGTAGCCCTGGTGCACGCCCGGGCTGGACTGCACGTAGGTGGACGTGGCGTAGATCGGCGTCATCACCGCGCCGGTGCTGGGATCGGGCGACTGGCCGGCGTGAATGGCGCGGGTGCCGAGGCCGTGCTGCTTGGCATCGCTCATGGGGTCATCCTTGGTGGAGGTCACTGCGCGCGGCGGCGCAGGTAATTGAGCAGGTCGATGCGGGTGATCAGGCCCAGGAACTTCTGGCCGTCCATCACGATGGCGACATGGCCGCGGTCGAACACGGGCAGCAGGGTGGCCATCGGGGCGGTGACGTCGAGCTTGTCCAGCTTGCTCACCATGGCGGTGGACACGGGGTCCTTGAAGCGCTCGTCCTGGCCGAACACGTGCATCAGCACGTCGCTCTCGTCGACGATGCCGATGATGGCGTCGCCGTCCATCACCGGCAGCTGCGAGACGTCGTACATCTTCATGCGCTGGTAGGCGACGTGCAGGGTGTCGTTGGGGCCCACCACCACGGTGTCGCGCTGGGCATAGGGCCGCAGGATCAGGTCGCGCAGGTCGCCGTACACCGGCCGCTCAAGGAAGCCGTTGTCCAGCATCCAGTAGTCGTTGTACATCTTGGACAGGTACTTGTTGCCGGTGTCGCAGACGAACACCACCACCTTCTTGGGCGTGGTCTGTTCGCGGCAGAACTTCAGCGCGGCGGCCAGCAGGGTGCCCGAGGACGACCCGCCCAGCACGCCTTCCTTGATCAGCAGCTCCCGGCCGGCCAGGAAACTTTCCTTGTCGGAGATGGCGTAGGCCTTCCTGACCCGGCTGAAGTCGGAGATGTCGGGCAGGAAGTCCTCGCCGATGCCTTCCACCAGCCAGCTGCCGGACTTGGTGCTCAGCACGCCCTCGTTGATGTACTGGGTGAGGATGGAGCCGACCGGGTCGGCCAGCACCAGCTCGACGTGCGGCGCGGCCTTGGCGAAGTAGCGCGACAGGCCGGTCATGGTGCCCGAGCTGCCGCAGCCGAACACGATCGCGTCCATGTCGCCGTCCATCTGGCGCCAGATTTCCGGACCGGTGCCCTGTTCGTGCGCGGCCGGGTTGTCGGGGTTGCCGAACTGGTTGACGAAGTAGGCGCCGGGCGTTTCCGCGGCGATGCGCGCGGCCATGTCCTGGTAATAGTCGGGGTGGCCCTTGGCCACGTCCGAGCGGGTCAGCACCACCTCGGCGCCCATGGCCCGCAGGTTGAAGATCTTTTCCCGGCTCATCTTGTCCGGCACCACCAGCAGCAGCTTGTAGCCCTTCTGCTGGGCCACCAGGGCCAGGCCGATGCCGGTGTTGCCTGCAGTGCCCTCCACCAGGGTCGCTCCGGGCCGGATGTCGCCGCGGGCTTCGGCCGCCTCGATCATCTTCAGGCCGATGCGGTCCTTGATGGACCCGCCGGGGTTCATGCATTCCAGCTTCAGGTACAGCTCGCAGACCCCCGTGTCGAGGTTCTGGGCGCGCACGATCGGCGTCTCGCCGATGAGCTGGAGTACGTTCTGCTGGACCGTCATGAGGGGGGGTGGGCTGGCGGCGGGGGCCTGATTCTACCAGCCTCTCCGCTGGGACCGGGCCGAATGGCGGGACCCCGTTGCGGGGCCGGTCTCGCAAAGTGCGGGCGGCGGCGACCCGACGAGGTGGGCCGCCGCCGCCGCGGGGAACTCAGTGCTTGCGTCGATCGAACATCTTGGTCAGGCGGTCCTTCGCGTTGAGCTTTTCCCTTTTCATCCGCCCCAGGGTGGTGTCGTCCAGGGGCAGCACCCCCAGCTCGGCGTCCAGCACCTGCTTGTCGAGTTCGCGATGACGGTGGTAGAGCTGCCGGAATTCCGGGTCGCTCTTCATCAGCGCGTCGAGTTCGTTCTGCGGTTGCCCTTCAAACATCGGGTTGACCTCCTCCATAAACGCGAACGCCCCGGCCGGTCAGGGCCAGGGCGCAGCGGATTGAGACAAAGGTCAGGTCGCTTTCGCGGGCGGCGTCCCCGGACGACGCGCGCGAACCCGATCGGGTTTCGCTGGGGTCGGCGGAGGCGGGGTCTGCTGTCATCGGCCTGGCTCGGTGGTCCCGGCGGCAGCGGGCCACCGGGTGATTCGAACCTACTCCCCCGTTTTTGGGGTCGCAAGCCTTTCGTCAAGCCATTGATTAAAAAAGAAAAGCCCCCGCTGAACGGGGGCTCGGATGGCTTGGCCGGAGGCCTTTGGATTCAATCACTTATGAAAGTAAAAAATTTGATAAGCGCTGTATCCAATTGATTTGAAAGTCAATTGACACTGATTTCAACCCGCCGGTTGCGTGCGCGGCCCTCGGCGCTGGCGTTGTCCGCCACCGGGGCGGTCTCGCCCTTGCCGGCGGCGCTGAGCCGTGACGCGGGCAGGCCGCCATCCTCCAGCGCGCGTCGCACGGCTTCGGCGCGCTGGCGGGAAAGCGCCAGGTTCGCGGCGTCCGCGCCCTGGCTGTCGGTGTGGCCTTCGATCGTGATGGCGCCGCTGCCGCCACGCAGCTGGCCCGCCAGCGCGCGCAGGCTGGCCTGCGCCTGCGCCGTGAGGCTGGCGCTGCCGCTGCCGAAGGCATTGCCGGCCAGCGTGTACACCGTGCGGCCGCCGACGCGACTGGACGGCGGCGGCGCCGCGTCGGTGATGTCCTCGGCGGCCACCGAGGCCATCAGCTCGGCCTCCTTGCGCGCAAGTTCGGCTTCGCGCGCACGCGCCTCGGCCAGCTTGCGGGCCTGCGCGGTTTCGGCACCGGCCTGCTCCAGGGCCAGCGTCTGTGCGGCGGCCGCGGCCTCGAGCTGGCGCTGCGCGGCTTCCTCGCGCGCCAGGCTCTGCAGGCGCAGGCGCTCGGATTCGCGGCGGGCCTGTTCGGCCTCGATCCGGCTGGACTCGATCATGATCTGGTCGCGCTCGCGGTCGAGCTGGTCGGACTGGCCGTCCAGCAGTTCGGTTTCGGCGGCGGCACGCGCGGCCTGCAGGCGCAGGCCGGCCAGGTACACCGTGTGTTCGCGGTCGCGGCGCTTGGCGTTCTGCGCGGCGGTGATCGCCTGGCGCGCCTTGAGGCGTTCCAGTGCGCCCAGGTCGGCGAGGGACGGATCGTTGTCGAGCGCGGCCAGTTCGGCCAACAGACCGGCCACGGCCTGTTCGTGCTCGGTAGGCGCGGCCTGCACGGGCGTGATCGCCAGCATCAGCAGGACCAGGCCCAGGGCCCGCAGGCGGGAGGAAGCGGAAGCCAGGGTGCGCATCAGCCGGGCCTCCGGTTCACCAGCAGCCGGCGCCGCAGGTCGTCGTTGCGGGCGGACTTGGAGTCGATGTCGGCGCGGGCGGCGTCGAGCCGTGCACGGGCGCGCGCCAGGTCGGCATTGGCGGCGGCCGACTCGGCCAGCAGCAGGGCGTCGCGGTGCTTGCGCTTGCCGGCGGCGGCGCGGGCGGCATCGAGCTGGCCGCGGGCGCGGATCAGCAGCTGGCCGGCTTCGCCGCGCGGCTGCGCGCGGTCGGCGGCGGCCACGGCCTGTTCGGCGGCGGCCAGTTCGGCGGCCGGCGCGGACGCGGCCAGGGCGGGCGCCGCGGCCAGCAGCAGGGCCAGGGCGAGATGGATTTTTAGCGAGGAAAATGTCATAAGGCGAACTCGCAGGTGGGCAGTCGGGCGCACGTCATTGTAGCCGCCCAGGCCCACCCAACGGTGGCGATGCAGGGGAATCCAAGGATACGCACATGGACATCGGCTATTTCCTGAAGCTGATGACGGAGAAGAACGCGTCGGACATGTTCCTGACCACCGGCGCTCCCGTCTACATCAAGGTCGAAGGCAAGCTCTACCCCCTCGGCAACACCGGCCTGCCGGCCGGCATGGTCAAGAAGATCGCCTATTCGCTGATGGACGAGGGCCAGGTCCCGGCCTTCGAGCGCGACCTGGAATACAACATGGCCATCGCCGTGAAGGACACCGGGCGCTTCCGCGTCAACGTGTTCAAGCAGCGCGGCGAAGTGGGCATGGTCATCCGCGCCATCAAGTCCGAGATCCCCAGCATCGACCAGCTGCGCCTGCCGGCCGTGCTCAAGGACATCGTGATGGAGCAGCGCGGCCTGGTCCTGGTGGTCGGCTCGACCGGCTCGGGCAAGTCCACCACCCTGGCGGCCATGATCGACCACCGCAACACCAACAACACCGGCCACATCCTCACCATCGAGGACCCGATCGAATTCCTGCACAAGCACAAGAAGTCGATCGTGAACCAGCGCGAGGTCGGCCTGGACACCCACGCCTTCCACAACGCGCTCAAGAACGCGATGCGCGAGGCACCGGACGTCATCCTGATCGGCGAGATCCTGGACGCGGTGACCATGGAATCGGCGATCGCCTTCGCCGAGACCGGTCACCTGTGCATGGCCACCCTGCACTCCAACAACGCCGACCAGACCCTGGACCGCATCCTGAACTTCTTCCCGGAAACGGCGCACAAGAACGTGCTGATGAACCTGGCCCTGAACCTGAAGGCCATCATTTCCCAGCGCCTGGTGGTCGGCAAGGACGGCAAGCGCCTGCCCGCCGCCGAGATCCTGATCAACACGCCGATGATCCGCGACCTCATCCGCCGCGGCGAGGTGCACGAGATCAAGGAAGCAATGGACAAGTCGCTGCAGGAAGGCATGCAGACCTTCGACCAGTCGCTGTTCCGCATGTACAAGGAAGGCAAGGTCGAACTGGAGGAGGCGCTGCGCAAGGCCGACTCGCGCGATGGCTTGGCCCTGAAGATCCGCCTGTCGGAAGGTGCAAGCGGCGAACACGATCCCTACGCCGACATGTACGGCGGCGGCGGCCCCGGCGGCGAGACCACCTCGCAGACCTACTGACCGGCGGCGCCCTCGGGCGCGTCGGGCTGGTTTTCCGGCCGGGCCTGCTGGAACGCGTCCAGCGCCAGGCAGGCCTGGGTGATGCGGCGGATGGTGTGGTGCGACGACAGGTCCACGCCGAAGCGCTCGGCGTTGTAGACCTGCGGCACCAGGCAGCAGTCGGCCATCGTCGGCTGCTCGCCGTCGCAGAAGGTGCCGGTGGACGGGTTGTCCACCAGGGTGTCCTCCACCGCGTCCAGGCCCAGCTTGATCCAGTGCCGGGTCCAGGTGTCGCGCTCGGCCTGCGGCACGTTCCAGGTCTTTTCGAAGAATTGCATCACCCGCAGGTTGTTCAGCGGATGGATGTCGCAGGCGACCATCTGCGCGATCGCGCGCACGCGCTGGCGGTCGCGGGCGATGGCCGGCATCAGCGGCGGGCTGGGCCAGGTCTCGTCCAGGTATTCGATGATGGACATCGACTGCCGCAGGATGCGGTTGCCGTGCAGCAGCACCGGCACCAGCTCCTGCGGGTTGAGGTCGTTGAAGGGCGCCGCGTGCTGCTCGCCACCGTCGCGCAGCAGGTGCACCGGCAGGGTCTCGTAGGCGATGCCCTTGAGATTGAGGGCGATGCGGACGCGGTAGGCGGCGCTGGAGCGCCAGTACGAATACAGGCGGATCGAACCCGGGTTCATGCGCCCTGCTCCCTTCCCTCGGTGTCGCGGCCCGGCTGATGCGCCAGGTCTAGTGGCCCCAGCATACGCCGGGGCGGCCGCGATGGTCACGCCCTGCCCGGCCGGCCGGCCGGTCGGGCGGATGCGCAGGCCCGCTGGGCGGGTCGCCGCCTCAGGCCTGGGCGATGCGCTGCTCGATGGCGCCGAAGATGCTGGCGCCGCCGGCGTCGAGCATTTCGATGCGCACGGTATCGCCAAAGCGCATGAAGGGCGTGCTGGGCTTGCCGTCGCGCAGGGTCTCGACCGTGCGCAGCTCGGCGAAGCAGGACGCACCCTTGCCGGTGTCCTCGTTGGCCACCGTGCCCGAGCCCACGATCGTGCCGGCCGACAGCGGCCGCGTGCGGGCCGCGTGCGCGACCAGCTGGGCGAAGTTGAACTGCATGTCCACGCCGGCCTCGGGCGCGCCGAACCAGGCGCCGTTGATGTGGGTCAGCAGCGGCAGGTGCACCTTGTCGTCGCGCCAGGCCGCGCCCAGTTCGTCGGGCGTCACGAACACCGGGCTCAGGGCCGAACGCGGCTTGGACTGCAGGAAGCCGAAGCCCTTGGCCAGCTCGCCGGGGATCAGGTGGCGCAGCGAGACGTCGTTCACCAGGCCCACCAGCTGGATGTGGCCCGAGGCCTGCGCCGGCGTCGCGCCCTGCGGCACGTCGTCGGTGACGATCACCACTTCGGCCTCCAGGTCGATGCCGTAGGCCTCGTCCGCCACCAGCACCGGGTCGCGCGGGCCGTAGAAGCCGGCGCTGACCGCCTGGTACATCAGCGGGTCGGTGTAGAAACTTTCCGGCACCTCGGCGCCGCGCGCCTTGCGCACCCGGGCCACGTGCGGCAGGTAGGCGCTGCCGTCGACGAACTCGTAGGCGCGCGGCAGCGGCGAGGCGAAAGCAGTGAAGTCCACCGCGAACACCGGTTCGCCGTTGATGGTCTCGGCGGCGCTGCCCTGCAGGGCTTCGTACAGGCCGTTGAGGCGCGGCGCCGTGTTGGACCAGTCCTCGAGCGCGCGCTGCAGGGTCGGCGCGATGCCGGTGGCGCGCACGGCGCGGCGGAGGTCCTTCGACACCACGATCAGCGTGCCGTCGCGGCCGCCTTCCTTCAACGATGCAAGCTTCATCTTTGTCCTGTCACGAATGGAATGGAGGGCCTGCGCGCAAGGCAGGCCCGGGGACCGGGCTCAGCCGCAGCCTTCGACGTAGTACACCTGGGGCGGCACGCCGATGTGCCAGCGCCGCACCAGGCCCTCGGGACCGACATCGAACACCAGGCGGGCGTCGCCGCCGCCCTCGGGCGACACCACCAGCATCAGGCTGGCGGGCTCGTACTTGTGCGGCTGTTCCTCGATGCGGCCGGCGAACTTCGCCCGCACGGCATCGGCACGCGCGCCGACCGCGATGTCGCCCGGCGCCACGTGCAGGGGCAGGTCGACGTCGTAGCGCGCGAACTTGCCGTCTTCCATCAGGAAGGTGATGCCGCGGCCGCCTTCGGGGCGCGGGTCCATGAACAGCAGGTAGCAGGTCGCGCCTTCGGCCGGCGTGCCGGCTTCCAGCGGACGGCCCCAGGACATGCGCACCGCCTCCTCGTTTGCGCCGAATTTCGCCGGGCCGAAGCCTTCGAAGTTGATGACCTCGGGGTCGTTCACCGCCGTGGTGGCGGGCGCGGCGCCGGGCTCGGCCGCCGGTACGTCGGCGGGCGCATCGGCCGGTGCGGCAGGCTCGGCCGGGCCGGGGGCCTCGGCCGCCGGCGTGGCCGGCGCCGCGGCCTGGCTTTCGGCGGGCTCGGGCTGGCGGCAGGCGGACACGACCAGTACGGCCAGGGCAAGCGTGGGCAGCATCAGGCGATTCATCAGCGGTGCTCCGGAGTGAAGTGGCGGGCCAGCCCCTGCCAGCAATGCGCATAGTCGGCCTGGCGCTGCGGCGCGTCCAGCGCCTGGCGGGTGGGCCGCAGCACATGGCGGGTTTCGAACATGAAGGCCATGGTGTCCCGGATCACGTCGGGCTTGGACAGGTCGGCCTTCGTGGCCTTGTCGAAGGTGGCCGCGTCGGGTCCGTGGCCGCTCATCGAGTTGTGCAGCGAGGCGCCGCCGGGCACGAAACCTTCGGCCTTGGCGTCGTAGGCGCCGTGCACCAGGCCCATGAACTCGCTGGCGATGTTGCGGTGGAACCACGGCGGCCGGAACGTGTCCTGCGCCACCAGCCAGCGCGGCGGGAAGATCACGAAGTCCAGGTTGCTCACGCCGGGCGTGTCGCTGGGCGAATGCAGCACCAGGAAGATCGAGGGGTCCGGATGGTCGTGGCTGATCGAGCCGATGGTGTTGAAGCGGCGCAGGTCGTATTTGCTCGGCGTGTAGTTGCCGTGCCAGGCCACCACGTCCAGCGGGCAATGGCCCAGGTCGGCGCGCCACAGATTGCCCTGGAACTTCGCGACCAGTTCGAACGCACCCTCGCGGTCTTCGTAGGCCGCGACCGGCGCCAGGAAGTCGCGCGGATTCGCCAGGCCGTTGCTGCCGATCGGACCCAGGTCGGGCAGCTGCAGCATGGCGCCGAAGTTCTCGCAGACGTAGCCGCGCGCCTCGCCGTCGGGCAGCGCGACGCTGAAGCGGACACCGCGCGGGATCACTGCGATTTCCTGCGGCTCCACCTCGAGCACGCCCATCTCGGTGGCGATGCGCAGCCGGCCCTGCTGCGGGACGATCAGCAGCTCGCCGTCGGCGTCGTAGAAGTAACGTCCGTCCATGTCCTTGTTGGCGGCGTAGACGTGGATGCCGGCGCCGCTGCCGGCGGCGGGTCCGCCGTTGCCGGCCATCGTGAACAGGCCGTCGAGCCAGTCGGTGGGCGTGGCCGGCATCGGCCGCGGACTCCAGCGCAGCTGCTCGGGCGTGACCGGGCCGGCGCCGAACTCCGAATGGAAGTCCGGATGCGGCAGGGGCTGGAACGTTCCGTGCAGCGCCGCAGGCCGGATCCGGTACAGCCAGCTGCGCCGGTTCACCGCACGCGGCGCCGTGAACGCGGTGCCCGAGATCTGTTCGGCATACAGCCCGTACGGCGCCCGCTGCGGCGAGTTACGCCCCACCGGCAGCGCCCCGGGCAGCGCCTCGGTCGCGAACTCGTTGCCAAACCCGGACTGGTAATTCAGCGCCATTTCGTCGATCCCGTCGAAAAAACATTTGCCACGGATTCACGCGGATGTACACGGATAAAACAGCGGATGATCGGGATAGGATCGACGCACTGCGCCTTCGTTTTATCCGCGTTCATCCGCGTGAATCCGTGGCCAATTTGTTTACAGCACGCCGCGGCGCATCTGGTCGCGTTCGATGGATTCGAACAGGGCCTGGAAGTTGCCCTCGCCGAAACCCTCGTTGCCCTTGCGCTGGATGATCTCGAAGAAGATCGGGCCGATCGCGTTCTGGGTGAAGATCTGCAGCAGCTTGCGCTGCTTGGTTTCCAGGTCGGCGTCGATCAGGATCTTGTTGGCGCGCAGGCGCGGCACGTCTTCGCCATGGTTGGGCACGCGCTGGTCGATCACGTCGAAGTAGGTGTCGGGCGTGTCCAGGAACTCCACGCCGGCCGCACGCATGGCTTCCACCGTCGCGTAGATGTCGTCGGAGAAGCAGGCGATGTGCTGGATGCCCTCGCCCTGGTAGGCGTCCAGGTACTCGTTGATCTGGCTCTTGGGATCGCTGGATTCGTTGAGCGGGATGCGCACGATGCCGTCGGGCGCGGTCATGGCTTTCGACACCAGGCCGGTCTTGGCGCCCTTGATGTCGAAGTAGCGGATCTCGCGGAAGTTGAACAGGCGCTCGTAGTAGTCGCTCCACTTCTGCATGTTGCCGAAGTAGAGGTTGTGGGTCAGGTGGTCGATGAAGGTCAGGCCGAAGCCGGCCGGGTTCGGGTCCGCGCCGGGAATGGCGACGTAGTCGGCCGCGTAGGCGTCCTGGCCCGAGGGCACCAGGTACAGCATGCAGTCGCCGATGCCCTTCACCGCCGGCACGCCGATCACGCCGGTGCCCGGCTTGTGGTCGATGGCTTCGCCGCCGTTGCCTTTCACGGTCTCGAAGACCCTGGACACCGGCTCGGTGAACCGGATCGCGAAGCCGCAGGCCGAGGGGCCGTGCTTGGCGGCGAAGTCGGCCGCGAAGCTGTCGGGATCCTCGTTGACGATGAAGTTCACGCCGCCCTGGCGGTACACGGTGATCGGCCGCGACTTGTGCTGCAGCACCGCGGTGAAGCCCATGCGCTGGAACAGGCCGCGCAGCAACACGCCCTGCCCGGCCGGCGCGGCGAACTCGACGAACTCGAAGCCGTCGATGCCCATCGGGTTGGCGAACGTGGTGGGCTGCATGCCCAGGTTGGGGGCGTGGGTCTGGGGCTGGGCGCTCATCGCGTCCTCCTTGGCTGGGTGGCGTGTGGCCGGGACGGGGTGGCTTGTGGAAAGCCTGCCGACGTTATAGTTTCAACTGAAACCATTTGCAAGGCGCGGCGCCACATGCCCGAGCGGGACATCCTGGACCTGGAACATTTCCTGCCCTACCGGCTGTCGGTGCTGTCCAACCGCATCAGCCAGGACATCGCGCGGCTGTACGCCGACCGGTTCGGGCTGGGGATCACGGAATGGCGGGTGCTGGCGGTGCTCGGCCGGCACTCGGAGGTCTCGGCCCGCGAGGTGGCCGAACGCACGGCCATGGACAAGGTGGCCGTGAGCCGGGCCATCGCCTCGCTGCAGGCCGCGGGCCGGATCGAACGCGACACCCACGGCCACGACCGGCGCCGGTCCTGCCTGCGCCTGAGCCCCGCCGGCGCCGCCGTCTACGCCGAAGTGGCGCCCCTGGCCCTGGCCTACCAGCGCCGCCTGCTCGAAGGCCTGGCCGAAGACGAACGCGCCGCCCTGGACCGCCTCCTCACCCGCATGATGGAACTGGAGCTCGCAACCCGACCAGCGTGAAAAGAAAACATACCAGAAGAAAACATACCCGGTATGTTTTCATGCGGCGTGAGACTGTCTCATCGAGAAAGAAAACATACCTGGTATGTTTTCTTGAGCGACGGCCGGGGAGGGGACATGGGATATCTACGCTGCCTGCAGGGCATCGGGTCGGGGGTCGAGTATCCGGCGGATGCGGTGATGAACCTGGATCCGGTCGATGGGCGTCCCGTGCAGATGGTGCTCGACCTTGAACGGCTGGGCCGCGACAAACCCGCTGCCGCCTGGTACGACCCTACCCGCCGGGACATGTGGCGTTTCGGCGCCCTGATGCCGCTCGACATCACCGACGCCCGGGACGCGCGCCACATCGTGGCGCTTGGCGAAGGCCACACGCCGCTGCTCGACTACACCGACCACCCGATCGCCCGCGCGGCGAACCTGAGGCTGCAGCTCAAGGACGAAGGCAAGGCCTGGCCCGGCTACGGCGCCAATCCGACCCAGAGCTTCAAGGATCGCGGCATGGCCATGGTGGTCGCGATGGCGCGCCGCCACGGCCTGAAGCAGCTTGCCGTCCCGACCCAGGGCAACGCAGGCGACTCCCTGGTCCGCTACGGCCTTGCGGGCGGCCTCGACGTCGTGGTCGCGATGCCCGATGACACGCCGATGCCGATCCTGGGCCAGCTGGCAGCCATGACCCACCTGCATCCCGGCCGCATTCGCCTGGAACTGGTGAAAGGCACCATCCGTGAAGCCGCGGCGCTGCTCAAGGCGCGCTACTGGCCGGAGGGCTGGTTCAACGTGGCCACGTTCCAGGAGCCCGGCTGGCGGATCGAAGGCAAGAAGTCCCTGGGACTTGAGATGGCGGAGCCGGCGCCGGGAGAGACTCGATGGTCGCTGCCCGACGCCATCGTCTACCCCACCGGGGGAGGCACCGGCGTGCTGGGCATGTGGAAGGCCTTCGACGAACTGCAGGCCCTGGGCCTGGTCGATGACCGGCGCCCGCGCATGATCTGCATCCAGAGCGAGGTCACCACGCCGCTGGTGCGCGCCTTCGACGCCGGGCAGGCGGACACGCACGCCCAGCCCCAGACCGGACCCACGATTTCCACCGGGCTCAACGTACCCGCGGGCGTGGGCCACTTCCGCGTGCTGCAGATCATCCGTGCCAGCGGCGGCGCGGCGGTGGCGGTCCAGGAAGCCGAGACCGCGCGCGAGCTGTCGCGCGTGTGGCGCGAACGCCGCGAGTGGATATCGCCCGAGGGCGCCGCCTGCCTGGCGGCGCTGCCGCAGTTGCTCGACCGCGGCCTGATCCGCCCGCGCGAACGCGTGGTCGCCGTCAATACCGGCTCGCTCGAAAAGTACCTGACGGACCTGCGGCAGTACCTCTGAGCGGCGCGCGCCTGGGCGGCGCGCCGTCCAGTCTGCGCTCAGGAGCGGCCGGTGACGGATTCCAGCCCGTGCGCGCCGGGACCGGTCTCGGCCTTCCAGAGCCGCCAGGCGAAGTAGAGGCCGAGAAGCGCCAGCCCGGTGTAGAACCACATGCCCGGCGCGTAGCCGGCGGTATTTTCCGGGCCGGCCAGGTAGCGGTCGTTGAGCCAGCCGATCACCAGCGGCACGATCGCCCAGCCGATCTGCTGGCAGAAGGTCATCAGCGCATACGCCGAGCCCAGCCGCCGCTCGTCCACGATGTAGGCCACCGAGGGCCACATCACCGCGGGAATCAGCGAGAACACGCCGCCGAACAGCAGGATGCACACCAGCAGCGTCAGCGGCAACTCGACGCCCAGCAGGGCAATGGCCGGCCCCGGCGGCAGGTAGGTCACCGCCAGGAACAGCGGCAGCATCACCAGCGACCCCGCGGCCATGAACAGCGAGCGCCGCCCCACCCGGTCCACCCACAGCCCGAACAGCGGCGTGGCGATGATGGCCGCGAACGGCAGCAGGCTGCTGAGGATGCCGGCGGCTTCGCGCGACAGGCCGTGCGCCTGCTGGAAGTAGTCGATTGCGAACGAACGGAACGGAAACACCGTCGAGTAGAACACCACGCACAGCGCCACGATGTACCAGTACGACGGACTGAACCGGTACAGGTTCTTCAGCTCGAGCTTGTCCGTGCTGCCCGCAGCGCCGAGGTCGAAACGGCCCTCGGCGCGCTTCTCCATCAGGAAATACAGGAAGGCCGCGCCCAGGCCCGCGCTCATCACGCCGGTGGCCAGCCACAGCGGGTCGTGCCAGTTCGAGTACAGCGGGCTGGCAAACGAGGTCGACCAGTCGGTGGAGGCCGAGCCCAGGCGCGAGATCGACAGGTTCAGGCCGAACGCGAAGCTCAGCTCCTTGCCCTTGAACCACTTCGCCAGCACCGCGGTGACCGCGACGATCAGCGGTTCGGCGCCCAGGCCCAGCAGGAAGCGGCCCGCCAGCAGCGACGAGTAGTTCTGCGCTGCCGCCGTGACCACCGCAGCCACCACGCACACCGCCGCGAACACGACGATGGCCCGCCGCGCGCCGAAGCGGTCGATCACGTAACCGCCGGCGAGCAGCACCAGCAGCGCGGCGATGTTGTAGGCGGTGGAGAGCCGGCCGATCTGGCCGTAGTCCAGCCCTTCCTGCTCCCGCAGCAGGTCCACCACGGGGTTGAGCGCGTCGTAGGCGTAGTAGTTGCCGAACATCGCCAGGCTGGCGAAGACCAGGGCGGCCCAGCGCCAGGCGGGCGTGGGGCGGGGCAGTGTGGCGACGGTGTTCATCGGGATCGTCCTGCGGTCTCGTGGCGTCCGGCGGCGCCGGCGGCGACCCGGGAAAGCAACTCCTGAAACAACGCGGCCCGGGAATCCCGGGCCGCGCGGCGGTATGTGGACGCCCGGCGCTTACTTCACGCCGTGCATCAGTTTCTGGATCAGCGGCGCGATCAGGAACAGCAGCACGCCCGGGATGACCAGCGCCCAGAAGCCGAACGTGTAGCCCGACAGCGCCGACGCCACGCTCATCCCGCCTTCGCCGCTGACGTGGCTTGCGAAGATGCCCGACAGGTTGTTGCCGATCGCGGTCGACAGGAACCAGCCGCCCATGCCGAAGCCGATCAGGCGCACCGGCGCCAGCTTGGTTACCATGGACAGACCGATCGGCGACAGGCACAGCTCGCCCACCGACTGGATCACATAGACCATGAACAGGGTCCAGAACGGGATCTTCAGCGTCTCGGGATCCACCATGCTCGACAGCGCGAGCATCAGCAGCAGGAACGCCAGGCCGTTGAAGATCAGGCCCAGGCCGAACTTGCGCGGGATGGACGGATTGTGCCGGCCCATCCTCACCCACAGCCAGGCAAGGACAGGCGCCAGGGTGATGATCGCCAGCGAATTCACCGACTGGAACCAGCCGACCGGGAAGATCCAGCCGCCCAGGTCGCGGTCGACGATGTTCTGCGCCAGGAAGTTGAACGAGCTGCCGGCCTGTTCGAAGAAGCACCAGAACAGAACGTTGAACACGAAGATGATGAGCATGGCGATGGCCATGTCGCGCCGCACTGCGCCGTCCTTGAAGCCTTCGCGCAGGATCAGTACGCACAGGACGACGAACAGCGCCGACAGGATCCACTGCAGCGCGCCGGCACCGATCGAAAGCAGGAAGTACACCACCGGGATCGCAAGCAACGCGAGCACCGCGGTCACCAGCACCCGGCCCTTGCCCTCGGCGCCCGGCATCGGCCGGCCCACGCCCTGCAGCTGGCTGCGGCCGAACCAGAACCAGATCAGGCTGATCACCATGCCGATGCCCGAGACCAGGAAAACGACCTTGTAGGCCGGCATGTCGGAGTTGCCGCCCATGATGCGCTCGGCCAGAAGGCCGGTCAGCCAGGGCGCCAGCATCGCGCCGAGGTTGATGCCCATGTAGAACAGGGTGAAGCCGGAATCGCGGCGATCGTCGCCGGTGGCATACAGCTGGCCAACCATGGTCGAGATGTTGGGCTTGAACAGGCCGTTGCCAACGATGATCGTGGCCAGGCCCAGTTTGAACAGCTGCTCGTCCGGCAACATGATCAGGAACAGGCCGGTGGCCATGATCACCGCGCCCAGCAGGATCGATCGCTGGTATCCGATCACCTTGTCGGCGACGTACCCGCCGAACAGTGCGGCCGCATACACCAGGGCCAGATAGGCACCGTAGAGCCGGCTGGCCGGCGCTTCGCCCGCACTGTCGCCGGCGTAGAACTGCGCAACGATGTACAGGGCCAGGGCCCAGCGCATGCCGTAGAACGCAAAGCGCTCCCAGAACTCCGTCATGAACAGCATCCACAGCGGCTTGGGATGGCCGAGCAGCTGCGGGTACTGCGGGATCGGTGCGCCCGTATCGGACGTGGTGGCGGCGCCGCTCATGCGGTCTCTCCCCTGGTTTCTAGTTGATTGGTATGGGTTTTTGACGACCGCGGGCCGGCAGAAGCGGCGTCGCGAGGCCCCGAAGGTGTACCCGCTGCGCCCGGGCGAGTCAATCCGGGCCGGGGCTCAGGCCCCGGCCAGCGTCTTGAGCATCAGGCCCACCAGGTACGCCAGATAGGTGCCGGTGGCGTAGCCCACGGTGCCCAGCAGTACGCCCACCGGCGCCAGCGAGGGGTGGAAGGCCGCCGCCACCACCGGCGCGGAAGCCGCTGCGCCGATGTTGCCCTGCGAGCCGATCGCGAAATAGAACAGCGGCACCTTCGCCAGCCGCGCCACCACCCACAGCACCAGGATATGCGTGCCCATCCAGATCGCGCCCAGCAGGAACAGCCAAGGCCGGTCCAGCAGCGCCAGCAGGTCCATCTGCATGCCGATGCAGGCGATCAGGAAATACAGCATCACCGAACCCAGCTTGGAGGCGCCGGCGCTTTCGATGCGGCGCGCGCGCGTGAAGCTCAGCGCCAGGCCCAGCGAGGTCGAGATCACCACCACCCAGACGAAGGCGGAGTCGAGGCTGAACTGGCTGGCCCACGACACGTTGCCCGCGAACCAGCCCGCCAGCGGCACCGCCAGTGCATGCGCCAGACCGACGCCGCCGAAGGCGATCGCCACGATCACCATCAGGTCGGTCAGGCTGGGAATGCGCGCATTGGCGGCTTCGAAGGCGGCGATGCGCGCCTTCATCTCGTCCAGCGCGCGGGTGTCCACGCCGCGGCGCCGGTCGATGTCTTCCGATCGCCCCGCCAGGTACAGCAGCACCGCCATCCACAGGCTGGCCACCGCCACGTCCACCACCGCGAACTGGCCGAAGGTGGTGGCGTCCACGTCCCACACCTCGCGCATCGCCACCATGTTGGCGCCGCCGCCGATCCAGCTGCCGGCCAGCGCCGACATGCCGGCCCAGGTGTCGCCCGACACGGTTTCCGGATGGATCACGCCCATCGCCAGGAAGGCTACGGGCGCACCGATCACCACGCCCAGCGTGCCCGCGCAGAACACCAGCAGCAGCTTGGGCCCGAGCTTGATGATGCCCGGCAGGTCGATGGACAGCGTGAGCAGGATCAGCGCGGCCGGCAGCAGCACGTCGCGCGCCACCGGGTTGTAGAGCTTGGTGGCGTGGCCGTCGATCAGCCCGGTGGTGTTGTAGATGGCCGGGATGAAGTAGCACAGCAGCAGCGCCGGTACCACCTTGAAGACCCGCTTGAGGAAGGGCGTGGGGCCGCTGGCGGCCCAGAAGATCGCGCCCAGGGTGGCGGCGATGAGTCCCAGCAGGACGATGTCGTTGGTGATCAGGGCGCTGGAGGCAGGCGGCATGGTCATCTCGGCGGCAGGAAAGTCCCGAGTATGCCAGCGGCGCCGCGCCGGATCAGTCCCGCGCGGCGCCTCGGTTCAACCGGCCCGGCCTCAGCGCGCCGGCACGTACTCGTAGCTGGCACCCACGCCCAGCGGCAGTTCCAGGGCCCAGAAGCCGAGCAGGAACAGCGTCCACGACACCAGCAGGGCGACCGAGAACGGCAGCATCAGCGCCACCAGCGTGCCGATGCCGCTGGACTTCACGTAGCGCTGGCAGAACACCACGATCAGCGGGAAATACGGCATCAGCGGCGTGATGATGTTGGACGAGGAATCGCCCACGCGGTAGGCCGCCTGGGTCAGGTCGGGCGATACGCCCAGCTCCATCAGCATCGGCACCATCACCGCGCCGATCAGCGCCCACTTGGCCGAGGCCGAGCCGATCAGCAGATTCACCGCCGCCGTGAGGCCGACGATGCCCACCAGCGTGACGCCCAGCGGCAGGCCCAGCGCCCGCAGGCCGTTGGCGCCCTCGATCGCGATCAGCGCGCCGAGGTTGGACTGCCCAAAGGCATAGATGAACTGCGCGCAGAAGAACGCCATCACGATGTAGTAGCCCATGCCCGACATGGACTTGGCCATGCCCTGGACCACGTCGCGATGCGTCTTCACGCTGCCCGAGGCCACGCCGTAGACCACGCCCGGCACCAGGAAGAACACCAGGATCAGCGGCACGATCGACTGCATCAGCGGCGCCTGCGAGACCAGCAGGTTGCTCTGCCCGTCCAGCACCGGCGTGCCAGGGGGCGCGCGCCACGGCGACGTCTCCGGCAGCAGCGTGACCACGAACAGCGCGGCCACCACGGCCATCGCCAGCACCGCCCAGCGCAGGCCCCGGCGCTCGCCCTCGGTCAGCGGATCCAGCGTCGGCATCTGCGACGGATCGCCGTCCACCGGCACCGAGCGCAGGCGCGGTTCGATCACCCGGTCGGTGAGGAACCAGCCCACCAGGATGATCAGCAGGCTCGAGGCACTGGTGAAGAAATAGTTGTTCAGCGGGTTGACCACCACCGACGGATCGGTGAGCTGGGCCGCGGCCTGCGACAGGCCCGACAGCAGCGGGTCGAGGCTGCTGGGCACCAGGAAGGTGGCCGAGAAGCCGCCGGATACGCCCGCGAAAGCCGCCGCGATGCCGGCCAGCGGATGCCGCCCCGCCGCGTAGAAGATCACACCGCCCAGCGGGATCACCAGCACGTAGCCGGCGTCCACCGCCACGTGGCTGAGGATGCCCACCGCGATCAGCGCGGGCGTGAGCAGCATGCGCGGCGTCACCACCAGCGCCGCGCGCAGCGCCGCGGAAATGAAGCCGGTGTGCTCGGCCACGCCCAGGCCCAGCATCGCCACCAGCACCACGCCCAGCGGCGGAAAGGTTACGAACGTATTCACCATCGCGGCCATGAAGCCGGTGAGCGAGGCGCCCGACAGCAGGTTGCGCACTTCGATGGCGCTGCCGGTGCGCGGGTCGATCGCGTCGAAGCGCACGCCCGACAGCGCCCACGACACGATCCACACCACCACCATCAGCAGCAGGAACAGGATGGCGGGGTCCGGCAGCTTGTTGCCGACGCGTTCGACGCCATCCAGCAGGCGGGTCAGCAGGCTGCGGGGCGCGGTGGCCTCGGGCGCGGCGGCGGTGTCGGTCGGCATGCGTTCTCCAAGGGACAGGGCTGGCCGGCAAGCCTAGCAAACGTGCGCGCGGAACCTGCGTGAACTCAGTCCGGCTGGCCCAGCACCGTGCGCACTTCAAACAGTTCCGGGAAGAAGGTCAGGTCCAGCGCCTGTTTCAGGAAGCCCACGCCGGAACTGCCGCCGGTGCCGCGTCGGAAGCCGATGATGCGTTCCACCGTCTTCATGTGCCTGAACCGCCACAGCTGGAAACTGACCTCCACGTCCACCAGCTGTTCGCAGGTGGCATAGGCCTCCCAGTGCGTGTCGGTGTCCTCGTAGATGCGCTTGAACACCGGGATCAGGCCGGGTTCGCGCACGTGCGGCAGCGACCAGTCGCGCTCCACGCAGGCCGCCGGCACCGCGTGGCCGTGCCGGTGCAGGTAGCGCAGGAATTCGTCGTAAAGGCTGGGCGCATGCAGGGCGGCGGTCAGCTCGGCATGGCCGGCCGCATCGTGCGAGAACACCGCCACCATGTCGGCGTTCTTGTTGCCCAGCAGGAACTCCAGCAGGCGGTACTGCAGCGACTGGAAGCCCGAGGCCGGGCCCAGCACTTCGCGGAAGGCCAGGTAGTCGGCCGGCGTCAGCGTCTCCAGCACCGACCACTGTTCGTACAGCTGGCGCTGCACCTGCTTCACCCGCGCCAGGATCTTCTGCATCGGGTCGAGCTGGTCGCGCTGCAGGCAGGCGATGGCCGCGCGCAGCTCGTGGATCACCAGCTTCATCCACAGCTCGGCCACGTGGTGCTGCACGATGAACAGCATCTCGTCGTGGTGGGCCGGGCTGGACAGGGGCTTCTGGGCCGACAGCAGGGTGTCGAGCTGCAGGTAGCCGCCGTAGCTGAGCCGGTCCCGCAGGTCGGTGGTGATGCCCTGCTCGAGGGCGCGCTGGTTGGGGGGCTGGGTCATGGAGGCAGGCCGGGGTTGGGGCGCGCGGAAGTCTGTCACGCGCACGAAGCAATTTCCGATATAAAGTCGCGATTCTGTCACAGCGGCCGGACCGGGGACCCCCCGGGGGGTCCGGGCCGCCCGACAGCCCCGTTCCCACTTTCCAGGTATCCGCCATGCGCCATCCGCGCCTGCTCGCCCTACTCGCCTGTTCCCTGCTCGCCGCGTCGGCGTCTTCCGTCTCGGCCCAGGTGGTCATCAGCCAGGCCTACGGCGGGGGTGGCAACGCCGGCGCACCGTTCACGCACGACTTCGTCGAACTGTTCAACCGCGGCACCCAGGACGTCTCGCTGGGCGGCAAGTCGCTGCAGTACGCCAGCGCCACCGGCAACTTCACCAATATCGCCGTGCTGCCCACCGCCACGCTGCAGCCCGGCCAGTATTTCCTGGTGCAGCTGGCCAGCGGCGCCAACGGCGTCGCCCTGCCGGTCAGCCCCGACGCCACCGGCGGCCTGAACCTGGCGGGTGCGAGCGGCAAGATCGCCTTCGTCAATGGCATCACGGCGCTGGGCTGCGGCGGCACCACCGCCTGCACCACGCCGCAGCTGGAACTGTTCCTGGACCGCGTGAGCTTCGGCACCGCCGGCTTTGGCGAAGGCGGTGTGTCCGCGCCCGTGCTGAGCAACAGCACGGCGGCGCTGCGCGCAGGCGCCGGCTGCACCGATACCGACAACAACGGCAGCGACTTCACTGCTGTCACGCCTGCGCCCCGCAACAGCGGCTCCACCTTCAATCCCTGCGGCGGCGGCACCGACCCCGAGCCGCCGGAGGGCAGCGGCAGCGCCAGCCCGGCTTCGCTGGCCGTCGGCGACAACACCCTGCTCACCGTCGCGGTGGTCGCCGGCATCAATCCCGCCAGCACCGGCATCACGGTGCAGGCCGACCTGTCGGCGATCGGCGGCAGCGCCACCCAGGCCTTCTTCGACGACGGCAGCAACGGCGACGTCACGCCGGGCGACCTGACCTTCAGCTACGCCACTCCGGTGGCGGTGGGCACGGGCGCGGGCGCCAAGTCGCTGCCCTTCACCGTGGCCGATGCCGAGGCGCGCAGCAGCACCGGCAACATCGCCCTGTCCGTGGTCGCGCGTGTCGCCATCCACGACATCCAGGGTGCCGGGCGCCAGTCGCCGCTGGTCAATGCCGAGGTGATCACCGAGGGCATCGTCACCGCGGTGCGCGGCAGCGGTTTCTACCTGCAGTCCGACCCGTCGGAAGTGGACGCCGACCCGGCCACGTCCCAGGGCATCCTCGTGTTCACCAGCGCACCGCCGCCGGCGGCCGCCGCGGTGGGCAACCGCGTTGCCGTGGCCGGTCGCGTGGTCGAGTTCACCTCCGGCAGCAACCCCAACCAGCTCTCGCTGACCGAAATCACCGCGCCCAGCGTCAGCCTGGTCTCCACCGGCAACCCGCTGCCGCCGGCGGTGCAGATCGACGCCACCCAGGCCAACGCGGCCAGCCCGGTGGACAACCTGGAGCGTTACGAAGGCATGCGCGTGGCGATCGCCAGCCTCACCACCACCGCGGGCGACGAAGGCCTGATTGACGAGAACGACGCCACCTCGACCGCCGACGGCGATTTCTGGGGCGTGGTCACCGGCGTGGCCCGCCCGTTCCGGGAGCCGGGCATCGGCGTGCTCGACGTCACCCCGATTCCCGGCGGCAAGTCGCCGCCGCGCTTCGACACCAATCCCGAGCGCATCCGCGTCCAGAGCACCGGCCAGGTCGGCGCACCGGTGATCGCGGTGGACGCGGGCGCCACCATCACCGGCCTGGAGGGCGTGCTCGACTACGGCTTCGGCGCCTACACGCTGTATCCGGACCCGGGCGCGAGCGTGGTCGTCACCGGCGGCGTGCTGCCCACGGCCGTGTCCGATGCGCTGCCGGATGAAGTCACCATCGCCGGCTTCAACCTGCTTCGCTTCTACGACGACGTGAACGACGCCGGCGGCGACGTGGCGCTGACCACGCTGGCCTTCGAGCGCCGCCTGCGCAAGACCGCCGACGCCATCTGCACCTACGTGCGCACGCCCGACATCCTGGGCGTGGTGGAAGTGGAGAACCTCAACGCGCTCAACCGCCTGGCCCAGGCCATCAACAGCAACATCCCCGGCAGCTGCACGCGCAACCCGCAGTACGTGGCCTACCTGGAAGAAGGCAACGACGTCGGCAAGATCAACATCGGCTACCTGGTGAGCACCGCCGAAGTGCGCGCGGGCGTGCCGCGCGTGGTGGTGCAGGAAGTGGTGCAGTACGGCAAGGCCGAGGTGGACACCAACCCCAACGGCAGCACCAGCCTGATGCACGACCGCCCGCCGCTGCTGCTGCGCGCCGAGGTGAATGCCGCCAACGGCGGCGTCTACCCCGTGACCGTGATCGGCAACCACCTGCGCTCGCTCAATGGCGTCAATTCCACCGATCCCGGCTCCAACGGCTGGTCCACCGACGGCGCCCGCATCCGCGCCAAGCGCGCTTCGCAGGCGCGCTACACGGCGCAACTGGTGCAGGACCGCCAGACCCAGTTCCCGGACGAGCACCTGGTGCTGCTGGGCGACTTCAACGCCTTCGAGTACAGCGACGGCTATGCCGACGTGATGGGCATCATCACCGGCCGCGAGGCCGCGGAACCGGAGGTCCTGAACTACGTGGACAGCCCGGTGACGACGCCGCTGACCAACATGACCACGCTGTCGGCGGCCGCGGACCGCTATTCCTACGTGTTCGAAGGCAACCTGCAGACCCTGGACCACATCGTGGTCAACCAGGCCCTGCTCGACGACGTGCCCGGCGCGCGCACCGAACATGCGCGCATCAATGCCGAATTCGGCGGCGACAACTACGGCGACGACAGCGTGGCGATCCGCGTTTCCGACCACGACCCGGTAGTGCTGTACCTGCCGGCCGATGCGCTGCGCAGCGCCGACCTTTCGGTGGATGCGCAGGCCCCGGCCTCGCCGGTGCGCGCCGGCGATCCGCTGCCGCTGAACGTGGTGCTGGCCAATGCCGGCCCCTCGGCCGCACTGGACGTGATCGTGCGCCTCACCGTGGGCGCCGAGGCGGCCGACATCACCCTGGTGGCGCCGGCAGGCTTCACCTGCGTGGCCGGTGCCGCGGGCGAGCTGTCGCAGGCTTACGACTGCGCCGCCGATGACGTGGCCGTGGGCGACGCGGAGTTCGGGATCACCGTCGCCACCACTGCGGCGGAAGCGGGCCGCAGCGTCACGCTTTCGGCGCAGGTGGAGTCGGCCACGGCGGATCCGTCGGCGGCCAACAACAGCGACAGCGTGACGTCCGAGCTGGCCGGCCCGGAAGCGGACCTGGTCCTGGCCTGGGTGGATGGCCCGGGCGCCGTCACCTCGCGCCGCAACTTCACGCTGGGCATGGACGTGCGCAACAACGGTGCGGAAGCCGCGGCCTCACCGCGCGTGGCGCTGACCCTGGTGGCCAGCAAGACCAAGTTCAGCCCCGAACCGCCCACGGGCTGGACCTGCGAACTGACCGGCGAAGAGGGCTTCACGGTCCGCTTCCTGTGCAGCTACGACGGCGAGTTCGCTGCCGGCCGCAGCGATCGCCTGCAGTTCAACGTCCGCCCGTCCACCAGCACCCTGATCACGGCGGGCGCCGCGGTCAGCAGCAGCACGGGCGATCCGGACCCGGACAATAACGACGACGCCCTGGTGGTGCTGGTGATGTACCGCAGCACGCAGTGAATACGCCGCCGTAGGTTCAGGGAAAAACGCGGCCCCGGCCACGTTTTTCTTTTGCGGCTTGCTTTGACGCGGGGTGGCTGCTATCAAACCCTCCTGCCTGGGAGGGCCACTGATGGCAACCGTTGCCACCTTCGAAATCGAATACCTGCAATACCTGGGCCAGGACGGGCGCCTCGTGCGCGACGACCTGCCCGAGTTCGCGCGCGACCGCCGCAACCTGGTCGAGCTGTTCAAGCAGATGCTGTACGTGCGCACCTTCGACACCAAGTCGGTGGCGCTGCAGCGCACCGGCAAGCTGGGCACCTATGCAAGTTGCCTGGGCCACGAGGCCGCGCACATCGGCATCGGCAGCGCCATGCAGTACGACGACGTGTTTGCGCCCTCCTACCGCGAGTACGGCGCCCAGATCGTGCGCGGCGTGAAGCCGCGCGACATCCTGATGTACTGGGGCGGCGACGAGCGCGGCAACGATTTCGCGGGCCCGCCGCATGATTATTCCTGGTGCGTGCCGATCGGCACCCAGTGCCTGCACGCCGCCGGCGCGGCGCTGGCCTTCAAGCTGCGCGGCGAACCGCGGGTGGCGGTCACCTGCGTGGGCGACGGCGGCAGCTCCAAGACCGACACCTACGCCGCCATCAATTCGGCCGGCGCCTACACCCTGCCCTTCGTGCTGTGCATCATCAACAACCAGTGGGCGATCTCGGTGCCGCGCAAGTCGCAGACCGGCGCCAAGACCCTGGCCCAGAAGGGCCTGGCCGGCGGGCTGGACTGCGTGCAGGTGGACGGCAACGACATCATCGCCGTGCGCGCCGCGATGGACCATGCCATCAAGCGCGCGCGCAACGGCCACGGCGGCAGCGTGCTCGAGCTGGTCACCTACCGCCTGTCCGACCACACCACCGCCGACGATGCGCGCCGCTACCGCGACGACGCCGAGGTGAAGTCCGCGTGGGAACGCGAACCGATGTCGCGCCTGCGCACCTTCCTGATCAGCGAAGGCGTGTGGAGCGAGTCCGAAGAGGCCGCGTGGAAGGAAGAATGCGGCAAGCGCGTGGACGAGGAGGTCAACGCCTACCTCGAGACCAAGGTGCAGCCGGTGGAGGCGATGTTCGATTATCTCTACGCCGAACTGCCGGCCGACCTGCAGGCGCAGCGCGCCGATGCGCTGAAGTGGGAGGGCCGCTGAGATGGCCGCCATCACCCTGATCGAGGCGATCACCCAGGCCCTGGCCTGGGAAATGAAGCACGACGAGACCGTGCTGGTGCTGGGCGAGGACGTTGGCGTCAACGGCGGCGTGTTCCGCGCCACCGCCGGCCTGCAGCAGCAGTTCGGCGACCAGCGCGTGCTGGACACGCCGCTGGACGAAACCACCATCGCCGGCCTCACGGTCGGCCTGGCCACCCAGGGCATGAAGCCGGTGGCCGAAGCGCAGTTCGATGGCTTCATGTACCCGATGGTGGACCACATCGTCTGCCACGCCGCGCGCTTCCGCTACCGCACGCGCGGCCGCATGACCTGCCCGATGGTGCTGCGCGTGCCCTGGGGCGGCGGCATCCGCGCGCCCGAGCACCATTCCGAGGCCAACGAGTCCATCTTCACCAACGTGCCCGGCCTTCGCGTGGTCATGCCCTCCTCGCCGCAGCGCGCCTACGGCCTGCTGCTGGCGGCGATCCGCGACCCGGACCCGGTCATCTTCTTCGAGCCCAAGCGCATCTACCGCCAGTACAAGGAAGAGGTGCCCGACGACGGCGAGGCGCTGCCGCTGGACGTGTGCTTCGTGCTGCGCGACGGCAGCGACGTCACCCTGGTCAGCTGGGGCGCGCAGGTGAAGGAAACCCTGGAGGCCGCCGAAGCGCTGGCCGCCGAGGGCATCAGCGCCGAGGTGATCGACGTGGCCACGCTCAAGCCGCTGGACTTCGACACCATCCGCGAATCGGTGGCCAAGACCGGCCGCTGCGTGATCGTGCACGAGGCCGCCAAGACCGCCGGCTTCGGCGCCGAGATCGCCGCGCGCCTGGCCGAGGAGTCGATGTACGACCTGGTGGCGCCGGTGGAGCGCGTCACCGGCTACGACACGCACATCCCGCTGTTCCGGCTGGAGATGAAATACCTGCCCAGCGTGGAAAAGATTGTCGCGGCCAGCAAGCGCGCGGTCGCCGCGGGCTGAGCCCATGCAAGCCCGCCTGCTACGCAACTACCGCCGGCAGCATGCCAACCCGATCGCCTTCCAGGCCGGCGAAACCTTGGTGCTGGGCATCCGCGACAACGACTGGCCCGAGTTCCTCTGGGCCACCGATGCCCGCGGCCGCAGCGGCTGGGTGCACCAGGACCGGCTGGACGGCAACGTGGCCGTCCGTGACTACGACGCGCGCGAACTCGACGCCAATGCCGGCGACAGCGTGCGCCTGATCGAGTTCGCCGGCGGCTGGTGGTGGGCGGAAAACGAGATTGGCGAAACCGGCTGGTTGCCCGAGCGCGACCTCCACATCGAACCTGGGACGAGCTGACCGATGAGCGAGAAAAAACTGTTCCTGCTGCCCGATCTGGGCGAAGGCCTGCCCGACGCCGAGATCGTCGAGTGGCTGGTCAAGGTGGGCGACGTGGTGCGCCTGGATGAGCCGCTGGTGTCGATGGAAACCGCCAAGGCCGTGGTCGAGGTGCCCTCGCCGTTCTCGGGCAAGGTGACGCGGCTGGCGGGCGCCGCCGGCGACGTGATCACCACCGGCAGCTGGCTGGCCGAGGTGGAGCTGGATCCTTCGCTGCCCCAGCGCGCCGACGCGCAGGACACCGGCCATTCGCACGGCCATGGCCACAAGGGCGCCGGCAAGCCCGTGCCCGACGAGCCCGCCCGCGATGACGGCGAGGCCACCACGGTGGTGGCCTCGGACGTCGGCGGCGAGTTGCTGGAAGACGAAGGCGCCGCGCCGGAGCAGGACGGCGGCGATGCCGGCACCGTCGTTGGTGCGATGCAAAGCTCCAACGCCGTTCGCGTGGAGCAGGCGGTTGCGGTCGGCGGCGTCAAGGCCATGCCCGCGGTGCGTGCGCTGGCGAAGAAGTTGAAGGTGGACCTGTCGCGCGTGCGCCCGAGCGGTGCCGACGGCGTGGTGACGATGGCGGATGTGAAGCGCGCGGCCGAAGCCGGCCCCGCGCCCTTGCCCGCCGGCCGCGCGCCGGCACCGGCCGCGCCGCGTCCCACGGCCCCGCGACCCGCACCCGCGGCCATGCCGCGCGATGCCGATGCCAAGCTCGACCTGGACGATCCGGTGCGCGGCGTGCGTCGCAACATGATCCGCACCATGTCGCAGGCGCATGCCGAGGTGGTGCCGACCACGCTGATGGACGATGCCGACATCCACGCCTGGGCGCCGGGGGAGGACATCATGGCGCGGCTGATCCGCGGCCTGGCCGTGGCCGCGCAGGCGGTGCCGGCGCTCAACTCCTGGTTCAACGCGAAGGAAGGCACGCTGCGGCGGCACTCGCGCGTGGACGTGGGCATCGCCATCGATTCGGCCGACGGCCTGTTCGTGGCCAACCTGCGCGGCGCCCAGGCGCTGGATGCCTGGCAGATCCGCGGCGAGCTCAACCGCATCCGCGACGGCGTCAAGGCGCGCAGCCTGCCGCCGGAGGACCTGCGCGACTACACGCTGATGCTGTCCAACTTCGGCGTGTTCGCCGGCAAGTACGCCACGCCGGTGGTGGTGCCGCCCTGCGTGTGCATCGTCGGCGCGGGCCGGCTCTACCACGCGGTGGTGCCGGTGCTGGGCGGGCTGGAAACGCACCGCACGATGCCGATCTCGCTCACCTTCGACCATCGCGCCGCCACCGGCGGCGAGGCCGCGCGTTTCCTGCGCGCGCTGATGGACGACCTGCAGCGGCCGAACTGACATGGCACACCGCAGCCGGCTGGCGGGTTTCATCATTGACTGCGAGGGCGGCTCGCTGGGCCAGGCCGCCGACTTCTGGAGCAAGGCGCTCGGCCTGGCCATCACCGAGCCGGATGAGGGCGGCGACGACAAGTACGCCTGCCTCGACGGCAGCCCGCTGGGCCTGCACATCGAGGTGCAGAAAGTGTCGCACCCCTCGCGCGTGCACCTGGACATCGAAAGCGACGACATCGAGGCCGAGGCCGCACGGCTGGTCGCCTTGGGCGCGAAAGAAATCGCCCGACCGCACGACACCCGCTGGATCGTGCTCGAAGCCCCCACCGGCCACCGCTTCTGCGTGATCCGCACCCGCACCCGCCTGCACCGCAACAACGCCAACGTCCACCCATAGAAAAAACGAATCCGGGGTCAGAGTACGTTTATCTTCCTCCGTGGCCCGGCAGGCCGCTGTTTGCGGCGGAGGAAGATAAACGTACTCTGACCCCGGATTTGACTCGGATCTGCTTCAGTCGCGGGAGATTTCGACGCGATTGCGGCCGGCGCGCTTGGCCTGGTACAGCGCCTGGTCGGCGCGCAGGAAGACGTCTTCGACGGCGTGCGTGCCGACCACACCGGCGGCGAGGCCGGCCGACAGCGTGACCGGGGTCGGCAGGTCGTCGCGCCCGGACACCGCCAGGCGGATGCGCTCGATCACGCTCTGCGCCCCTTCCACCGAGGTGTCGGGCAGGAACACGACGAATTCTTCGCCGCCATAGCGCCCCGCCACGTCGCCGCCGCGGATGCCATTGCGGATGTCGGCCGCAACCGCCTTGAGCACCTCGTCGCCGGCCGCGTGGCCGAAGCCGTCGTTGACGCGCTTGAAGTGGTCGATGTCCAGCACCGCCACCACGTAGGGTCCGCTGAATCGCACCCGCCCCGCGCGCGCGTCGCCCTTGAGGCGGTCGAGCCCGCCGCGGTTCATCAGTCCGGTCAGGTGGTCGCGGTTGGCCTCCATCGACAACGCCTGGTTGCGCCCTTCCAGCTCCTGCTGATAGCTCATCAGGCTGGTGGTCAGCATCTCGCGCTCGGCCAGCAGGCGCTGCATGTCCAGGTTCATGCGCCGCAGTTCAAGCAGGGCCACCACCTGCCGGGCCAGCGCGCGCAGCCCGTCGCGCTGCTCGTCGGTGAGTTCCCGTGGCTTGCGGTCGATCACGCAAACCGTACCCAAGGCGGCGCCATCCGAATCCACCAGCGGCATTCCGGCGTAGAAACGGATCTCGGGCCCACCTGTAACCAGCGGGTTGTCGGCGAAGCGCGGGTCCAGCGACGCGTTGTCCACCACGAACATTTCCTCGGGCTGCCGGATGGCGTGGTCGCAGAAGGCGATGTCGCGCGAGGTCTCACGGTCTTCCACGCCGACGCTGGCCTTGAACCACTGCCGCTCGGCATCGATCAGGGTCACGGTGGAAATGGGCGTGCCGCAGAGCGTGCTCGCCAGCCGCACGATGTCGTCGTAGGCCCGCTCGGGCAGTGTGTCGAGGATGCGGTAGCGCCGCAGCGCAGCCAGCCGCTGCGCCTCGTCGGCACCCGGGTCGGCGACGATGCGGCTACGGACCACTGGGATCGTGAACAGTCAACGTATCCATGGCCCTATCCCGCCACCGCACCCATTAATCGAACGTGAAGCCGCCAAGAAAATCCGGGGTCAGAGTACGTTTATCTTCCATCGCCGCGCCCGGCCGCCTGCCGCATCACGGCGGAAGATAAACGTACTCTGACCCCGGATTTGATTTACGCGGGCTCGGACAGGGCTGCCAGGGCGGCGGTGACTTCTTCGACCACCGCATCCTCGGACAGCTTGCCGATCAGTTCGCCGGCCAGGTGCAGGCCCTCGCCCGCCACGTGCCGCAGGCCGGCCGCGCCGTCGCGCTTGAGCCGCGCGATGCGCTCGCCGGCCTCGCGCGGCGAACCGTGCGCCACGCTCTGCAGCAGCTCGCGGCCGTCGGCCGACACCAGCTTGAAGTAGAACCGGCCATCGGCCTCGCGGTACTGCTTGAACTGCGGCAGCGCCACCTTGGCCTTCCCGGCCGGCCGCGCCTCGAACTGCGCCCGCAGGTCGCGCAGGCCCACCGCATGACGCAGCGCCTGCAGCAGCGGCGTCGCCACCCGGCGCGCCTTGATGGCGCCTTCCACCAGCACGGCCTCGATCTCCACCGGCTTGGCCATCAGCTGCTCGTACTTCACCCGCATCGGCGCCACCTCGGCATCGATGCGCTCGAACAGCGCCTGCTTCGCCTCGCCCCAGCCGATGCCGTCGGCAAAAGCCTGCGCGAAGGCCGCGGTCTGCTCCGGCGTGGCGAAGGCCTGGTAGAGCTGGAACAGTGCCGACCCTTCCGTCTCCTTCGGCTCGCCGGGCGCGCGCGAGTCGGTGACGATCGAGAAGATCAGCTTGCGCAGCTCGGCCGGGGGCGCGAACAGCGGAATGGTGTTGTCGTAGCTCTTGCTCATCTTGCGGCCGTCCAGGCCCGGCAGCGTCGCCACCGATTCTTCGATGGCCGCCTCCGGCAGCACGAAATGCTCGCCGTAGAGATGGTTGAAGCGCGCGCCGAAATCCCGCGCCATCTCGATGTGCTGGATCTGGTCACGGCCCACCGGCACCGAATGCGCCTTGAACATCAGGATGTCGGCGGCCATCAGCACCGGATACATGAACAGGCCGGCGCTGATGCCCGCATCCGCGTCCTCGCCCGCCTCCAGGTTGCGGTCCACCGCGGCCTTGTAGGCATGCGCGCGGTTGAGCAGGCCCTTGCCGGCCACGCAGGTGAGCAGCCAGGTCAGCTCGGGGATCTCGGGAATGTCGGACTGGCGGTAGAACCACACCTTGTCCGGCTCCAGCCCGCAGGCCAGCCAGCTGGCCGCGATTTCCAGGGTCGAGCGCTGCACGCGCGCCGGATCCTGGATCTTGATCAGCGCGTGGTAGTCGGCCAGGAAGTAGAAGCTCTCCACCCCCGCGCGCCGGCTGGCCGCAATGGCGGGACGAATCGCCCCGGCGTAGTTGCCCAGGTGGGGCGTGCCGGAGGTGGTGATGCCGGTGAGGACGCGGGTCGCGGGCATGGAGGGGTCTGCTGGGGATTCTTCGCCATTTTAGCCCCCTGTGGCCCCCGGTAACCCCGTTCCGCGCACGGGCGCGTTGAAACCCTTGCCCAACCAAGGAGCTCCGCATGAAACGCCTGCTCGCCGCCCTGTTCGCCTTCGCCGCCCTGGCCAGCCTGCCCGGCTGCGCCCGCGCCCAGACCCTGGTCTCGCTGCAGGTGCTCGACCTGGAGCGCCAGGAAACCCTGCCCCAGTACCCGCACCGCGGCCGCGACTACATCGAGGGCCGCGCCGGCCACCGCTATGCCGTCGTGCTGCAGAACCTGACCGGTGAACGCGTGCTGGCCGTGGTCTCGGTGGACGGCGTCAACGCCATCAGCGGCCAGACCGCCGGCGCGCAGCAGACCGGCTACGTGCTCGGCCCCTGGCAGCGCCTGGAAGTGCGCGGCTGGCGCAAGAACCTGTCCGAGATCGCCGAGTTCCACTTCACTTCGCTGGACGACAGCTATGCCGCGCGCACGGGCCGTCCGCAGAATGTGGGGGTGATCGGCGTCGCCGCCTTCCGCGAGCGCCGCCCGATGCCCGCGCCGCACTACCCGGCGCCGTGGCAGGACCGCAGCGAACGCTCCGGGCCCTATCCCTCCGCGGCTGCGCCGATGGCCAAGGCCGAGTCGCGCGGCGGCGCCACCGCCGATGCCGCCTCCGCCGATTACGAGCGTGGCCTGGGCGAATCCGCGGCGCGCCAGCAGCTGGGCACCGGCCACGGCCAGCGGCGCTGGGACGCGGCCACCGCAACCTCCTTTGAACGCGAAAGCCCGCGCCCCAACCAGCAGCTGTCGGTCTGGTACGACTCCACCCGGGCCTTGGTCGCCCGCGGCATCCTGCCTGCGCGCTGGCCGCACGATTACGGCGAGCCCACCGCCTTCCCGATCGGTTTCGTGCCCGACCCGTACTGAGCGGGTTCCCGACCGGACTGCGCGGCGCCCGCCACGCAGGCTCCAAACAGAAAGGCCGGACGTCGCCGCCCGGCCTTTTCGTTCACCCCAGGGGTGAAACTCAGTTCTTGGCGTCTTCGGCGGTCTCTTCGACCACTTCGCCGGCCTTCTGGACATCCTCGCCGACGCCGGCGACGGTGTTGCAGGCGGACAGGACGAACGCGGAGAGCAGGGCAAGCAGGATCAGGCGGTTGCGGTTCATCGGGATCTCCTCGGTAGGTGAGCTGAGTCTATGCCCCGCCCGGCGCCTGTCAATGGGTCCGGCCCGGCAGCGGCTCAGTCCCGCATCAGGGTGGACTTGCCGAACAGGCTTTCCACCAGGTCCACCGCCAGCAATCCGGTGCGGTTGTGGTCGTCGAAGGCCGGGTTGAGCTCGACGATGTCCAGCGAGCCCAGGCGCCCGGTGTCGGCGATCATTTCCATCACCAGCTGGGCCTCGCGGTAGTTGGGTCCACCGGGCACGGTGGTGCCCACGCCGGGAGCGATCGCCGGATCCAGGAAGTCCACGTCGAAGCTCACGTGCACGTGGGTGTCGGCGTCCACGCCCTCCAGCGCTTCCTCCATCGCCCGCTTCATGCCGATCTCGTCGATGTAGCGCATGTCGTAGACGTCCAGCCCGTATTCCTTGATCAGGCGCTTCTCGCCCTGGTCCACCGAGCGGATGCCGATCTGCCGGATCTGCGCCGGCTGCACCGCCGGCGAGCTGCCGCCCAGGTGGGTCAACGGCTGCGGACCCAGGCCGCACAGACAGGCCACCGGCATGCCGTGCACGTTGCCCGAGGGCGTCACGTCACTGGTGTTGAAGTCGGCGTGCGCGTCCAGCCACAGCACGCGCAGCTTCTTGCCGTTCTCGCGACACCAGCGCGCCACGGCGGTGATGCTGCCCACGCCCAGGCAATGGTCGCCGCCCAGCAGCACCGGCAGGTGGCCCTGCTGCAGCTGCGCGTACATCGCGTCCATCACCAGCCGGTTCCAGGCCACCACCTGGTCCAGGTGCCGGTAGCCGTCGTGCGGCGGCTGCCAGGGATTGAAGGGCCCGAGCAGGTTGCCGGTGTCGTGCACGGTAAGCCCGCGGTCGCGCAGGGCCTCGGCCAGTCCGGCCACGCGCAGCGCTTCGGGTCCCATGGAGGCGCCGCGGTGGCCGGCGCCGATGTCGGTGGGCGCGCCGATCAGCGCGATCGGGGAAGTGGACTTGCTCATGGCGATACTCGGAGACAAGACAGGGACGGGCAGGATAAGCCGCCCGTCAACGCGCGGCCAGCAGCCGGTCGATGTCTTCCGCCGGTACCGGCCGCCCGAAATGGTAGCCCTGCAGCTCGTCGCAGCCGATCCCGCTGAGGAAGGTGGCCTGCTCCGCGGTCTCCACGCCTTCGGCCGCGACCACCATCCGCAGCTGGTGGGCCATGGCCACGATGGTGCGGGCCAGCACCCCGTCGTTGGCGTTGTGCGGAAGTTCCTTGACGAAGCTGCGGTCGATCTTGAGCTTGTCCAGCGAAAAATGCCGCAGGTAGGACAGGCTGGAGTACCCGGTGCCGAAGTCGTCCAGCGACAGCTTCAGGCCCAGGGCCTTGAGCTCGGCCAGGCGGTCCTGCACGCGCTCCACGTTCTCCATCAGCGAGCTTTCGGTGAGCTCGATCTCCAGCATGTGCGCCGGCACGCCATGTCGCGCCAGCGCCTGGCGGATGTGTTCGCACACGTCGGGCCGCTGCAGCTGCTGGGCCGAAAAATTGATGGCCACGGTGACGTCGTCGTAGCCCCGGTCGAGCCAGAGCCTGAGCTGCCGGCAAGCCTCGTTGAGCACCCAGTCGCCGACCTCGGGCATCAGGCCCATGGTCTCGGCGATCGGAATGAAGCGCCCCGGCGGTACCGGCCCCATGTCCGGGCTGGTCTAGCGCACCAGCGCCTCGAACCCGGTGACGCGGCGGCTGGCGGCATCCAGCTGCGGTTGGTAGTGCAGCGACAGCTCACCGCGGCCGATCGCCCGGCGCAGGCGCCCACCCAGCACCAGCCGGTCTTCGAGCTCGTGCATCTGGTCGGCGGAGAATTCGCAGACCTGGTCGCGACCCTGGCGCTTGGCGCGCGTCATGGCCGCCTCCGCGCGGCGCAGCAGGTCCAGGCCGGTGTCGCCGTGTTCCGGCGAGCGGCTGATGCCGACGCTGGCGGTGAGGTACAGCCGATAGCCATCGCCCTCGATCGGCTCGGCCACCCGCGCGCGGACGGCCTCGGCCAGCGCCAGCGCCTGCGGCCGGTCCAGGCCATGGCGCACGGTGACGAATTCGTCGCCGGCGAAGCGCGACAGCTTCCCGCAGTCGCCCAGCGCCTGGCACATGCGTTCGGCCAGGATGTGCAGCGCCTCGTCGCCGACCAGGTGCCCCATGGATTCGTTGATGGCGTGGAACCGGTCGATGTCGATGTAGAGCATGGTCACCGGACCGGCGCCGTCCGCCAGCATCTCGCCCAGCGCGGCCTCCATCGCCTGGTAGCGCGGCAGACCCGTGAGCGGATCGTGGCTGCTGGTGAAGGCCAGCTCGGCCTCCACGCGATGCCGCTCGGTCAGGTCGCTCTGCACGCCCACGTAGTTGATCACCTGGCCGGCGTCGTCGCGCACCGGCGAGAGGTGCAGGTGGTTCCAGAAGGGCGCGCCGTCCTTGCGCTGGTTGCACAGGATCACGTTGCAGTCCACCTCGTCGCGCAGCGCCGCGCGCACGATGTCGAGCTCGCGTTGGTCGGTGCCTTCGAACTGCAGGAACCGGCAGTTGCGCCCCACCGCCTCCGCCGCGCTGTAGCCGGTCATCTGTTCGAAGGCCGGGTTGACGTAGATGATCGGCTGGTCGGGCGCCTTGTTGTCGGTGATCACGATGCTGTTGACGCTGGATTCAACCGCCCGCTGCAGCAGCAGCAGGCGTTCGCCGGTGGCCCGTTTCGCGGTCACGTCGTTGGCGATCACCAGCCGGCAGGCGCGCCCGTCGAGCTGCAGGGCGTGGGTGGTGATGTCGGCCCACAGCAGGCTGCCGTCCTTGCGCCGGTGCTGCCAGGTGCCGGCGTAGCCCTCGCGGTTGCCCCAGCTTTCCAGGGCCGCCACCAGCCGCTCGCGGTCCTGGGGCGTGCGGATGTCGGCCACGGTCATGCCGTCCATCAGCTCCTCGCGCCCGTAGCCGTAGGTGGCGACCATGGCCGCGTTCACGGTGACGAAGCGCAGGGTCTGGATGTCATACACCCAGGACGGGAAGGGATTGCTGTCGAACAGCAGGCGGTAGCGCTGCTTGCTTTCTTCCAGCTCGCCCACGTGCCGGGCCCGCTCGGCCGCGTAACGCAGCGACCGCGCCAGCTTCTCGCCGTCGATGTTGCCCTTGACCAGGTAGTCGGCCGCGCCGGCATCCAGCGCCTCGCGGTCCACTTCGGCGCTGCCGTGGCCGGTGAGCATGATCACCGGACGGTGCGCGCTGCCCTCGGCGACCGCCAGCCGCACCAGGTCCATGCCGTTGTCGGGTCCGAGCAGGTAGTCCACCAGGTAGACGTCGTGCAGGCCGGCGCGAAGGTGGCGGATGCCGTCCGCCAGCGTCGGTACCCATTCCAGCGTGAACGCCTGCGTCGGGAAGTCGGCGAGCAGGTCGCGCAGGATCAGGAAGTCTTCTTCGTCGTCGTCCACCACCAGCACGCGCAGGTGCGCGGCGGTCATGCCTGGGTTCCCGCGCCGCGTGCCGGCAGGTCCACGATCTGCAGCCAGTACTTGCCCAGGGTCCTGACCACGTCGATCAGTGCGGCATAGGTGACGGGCTTGGTGATGAAGGAGTTGGCGCGGTTGCGATAGCACATGGCGACGTCCTCTTCGGCTTTAGAGGTGGTGAGGATGACCACCGGGATGTCGCTGAAACGGGCATTGGACTTGATTTCGCGCAAGGCCTCGCGGCCGTCCATGCGCGGCATGTTGAGGTCGAGCAGGATGACGCCGGGCAGGGGGTGGGCGTCGGGGTCGGCGTAGGGGCCGCGATGGTGCAGATAGTCCATCAGCGCTTCGCCGTCGGCCACGAACTGGATCGGGTTGTCCAGCCGGCATTCGCGGAAGGCTTCGGCCGTCATCAGCCGGTCATCGGCGTCGTCCTCGGCCACCAGGATGGTGACCAGCCTGCGGGCGCTGTCTGCGGACGAAACCATGGCCATGCCTGACGTTACTCCAATCCGCGGCCGGAAACCGGGCCAGGGGGTGCCGCCGAGACGGATTCCGCCTCCGCAGGGGGATGTTGCGGCAACACCAGCCGGAAGACAGCGCCCTCTCCGGGCCTGCCTTCGGCAGTCACCGAGCCGCCGTGTCGTTCGGCGATGCGACGCACGATCGCCAGCCCGATGCCCGTGCCCTCGTAGTCCTGCCGCCCATGCAGGCGCTGGAAGGGCCCGAAGATGCGGTCGGCATGCCGGGGGTCGAAGCCGATGCCATTGTCCGCGATCCGGATTTCCCAGGCCGGGATGCCGTCCACAGAAACCGGCAACGCGTCGAGCGTGACAAGGGGCGGACGCTCCCGGCTGCGGAACTTGAGGGCGTTGGACAGAAGGTTCTGGAACAGTTGCCGCAGCTGGCTGGCATCGCCGTCCAGCGTGGGCAGGTCGCCCGCCTGCACGCGCCCGCCGCTGGACTCCAGCCGCGCCTCCAGGTCTTCCAGCACCGTGGCCAGCAGGGCATTGAGGTCCACCGGCACGAAGGCGTTTCCGCGCGCGACCCGCGAATAGGCCAGCAGGTCGTCGATCAGCGTCTGCATGCGCGACGCCGCCTTGCCGGAGCGGTCCAGGTAATCGCGCGCCTCGGGTGGCAGCTGCGCGGCGTAACGCTGCTGCAGCCGGTCGGAGAAGGCGCGGATCTTGCGCAGCGGCTCCTGCAGGTCGTGCGAGGCGATGAAAGCGAAATCCTGCAGCTCCCGGTTGCGGCTGTCGAGCTCGGCCAGGGACTGGCGCAGCGCAAGCTCCGCCTGCCGGCGATCGGTGACGTCGCGCGCCACGCCGTACACCAGGCCGTCCGGCGACCGCACGGACACCCACTCCAGCCAGCGGATCCCGCCGCCGCGGCGCAGGTAACGGTTGAGGTTGGAAGGGGCCACGGGCAGGCCCTCCCGCAGCCGCCGCGCGCGTTCGGCATTGGCGGCGCGGTCGTCGGGATGCACGAACTCCAGGAAATCGCGCGAGCACAGCTCCTGCGCCGAGTAGCCGGTGATGTTCTCCAGGGCGGCGTTGACCTGCACCCAGCGCATCCGCACCGGGTCGAAGATGACGAACACCTCCAGCGACATGTCGAAAAACCGGTCGCGCACGGCCAGGCGCTGCATCAGCGCCGCGCGCTCGATGGCGATGGAAGCCATCTGCGCGAACTGCACGGCCACCTGCTCGTCGTCCTCGGTGAAGTCGCCGCTGTCCTTGTCGCTCAGCTGCAGCAGGCCCAGGTTGCGGCCGTCGCTGGCGATCAACGGCACCGCCAGCCAGCCCCGCAGCGGCGGATGGCCTGCCGCGTGCGGACCGTAGCCGCGCCAGCGCGGGTGCGCCTCCAGCTCGGCCTGGTCCAGGCGCATCGCCTGGTTGGTCTCGCAGACCAGCGCGTAGATGCCGCTGCCGTCGGAGGGCGTGGTGTAGTCCTTCCATGCGGCGTACTTTTCCGACAGCGACACCGCGTGGATCTGCTGGGCGTGGCTGCCATCCACGTTCAGGCTGACGACGGCCAGGTGGCTGCCCAGGGTTTCCCGAAGCTGGTCCACCAGCTGCTGGTAGAGGCCGGCGTCACCCAGGTTGCGGTTCACCGCGATCGCCGCCTGGCTCAGCCGGCGCAGCTGGCGGCTGCTGTTTTCGGCGGCGTCGCGGGCATCGGCCAGCGCCTGGTACGCGTGCGCCTGCTCGATCGCCATCGCGGTGATCGAACCCAGCGTATCCATGGCCAGCAGCTCGGACACGGTCGGTTCCCGGACGCCGCGGTAGTAGGTGGCGAAGGTAGCCAGGACGCGCCCGTCGCCGCGCTTCACGGGCACGGACCAGCACGCGCGCAGGTCGTGCTGTGCCGCCAGTGCGGCGTAGTCCCGCCACAGGGGATCGCCGGCGATGTCGCTGACCACGACACGCTCGCCCCGCCACGCCGCCGTGCCGCAGGAGCCGACGCCGTGGCCGATTTCCGCGCCATGGATCGCCGCGCTGAACTCCGCTGGCAGGCTGGGCGCGGCCCCCAGCAACAGCCGTTGCCCGGCCTCATCGAGCAGCAGGATCGAGCACAGCGCGTCCGGGTAAGCCTGCTCGTAAAGCAGTGTGATGTCGCTCAGGCTTTCGGCCAGCGGCCGGCGCGCGGCGATGCCTGCCAGGATGGCACGCTGGCCGGCTTCCAGCGCCTCGGCACGGCGCGACTCGGTGATGTCGCGCACGAATCCCGTGAACACGACCGGTTCGGCCTCGCCCAGGCGCGTGATCGCGAGCTCCACCAGCAGCTCGGTGCCATCGGCCCGCAGGGCCGGCATCTGCAGCCGGCGCTGCATCACCTGCGCGCGGCCGGTGGCCAGGTAGCGGCGCAGGCCGGCGGCATGCGCCTCGCGCAGCCGCTCGGGCACGATCACGTCCGCCAGCAGCTGTCCCACCACCGCGTCGCGGCGGCAGCCGAAGATGCGCTCCGCGGCCGGGTTGAATTCCACGATCCGCCCGTCGCCCGACATGGACACGATGCCGTCCAGCGCCGAATCGACGATGGTGCGCAGGCGCTGTTCGCTCTCGCGCAGCAGGACCTCCTGCTGGCGCCGTTCGGTGACGTCCTGCACCGTGCCCGACAGCAGCCAGGGCCGCCCCAGTTCGTCGCGCAGCAGGCGCGCGCGCTCATGCACGTAGCCGATGCCGCCGTCCGGAAGCAGGATGCGGTGCTCCAGGTCGAGATCGCCCTCGCCAGCGAGCGTACGGGCCTGGCTGGCCAGCAAGGCCTCCAGGTCCTCGGGATGCACGCGGTCGGTGAACGCGTCGAGCCTTCCGGAGAATTCCTCCGGGCCCACCCGGAAGATCTCGTGCACGCGTTCCGACCAGTGCAGGCGTCCGCTGGCCACGTCCAGCTCCCACGCGCCCAGCCGCGACACTGCCTGGGCGCGCATCAGGCTCTCCTTGGCCTCCACCAGGGCCCGCGACTGCTGCTGCGAATCGGTGACGTCGCGGGCGACCGCGAACATCAGCCGGTCGCGCGGCGACCACACCGAAGACCACTGCATCGTGCGCACCTGTCCGGAGGCGGTGATGAAGCGGTTGCGGAAGTCGAGGGTGGGGTGGCCGGCGCGGATCTCGGCGGCCGCGCGCAGGCTTTCGCCGCGGTCGTCGGGGTGCAGGAAGTCCAGGTAGGCGCGCCCGATCAGGAACTGGGGCGCATAGCCCCAGATCGGCTGGCAGGCGGCACTCACCTGCGAGAACCGGCCGTTCATGTCCATCGCGCAGATGATGTCCAGCGAGTTGTCCATCACCAGCCGGTTCAGTGCCAGCGCGGCCTCCAGGCGGGACGTGATCTGGCGCAGCGCCGCCTCGGCACGCTGGCTTTCGGTGATGTCCTGGATGGCGCCGGCCACGGCGACCACGGTGCCGTTCCCGTCCGTGACCCGGGTGCCGATTTCGCGCACGTGGCGGGTTTCGCCGTCGGCCAGCACCACCCGGTAGTCGAGCTGGCTGTCCTCGCCGCCGGCCCTCAGGCTGCGCTGGGCCTGCATCAATTTGTCCCGGTCTTCGGGATGGACCCGCTCGAGCAGGGCAGGCAAGCCCCGCGCCAGCTGCGACCGGTCCATGCCGAAGATGCGCAGCACGTCGTCCGACCAGCGCAGCTCGCCGGTACCGAAGTCGTACTCCCAGGCTCCCAGCCGCGCCAGGCGCTGCGCGCGCTCGGACGTGGCCTGGGCCGCCTGCAGCTGCAGCTCCACCCGCTTGCGGTCGCCCACGTCCTGGAAGTAGACCGCCAGACCGTTGGGATGCGGAAAGGCGCGGACATTGAACCAGGTCGCCAGCGGCGGGAAATGCACCTCGAACTGCACGGTGCGGTTCTCGGCGACGGCGGTGCGGAAGTGGCGCTCGATCTCCGATCCGCGCACCTCCGGAAACGCGTCCCAGACCACCTGGCCGCGCAGCTCGCCGCGCGCCCGCTGCATCAGCTGCTCGGCGCGGGGATTGAGCAGCACGAAGCGCCACTCGCGATCGAGCGTGTAGAAGGCGTCGCTGATGCTTTCGAAGATGTCGCTGAGCTCACGCTCCGCGGCCGCCAGCGCCAGGCGGGTGCGCTCGTTTTCTTCCGACGCCGCCTGCAGCCGGCGGCCCGCCTCCCCGGCCTCGGTGGCACGCTGGCGCGCGAGTGAGAACAGCCGCACCGAGACCGCCACGAACGTGCCCGCGAGCACGACTTCCACCAGGGTCAGCCAGTCCACCTCGGGAAAGCGCCAGCGCGCGGCCAGCACGGCGCACAGGCCCACCAGCAACAGCGCCGCCAGGGGCAACCAGCCCCGCGTGGCGCCACAGGCAAGCTGCCTGCCCCGCTGTCGCATCCGCTTCATCGCACCCCCCGCCCGGTGGCCGGGCAGGCCCATAGGAGCGCAATCCACCGGCGATTGCCAGCACTGTCGACGCGGCGTCCTAATCTGGTGCCGGCACCCGGATTCGAACTGGGGACCTACCGCTTACAAGGCGGTTGCTCTACCAACTGAGCTATGCCGGCATGGACCGCGATTCTAACCCGCACCCGAGGCGGATGGCCCGGGCCTCACTGGCAGGGCACGTCGCGCGCCTGGATGCCGTCCGGACGCGGCAACAGGCTTTGCCAGTCCAGCCCCGGATCGGCGGCCAGGTCGATCCACCACTGCGCGGCGTCTTCGGTGCGCGGTTCCAGCACGGCCTGGAAGCCCAATGCGCCGAGTTCGTCGCGCCGTTTCTCGGCATTGGCCAGGTCACGGAACTGGCCCAGCGACACCGTGTTTTCCTGCGCGCCGGCGGTGACCACGTAGTAGTCGCTGACGCCGCGGCCGGCTAGCTGGCGTGCGGTGGCCAGCGCCACTTCGCGGCTGGGCGCGGCCGGCAGATAGACGCGATAGCCGCGCAGCTGCGTGCCCGCCACTTCGCGGAACTGGATGCGTGCCACCCGCGGCGTCAGCGCGCCCATCGCCGCGCGCAGCTCGGCGGGCGTGCCGAAGGGGCCCAGCGTGAGGCAGGCGGGGGCCTCGGGCAGTGGCACCGGCACCGCGCCCACGTCCATCTGCTCGGGCGTGGGTGCGGGCTCGGCTTCGCCCAGCAGCACCAGGTTGCCCACGCCCTGCTCCACCGTCGGCGGCGCGGGCGGCGGCGGCGCGCGATGCAGCGCCCACCACGCGGCCACGCCCAGGTTCAGGCACACCAGCAACACCACCAGGCCACGCACGATCATGCCGTTCCACTCCCGGCCTGCGCCGCGTAAACCGACAGGCCTTCCAGCACCAGCGAGGGTGCGAGTTGATAATCCAGTTCGAGATTTTCCACCAGGCGCGCGCCGCCACCGCCGCTGACCAACAGCCGCGGCGCGCGGCCGAGCAGGCGCACCGCCTGGCGATGGCTGCGCTCGACCAGGCCCATCGCCGCGCCGAGGCTGCCGCTGGCCAGGGCGTCGGCCGTGTCGGTGGCGAAGTCGCTGGCTTCGCCGCCAGCGAAGGCCAGCGCGGGAAAGCGCGCCGCCAGCGCCGCGCGCATGTGTTCGGGGCTGGGCGCAATGACGCCGCCGCGATGCTGACCGGCGCCGTCGAGCAGGTCGACGGTGAGCGCACTGCCGGCCGACACGATCAGCCACGGGCCTTCGCCGCGCGCCTGCGCCGCCAGCAGGCCCAGGAAACGATCCACGCCCAGGCGCGCGGGTTCGGCATAGGCGATGCGCACACCGGCGCACTCCGGCTGCGTGCGTGCACGCGTGGCCGCATTGCCATGGCTGGCCAGCGCCTCGGCCACCGCCGCCGTCAGCTCCGAGCCGGCCACCGAGGCCAGCCAGCAGCGATCGCCGGGCGCGACGCCAGCCAGCCAGCGCTGCATCGACGGCGCGAAATCCGCGGCGCCGTGGGTCCAGGCCTGCACCTCGCCCAGGCCCGCGCCTTCGCGCCAGGACGCGACCTTTAGCCGGGAATTGCCGAGGTCGAGCAGCCAGTTCATGCGGCCCGCAGGCTGGCTTCGCCGGCGTGGAAACACCGCTCGCCGTCGGACAGTTGCACGCGCAGCGCGCCGTCGGCACGGATGCCCCGCGCCACCCCTTCATAGTCGCGGCCGGCATCGGTCACGCGCACCGCGCGGCCCGCGAGCAGGTCGTGGCGCGCCCACGCATCCAGGAACGCGGCCAGGCCCTCGCGTTCGAAACGCGCCAGCATCGGCAGCAGCGCATCGAGCAGGGCCACGCACACGTCCTGCCGCGACGGCGGCACCGGCGACAGCGCCGCCAGGTCGCACCACGGCTGGTCGATGTCGCGCGCCGCCGCGGTCGGCATCGCGACATTGATGCCCAGGCCCACCACCACGCGCAGCGGGCCGGAGGCCTCGCCGCCGATTTCCACCAGGATGCCGCCGAGCTTGCGTCCCTCGGCCAGCAGGTCGTTGGGCCACTTCACCCCGACCTGGGCATAGCCCAGGCCATGCAGGGCTTCAGCCACCGTCACGCCGACCGCCAGGCTGAGCCCCTGCAGCGCCGACACGCCCCCGTCGAAGCGACGCGCCAGCGACAGGTAAACATGCGCCGCCAGCGGCGAGGCCCAAGCGCGGCCACGACGCCCGCAGCCCGCGGTCTGGCGCTCAGCCAGCCACGCGAAGCTGCCGCGATCAGGCACCGGCGCACGCAGGGCCAGTGCATTGGTGGAGTCGGTTTCGAACACGAGCTCCAGGCCCGCCAGTTCGGCCCGCGCGTCGCCTGCCAGCTGCGTACGCAGCGTATCGGCATCCAGCAAGGACAGGGGCTGCGCCAGCGCATAACCTCGGCCAGGCCGCGCCTGCACGTCCACGCCCATCGCCCGCAGCGACTGGATGCGCTTCCACACGCCGCCACGGGTGAGGCCGAAGTCGCGCGCCAGTTCCGCGCCGGTGGCGGGGCCGGCGGCCAGCCGTTGCAGCAGCGCGCGCTCGCTCACGCCGCGCCTCGGCGCAGGCGCGACCAGATCCGCGCGCGTTCGAAGCGCGGCTCGGTGCCCGCGCGAAGGCGCGCGAGATTGCCGCGATGGGTGAAGGCGATGAACAGCGCCAGCACCACCGAGAACACCAGCCGCGTGTCATCGGCCGCCGTGAGCACGGCCAGCGGCACCAGCGACACCGCGGCCAGCACGGTCGAAAGCCCGACGTAACCGCCGATGCTCAGCACCAGCAGCCAGGTGGCGATCAGCACCAGCACCGCCAGCGGCCACAGCACCAGCAGCGCACCGACCAGGGTGCCCGCGCCCTTGCCGCCGCGGAAACCATGGAAGACCGGCCACACGTGGCCGACCACGGCCGCCAGTCCCGCGGCGTAGGGCAGCCAGGCGGCGCCGCCGCCGTAGGCCTGCGCCAGCCACACGGCCAGCACGCCCTTGCCCACGTCCACCAGCACCGTGCCCAGCGCGAACTTCCAGCCCTGCGTGCGCAGCGCATTGGTGCCGCCGGCGTTGCCGCTGCCCAGGGTGCGGATGTCCACGCCACGCAGCCGCCCGAGCAGCAGGCTGCCCGAGAGCGAGCCGAGCAGGTAGGCGATCAGGAGGAACAGCGCGGCGGTCATGCCGGCATTATGGCCCGCGCGGCCGCGGCCGTCAGTCCAGCGGCTGCAGCGACACCACCAGCGCACCGGGGCCTGCGTGTGCGCCGATGGCCGGACCGGTTTCCACCAGCCAGCCCTGGGCGATGTCGAGCCGCGACTGCAGCGCCGACAGCAGCACCTGGCCATCGGCCAGCGCGTCGCAGTGGCCCACCACCAGTCGCCAGCGTTTGCCACGCGGCGTGCGCGCGGCGACGTAGGCGGCGAAGCGTTCGGCCACACGGGTCTTTCCGAACAGCCCCCCGGCCATGCCCAGGCGACCGGCCGGCTTCACTTTCGCGATCGGCGTCAGCCCCAGCCATTCCACCACCGGCTGCGCCCAGGCCGGCAGGCGTCCGCCGCGCACGGCGTGGCGGATGTCGCGGGCCAGCGCCCAGGTCAGGGTCAGCGGCTTGAGCCGCGCCAGTTCGGTCAGGATCTCCGGCACGTCGGCGCCGGCCACGGCCATTTCGCCGGCGCGCAGCGCCAGCAGGCCTTCGCCGCCCGACGCGTTGCCGGTGTCGAACACGTGCGTGCGCTCCGGATGGCCACGCTGGGCCGCGGTTTCCGCCGACTGCAGCGTGCCCGACACCGCCCGCGACAGTCCGACGTAGACCAGCGCGCGGTGATGCGAAAGCAGGAATTCGAACTGCCGGCGGAAATCCCCCGGCGGCGGCTGGCTGGTCCGCGGCAGCACGGCCTCGGTGCGCAGCCGGCGATAGAACTCGGCGGTCGACAGCCCGACCTTGTCCAAGTAGTCCTGGTCGCCGAAGTTCACGCGCGCCGGCACCATGTGGATGTTGTAGCGCTGCATCTCCGCTTCGGGCAGGTCGGCGGCGCTGTCGGTGATCACGGCCACGCCGACCGCACCGGCGGCGGTGCGCGCCTGCGCGTGCATGTCGTCGGCCTTGGCGCCATCGACGTGGCCAAAGCGCGCCGCGGTTTCGAACAGCGCGCGCGGGTCGGCCACGTGCGCGTGCAGGCGCAGGCGGGTCTGGCTGCCCGCGATCACCACGCAGGACGCGCCCAGCGCCGTCATCGCGGCGCGCAGGCCGGGCTTGTCCAGGGCCTCGCCCACCAGCAGGCATTCGCTGCACCAGCGGTGCGCCGGGTCGCCCTCGCCCAGTTCGCCGTGGGCCTGCGCGGCCTCGACGTCGGCAGGCAGTTCGTCCGCCACGCCGACCGCATCCACGGCGCCGGACGAAATGAAGTCGTCGATGCCCTCGAGCAGGTCCACGAAGCCCTGCGCGCCCGCATCCACCACGCCTGCGCGCGCCAGCACCGGCAGCTGGTTGGGCGTATTGGCCAAGGCGCGCCGGCTGTGTTCGAGCGCACGGCGGAACCAGCCGCCCAGGTCGCCGGCGCTGCGCTGTTCCAGCGCCTCGGCAAAGGCGGTGATCACGCTGAGGATGGTGCCTTCGCGCGGCTCGGACAGGGCCTGGCGCGCGGAGTCGGCGCCGGCCCGCACCGCGCGCGCCAAGGCCTCGGGTTCCAGCGCGCGCACCGGTCCCGCGGCTTCGGCCACGCCGGTGAGGAACTGCGCCAGGATCGCGCCGGAGTTGCCGCGCGCACCGTCCACCGCGTCCTCGCCCACGCGCCGCAGCAGGTCACCCGCGCCCTGCGTGCGCCGGCTCAGCGCGCCGGTCAACACGCCGCCCAGGGTGAAGGCCAGGTTGCTCCCCGTGTCGCCGTCGGGCACCGGGAACACGTTGATCTTGTTGAGGGTCTCGCGCTGGGCGATCACCCGCCGGGCCCCGGCGATCAGGGCGCGGCGCAGCGCGGGGCCGCGGATCAGCGGGCGCGGCAGGTCTAGAAAGGCGACATTCATGGGCTGCCGGAGTCTGCCCGAAGCCGCGGCGGCCGCCATGCTGCGGCGCATCATCAAAGTCCGGACGCGGCTTGCCGATTCGGCGTTAGAATCCGCCTTGCAACCTTCGGGGGCCGGATGGCATCCCTTGGGTAACTCCCACCGCAGGTGTCCGCCATGTACCGCATGCTGCTTGTCCTCAGCCTTGCCCTGTTCGCCACCGGCAGCCAGGCCGCCGAGGCGGTGCCGGTGGAATCCGAATCCGAGGCCTGCCCCAAGTCCGAGCCGGCCGCGGGAAAGCCGGCCGCCAACGGCGAAGGCACCAGCAGCACCGCGCGCCCGGGCGCGCCGGCCCCGGTGCGTCCGCGCAGCACCAGCGCCCGCGGCACGCCGCGCTGGCAGAGCCTGCTGCCGGGCATGTTCCGCTGAGGCCAGGCCTCCGGCCAGACTTGCCTCGTCCGCGCCGCGCCCGCACCCTGCGGGCATGAAATCCCTCTTCCGACGCTTCCGCAGCACCCCGCCCGAGCTGGCCGGGGACGATGCCCGCGCGCTGTTGGCCGACCTGCCCTGGCTGCAGCGGCTCGAGCCCGCGCGACTGGCCCGACTGTTCGACCTGGTGGCGCTGTTCCAGGCCGGCAAGACCATCACCCCGGTGCACGGCCTGGCGCTGGATGCGACCCAGCGCCGGCGCCTGGCCGCCCTCGCCTGCCTGCCCCTGCTGGAATTCGGCGCCGAAGGCCTGCGCGGCTGGTCCCAGGTGATCGTCTACCCCGGCGCCTTCCGCGTGCATCGCCAGCACCACGACGACGGCACCGGCGTGGTGGCGGAATGGCACGAGGAACTGGCCGGCGAATCCTGGGAACAGGGCCCGCTGGTGCTGTCCTGGGACGACGTGGAGGCCGACCTGGCCGAACCCGAGGCGGGCTTCCAGCTGGTCGCCCACGAGATGGCGCACAAGCTCGATGCGCTGGACGGCGCGATGGACGGCACGCCGCCGCTGCCCGCGGCCTGGCAGCGCGACTGGGCGCGCGATTTCCAGGCGGCGTACGAAGCTTTTTGCGCGCGCGTGGACGCAGGCGAAGACACGCCGATCGATGCCTACGCCGCCGAGGCCCCGGAAGAATTCTTCGCGGTCGCCACCGAATACCATTTCTCGGCACCGGACCTGCTGCAGCGCGAAATGCCTGCGGTGGCCGCGCACCTGCAGCGTCTGTACGGCGCGTCGCCGATCCCCGCGCCCGCCTGAGCGGGCCGATTCAGAACGCCGGCGGGAACCGCACCCGGAAGCGCGCGCCGCCCAGTTCGGTGGCCTGGCCCACGCTGAGTTCACCGCGATAGGCCGTGACGATGTCCTGCACGATGGACAGGCCGATGCCATGGCCCTGCACGCGCTCGTCGCCGCGCACGCCGCGCTGCAGCAGCAGTTCGACCTTCTCGGGCGGGATGCCGGGGCCGTCGTCGTCCACGGTGATGACGGTGCCGGGGCGGCGGTTGGCCGGCGCGGTCTCGACCTTCACGCTCAGCAGCACGCGCTTGTTGGCCCACTTGAAGGCGTTTTCCAGCAGGTTGCCCAGCAGTTCCTGCAGGTCGCCCAGCTCGCCATGGAAGCGCGCGGCGCTGTCGATGTCGAACTCGCACAGCACGCCGCGCGCGACGTAGACCTTTTCCAGGCCGGCGACGATTTCCTCGGCGCGCGGCTCGATCTCGATCGGCGCCGAGTACAGCGCATGGCCGCTGCGTGCGGCGCGCGAGAGCTGGTAGGACACGATCTCGTTCATGCGCTGCACCTGGCCGGCGACGTCGCGGCGCAGCTCGTCGTGGCTGGCGTCGGCGTCGAGCCGCGAGCGCAGCACGGCCAGCGGCGTCTTCAGGCTGTGCGCCAGGTCCGAAAGCGTGTTGCGGCTGCGCTCGAGGTGGCTGCGTTCGCTTTCGATCAGGCTGTTGATGGATTCGGTGATCGACTCCAGCTCGCGCGGGTGGGCGCCGGACAGTCGCAGGCTTTCACCCTGGCGCACGCGCGCCAGCTCGCGCTCCACGTTGCGCAGCGGCAGCAGGCTCCAGCGCAGCACCAGGATCTGCACCAGCACCAGCACCACCGCCGCGAAGCCGAGGTAGCCCCACAGCGCGCGCCGGAACACATTGACCTGGTCCTGGATCTGGCCGGCGTCCTCGAACACGCTGATGGTCAGCGGCGTGTCCTGGCTCGATTCCCAGACCACGCCGATCGAGTAGGCGTAGACGCTGTTCTCGGTGCCGCGGCCGTCGACGATGCTCAGCGGACCCTCGAAGCGACGCTCGCCCTGTTCGAGCATTTCCAGCGGCGGCAGCGAGCGGCCGAAGGACGAGGCCGAATTCCAGCGCAGGTTGTCGCCGCGCACGCTGGCGTACAGGCCGCTCTTGGGCACCATGAAACGCACGTCCAGCGGCGGCTCGGGCGGGATGAAGGCGCCGCTGCGGTCGATCTCGCTGCCGTAGATGTAGCCCAGGGCCAGGTTGGCCAGGCGCTCGCGCAGCGCGTTCTGGGCCGTGTCCACGAAGGCACGGTCCAGCGCATAGCCGGTGAAGGCCAGGAAGGCCACCAGCGCCAGGCTGGCCGCCAGCAGCTGCCGGGCCTGCAGCGAAAGGGTGCGCCAGCCGCGCACCCGGCTTTACTCGTCGCGCGGGATGGCGAAGCGGTAGCCGCGGCCGCGCACGGTCTCGATCGGCTTGATCTCGCCTTCCGGGTCCAGCTTCTTGCGCAGGCGGCCGATGAAGACTTCCAGCACGTTGGAGTCGCGGTCGAAGTCCTGCTGGTAGATGTGCTCGGTCAGGTCGGCCTTGGACACCAGCTCGCCCGCGTGCAGCATCAGGTACTCCAGCACCTTGTACTCGTAGCTGGTCAGGTCGACGCCGCTGCCGTTGACGGTCACCGTCTGGGCCGAGAGGTCCAGCTTGACCGGGCCGCAGTCGAGCGTGGGCTTGCTCCAGCCGGCGGCGCGGCGCAGCAGCGCGTTGAGGCGCGCCAGCAGTTCCTCGACGTGGAAGGGCTTGACCAGGTAGTCGTCGGCGCCGGACTTGAGGCCTTCGACCTTGTCCTGCCAGCTCGAGCGCGCGGTCAGGATCAGGATCGGGAACTTCTGGCCTTCGGCGCGCAGCGCCTTCACCAGGTCCATGCCCGACATCTTGGGCAGGCCCAGGTCGATCACGGCGATGTCGAACGGCACTTCGCGGCCGTGGTACAGGCCTTCTTCGCCGTCACCGGCGGTATCCACGGCGAACCCTTCGCGCTTGAGCCGCGCGGCCAGGGTTTCCCGCAGTGGAGCTTCATCCTCGACCAGCAGTACGCGCATGTCGTCTCCTTTCGACAGGGGACCGGCCCTCGCGGGCCGGGAGTTCAGTCGCGATCGTTGCGGCCACCGCGGCCGCCTTCGTCGCGACGCGGCATCGGGCGCTCGGCGGCCGGGGGCGGCGGCGCGGAGCGGTCCTGGGAATTGCGGCCACGCAGCATCGGGCTCTGGCGCGCCGAGTCCAGACGCTGGGTGCGTTCGGGGCGCGGCTCGCGGCCGCGGCTGTCGTGCAGCACGCGCACCCGGCCCTCCGGGGTCAGCACCTTCAGGCGGTAGACCTCGCGGCCACCGCGCTGCATGGGCTCGGCCTGCAGCACCCGGCCGCCGTCGCGCTCCACCTGGCGGACCCGGTCGGCGGCGGACTCGCGCTCGGTGCGCGGCCGCGGCGCCTCCTCTTCCTGGGCATGCGCAGGCATCACCGCGAGGAACGCGGCCAGCAGCAGCACGGGGCGAAGGGAGGTCAACATCGTCTGGATACTACTTCCAAGGGGGGCTTCCGGCTACCCGGAACATGCCGCGAAGTCTGGGCGGGAGGCGGTGAATCCGATCTGAACCCTAAGGCCTTCAAACACTTGGCGCAGGCGCGGGTTCAGGCCTCAGTAGATTTCCGCCACACAGCAGCGTAGCGAGCCGCCCGCCTTCTCGATTTCGTCCAGCGCCACCGGGGCCAGTGCGAACCCCGCTTCGGCCAGTGCGTCACGCTGGCCGGGCCGCAGGGCGTCGGCACCGGCCTGGCTGATCCAGACCCGGTCGTCCGACAGCGCGATGCAGTTGCCGGCGAAGCGGCCCTTCTGGTCCGGCGACAGTTCCAGCACGTGCGGCGCGTACAGCGCCGCGATGGCCGACGCGACCCCCGGGTCGGCGAAGCCGGCCGGGCAGACCACCAGGGCCCGGCCCGCCAGCACGCTCATGACCACGTTGGTGTGGTACTCGCCCGCCGCCAGGTCGAACATCAGGGTGGCGCGCAGGCCGAAGGCGGCGTGCATCGCGGCGGCGCCGGCTTCGTCGCAGCGCTCGCCCAGGCCGGCGTAGCCCAGGCCACGGGCGCGGTCGATCACCAGGGCGCCGGTCAGTTCGCAGATGCCGGGCTGGGCGCGCAGGTCCCGTTCGCGATAGCCCATGGCCGCGAAGAAGCCGCGGATGTCGGCGCGCTCGGCCTCGCGCTGGCGAACGGGATGCCGCATGTGGCCCAGGATCAGGCGGCCCGGGGCGGTGCCGAACACGTTGTTCGGGAACAGCGCATCGGGCGTGGCCGGGTCGCCGGGGAAGGCGACGGTCGGCAGCACGCCGGCCAGCGCGCGATGCAGGTCGCGGTGCTGGTCCAGCGCGCGCGCCGGATCCACGCGCACGCCCAGGTCCATGTAGGCGTTGTCGCTGGCCGACTGCTCGGCCAGCGCAAAACCCTCCGGCACCACCAGGAAGGCGGCCTTGGCGCAGGACGGCCCGAAGTCGGGCGCGGTATTGCGCGCAAGGCCGGCAAAGGCCTCCCGATCGCGGGTGATCATGCGGCGTCCTCGCGGCGCACGGTGACGGCCAGCGCGCGCTCCAGCAGATCCCAGCCGGCATCGGGGCGCGGCGCGCCTTCGCTCAGCACCTGCCGGAAGGCGCGGCCGCCGGGCTGGCCATGGAACAGGCCCAGCAGGTGCCGGGTCAGGTGCTTGACCGCGATGCCGCGCGCGCGGCACTGCTCGACATAGGGACGGAAAGCCAGCAGCAGCTCGCTGCGGGACTGCGGCGCCTGCGCGGGCGCGAACATGGCCCGGTCCATCAGGTGCAGCCGATAGGGCTCGTGGTAGGCGGCGCGGCCGATCATCACGCCGTCCACCTGGTCCAGCGCAGCCAGGCTGTCCTCCACCGTGGCCAGGCCCCCGTTGAGCAGGATGCCCAGCTCCGGGCGTTCGCGCTTGAGGCGATACACCCAGTCGTAGCGCAGCGGCGGGATCTCGCGGTTCTCCTTCGGGCTCAGGCCCTGCAGCCAGGCCTTGCGCGCATGCACCACGAACAATGGGCAGCCGGCGGCAGCCACGGTGTCGATGAAGGCACGGAACACCTCGTAGTCCTCCAGCTCGTCCACGCCCAGGCGGCACTTCACCGTCACCGGCACCGAGGACACCGCCGCCATCGCGGCGATGCACTCGGCCACCAGCGCCGGCTCGCGCATCAGGCAGGCGCCGAAGCGCCCGGCCTGCACGCGGTCGGACGGGCAGCCGACGTTGAGGTTGACCTCGTCGTAGCCCCAGTCGCCGGCGATGCGCGTGGCCTGCGCCAGATGCGCGGGATCGCTGCCGCCCAGCTGCAGCGCCACCGGATGCTCGACCGCATCGAAGCCCAGCAGGCGCTCGCGGTCACCATGCAGCACGGCCTGCGCATGCACCATCTCGGTGTAGAGCCGCGCGTTGGGCGCGAGCAGGCGATGGAAGACCCGGCAGTGGCGGTCGGTCCAGTCCATCATGGGCGCGACCGACAGCCGGTGCGACACGTGCAGACTCACGCCCGCCACCTGCGCCGGCTGGCCAGCGCCCTCTCCAGCGTGGCGACGGCCTCGGGATGCCGCATCAGCGACAGGTGGCCGGCGCCGTCCACGATCACCTGGCGGTCCTCCGGCACCGGCAGGCCGAGCGCGCTGCGCACGCTGACCAGGCCGTCGTTGTGGCCGGCCAGCTTGCCGGCCACCACGTAGGTGTCCACGCCGGGCGGCAGCTCGGCGTCGGAATGGTCGCGGCCCAGGTCGCGGATGCCCAGGCTGCGGCGGCGGCCCAGCCGCGCGAAGGGCTCGCTGTAGGGGCTCATGCCCAGCGCGAAATCGAACTGTGTGCCCGCGCGCTCGATCGACGAGCCGCGGTGCGGCGTGCCCAGGAACACCAGGGTGCGCAGCGACTGCAGCCAGGTCGCGCCCTCGGTTTCGGCGTGCGCGCAGGCCTGGCGCGTCACCAGTCCGCCCATGCTGTGGCCCACCACGGCCAGCTTGTCCACGCGGCGCGGCCAGTCGGCCAGCAACGCGTCGAGCTGGCGCGAGAACTCGGCGCCGTTCACCGACACCGACTGCCCGCTGTTGTAGTGCAGGTAAACCGGCGTATAGCCCAGGTCGCGGGCGGCGGCATGCATCGAGCCCTCGCCGCGCGGCCACTGGCGGTCGTGCATGCACAGGCCGTGCACGAACACGGCGATGCGGTTGCCGGGCTCGCGGCCATCAAACTTCAGGCGCATCGGGATCGCCAGCGGATTGCCGGCACGCGCCAGCCAGTCGCCGCTGATGCCGTTGAGCGCGGCGCGCAGGTGTTCGCGCTCGACCCGATCGACCCGCAGCCGGCCGCGGAACGGCGTCAGCGCGGTCTGGATGCCCCAGCCCACGCCGCGCACCACGTCGCGCACGCGGCCGTAGACGAAGCCCGGCAGGCCGCGCGTGCGCGGAGCGCCGGGACCCGCCGGCAGCGCCGCGCCCTGGCTGATCGCCGCGTGCAGGTGTTCGACCAGCTCGGTCACCGACAGCACGCCGTCGATGGACAGCTGGGCCACGCCCAGCGCATCGTCGACCAAAGAGGCGGCGGGTCCCGTCGAATCCTCGGGCGGGGTGGAGCGCGACAGGCGGGGCATGGGCACCGGGCCCGGGTGGTGAGGGAGCCGGGATGGTAGCAGTCCGCCGTGCAGCGGACGTCGACGCCCACGCGTGCAGGCAGGCTGCCAGGCCGTCGTTTGCACTTCGCATGATCGCCGCCCCTTGATTTACAGGCTCGCGCGGCCTCGGCTAGCATCCACGGCATCCTGCGCGGCCGCGCCCGACCGCAGCCCCGCCGGGCCGCCTGCCGGCACGACCGCTCCGCGCCAGGACGCCCCGCCGCCAGGAACCGCCCTATGACTCCCTTGTCCGACCGCCACGCCCCGAGTTCGCGCCCGGTCTTCCTGCCGCCGCGCACCTTCCTCGGCTTCGCCCTGGCGGCGCTGGCGATCGTGCTGATCACCGCCGTGTCCTACCAGTCGCTGCAGTCGCGCTCGGCCAGCGCCGCCCTGGTGCGCCACACCAGCGAGGTGATCAGCGGCATCGACAACCTGCTGGGCGCGTTCAAGGACATCGAGACCGGCCAGCGCGGCTTCCTGCTGACCGGTGAGGAGCGTTACCTCGAGCCCTACCACCAGGGCCGCGCGCGCCTGGCCAGCGAGCTCGAAGGCCTGGCGCGGCTCACCGCCGACAATCCCGAACAACAGGGCCGGCTGCGCCTGCTAAAGAGCCTGGGCGAGGACAAGCTGGCCGAGGTGGACGCCACCATTTTCCAGCGTCGCGCCGGGCAGGCCGAAGCCGCGCTGGCGGTGGTCAAGACCGACCGCGGCCGCACCGCGATGCAGCAGATCCGGCGCCTGGTGGACGAAATGAAGCAGCACGAGCGCAACCTGCTGGAAGACCGCCAGTCGAAATGGCTGGAGGCGGCGGCGACGTCGCTGTACGTGCAGCTGGGCGGCGCCGGGCTGCTGCTGGTGCTGGTGGTGCTGGGCGCGGTGCTGGCCTCGCGCGACCATCATGCGCGCGAAGTGCAGAACTGGCTGCGCGCCGGGCAGACGGACTTGGCCGAACGGCTCACCGGCGACCTGCGCCTGGAAGACCTGGCCGAAAATGCGATCGGCTTCCTGTGCAGCCACCTCGAGGCCCCGGTGGGCACGGTGTACGCGCGCGTCGGTGACGACTTCCCGATCGTCGCCAGCCGCGGCCGCGACGACAGGGCCCCACCGCCGCTGCCCGCCGCCGCGCTGATCCGGCAGACGGTCACCGCCGACGGCGCCGTGGTCGTGCGCGACGTGCCCGACGATTATTTCCACGTGCAGACCAGCCTGGGCCGTTCGCGCACCCGCGCGCTGCTGCTGGCCCCGGCCTGCGTGGATCGGGTGACCCACGCGGTGATCGAACTGGGTTTCTTCCGCGAGGTGCGCCCTGCCGACGTCGAGTTCATCGACCGCGTCGCCGAGATGCTCGCCATCGCCATCCGCAGCGCCAAGGACCGCAGCCAGCTCGAGGCGCTGCTGGAAGAGACCCAGCGCCAGGCCGAGGAGCTGCAGACCCAGCAGGAGGAGCTGCGGGTGAACAACGAGGAGCTCGAGGAACAGAGCCGCCTCACCCGCCAGGCCCACACCCTCCTGGAGGCGCAGCAGACCGAGCTGGAGCAGAGCAACGCCCAGCTCGAGGAACAGGCGCAGATGCTCGAGGCCCAGACCCTGGACCTGACCGAGGCCCAGGCCGCGCTGCAGGCCCGCGCCACCGAACTGGAGCGCGCCAACCAGCACAAGTCCGACTTCCTGGCCAACATGAGCCACGAGCTGCGCACGCCGCTCAATTCCACCCTGATCCTCTCGCGCCTGCTGGCCGACAACCGCAGCGGCAACCTCAGCGAGGAAGAGGTCAAGTTCGCCGAAACCATCAGCTCGGCCGGCAACGACCTGCTGGCGCTGATCAACGACATCCTGGACCTGTCCAAGATCGAGGCCGGCAAGCTGGAACTGGTGTGCGAGCCGACCGATGTGGTGCCCCTGCTCACCGACCTGGCCGACGCCATGGGTCCGGTCGCGCGCGCGAAGGGCCTGGGCTTCGACCTGGCGCTGGAGCTGCCGGCTGACGCGGTGATCGACACCGACCGCCAGCGCCTGGCGCAGATCCTCAAGAACCTGGTGTCCAACGCCATCAAGTTCACCGAGCAGGGCCACGTGGAGCTGCACGCGAAGGTGCACGACGGGCAGCGAATGGCCTTCTCGATCACCGACACCGGCATCGGCCTGCCCGCGCACCAGCACGAGGTGATCTTCGAGGCCTTCCGGCAGGCCGACGGCAGCACGCACCGCCGCTACGGCGGCACCGGCCTGGGCCTGTCCATTTCCCGCGACCTGGCGCGCCGGCTGGGCGGCGACATCCTCGTGCACAGCGAGGAAGGCAAGGGCAGCACCTTCGTGCTGACCCTGCCGCTGCGCTACCAGGGTCCGCTGGAGCTGCCCGTGCCGGCCCCGGCGCCCCCGCCGGTGCGGGTGCCGCCGGCACGTCCGGCGCCGCCGCCGGCCACCGCCGTCGCCGGCCTGCCGGACGACCGCGAGAACCTGGGTCCGGACCGCCGCATCATCCTGGCCGTGGAGGACGACCCGGCCTTCGCCGGCATCCTGCGCGACCTGATCCGCGAGATGGGCTTCGACAGCGTGCTGGCGCACACCGCGCAGGACGGGCTGGCGGCGGCGGAGCGCTACGCGCCGCACGCGATCCTGCTGGACGTCAACCTGCCCGACCTCTCGGGCCTGGGCGTGCTCGACCAGCTCAAGCGCAATCCGCGCACGCGCCACATCCCCGTGCACATGATCTCGGTGGCCGACTACTCGCGCGAGGCGCTGGAGCGCGGCGCGGTGGGCTACGCGCTCAAGCCGGTCAAGCGCGAGGCGCTCAAGGCCGCGCTGCAGCGGCTGGAGGCCAAGTTCTCGCAGGAACAGAGCGCCGTGCTGGTGATCGAGGACGACCCGCGCCAGCTGGAAAGCATGCGCCTGCTGCTGCAGTCGCCCGGCACCCGCGTGGTTGGCGTGGAAACCGCGGGCGACGCGCTGCAGCGGCTGGCCACGTCCCGCTTCGACTGCATCGTCATGGACCTCAACCTGCCCGACCTGAGCGGCTACCAGCTGCTCGAGCGCCTGGCCAAGCAGCAGAGCGGCAGCTTCCCGCCGGTGATCGTCTACACCGGCCGCTCGCTGTCGCGCGAGGAAGAGGCGCAGCTGCGCAAGTATTCCGACTCGATCATCGTCAAGGGCGCGCGCTCGCCCGAACGCCTGCTCGACGAGGTCACGCTGTTCCTGCACCAGGTCGAGTCCAGCCTGCCGCCGGAAAGCCAGCGCATGCTCAAGGCGGTGCGCGAGCGCGACGAGCACCTGGAGGACCGCCGCATCCTGGTGGTGGAGGACGACGAGCGCAACATCTTCGCGCTCACCAGCGTGCTCGAGCCCAAGGGCGCCCGGGTGGAGGTGGCGCGCAACGGCCGCGAGGCGCTCGAGCGCCTGCAGCGCCGCAGCGAGGAGGCCGGTGACGCCGCGCCCTACGACCTGGTGCTGATGGACATCATGATGCCGGAGATGGACGGCTTCACCGCGATGCGCGAGATCCGCAAGAACCCGGCCTGGGCCCGGCTGCCGATCATCGCGCTGACCGCCAAGGCGATGCGCGACGACCAGGAGCAGTGCATCGCCGCCGGCGCCAACGACTTCATCGCCAAGCCGCTGGACGTGGACCGACTGCTGTCGCTGGCCCGCATCTGGATCGCGAAGTAGGCCCATGCCGATCGAGCCGCTCGACGTCGAGGCCCGGCTGCTGATCGAAGCCATCCTCGCGCGCTACCACTACGATTTCCGCGAATACGCCTTCGTCTCGGTGAAGCGGCGTCTGGGCAATGCGCTGTCGCGCTTCGGCTTCAGCTCCATCTCCGAACTGCAGGGCAAGGTGCTGCGCGACCCGGCGCTGTTCTCGCAGCTGCTGGACTACCTGACCGTGCAGGTCAGCGACATGTTCCGCGACCCGCCCTACTTCAAGGCCCTGCGCACCGAAGTGCTGCCGGTGCTGGAAACCTACCCCTCGTTCAAGGTGTGGGTGGCGGGCTGCAGCACGGGCGAGGAGGCCTACTCCATCGCCATCCTGCTGCGCGAGGCCGGGCTGCTTTCGCGCGCGCTGATCTACGCCACCGACATCAACGCCCGTGCGCTCGACCAGGCCCGGCTGGGCGTGTACTCCCAGGACCGCGTGGCCGGCTTCGCGGCCAACCATGCCCAGTCCGGCGGCACGGTGCCCTTCAGCGAGTACTACACCGCGGCCTACGGCAATGCGGTGCTGGACAAGTCGCTGCGCAAGCACATCGTGTTCGCCGACCACAGCCTGTCCACCGACAGCGTGTTCGCCGAGGTGCAGTTCGTGTCCTGCCGCAACGTCCTGATCTATTTCGACCGCGGGCTGCAGGACCGGGCGCTGGGCCTGTTCGCCGACGCGTTGGCACCGCGCGGCTTCCTCGGCATCGGCTCGCGCGAGTCGCTGCGCTTCTCCCGGCACGCGCCGCGCTTCGAGGAAGTGAGGCGCGACGAACGCGTGTTCCGCAAACGCCCGGCCTGAGCATGCCCACGCGCGCACATGCCATCGTGATCGGGGTGTCCAGCGGCGGCGTCGAGGCCCTGGGCCAGCTGCTGCCGGCGCTGCCGCCCACGCTGCGGGCCGCGGTGATGGTGGTGCTGCACCTGCCGCCGGACCGGCCCAGCCTGCTGTCGGCCATCTTCGCCGGCGCCTGCGCGCTGCCGGTGAAGGAGGCCGAGGACAAGGAGGATGTGCAGCCCGGCCACGTGTACTTCGCGCCGCCCGATTACCACCTGCTGGTGGACCGCGGCCCGCGCCTGGTGCTGTCCTTCGATCCGCCGGTGCAGTTCTCGCGGCCCGCGATCGACCCGCTGTTCCAGACCGCGGCCGATGTCTACGGCAAGCGCTTGTGGGGCATCGTGCTGACCGGCAACAGCGAGGACGGTGCCGACGGGCTGGCGGCGGTGCATCGCGCCGGCGGCCGCTGTTTCGTGCAGGACCCGCGCACGGCCGCGAGTCCGCTGATGCCGGGTGCGGCGCTGGCGCGGGTGCCCGGGGCCACGTCGCTGCCGCTGCTTGAGCTGGCGCGACGGCTGTCGGCCTGGCCCGACTGAGTCGGGACGGGCGCGCTTACATCCGCTGCAGGCGGTAATCGATGCCGTTGCCGACCGGGCGGTTTTCGCCGTCGAGCATTTCCAGCGCGCCGTCCGGCTGCAGCCAGAACCAGCGGCTGCTGCCTTCGGGGTCGAGCCGGTAAACCACCGCCGGCTGATCGCTGATCTCGCCCGCCTCCTCGCGCCACTCGCCTTCCTGCACGAAGCGGTTCTCGCCCTCGCCCTCCCCGCCCAGGTAGGTTTCCTCCAGCAGGTAGCTCTGGCGCGCGCCGTCACTGCTCAGCACCAGGCGGGTCTGGATGCCGTCGCAGTCGGCGCAGGGCAGTACGCCCAGCCAGCTGATCTCGAAGCGCTCGCCCTGGGTGGGCGACGCGGCGACACCGGGCGGGGCCTCGCCCGCCGCCCCGGGGCTGTTGCCCCCCGGAGCGGACTCGCCGCCGCAGGCGGCCAGCGCCAGCGCGGCGCAGCAGGCCAGGGACAACATCAGCGGACGCGGCAGGGCCATCGGGAGGTCTCCGGAAGTGCCTCCATCCTAGCCGCTGCACGCGCTGGTGCACGATCCGCGACGGCATCAACCCCGTTTCCGCCACCCGTTCGTTCATGTCAGGGCCACCCCCGCCAGGAGCGATGCCATGGACCACGCCGCCACCCCCACCCCGACCTTCGCCGGCATCGACGCCCGGCGCATCGCCGCCAACACCGGCGTGCTCGCCCTGCATGCCGCGGCACTGGCGGTGATGCTGCTGCCCTCGTCGTGGACGCCCGAGCCGCAGACGCGGGAGGAAACGGTGCCGATCGTCTTCATCGAACCCCGGCGCGAGCCGCTGCCCACGACGCCGCCTCCGCCGGTGCGGGTGCAGGAGGTGAGGGTCCCCCCCACCGTGCGCCCGACGCCTACCCAGGTGCCTGTGCAACTGCCCGACCCCGGCCCGGTGATGACGCAGGGCGACACCTACGCCGAACCCGTGGACGCCACCGCCACCGTGGACAGCTTCGAGGTGGGCCCGCCCCAGCTCGAGACCCTGGCCTACGACCGCCATCCGGCGCCGCGCTATCCGCGCCTGGCCCTGCGCCGCGGCCTGACCGGCACCGTGCTGCTGCGCGTGCTGGTGGACGAGACCGGCCAGGTCAAGGACGTGGTGATCGAGCAGTCCAGCGGCCATGGCGAGCTCGACCGCGCCGCCCGCGAGCAGGTGCTGGCCCAGTGGCGCTTCCACCCGGCCCAGCGCATGGGCCGCGCGGTGCCGGCCTATGCCCTGGTGCCGATCGCGTTCAACCTGCCGCGCTGACGCCGGCATCACGCCGGTTGGACAGGGAGTCACGCACAATGCGTGACCCCCGATCTGGTGCCTGCCCATGCGTAACGCCCTACTCTTCGCTTCGCTGCTCGCTGCCGCGCCCGTCCTTGCACAGGAACCCGATGCGCCGCGCTGGACCTTCGGCGTGCTGGCCGCCGACCGCGACGCGCCCTACCGCGACCTGGACGAAGACCTGCTGGTGGTGCCCCTGGTCCGATTCGAGGGCGAAGACTTCTACCTGCGCGGCCTGCGTGGCGCCTGGCGCCTGAGCCGCAGCGACCGCCACGAGCTGGCGCTGTTCGGACAGGTCCGCACCGACGGCTACGACAGCAAGGATTCCGATTTCCTGACCGGCATGGACGACCGCCGCATGTCGCTGGACCTGGGCATCGCTTCGACCTGGACCTCGCCGCGCTTTGGCGCCCTGGAACTGTCGCTGGCCGGCGATGCGCTCGACCGCAGCGGCGGCTTCGAGGCGGCCGCGTCCTGGAATGCGCTGTTCCGCGCCGGCGGCTGGACCTTCATCCCGGGCGTGGCCGTGCGCTGGCAGGACGCGTCGCTGGTGGACTACTACTACGGCGTGCGCAACGACGAGGCCATCGCCGGGCGCCCGGCCTACGAGGCCGACTCGGCCGTGGTCCCGGACGTGTCGCTGCTGGCCACGCGCCCGCTGTCGAAACGTTGGACGATCTTCGCCCGCGCCAGCCACGCCTGGCTTCCGTCGGAGATCAGCAACAGCCCGATCGTGGACGACGACGGCAGCACCGGTCTGATGATCGGCCTGGGCTGGTCGCCGGACTAATCGGCCGGCATCGCGCGGTCGCGACCGGCCTGCTTGGCCGCGTACAGCGCCGCGTCCGCACGCTGCACAAGCGCATCGGCGGGTTCGCCGGCGCGGGCCTGCGCCACGCCCACGCTGGCCGTCACCGCCCGGTGCAGCCACAGCCCGCTGCGGATGTTGTGCACGATGCGTTCGGCCACCGTGGTCGCATCGTCGCGCCGCGCGCCCGGCAGTAGGACTGCGAACTCCTCGCCCCCGTAGCGGGTCGCCAGGTCACCGGGACGCAGCGCCAGCGGCAGCAGCTGGCCGGTCTGGCGCAGTGCCTCGTCGCCGGCCGGATGGCCGAAGCTGTCGTTGTATTGCTTGAAGTGGTCCAGGTCGATCAACAGCAGCGAATAGGGCCGCCCCTGCAGCTCCAGGCCCTGCGCCAGCTTCGCCAGGGCCGCATCGAAGGCACGGCGGTTACCCAGGCCGGTGAGCGCATCGGTGTGGGCGCTGTCGCGCAGGATCCGCGCGCTGCGGCGCTCGCGCTCCACCCTATCCAACAGGGCGCTGGCCCACCAGATCATCACCGCCACGGCCACGCCCGACGAGGTCGCCAGCACGGTGATGGTGGCGCCTTCGGAAAGCAGCCGGCGGGTGTGCGCCAGCTGCGCCAGGTAGCTCAGCAGCACCGGAACCAGCAGTGCCGGCAGCAGCGTGCGCCGCGCCAGTTCCGCGCCGAAGGTGTCCGACAGCATGATGCGAAGCAGGCCCGCCTCCGGCTGCGAGGCCAGCCAGCCCAGCGCCAGCAGCAAGAGCAGCACCGCGGTATGCACCGAGATCGGGTTGAAGGGCGCCTCGCGGCTGCCCATGCCCATCGCGTAGCCGTAGGCGCTGAGGGCGAACAGCGCGATCGCCAGCACCGCCAGCGCCAGGGCCTGGTCCAGCCAGCGTTCGCGCGAATGGCGCGGACGCACGCCGCGCCAGCCCAGCAGCAGGAAGCCGATGGCGCTGATCTGCGACATGCGTCCGGGCAGCCGGCCCTGCGCCACGGCCTGCGGATCGGCGAACAGCAGGGTGTCGATGCCCAGGTCCCGGCCGGTGGCGTACTGCAGCAGCGTGGTCACGCCCAGCGCCAGCACGCCGCAGGACAGCAGCACGCACAGGCGCGGTGCCCACGGCGCCGGCAGCTGCAACACCGCCAGCGCCAGCCCGGCCAGCATCAGGCCAATGGCGGTGTTGGCCTTCATGGCGGCATGGCCCGGCAGCACGGTCCGCAGCACTTCCACGTCCAGCGCCCAGCCGGCCAGTGCCGCCAGGGCCACGACGACCGCGGCCAGGCCGGCGACCCACGAGGAGCGCGCCAAGCGGCGCGCATGCCCCGGCAGCAGGGACAGCGGCATGTCCCTGCTCACAGCCATTCGGGTCGCGTGTCCAGTACGCAGCGGTCGAGCGCCGACAGCAGCCGCGCATCGTGTTCGACCGTCGGCAGTTCGTGCACGAAGAAGTATCGGCAGGCGGCGAGCTTGCCCGCATAGAAGTCGCGGTCGGCGTCGGTGCCGGCCTCGGCCTGCGCGGCCACCACCGCCTGGCGCAGCCAGCTCCAGGCGATGGCCACGTGCCCGACCAGGCGCAGGTAGCGGCCGGCATTGGCCAGCGCCGCGCGCGCCTCGCCCGCGGCCATTGCCTCGCCCAGCGTGCCGGTGGTTCTGGCCACCAGGCCGGCGTAGTGCGCCAGCGCAATTGCGTGCTCGGTGAGGGCGGGCACGGCACCGGCCGCGGCCACCGTGGCCGCGATCTCGCGCAGCAGCAGTTTCAGGGCGGCGCCCTTGTCCAGCATGGCCTTGCGGCCCAGCAGGTCCAGGGCCTGGATGCCGTTGGCGCCTTCGTGGATGGGGTTGAGCCGGTTGTCGCGCCAGTACTGCTCCACCGGATATTCGCGCGTGTAGCCGTAGCCGCCCAGCACCTGGATCGCGAGATCGTTGGCCTGCACGCACCACTCCGCCGACCAGGCCTTGACCACCGGCGTGAGCAGCTCCAGCAGCAGGTGGGCCTCCTGGCGGCGCGCGGGCTCGGGGTCCTGGCCCTGCATGTCCACCAGGGTGGCGCTGTACATGGCCAGCGCCAGCGCGCCTTCGACGTAGCACTTCTGCCGCAGCAGCATGGCGCGCACGTCGGCGTGCTCGATGATCGGCACCGGCGGCGAGGCCGGGTCCTTCTGATCGGGCTGCCGGCCCTGGCGGCGCTCGCGCGCGTACTGCCGCGAGTACAGGTAGCCGGCGCTGCCGAGCATGATCGCGCCGACGCCGACGCCGATGCGCGCCTCGTTCATCATGTGGAACATCTGCGCCAGGCCCTGGTGCGGTTCGCCCACCAGTTCGCCCAGGCAGTCGCCGCGCTCGCCGAACTTGAGGAAGGTGTTGACGATGCCGCGCTGGCCCAGCTTGTGGTTGACGCCGGCCAGCTGCACGTCGTTGCGCTCGCCGAGGCCGCCCTCCGGCGACAGCCGGAACTTGGGCACGATGAAGAGGCTGATGCCCTTCACACCTGCGGGCGCGTCAGGCAGCCGCGCCAGCACCAGGTGCACGATGTTCTCCGACAGCTCGTGCTCGCCTCCCGAGATCCACATCTTGGCGCCGGTCAGGCGATAACGGCCCTCGCCCGCCGGTTCGGCGCGGGTGCGGATGTCGCCCAGCGACGAGCCTGCCTGCGGTTCGCTCAAGCACATCGTTCCCAGCCAGCGACCCGACAGCAGGTGCGGCCGGTAGCGCGCGTTCTGTTCCGGCGTGCCGTGCGCCTGCAGCAGGTTGGCCACGCCGCGCGCCAGCAGCGCATAGCCGATGGTGGAGACATTGGCCGCCGCGAACATCGCGTCGCAGCCCAGGGCCACCGTGTAGGGCAGCTGCATGCCGCCCTCGTCGCCGTCGGCCAGCAGCGCCGGGAAGCCGGCCTCGGCATAGGCATCCAGCGCCGCCTTCACCTGCGGCAGGATGCGCACGCCGCCGGCCTCGAACGCCGGCTCGGCGACGTCGCTGGCGCGGTTGTGGTCGGCGAAGCGCGCCAGCGCCAAGGCATGCGCGGTTTCCAGCACGGCGTCGAAGGTCTCGCGCGAATGTTCGGCGAAGCGCGGGTAGCGGCACAGCGCAGCGGCGTCCTGCAGCTCGTACAGCAGGAAATCCAGGTTGCGGCGATCCAGCAGCGGACTGTCAGGCATGGGGCGGTCCCGGAGGGTTCGGGCCCGAGCTTAGCAACCCGGCCCGCCGGGCTGCGCGCAGGCTCACTCGCGGCCGGTCAGTGGCGCCTGCGCCCGCGCCTGCAGCGCGGCCAGGGCCTTGGGGATGCTTGACGGCGAGTCGATGCGGATCACCCGGCTCTCGTGGCCCGCCTCCATGCCGTTTTCCAATTCGTGCGCCCAGGTCACGTGGTAGGGCATGTGCACGCCCCAGCCGCCCAGCCGCACCACCGGTTCGATGTCCGAGCGCACCGAATTTCCCACCATCGCGAAGTTGGACGGCTCCAGGCCGAACTCGCCCAGCACGCGCGCATAGGCGCGTGCGTCCTTCTCGGACACGATCTCGATGCGCCGGAACAGGTCGGCCAGGCCCGAGCCCGCCACCTTGATCTCCTGGTGGAACAGGTCGCCCTTGGTGATCAGCACGATCGGATAGTGATGCGCCACCGCCTGCACCGCCTCGCGGATACCGGGCAGCAGTTCGACCGGATGCGCCATCACCTCCTTGCCCAGCTCGACGATGCGGTGCATGTCCGCGGAGGAAATGCGGCCCTGCGTCACCGCGTAGGCGGCTTCCAGCATCGACAGCGTCATGCCCTTGGCACCGTAGCCGAACAGCCGGAGGTTGCGACGCTCGGTTTCCAGCAGGCGGTCGTGCAGGCCGGCATCGGCCAGGTCGACATAACTGCCCACGATGGCCTCGAAGGCCGCGTGCGCCGACTGGTAATAACCCTCGCTGTGCCAGAGGGTGTCGTCGCCGTCGAAGCCGATCAGCTGGATCATGGGGGGCGCCGCACGAGCCGGGGGAGCCCAAGATTACTACCGTCCGGCCTGCCTTGGCCCCCTCGCGTCGCGACGCGGCGTGATCGGGCATCCTACGTAACCCAGCACGAGCCTGCCTGCCATGACCGACGAAACCACGCCTGCCCCCGGTCCCGCGCCGCTCACCGCGGTCGAAGCCCGCATCCTGGGCAGCCTGGTGGAGAAGGAAGCCACCACGCCCGAGGCCTATCCGCTCACCGCCAACGCGGTCGTGCTGGCCTGCAACCAGAAGAGCAACCGCGAGCCGGTGCTGGAGCTGGAACCGGGCGAGGTGGGCCACGCCCTGCGCGATCTCGAGGGCCGCGGCCTGGTGCGCTCGGTACATGGCGCGCGGGCCCAGCGCTACGAACACCGGATGGCGACCGCCTACTCACTGACGCTGCCGCAGCAGGCGGTGGCCAGCGTGCTGCTGCTGCGCGGACCGCAGACGGTGGCCGAACTGCTGGCCCGCTGCGAGCGCCTGGCCACGCTGCGCGACCTGGAGGAGGTGCGCACCGTGCTGGAACGACTGCAGCAGCGCGGCCTGGCCATCAATCTCGGGCGCGGACCCGGCCAGCGCGAGGATCGCTACATGCACCTGCTGTGCGGACCCGTGTCGCCCGAGGACCTGCCGCCGGCACGCGCACCGGCCGCTGCCAGCGACCGCAGCACGCTGGAGCACCGGGTGGCGGCGCTGGAAGCCGAGGTGTCGTGGCTGCGCGCGCAGGTGGCGCGTTTGTTGCCGGACGCCGCCGACTGAAGGATCGCGTCTCAGCGCGGGGGCGGGGGCGGCGGACAGCCGGTCCCGTCGCAGCCGCCCAGCGCCATCGTCAGCACCAGCGAACCGTCGGACAGGTTGGGCGGCGCTTCGCCGCGCGGCTCGACCAGGAACAGCGCCGCGCGCGGACCACTGAAGGCCGGCCCGACGGTGAAGCTCCCCACCACGATGTAGGACGGCATCGCCCGCAGCCGCGCCACGACCGCGGGGTTGAGCGGCTCGGCGCCCATCTCCTCGCGACGCTCCATCCAGCGCTTGAGGTCGCCCTGGTGCGCGTAGCGCAGGGCGCCGGACTTGAGCGCGTCCAGCACCAGGGCCTCGCTGTTGCCGGCCGCCGCTGCGGACGCGGGCAACGGGGCCGCGGGGCGCGGGGCCGCCTGCTCACTCACGGGAGATTCCGATGCAGGCTCCGGGCTGGCGCGCACCGGGGCCGCCGGCGCCGCATCCACGCGGGGCACCGGGGCTTCGGCGCTGTCGCCGATGATGACGCGGCCGTTCCGCATCGTGTGCACCGCGTCATACCGGCGGCCGAAGACCTGTTCGCTGGCCTGGGCCAGCTCCGGACCGCTGCCCTGCGCCATCCAGTAGCGGCCGCAGTCATCGCCCGCTGACTGCGAGCGCTCCAGCCGCGAGGGACCCAGGGCCTGGCCGGTGATGCGCTGCGGCTGGTCGCCGCTGGCGAAGATGGCGCCGATGCGCGTCTGCGGTGATGGCCGCACCAGCCACACGCTGGCATCGGGCGCGGTAAGCAGCAGCGACACCGGACCGGGCACCAGGATGTCCACGCGGCGGATGGTCTCCCGCCCCGGCTCGGCGTTTTCGCCCGGTGCGCCGCCATCGACGACGAACAGGCGGCCTGGCACCGGCAACGACAGTCCCGGGAAGCGGCAGCGGCTCCAGTCCACTGCCGCGGCGGGTGCCGGCCCTGGCGCGGCGGACGGCACGGTCTCGGGCGTCGGCGCCTCGCCGCCACACGCGGACAGCAGCAGGAGCAGCAGGCTCAGGGACAGGGATGCACGCATGGGGGAACTCCGGAATCGCATCGGCCGAAGCATAGCCCGGCCGCGGCCCGGCGCCACCGCGTCAGGGATGTTCGGCCTCGGCGTGCACCCGCTCGCGGCGGATCAGGTACAGGCCGCTGGCGACGATGATGCCGGCGCCCACGAAGGTCCAGCCGTCGGGCAGCACCTGCCACACCAGCCAGTCCAGACCCAGTCCCCAGGCCAGCGCGCTGTATTCGAACGGCGCCACCACCGAGGCTTCGCCGGAGCGGAAGGCCTCGGTGACGGCGACCTGCCCCAGGAAACCGGTACCGCCGACAGCCACGATCACCCAGGCATCGGCCGCGCGCAGGTCGTGCCACTGCGGCAGGGCCAGGGCCGTGGCGCCGACCGCGGTGATCGCCAGCATCCAGAACACCATCGCCTGCGTGCTGTCGGTCCGGTGCAGCACCCGCACCGTGATCGCCGACAGCGCGTAGCCGGCGGCCGCGAGCAGCACGGCCAGGCCCGCCCAGGTGAACATGCCTTCGCCGCTGGGACGCAGCACCACCAGCACGCCCAGCAGGCCGACGCCGATCGCGGCCCAGCGGCGCGGACCAACCTTTTCGCCCAGCAGCGGCACCGACATCGCGGTGATCATCAGCGGCGCCACGAAGAACAGGGCATAGGCTCCCGTCAGCGGCATGCGCTTGAGGGCATACGCGAAGGTGGACAACATCGCGATGGCCAGCGCGCCGCGCAGCAGGTGCAGCGGCCAGCGCACGCGGAACAGGCCGCGCACACCGCCGGTGAGCAGCACCCACGCCACCACCAGCGGCAGCGAGGACAGCGCGCGCAGCGCGGCGACCTGCATCGCGGGGTAATGGCCGGCCAGGTGCTTGAGCCCGCCGTCCATCAGCGAGAACAGGCCGACCGCCAGCAGCATCGCGATGATGCCGCGCAGGTTGTTGGGAGGGGACATGCGGGCATTGTGCGGCAATCCCGTGACCGGGCCCAAGGCCACGGGTCAGTGGCGTGAGCAGGCGCGTGCCACCTTGGCGTCCAGGGCCGAGCGTTCGCGGAAACCGAGCCGGTTCCAGAGCCGGTCGCGCACGTGCTCTGCCTCGCGCCGGGCCTTGTCACAGCGAGCCAGCCGCGGATCGGGCTGCGCCGGCCGAGGTGAAGCCACCGGTCGCCTCGCGCCGGACCGCGCCGCCGTGCGCGGTGCCTCAACCGCGACCGCAGGCAGGGGCGGTCTGACGTCGCCGATCTCACGCACCCAGTGTGTTTGCCGCGCATCGGCACAAGGCAGCGTCTGGTAGCTGGCCACGCCATAGGCACCGACGCACTTGTGCAGCACCGCGCCACCCGCATCCAGAACCAGGCAGCCCAGCAACAAGCCCACGCTCCGCATCATCACCCGCATCGTCGTCCTCCCTTCGGGGACGATCATTCCATCGCAGGGCCGGCGCGGCCGCCGCCGGACAATGGCGCCCGGTCCGGCACGACTCCGGCGCTGTCGCAGGTAGGAAATTGGATGGGTTCTCCGAAGGGCTGCCCGCCCCTCAACGACGGGCCGCCAGGATTTTCGCCTCAGAGGTCCGCCGATTCCTGCACCGGCGAATCGGGATCGCGGCATTGCTCCACGACCCAGCGCTTGATCGCCTCGCGCTGGGCCTGCGTCAGGTCCAGCCAGGGCTTGGCCTCCGCCGCGTCGGAGAAGTCGTGGGCAAGGGTGCAATCACTCTTGCGCGCCGGGATCGACGGAGCTTCGGCGGCGGCGAGCGCCAGTGCCTCGGCCTCGCGTCGTGCCTGCTCCGCCAGCCGCACCTCTTCGGCCAGCCGTGCGGCCTGGGCCGCCTGTTCGGCCTCGGCCTGCGCCAGTGCCGCCCGCTGTGCCAGCACCTCCGGATCCGGCGCCGGATCGGGTGAGGCATCGCGCTTCCAGACCTGGGTGCTGCCGCGCGGGCAAGGCTCGGACTGGATGCTGACCGCCCCCTTGTCGTCGGTGCACTTGTACAGCGACTCGGCGGCGGCCGGCGCGGCAGCCAGCAGCAGGCAGAACAGGACGGGCAAGGTGCGTGGCATGGCGGTCTCGCGACGGCGGGGACGCCCCAGATTACCCCCGCCACCCGCATCTGTGACTTTCTTCATTCCGGGCCGGAGCGGATTGGGCATACTCGGGCCGGAAACGGCGGAGGAGCCCTCGGGCGGATGCGGCGGCGGTTAGGGACGACCCTGTGCTTGGCGATGATGGCGGCGCCCGCGACCGCCCTGGACCTCGACCGCCGCGTCGAGGACTACACCGTGCAGTCCTGGACCATCGAGGACGGCCTGCCGCACAACATGATCCACCGCATCGCCCAGAGCGAGGAGGGCTTCCTCTGGCTCGCCACCTGGGAAGGCGCGGTGCGTTTCAACGGCCGCGACTTCAGCGTCTTCAATACCTACAACGTGCCGGGCATGACCACCCGCGGCTTCCGCGCGGTGCTGCCCGACCCGGCCGGCGGCATGCTGCTGGGCTCCACCCGAAACGGCCTGTGGCGCGTGCGTGGCGACGACTGGCAGCCGGTGGCGGAGGGTGAGTTGGCGAAAGTGTGGACCACGTCCCTGCTGCGCCTGCCCAACGGCGCGCTCTGGATCGGCTCCGAGGATGGACTGTACCGCCTTGATGCGCGCGGCAAGCGCACCGGCCACTTCGACGACGACCTCGGGCAGCAACCGGCCTGGGTGTTCAAGGTGCTCGAGCAGGACGACGGCAGCGTGCTGGTAGCCGCCGAGGGCGGACTGTTCCGGATCGCCGCCGATGCCGACCGGGCCGAACCCTTTGGCGCGCTGTCGGGCCTGCCGCCGGGTCCCGCGCGCACCCTCACCCGTCGCCGCAATGGCGAAGTCCTGGTGGCCGGCGATCGTGGCGTCTACCGGCTGCAGGGCCAGCGCCTGCTGCCGCTGCCGGGCCTGGAGCATGCCCGCGTGGACGCGCTGCTGGAAGACCGCGACGGCGCGCTCTGGGCCAACACCTCCGAACACGGCCTGATGCACTGGTACCAGGGCCGCGTGCAGTCGCTCGGCGCCTACAAGGGCATCACCGGCCGCGGCACCGAAGCCCTGATCGAGGACCGTGAAGGCCTGATCTGGGTGGGCACCACCAATGGCCTGTTCCGCATCGCCGATGGCCCGGTGAAATCGCTCGACACCGCGCGCGGCCTGACCGACGGCTATACCCGCACGGTACTGGCCGCCAGCGACGGCAGTGTGTGGATAGGCACCGGCCTGGGCGCCGACGTGCTGCGCGACGGCAAGTTGTCGCCAGCCCCGGTACGCTGGGCCAGCACGACACCGAGCTCGGTGCTGACGCTGGCCGAGAACCGCGATGGCGTGTGGCTGGGCACCTTCGATGAAGGCCTGATCCGGGCCAGCCGCCGTCCCGGCGATCCGGAGTTGCGCGCGCGCCGCAGCGACGGCCTGCCCTCCGACCACATCCGCGCGATCGAGCCCGCCAGCGACGGCGGCCTGTGGATCGGCACGGTCGCCGGCCTGGCGCATCGGTCCGCCGAGGGCGTGATCAGCAGCTTCCGGGGCGAGGGCCGCCTGCCGGAAACCATCGTGCGTTCGCTCGCGGAACAGCCCGACGGGCAGCTGTGGATCGGCACCGGCACCGGCCTGGCGCTGCGCTCTCCCGACGGCCGCTTCCGGGTGTTTACCGAGCAGGAGTATCCGGCCACCTCGGCCTTCGATTTCCTCAGCGATGCCGACGGCACCCTGTGGATCGGCAGCGACCGCGGTCTGGTGCGCCATCGCGACGGACAATTCACCGCCTTCGGCCAGGACGTGGGCCTGCCCAACGAATCGATCTTCCGCGTGCTGGCCGACCCGCGCGGCGACCTGTGGCTGACCAGCAACGACGGCGTGTTCCGGATCCCGCGCGCGCAGTTCGCCGAGATCGATGCGGGCACGCGCGAAGAACTTTCGGTGGACGTGATCGACCACGCCGACGGCATGCCCAGCAGCCAGGCCAACGGCAGCAGCATGCCCGCGGGGGCGATGACCGGCGACGGAAGGCTGTGGGTGCCGACGGCCGCGGGCGTGGCCATCATCGACACCGCCGCGGTGGCGCAGGCCGAGCCCGACGCGCTGCCGCTGGCGATCGAGCGCATCAGCATCGACGGCGTGCGCATGAGCCTGGTGCCGCTTTACGAACGGCCTGTGTCGGAGGCGCGCCGCATCGTCATCCGTTACGCCGGCCTGAGCTTCCGCAACGCCGGCAACCTGCGCTACCGCTATCGCCTGGAAGGCTTCGATCCGGACTGGGTGGACGTGGCCGACGCCAACGAGGCGGTGTTCACCAACCTGCCGCCGGGCGACTTCCGTTTCCGGGTGCAGGCCACGGTGCGGCCCTCGGAATGGGACCGCGCCACCGTGCTGGGCGAACAGGTGGTGGACTTCCGGCTACAGCCGCCGTTCTGGCGCACGCCCTGGTTCCAGGCGCTGGTCGCGGTGCTGGGGCTGTTGGCCCTGATCGGCGTCTGGCGCCTGCGCACCATGATCTTCGAGCGCCGCGCCCAGGCCCTGCGCGACATGGTGGAAGCGCGCACGCAGGAGCTGAGCGAGAAGAACGCCGCCCTGCAGCGCGCCGACCGCGAGCGCGAATTCCTGATGGTGCGTCTCGAGCGCCAGGCCACCCAGGACGAACTGACCGGCCTGCCCAACCGCCGCGCCGGCGACCAGCGCCTGGCCGCGATCTGCGCGGACGAAGCGGCGCCGCTGGCCTGCGTCGCCCTGCTGGACCTGGACCGCTTCAAGGCCATCAACGACCAGCACGGCCACGCGGCCGGTGACGCGGTGTTGCGCGCAGTGGCCCGGGTGATCGCCGAGGCCGTGGACGAGCACGGCTTCGCCTCGCGCCATGGCGGCGAGGAATTCATGCTGGCCTTCTGCGGCCTGGCGCAGTCCGAGGCCTGGGAACGCTGCGAGCGGCTGCGCCGCGAACTGGCCGTGCTGAAGGTGCGGCTGGACGATGGCCAGGTAATCGGCAGCACCGCCAGCATCGGGCTGTCGCGCGCGCGCCTCGGTGCCACCCCGGACGAATTGCTGCGCGAGGCCGACGAGCAGCTCTACCGCGCAAAAGCCGCCGGGCGCGACCGCGTCTACGCGGCCGAATGAGGTGGCGCAGGTCGTGCTGGGGCGGCCTGCGAAGCGCGGCCCGCCCCCATGCGTAGTGCATGGGAGAGGGCGCGTTTTCCCCGGATCAGGTGGGCTTGACGGGGGGCTCGGCGCCTACGTCTTCATCCGGGATTTCGGGCGAGTCGATGTCGCCTTCGTCCTCGAGGTTAATCGCATCCTGCGGATCGATGCCTTCCGGATCGCCCAGCTCATCGGGCGAGGAGCTGTAGCGCCCCGCCTCGCTGCCGTAGTCACCGGACCCGGCCTGGGTGGCGGAACCGCTGCCGGAGCGCCCGTAGTCGCCCTGGAACGGCGCGGACGAGTCCCAGTCGGCCGGCGGATTGAAGCCGTCCTGGCGCGGATCGTAGGCGGCCTGCGACAGGCCCGTGCCTTCATTGCCGCCCGAGTCGGGCTGCGCCTTGCCCTCATCGGGGTCCGTGACGAATCCATCTGCCGCTTTGGGGTGCTTGGCCATGGCCGATCTCCTGGGGGGGGGTAGGCAGGCGCGGAGTCGCGCCTGTTGCAGGAACGCTGCAATACCCGTGCCAGCGACCGGCCAGCAAGGAAGACCCTTCAGGCCTTGCCTCCCGGGACGACAGGCAACCCTCGCGCCTGTGACCCGGGTCGCGGGGAATCACTCCGCGGCGGGCGCGCCCTCGGCGGCCGGCGCGGCGTCACCCGTGCTTGCCGCGGCAGGAGCCGCCGCCGGGTCCGGCGTCGGCTCGATGCCGAGCAGGTGCTGGTCGAGGAAGGCCAGGATGCGGCCATAACCTTCGATCTGGTTCTTCTTCTTGCTGAAGCCGTGGCCCTCGTCGTCGAACACGACGTATTCCACCGGCACCTCGTTCTTGCGCACCGCGGCGACGATGTCGTCGGACTCGGGCTTGATCACGCGCGGGTCGTTGGCGCCCTGCAGCACCATCAGCGGCACGTTGATCTTGTCGGCATGGAACAGGGGCGAGGTCTCGACCAGGAAATCACGCTGCGTCTCGGGATTGCCGATCTCCTGGTACAGCGCCTGGCGGTAGCTCTCCCAGTACGGCGGAATCGACTCAAGGGTGCGCACCCAGTTCGAGACGCCGAAGATGTTGACGCCGACCTTGAACTCGCCCGGCTTGAAGGCCAGTGCCGCCAGGGTCATGTAGCCGCCGTAGCTGCCGCCGATGATGCCGATCTTGTCGTCGTCCACGTAGTCGAGCGACTGCAGGTACTTCTTGGCCTCGATCGTGTCCCACAAAGGCTCGCGCCCGTGCTTGCCGTCGTCGGCCGCGAAGAAGGTCTTGCCATAGCCCGAGCTGCCGCGGTTGTTGATGCCCAGCACCACGTAGCCGTGGTTGGCCAGGTACTGGATGGTGGCCGAATGCGCGCGCGTGGTCTGGCCGCCCGGGCCGCCGTGCACCCACACCAGGGCCGGCGCCGGTGCCTGCGCCGTGGCCTGGTGCGGCTTCCACAGGATGTTGGGGATGTCCATCCCGTCGAAGCTCTTGAAGCGCACGACCGTGGAATCCACCAGGTCGGCCGGGTCGATGGCCGGGTTCAGGGACGTGGTCAGCTGCCGCGGCGCGCCGCCGTTCTCGACCACGTACAGGTCGTTGGGCTGGCGGTCGCCGTTGAGGTAGAAGGCCATGCGCGCCTCGCTGCGGCTCATGCGCAGGTTGCGGATCTCGCCGGCGGGCAGCTCGGGCAGCGCCACCGGCTTCATGCCCGCGGTCTCGAACACCGACAGCTGCGTGCTGCCGTCGACGTTGGTGCTGACGCTGAGGTAGGTGCCCTTGTGCGACAGGGCCGCGTCCACCACGTCCCATTCGGCCGAGTGCACCGGCTCGTGCTGCCAGGTCGAGAGGTTCACCCGGCGCAGCTGGGCGAATTCGCCCTGGTCGTTGGCGGTGTAGTACAGCCACTGGCCGTCGGGTGAGAAGGCCTCGCCGGAGAACTGCGCCTCGCCCTCATGCTCGGACACCTTGGTCAGCTTGCCGCTGGCCAGCTCCAGCACGAACAGGTCGGAATTGTTCGTCGTGGTCGCCTGGGCCAGGGCCAGCCACTTGCCGTCCGGAGAGATTTCGCCCGGCTCGTAGCCGGTCGTGTTCTCGTAGACGCGGGTCCGCTCGTAACTGCCGGCGTCGTAGCGGTAGACATCGAAGTAGCGCGGGTCGCGTTCGTTGCTGATCACATGGAAGGCGCTGCCGTCGGCGGTGAAGCCCAGGAAGTCGGCCTTCAGCTCGTCGCCCGGGGTGAGGTCCTTCTCCGTGCCGTCGGCCTGGATCACGTAGAGATGGTTGAGCTCGTTGCCGCCCTGGTCGCGCGTGACCAGCACGCGGTCGTCGGCCGGGAAGTAGGCCACCGCATAGTTGTTGTCGGTGGTGGACTGCGTCACCGGGGCCCACTCGCCGCCGGCCACGGGCATCGTGTAAGCGTTCCAGATGCCGGTCTTGTTGGAGGAGAACAGCAGCCGCGTCTCGTCGGCGCTGAAGGAGACGCCCGAGACGCCGGTGGACTCCACGAATTCCTCGATGCGGTACTGGCGCGACGGGCGCGCGACCTGCGCCGGGGTGGCGGCAGCAACATCCGTGCCGGTGGCGGCATCGGGACCGGTGGCGGCCTCCGGCGCGGCGGCGGGCTGGCAGGCGGCCAGCGCAAGGACAAGGGCAGCGGCAAGCAAAGTGACGCGGTGGATCGAAGCCATGTGGTTTCCCCGGGTGGCGGTGGCGTGGACGGAAGCCGCCCCACTCTACCCGCAGCCCGGCGCGAAAACAGGGCCGGTCGTCAGGGGCGGCCCTTGCCCACCCAGGCGCCGGGGCGCCGGGCGCGGCGCTCGGCCGCGCGTGCCAGGATCGCCTCCCGCTGCTCCGCGCCCGCCGCCTGCCAGCCGGTGATCTCGGTCAGCAGGCGGCCGCAGCCCAGGCACACGTCCTGCTCGTCCAGGCAGCAGTTGCGGACGCAGGGCGAGTCGGGCAGCGGGCGCAGGGGATCCATGGCGCCCAGTCTGTGCGTGCGGCGCCCGCGGCGCCACTCTCCGTGCGCGGCATCCCCCACCCGGCCGGACTCAGGTCAGCGCCGAGGATTCTTCGAACGGCAGCACCGTCGCGCCGACTGCCAGCAGCGCGGCCTCGATCCGCGGAAGGTTCTCCTCCGCCGCGTCCACGGTCATCAGCACATTGCCGGCCTTGATCTCGTCCTCGAAGGTGCGGCGCACCGGATCGGGCAGCGAGGAGCCCACCAGCGCCGACGAGAACGTACCGGCCGCGACGCCGGCCGCGGCAATGGCCGCGGCGCCGATCAGGGTCACGCCGAAGGTGGGAACGGCCAGGGCCACCAGGCCCGCGACCAGGCCCGCGGTGCCGCCGGTGGCGGCACCCTTCAGCGCGGCCGGAACGAAGTCGGTGCTGGCGTTGCGGAACTGCTCGGGGATCGTTTCCATCTCGATGTCGCTGCGCGCGATCAGCGCGATGTCCTCGTCGGGGACGCCGGCGCTGCGCACCACGCCGATGGCGCTGCCCATCTGCGGAAGGGGAATGCGGTAGACGCGTTTGATCTTCATGGCGGTGGCTCCAGTAGGAAATCGGTGGGGACGCTTGCGACGGTCCGGTGCCTTCAAGTTGCAGGCCGGGCATGCAGATCGCAGGAGACCGCGACGACGCCGTCCGCAGGGTTCGCGGCCCGGAGCCTGTCGCGGCGCGATGGAGCGCCTTGGCACGAAAGGTGCTGCAAGTTCAGTGCCATCACGCCGCGTTCAAGCCCGGAGTCCCGAATGTCCGAACCCACCCGCCTGGCCGCCATCACGGCCTTCCTGGTCAAGCATCGCAACTCGCCGGTGTTCCGCAGCTATGGCACGACGCCGCCGCCGCCGGATCCGGCCGGTGCGGAAGCCTTCACGCGCGATCTGGAGGCGCTGGGACCGACCTTCATCAAGATCGGCCAGATGCTGTCCACGCGGCCCGACCTGGTGCCGCCCGAATACATCACCGCCCTGTGCCGCCTGCAGGACAAGGTGGCGCCCGCGGCGCTGTCGGACATCGAGGAGCAGATCAGCAGCGAACTGAAGGTGCCGCTGCGCAACCTGTTCGCCGAGTTCGATTCGATTCCGATCGGCACCGCATCCTTTGCGCAGGTGCATGCGGCCACGCTGCCCAGCGGCCGGCGCGTGGCGGTGAAGGTGCAGCGTCCGGGCCTGGCCGAAGCCATCGAGGGCGACCTGGCCACCATCACCCGGCTGATCGATTCGCTGGGCATGGTCAGCCGCGTCGGCAAGCGCCTGGGCTTCAAGGAATGGCTGGAGGAATTCCGCGCCACCATGCTGGGCGAGCTGGACTACCTGCAGGAGGCCAACAACCTCGAGACCTTCCGCGAGCGCCTGGTCGACTACGAGCGCATCAGCGTGCCGGCGCCGGTCTGGGACTACACCACGCGCAAGGTGCTGACCATGGACCTGGCCGAGGGCATGCGCGTCACCGACATCCCCAACGTGCAGCGCACCGAAGTGGACCTGGCGCCGCTGGCCAGCGAACTGGGCCGGGCCTACCTGGACCAGATCTTCATCCACGGCCTGATCCACGCCGACCCGCATCCGGGCAACGTGGTGCTGACGCCCGACCATTTCCTGGTGCTGCTGGACCTGGGCATGGTGGGCTACGTGCCGCCGCGCATGCGTGACCAGCTGCTGAAGCTGATCCTGGCCACGGTGGAAGGCCGCGGCGAGCAGGTGGCCGAAACCCTGATGCACATGGGCACGCGCCTGGAGGACTTCGACGAGCCGCGCTTCTCGCGCGAGGTCGGCCGCATGGTCGCCCGCTTCTCCAACACCACCGTGCGCACCGACTCCGAGGGCGGCTTCCTGCTGCAGCTGGTGAAGGTGGGCGGCGACTGCGGCCTCCGCCCGCCGGCCGAGCTGACGCTGCTGGGCAAGACCCTGCTCAACCTGGAGGCGGTGCTGCTGGCGCTGGACGCGGACGTGTCCATGCGCGACGTGCTGCGCGGCCACCTGGCCGAGCTGTTCCGCGCACGCACCCGCTCGAGCCTGGACATCGGCCGCCTGGCCACCGACGCGCTGGAGATGCAGGAGCTGGTGCGCGAGGCCCCGCAGCGCCTGGCGGTGCTGCTGCGCACCCTGGCCGACAACCGCTTCCGCGTGAACATAGCCGGGCTGGAGGAATCGCGCCTGATCGAAAGCATGCAGAAGATCGCCAACCGCATCACCGTCGGCGTGATCGCGGCGGCGATGATCGTCGGCGCCGCGCTGATCATGGACATTCCCACCCGCCACCAGCTGCTGGGCTATCCGGCGCTCGCTCTGGTCATGTTCCTGGTCGCGGCTGGCCTGGGCGCGGCCCTGGTGGTCAGTTCCCTGCTCGGCGACCGCCGCAGCAAGCCGCGGGCGGAGAAGGATCCGCTCTAGGCCAACCCCGCGCACCCCTGCGCATTCCAATCCCCCCCCCAATTGGAGAACGACCGTGGCAAAGAAGGCATACGACCAGGCCCAGCTGCACGAACTGCTCTACCAGGCCCTGGAAACCGAACTGGGCGGCATCCGCATCTACGAAACCGCCATCACCTGCGCCGTCAACGACGACCTGCGCAAGGAGTGGACCGAGTATCTGGAGGAAACCCGCACGCATCGCAAAGTGCTGCTCAACCTGTTCGCCGAGCTGGGCCTGGACCCGGACAAGCAGACGCCGGGCCGCAAGGTGGTGGGCCACATTGGCGCCTCCCTCGTCCAGGCCATGGAAATGGCCAAGGCCGAAGGCACGCCCGACGCCGCCCAGCTGGTGGCCGGGGAGTGCGTGGTGCTGGCCGAGACCAAGGACCACATGAACTGGGAGCTGATCGGCCACCTGGCCTCGCACGGCAAGGGCAAGGAAACCAAGGTGCTCAAGGCGGCGCACGAGGCCGTGGAAAAGGATGAGGACCACCACCTCTACCACACCACCGGCTGGACCCGGGAACTGTGGATCGAGTCGCTGGGCTTGCCCGCGGTGCTGCCGCCGCCCGAGGAGGTCAAGAAGGTCGAGACAGCGATCGGTGCCTCGCGCGCCGAGCAGGCCCGCGGCGACATGCTCAAGGGTCGTCACTGAGCATGGAGCCCGCCGACCTGCTGGGCTGGAGCGCTTCGGCGGTATTGCTCGCCACGCTGGGCCGCCAGGTCTGGGTGCAGTGGCGCGAGCGATCCACGCAAGGCGTCTCCGGCCTGCTGTTCGTCGGACAGATCCTGGCCAGCACGGGCTTCGTCGCCTACAGCTGGCTGCTGCAAAACTGGGTGTTCGTCGTGACGAACACCGCGCTCCTGCTGACCGCCTTCGTCGGCCAGTGGGTCCAACGCCGCAACGTCAGGCTCGAAGCCTCGGGCCAGGCGTGATGCGGCACGCACGTATCCGCAGGGAGTAATGCCGTCATGGCCATGAAGAAAAAAACCGCCGCGCCCCCGCGCGGCGCCGGTTCCCGATCCGCCGCCGCCAAGGGCGGCCCGGGTCCGGACGCGATGAAGGCCCAGCTGGCCGACACCGACGCCACCGCCGCGGCGATGCCCGCCAACGCCAACAAGGCCGCCGAATACGGCAAGCAGGCCGCCGTGCCGCCCGCCGGCAAATCGGTCGAGCCGCGTTCCCGCGCGGTCACCGGCAGTTCGCTGTCCGAGGCCAATGACACCGGCAAGACCGGCGCGACGCCGGCGCCGGGGGCCAACCCCGGCACCGATCCGCTGGACCGCGTGCGCGTGGACTCGTCCGGCCAGGGCATGACCACCAACCAGGGCGTGCCCGTCGCCGACAACCAGAGCTCGCTCAAGGCTGGCCTGCGTGGACCCGCGCTGCTCAAGGACTTCATCCTGCGCGAGAAGATCACCCACTTCGACCACGAGCGCATTCCCGAGCGCATCGTGCATGCGCGCGGCTCGGGTGCCCACGGCTACTTCGAAGCCTACAAGCCGCTCACCTCGCTGACCCGTGCCGCGCCGTTCCAGGAGGCGGGCAAGCGCACACCGGTGTTCGTGCGCTTCTCCACCGTGCAGGGCGAGCGCGGCTCGAAGGACACCGCGCGCGACGTGCGCGGCTTCGCGGTGAAGTTCTACACCGACGAGGGCAACTGGGACCTGGTGGGCAACAACATGCCGGTGTTCTTCATCCAGGACGCGATGAAGTTCCCGGACCTGGTGCATGCGGTGAAGCCCGAGCCGCACCACGGCATGCCGCAGGCCGGGTCCGCGCACGACACCTTCTGGGATTTCGTGTCGCTGATGCCCGAGTCCACCCACATGCTGATGTGGGCCATGTCCGACCGCGGCATCCCGCGCAGCTACCGCATGATGCAGGGCTTCGGCGTGCACACCTACCGCTTCGTCAACGGCGACGGCCAGTCCTCGCTGGTGAAGTTCCACTGGAAGCCGCTGCTGGGCACGCACTCGCTGGTGTGGGAGGAAGCGGTGAAGATTTCCGGCTGCGATCCGGACTTCCACCGCCGCGACCTGTGGGAGGCGATCGAGTCCGGCGCCTATCCGGAATGGGAGCTTGGCGTGCAGGTGTTCAGCGAGGCCGATGCCGACAAGTTCAGCTTCGACGTGCTCGACGCCACCAAGCTGGTGCCCGAGGAGCTGGTGCCGGTGACGCCGATCGGGCGCATGGTGCTCAACCGCAACCCCGACAACTTCTTCGCCGAAACCGAGCAGGTGGCCTTCTGCACTGCGCACGTGGTGCCTGGCATCGACTTCACCAACGATCCGCTGCTGGCCGGGCGCATCCACTCGTACGTGGACACGCAGATCTCGCGCCTGGGCGGACCCAACTTCCACGAACTGCCGATCAACGCGCCGCTGGCGCCGGTGCACAACAACCAGCGTGACGGCATGCACCGGCAGGCGATCCATCGCGGTCGCGTGTCCTACGAGCCCAACTCGCTGGGCGGCGGCTGCCCGTTCCAGACCGGGCAGATGGGCTTCGTGCCCTTCCCCGAGCCGATCCAGGGCGACGAGATGCGCGGCAAGCCCGAGAAGTTCGCCGAGCACTACAACCAGGCCAGGCTGTTCTTCGACAGCCAGACCGCACCGGAGAAGGCGCACATCATCGCGGCCTTCCGCTTCGAGCTGAGCAAGGTGACGGTGCCGGCGATCCGCACGCGCACGCTGGCGATGCTGCGCAACGTGTCCGACGAACTGGCGGGCGGCGTCGCCGAAGGCCTGGGCATGGACCTGCCCGAGGCCATGCCGCGCGCCCTGCCCCGCACGCCCAAGCCGGAAGTGAAGGCTTCCCCGGCGCTGTCGCTGATGGCCCTGCCGGGCGAACAGGGCATCCGCTCGCGCAAGGTGGCGATCGTCATCGCCGACGGCGTGGACGGCGCGGCGGTGGCGGCCGTGCAGGCGGCGCTGGCGAAGGAAGGCGCGATGGGCCGGCTGGTCGGGCCGCGCGTGGGCCCGTTCACCACCGCCCAGGGCAAAACCCTGGAGGCCGAGGCCTCGTTCGAGAACGAACCGTCGGTGCTGTTCGATGGGCTGGTGCTGCCGGGCGGCGAAGGCGCGTTCGCGGCGCTGGCGGGCAATGGCCAGGTGCGGGAATACGTGCAGGATCCCTACCGCCACTGCAAGACGATCCTGGCGCTGGGCTCGGGCGTGGACCTGCTGGCGGCGGCCGGCGTGCCGACCGACGGCGACGATGCGGGCCTGCTGGCCTTCGCCAAGGGCAAGGCCAACGCGCCGGCGGCCTTCGTCAAGGCGCTGTCGCTGCATCGCCACTTCGAGCGCGAGACCGATCCGCCCCGGGTCTGAGCCCGCGGACCCTGCGTGCGACAAGAAAATGCCGGCCAGCGCGACGCTGGCCGGCATCAATACACCGCCCCGGCCCCCAGGCCGGGGCGTTTTCGTTCAGGGCGTCAGGATCACCTTGCGGCAGTCTTCCTTTTTCTCGTCGAAGATCTGGTAACCCGCCACCGCCTCCTCCAGGCTCATGCGATGGGTGATCAGCGCTTCGGGCTGCAGGCGGCCCTCGCCGATCATTTCCAGCAGTTCGGGCAGGTATTTCTGCACGTGGGTCTGGCCCATCCGGAAGGTGAGGCCCTTCTCGAACGCATCGCCGAACAGGAAGCCGTGGATGAAGCCGGTGTAGACACCCGGCACGCTCACGGTGCCGCCGCGGCGGGTGGCGGCGATGGCCTGGCGCAGCGAACTGCCGCTGGAGCCTTCCAGCTTGAGGTTGGTCATCACCGTTTCCAGCGAACTGCCCTTGGCCTCGAAGCCCACCGCGTCGATGGACGCATCCACGCCGCGCGACTGCGTGGCGGCGATGATTTCCCGGGCCGGATCGTCCACTTCATCGAAGTTGAAGGTGACTGCGTTGTAGGTCCGGGCGCAGTACTCGAGCCGGTAGGGGTGGTGGTCCACCATGAAGATGCGCTCCACGCCCATCGCGCGCGCGCACTCGGCCGCCATGCAGCCCACGGGGCCGGCGCCGAAGATGGCCAGGGTCGAGCCCGGCCCGACGCCGGCGTTGAGCACGGCCTGGTAGCCGGTGGGCAGGATGTCGGACAGGAACAGCACCTTCTCGTCCGACAGCGCATCCGGGATGCGGATAGGGCCGACATTGGCCTTGGGCACGCGCACGAATTCGGCCTGGCCGCCCGGGTAGGCCCCGTACAGCGCGGTGTAGCCGAACATGCCGGCGCCCGAGCGCAGGTCCTTGGCGTTGAGCAGCGCGCCCTTGCCCGGATTGGTGTTCTCGCAGGCCGCGAATTCGGTCTGGTCGCAGAAGAAGCAGTCGCCGCAGGCGATGGTGAACGGAACCACGACGCGGTCGCCGACCGAGAGTTCGGTGACGGCCTTGCCCTTGGCCTCCACGATGCCCATGAATTCGTGCCCCAAGATGTCGCCATCGCTCAGGCCGGGCACCTTGCCGCGGTAAAGGTGCAGGTCGGAACCGCAGATGGCGGTGGCGGTGACGCGAAGGATGATGTCGTCGCTTTCCAGGATCATCGGATCCGGGACGTTGTCGATGCGGACATCCTTGGGGCCGTGGTAGGTCAATGCGCGCATGGGCTGCTCCAGTGGGGGGTAGTGGGAAGGAGCAATACGCGTGCCAAGTGCGGCGCGGCACGCGCGCAAGGGCGTACAGGGCGCTGCGGCGGGCTGTGGCGGTGACGGCCGCGGCGGAGAGATGCGCGGCGGATCGGCCGGCGGCCTGCAGCCTGCACGGGCGCGTGCCTGCCTTCGTGCGCAGACGCGCTGCCGCGTTCAGTAATAGTCGTGCGACGTGACGTCCAGCGCGCCCAGCAGCGGCGTGAGGTCATGCAGCCGCCCCGCGATGAGATGGCTCACGCCGTCCACCTTTTCCCAGCGGCCGTCCACGGCCAGCAGGCTGGCGTTGGCCAGTTCGCGGCGCTGGCGTTGCGCCAGGTCCTTCCAGATCACCACGCTGACGGTGCCGTCCTCGTCCTCCAGCGTGACGAAGGTGACGCCCTTGGCCGTGCCGGGCCGCTGCCGCAGCGTGACCAGGCCGGCATGGCGGATGTGGGCGCCGTGCGGCAGCGTGGCCAGTTCGCGCGAGGGGCGGCAGCGCTGCGCGCGCAGCTGCCGGCGCACCAGCCGCAGCGGATGCGGACCCAGGGTGGTGCCGGTGCTGGCGTAGTCGGCCAGCACCGATTCACCGGCCGTGGGCGGCGGCAGCGCGATGCGCGCCTCGGGCGAGGCCTGCAGGCCGGCGAACAGCGGCAGGCTGGTCTCGACGCCGGCCGCGGCCCAGCGCGCGCGGTTGCGGTGGCCGGCCAGGCCGCGCAGCGCATCGGCCTCGGCCAGCAGGTCCAGGTGCCGGCGCTCGAGCCCGGCGCGGTGCGCCAGGTCGTCGAGGTGGCGGAAGGGCTCCCGCGCGCGCGCGATCATCAGGCGCTCGGCCACCGCCTGCTGGAAACCGCGCACCTGGTTCAGTCCGATGCGGATCGCGGGCTGCGATCCGGCGGAGCTGTCTTCCAGGCTGCAGTCCCAGTCGCTGTAGCGCACGTCCGCGGGCCGCACCTGGATGCCGTGGCGGCGCGCATCCTGCAGCAGCTGGTCGGGCGTGTAGAAGCCCATGTGCGTGGGCGTGTTGACCAGGGCGCAGGCGAAGGCCGCCGGCTCGTGGCACTTGAGCCAGCTGCTGACGTAGGCCACCAGCGCATAGCTGGCCGCGTGCGATTCGGGGAAACCATAGCTGCCGAAGCCTTTCACCTGCTCGAAGATGCGCTCGGCGAACTCGTCGGCATACCCGCGCTGGCGCATGCCGGCCAGCAGCCGGTCGCGGTGCGGCTCCAGGCCGCCGTGGCGTTTCCAGGCGGCCATCGAGCGGCGCAGCTGGTCGGCTTCGCCGGGCGTGTAGCCGGCGGCGACGATCGCGATCTGCATCACCTGTTCCTGGAACAGCGGGATGCCCAGCGTGCGGCTGAGCACTTTCTCCAGTGCGGGCGAGGGATACATCACCGCTTCGCGGCCCATGCGCCGCTGCAGGTAGGGATGCACCATCCTGCCCTCGATCGGGCCGGGCCGCACGATCGCCACCTGCACCACCAGGTCGTAGTAGCAGGCGGGCTTGAGCCGCGGCAGCATCGCCATCTGCGCGCGGCTTTCGATCTGGAAGGTGCCGATGGTGTCGGCGCGCTGGATCATCGCGTACACCTTCGGGTCCTCGGCCGGGATGTCCTGCAGGCGCAGGTCGCGGCGGCCGCTGTCGCGCAGCAGCTGCAGGCAGCGCGCGATGGCGCCCAGCATGCCGATGCCCAGCACGTCCACCTTCATCAGGCCCAGCGTGTCCAGGTCGTCCTTGTCCCACTGGATGACGGTGCGGTCGGGCATCGCGGCGTTTTCCACCGGCACCAGGGTGTGCAGGGGCGCGTCGCTGATCACGAAGCCGCCCGGGTGCTGCGACAGGTGCCGCGGGAAATCCAGCAGCTGCGCGGTGAGCGCCATCACCCGGCGCAGCGCCGGGTTGTCGGGATCGAAGCCGGCCTCGCGCAGGCGGTCGGCCGCGGGCAGCGCGTCGTCCCAGCGGCCCAGGGTGCGCGCCAGCCGGTCCACCTGGTCGGGCGCCAGGCCCAGGGCCTTGGCCACGTCGCGGAGGGTGCTGCGGCCGGAATAGGTGGTGGCGATGGCGGTCAGCGCGGCGCGTTCGCGGCCGTAGCGGCGGTAGACGTACTGGATCACTTCCTCGCGGCGGGTGGAGTCGAAGTCCACGTCGATGTCGGGTGGCTCGCGGCGCTCGCGCGAGATGAAGCGCTCCATCAGCATGCCGATGCGCGAGGGATCGACCTCGGTGATGCCCAGCGCGTAGCACACCACCGAATTGGCGGCCGAGCCGCGGCCCTGGCAGACGATGCCCTCGCTGCGCGCGAAGCGCACGATGTCGTACACGGTGAGGAAGTAGGACTCGTAGCCCAGGTCGGCGATCAGGGCCAGTTCGCTTTCGATCTTGGCCAGGGCTTCGGGTGGCGTGCCGCCGGGCCAGCGCCAGCGGGCGCCGTCCAGGGCCAGTTCGCGCAGCCAGCCGGTGGGCGTTTGGCCTTCGGGCACCACTTCGCGCGGGTATTCGTACTTGAGCTGGTCCAGGGTGAAGCGGCATCGCGCGGCCACCGCCAGGGTTTCGGCCAGCAGCTCCGGCGGGTAGGCCTGGGCCAGCAGCTCGCGCCGGCGCAGGTGGCGTTCGCCGTTGGGGAACAGGCGGTCGCCGGCCTCGCGCACCGTGGTGCGGTGGCGGATGGCGGTGACGGTGTCCTGCAGCGCGCGCCGGCCGCGCGCATGCATGTGCACGTCGCCGGCGGCGACCAGGGGCAGGCCCAGCGTGGCGCCGAGCGCCTGCAGCTGCCGCAGGCGGCGGGTGTCGTCGGCACCGCGGTGCAGTTCCACCGCGATCCAGCTGCGCTGCGGGAACGTGGCTTCGACCCAGGCGCCGTGCGCGGCCACCGGTTCGTCGCCGGGTACCCACAGCGCCAGCAGGCCGCTGGTGTCGCCGGCCAGGTCGGCCTGCGTAAGACGATAGCTGCCCTTGGCGACGCGGCGGCGGCCGAGCGTGATCCAGCGGCACAGGGTCTGGTAGCCGGGCAGGCTCTGCGCCAGCAGCACCAGCTTCGGGCCTTGGGCCAGCTGCAGTTCGCTGCCGACGATCAGGGGCAGGCCGGTTTTTCGCGAGGCCTCGAAGGCCCGCACGATGCCGGCCATCGAAGCCTCGTCCGTGATCGCCAGCGCGCCATACCCCAAGGCCTTGGCCCGCTCGAACAACTCCCGCGCCGAACTCGCCCCCCGCAAGAAACTGAAATTCGACAAACAATGCAGCTCCACGTACTCCGGGGTCAGAGTACGTTTATCCAACGGCTTGTCCGCCGTTGGATAAACGTACTCTGACCCCGGAGTTGCCATGATCAGGCGAACCAGCCGTGGAGCATGTAGGGGCCGTGCTCGCCGGCGGCGCAGTAGGCCCAGGCGCGCTGGCCCTGCGCGGTCTCGACCACGTAGTAGTCGCGCTGCACGTCGCCGCCATCCCACCAGCCCGACTCGATGCGCTCCGGCCCGGCCAGCAGGCGCAGTGGCCGGCCATGCAGCGGCACCGGGCGCGGCAGCAGCCAGGTGGGCCGCGGCGCAGGCGGCGCGTGCGCGGGCGCGGATGGCGGCGCGATGCCGTCGCGGCGTTTCCAGCTGCGTTCGGGGCGATGGTCGGCCACCGCCTCCAGGCCATAGACCGCGTCGTTGCCCAGGCGCGCGCGCAGACGTTCGCGCAGCGAGGGCCAGTCCACCGACTGCTGCGGCCGCGCCTCGAACAGTTCGCGCGCCGCCGGCACGAACGGCGGCAGCTCGCGCGCCAGCAGCCGCAGCGTGCGCACCGGCGCCGGCACCGCCACGCGCTCGAGCCGTCCGCGCGCCAGTTCGAACAACATCGCCGGCTGCCGCTCCGGCGCCAGCAGGCCCACCACAACCTCGGTGTCTTCGCGGTCCTCGTGGCCCAGCCGCAGCACGAAGCGCGACACGCCGCCGTCGCGCCCGGCCAGGTAGGCCGCCAGGTCGGCGGTGAGCCGACGCAGCGGGAACAGCAGCGCCAGCGAACTCTCGACGTCGTAGTTGAGCTCGATCTTTTCATCGAACGCATCCGGCGGGCGGTACAGCGCCAGGGTTTCCGGCGCGTGGCCCAGCAGCTGGTCCAGGTGCGACAACAGCGCGGGGCCGTGGCGCTGTCCCAGCGACGCGCGCGGCAGCGCCAGCACCTGGCCCAGGCGGCGCACGGCCATGCGTTCGAACGCGGCGGCCGCCTTGCCCGGCAGCCGCGCCTGCGCCACCGGCACCGACGACAGCGCCGCGTGCATCACCCCCGGCGTGGTCACGGCCAGGCCATCCTGGTGCCGGGCCAGCACCGCGGCGGCCGCGGCGGTGGGCGCCATCGCGATGCGGTGGCGGAAGCCGAGCGCGCGCAGGTCGTCGCGCAGCCGCGCCTCGAAGGCGGGCCAGGGGCCGAACAGGCCCAGGCTGCCCTCGACTTCCAGCACCAGCGCGCCGGGCAGGTCCAGGCTTACCTGCGAGCTGTAGCGATAAGCCCAGGCCGCGAGGAAATCGCGGGTGCGCGCGACCCGGGCCGGATCGTCATCGATCACCTGCAGTGCGCCGCACAGGGCTTCGGCCGCCGCCACCGACTGGCCGCGATGCAGGCCCTGCGCCGCGGCCGCCGCGTTCACCGCCGACAGCACGCGCCGCTGCAGCGGGCCGGTCACCAGGGCCAGCGGCTGATCAGGCGCGGGATGGCGCCGAAGGACGGTGTCCAGCGCCAGGTGCGGCAGCAGTACGCAGGCCCAGAGCATGGCGCGTCGTCAATGCAGCGGGGGCGCGAACGGCAGCGGCTGGCTGCGCACCAGGCCACCGCGGCTCTTGAGCACGCGCAGCTGGCCGGCTTCCACCTGCAGCCGCAGTGCGGCCGGCGAGGCATTGACCGCGGCGCGCGCATCGCGGAATGCGAACACCAGCGCCTGGCCGCTTTCGGCCGCCACCTGCAGCCGGCGCAGCGCGCGGTCGTCGGCCTTGTGCGGCCAGCACAGCACGGCCGACAGGCAGCCGGCGCGCAGGCATTGCTCGGTGGCCCACAGGGCCTGGCGAGGTTCGGCGGCGACCAAGTGCACGCGGTCGAAGGCCACGCCTGCCGCCTGCCACGCGCGCGGATGCGGCAGGTAGGGCGGCGCCACCAGCGCGATCTCGCGGCCGGCGCGGGTGTGGCGGGCCAGCGTGGGCAGCACCAGGCGCAGTTCGCCCAGGCCGTCGGCGGCCTGCAGGATCTCCACCAGCGCGGCCTCGGGCCAGCCGCCGGCCGGCAGCGCGGCGTCGAGCGCGGCGTGGCCGCTGGGCTCGTTGCCGGCGGGACGCGGGGTCGGCTGGCCGCGCCAGAGCCGGCGGTCGGCCAGCAGCGTGTCGAGGGAAACCACCGCGCCCATGTCAGCCCCGGCGCACCAGGCCGCAGTACAGGCCTTCGATGGCGAAGTCGGCGTCGGGCGGCACTTCGATCGGCGCGTAGTCGGGATTGCGCGGCAGCAGCAGGATCTTTTCGCGGCGGCGCTGCAGGCGCTTGACGGTGATCTCGCCGTCGATGCGGGCGACCACGATCTGGCCGTTCTCGGCCACGGCGGTGCGCTGCACGGCGATCAGGTCGCCGTCGAGGATGCCGTCGTCGCGCATCGAGTGGCCCTTGACCCGCAGCAGGTAGTCGGGCCGCGGGAAAAACGCCGCGCGGTCGAACAGCAGCTGGCCTTCGTGTTCGGCCGCGGCATCGATGGGCGCGCCGGCGGCGACGCGGCCCAGCACCGGCAGCGACAGGGTGTCGTCGCGGCGCGCGGCCTTCTTCGCCGCCGCGGGCAGCCGGATGCCGCGCGCCCGCCCGGGCAGCAGCACCAGCGCGCCCTTGGCCTCGAGCAGGCGCAGGTGCTTGTGCGCGGCGCTGTCCTGGATGCCGAAGGCGCGCGCGATCTCGGCCACCGACGGCGCATCGCCCGCCCGCACCCGCTCGGCGATGAAGTCGTACAGGGCCTGCTGGCGGGCGGTGAGGTCGGCGCTCATGGGTGAATATTTATACACCTTTCCCCTCCCCTGTCACCCTCCCTTCAAATTCAACCCCTTACCCGTCTCATCCCACGAGAAAACATACCCGGTATATTTTCATTGACGATGAGACAGGGGGCGGGATGGGGACGAAGGGCGCCTCGGTCAGGTTCACCGGTCCCGGTGAGCTCCCGGACAAACGCAATGCGCTCGAAGCCATCCTGCGCCAATGGATCCCCCACGCCTGAAGCCCACTGACCCGCCATGAAACTCGGCTACACCATCATCTACGTGCCCGACGTCGCCGCATCGCTGCGCTTCTTCACCGACGCCTTCGGCCTGCCGCAGAAGTTCCTGCACGAATCGGGCCTGTACGGCGAACTCGACACCGGCCAGACCACGCTCTCCTTCGCCGCGCACGCGATGGGCGAGGCCAACTTCCCCGGCGGCCACGTGCACGCCAGCGACTCGGCGCGGCCGCTGGGGATGGAGATCGGCTTGGTCACGGACGACGTGCCGGCGGCGCACGAGCGCGCGATCGCCCACGGCGCCACGTCACTCGCCGCGCCCGCCACCAAGCCCTGGGGCCAGGTGGTGGCCTACGTGCGCGCGCCCGACGGCAGCCTGGTCGAGCTGTGCACCCCGATCGGGGCGTGATCCCGCGCCGCACACTTCAGTCGCGCTCCGGCTGCGCGCAGGCACGGCCCGGCACGCGGTAAAACTCAGGGCGCGGTCAGCAGCGGATACGGATTGATCGCCATGCCCTGCCACCAGTTCTTTTCCGGCCCCAGCACGAACACCGCGAAATGCAGGTGCGGCGCGGCCGGGTCCGCGTTGCCGGTGTGGCCGACGTAGCCGATCACCTGGCCCTGCTTCACGTCCTGGCCCTCGGCCAGTCCGTCGGCGCGGCCCTGCAGGTGCGCGTAGTAGTAGGCGTACTCGCCGTCCACGTCGAACTGGTAGATGGTCACGCCGCCGCGCACGCTGTCGAAGAACTTGACGAGGCGCCCGTCCTCGACCGCCAGCACCGGCGTGCCGGCCGGCGCCATGATGTCGATGGCGTCGTGCCGCCGTCCTTCGCTACGCGCGTCGTTGAAGGTGTCGGCCAGCTGCGTGGCGGCGACGCCCCCCACCGGCAGCAACAGCCGCGGCGTGCGGGTCGGCAGCGGCAGGACCGGCGGTTCGGGTTCGGGCGCGGCAGGCGCGGTGTCGGGTACGTCGGTGCCCGGCGCGATCTCACTGACGGGCGCAGGCGGCACGGCGGCAGCGTCTGAGGGTGGCGTCGGGACCTCCTCCGACGTCGAGATTCCATCCGCCCACACAACATCGGCCGGCGCCGGGTCCTCGCGCACTGCCGGGGCGCCCACCGGCGCGGGATCCTCCGCCCCCGCCGCCACGCTCGCCGGCAGCAGCCGCAGCGGCTCCGGCACGCGCGCCGCCGGCACCGCCCCCTCGCCCAGCAGGAACCACAGCCCTGCGGCTCCCACCAGCAGCCCCGCCATGAACATCGCCACCGATTTCATGCGTGCACGCTCCGTCGGTTATTCGCGCATCAGTACCGGCATGCCGGCCTTCACCGCTTCCGACAGCAGCAGCGCCGTCCAGTTGGTGACGCGGATGCAGCCGTGCGATTCACCCTTGCCCACGCGCGAAGGCTCGGGCGTGCCGTGGATGCCGTAGTGCTCCTTGGACAGGTCGATCCAGACGCGTCCCACCGGATTGTTCGGGCCCGCCGCCAGTTTCGCCTTCGCATGCTCGGGATTCGCATCCCAGAACAGGTCGGGGTTGTAACTGAAGGTCGGATCTACCGCCACGCCGGTCACCTTCCACTCGCCCAGCGGCAGCGGGTCGTGCTCGCTGCCGGTCGAGGCGGGGAACTGCGCGATCACCTTGCCGTCGGCCGCGGCCAGCAGCACCGTGCCCTCGGACTTGTCGACGATCACCTGCGTCGCGGCGGCGGGCGCCGGCGCATCGGCCACGTTGGGCACGCGGATCACGGTGCCGGCCACGTCCAGCGGCTTGCCCTCGTTGAGCGAGCGCAGCAGGGCGGGGCTGGCGTGGAAACGTTCGCCCAGGCCTTCCTCGACGCTGGTGTAGCCCAGCGCATCGAGCTTGGCCTTTTCCATCATGTCGGTCGGCAGCGCTTCGAACGGACCCGCCACGTCTTCGCCCTGCACGGTGTAGTCCACCAGGGTGGCCACGGCCTCACGCTCGAGTTCGGCCCAGGTGGCCGGGCCCAGCTCGCCGTCCTCGGGCAGCCCGCGGCTGCGCTGGAAGCCGATCAGGGCGGTGCGAAGGTTGCTGCCCGATTCACCGTCGATCTCGCCGGGCGAGAAATGCGCGCGGTCCAGCAGCACTTGGGCACGCAGCACGCTGCGCGCTTCTTCCGCAGGCGCCGCAGCCGCGGACACGGGGGCATCCTGCGCCGGCACCGGATTGGCATGTACGGCCGCCAGGGGAACCAGCGCGAAGGCCAGGGCGAGCGCGAGTCGGGACGTGCGGACAATCATGGGTGCGTGGCCTGCAGGGAAGATGCCGCGACTATGGCCGTGCCTTGCTGAACGACACGTACGCAATCCCCGCCTCCGGCTGAACCCTTGCCACGTAGACGCCGCACCGCTTGCGATCCGCATGCCTGCGAGCACGCCGGACCGGCATACTGCACGCCCTGGCCACCGGACCCGGCGATGATCAACAACGACGTACTGCGCAGCATCCGCTTCATGCTCGACCTGGGCGAACCCCGGATCATCGAGATCACCCGCCTGGCCGATCCCGCGTTCGAGCTCGAGCGCGCGGACCTGCAGGCCTACCTGAAGAAGGAAGGCGAGGACGGCTTCGTCGAATGCCCGCCCGCGGTGCTGGCGCATTTCCTCGATGGCCTGGTGGTCGAGTACCGCGGGCCCAGCGACAGCGCCACGCCGCGCCCGGTCGAGAAGCGCATCACCAACAACCTGGTGCTCAAGAAGCTGCGCGTGGCCTTCGAGATGAAGGACGTGGACATGCACCAGGTGTTCGCCGAGGCGGGCTTCCCGATTTCCAAGCCCGAGCTGTCGGCCCTGTTCCGCCAGCCCGGGCACAAGAACTACCGCGCCTGCGGCGACCAGCTGCTGCGCAATTTCCTCAAGGGCCTGACGCTGCGCTTCCGTCCGGCCTGAGCCGCTCAGGCCGAGGCCGCGTCCAGCAGCTTGCGCGCCACCAGCGCGGGCGGCGAGCGCAGCAGCGACAGGTTCACCTGCATCGCCATTTCGTCGGCCCCGGCCGGCGCGCCCGGCAGCAGCACGCTGCGCGCCTGCGCCGCGGCGACGAAGGCCGGCAGCGCCACGCCCTGCACGCGCAGGTAGAAGCGGCTGGTGCCGTTGGCGATGCGACGCATGCTGAAGCGCGCATCGGCCGACAGCAGCGCGATCACCTGCTCCGCCGCCTGCCATGCGCGCGCATAGTCCGCCTCGAAGCCCGCCACCGAGGCTTCGGCCAGCGCCATCAGCGGCCAGGCATGCGGCAGCCCGCCGCCGAACAGGCGTCGCTGGTGGTAAAGCCCGTCGATGACCTCGGCCTCGCCCGCCAGGATCGCGCCCGAGGCACCGTCGAAATGTTTCCAGGTGGACACGTACACCGTGTCGAACAGCGCCGCGTATTCACGCACCGAGTGGCCGCTGTGCAGCGGCAGGCTGAACAGCCGCGCCCCGTCCAGATGCAGGCGGATGCCCTGCCCGCGCGCGTAGGCACACAGCGCCTGCAGTTCGGCGTAGGGAACGAAGGCATGGTCGCGGCGCCGTACCGGGCTTTCGATCGACAGCACGCCCACGCGGTTGGGCACGCGGCCGCCGGCGGAGCGTTCGACCCAGGACCGCACTTCGTCCAGCGCCATGCCGGTCCCGCCCAGGCCCAGCGGCACCAGGCTCAGGCCGCTGAGCAGTCCGGCGCCGTCGCCGCTGTCGTTGTAGAGATGGCTTTCGGCCTGCACCAGCACGCGCCGGTCGGCGCCGGCGAGCGTGCGCACCGCCAGGTGGTTGGCCAGCGTGCCGGTGGGCACGAACATCGCGGCTGGCTTGCCGAGCGCGTCGGCGAAGGTTTTCTCAAGCGCCTGCACCGCGCCGCCCAGCGAATAATTGTCGGCCTGCAGCGCGCCGGTGGCGGCCAGGGCCTGCAGGCGCTGCGCATATTCGGCCGGCGTGTAGTCCACCCCGTCGGAGTAGAAGTTCACCGTCTGGAACAGGGCCGGATCCTCGCCCGGCGCGACCTTGGCGACGCCCGGCTGCGCCAGCGCGGGTGACACGGCAGCCAGTCCACCGGCCGCCAGGAAACGTCGACGATCCATCACTGATTCCCCGAGGCCTGGCCGGCGCCGTTTGCGCCCAGTCGCCAGCATACGGTCCATGCCGATGGCCCGCCAACGCATCGGCATGCCCGCTCCGGACATCACGGCTTGCAGCCGCGGCATCACGCGGCGTGTCCTGACCGGTCGCGCGCGCCGGCTGCGTGACAGCAGGCAGGGCCCATTCCGGGTCCGCACAGGGGGAACCATGATCACTCGCCTTCCGCCACGCGGCCTGGCCCTGGGCATCGGCCTCGCGCTGATGGGTGCGGGCTGCGCCTCGGTCACGTCGCAGCGCCTGGACACGGCTTCGGCCGGGACCCGCGGCCTCACCTACTTCATGCCGATGCATCCGCTGGTGCTCAAGCTCACCGTGGACAAGGACGGCAAGCGCACCGTGGACATCGAGGTGCTCGACGCGATTCCGGATACGCGCCATCGCTACCTGCTCAACTACTCGCGCAGCCAGGCGGCCAAGAACACGCTGGAGATCGCGATCAACAGCGAAGGCCTGCTGACCGGCGCGTCCAAGGGCAAGAGCGTGCCGGCGGTGGTGGAGATCGGCAAGGAGCTGGCGGAAGTGGCGGGCACCGTCGGCCAGGAGCCCTTGTTCGAAATCCTGAATACGCCGGGCAACCCCTGCGCCAAGGAAGGCGTGTACCGCTGGACGCTGCTGCCCCGCCAGGAATCGGGCTATGCCGCCTGCGGACTGGAAGTGACGATGCGCACCCCGGGCAGCGGGCAGCCGGGCGCGGCCGCGCCCGCATCCAACTACGGCGCGCCAACCGGCCTCAGCTTCGGCCTCTACTACCGCCAGCGCATGCCGATGGAAGTGGCCGTGACCTCGGCCGGCCAGACCCGATACTTCTTCCCCTCGGTGGCCAGCGAGGCCTCGCCGATCAGCTTCCTGCCGATCCCGCGCAGCTTCTTCTCGGAAGTGGACTGGGGCATCACCTTCGACAAGGGCTCGCCCACGCTCTACAAGGTCGAGGCCTCGGGCGAGATCCAGGGCCTGCTGACCCTGCCCACCGAAGTCATCGCCGCGTATTCCACCGCGCTCACCGCAGGCCTCAACCGCCGCAAGGGCGAGGACGACGCGCGTCTGCAGTACCTCAACAAGGTGCAGGAACTGGCCATCGCCCAGGCCCGCGCCGCGCGCTGCGAGGCGGCCGTGGCGACCAGCGACGACGTGACGGTCATCCGCACCGCCTGCGGCACGCAGTGAGCCCCGCCTTGGGGCCAGGGATGGCCCGCGTTCCGGTCAGAACGTGACCTTCACCGCGTCGGCACTGCGCGTGGCCTCGCCGTGGTGCACCGCTTCGATGTTGTTGCCGTCGGGATCGATCACGAAGGCGGCGTAATACCCCGGATGGTAGGCGCGGACGCCGGGACCGCCGTTGTCGCGGCCGCCGTGGGCCAGCGCCGCCGCGTGGACGGCATCCACCATGGCGCGGTCGCGCGCCTGGAAGGCCAGGTGGTGGCGACCGGTGAGGCTGCCCTGGGCGGCCTCACTGCCGACCGTGGACACGAACAGCTCGTCGGCCCAGAAATAGTCGTCGCCGGTACCGCCCATCGGCACGCCCAGCGTCCTGAAGATGGCTTCGTAGAAGGCCTGGCTGGCCGCCAGGTCGCGCACTACCAACTGGATGTGGTCGATCAGGCGTCCCCGGTAGAGCTCCTGCGTTTCCATCGGCATTCTCCTCGGCTGCGGATTCGGTAAACATAGGCATTGTTGCGCGGCGATCCGCCGGCAAGCTGAGCATCGGCTGACCCGGTCTCACGTGGTGAGACGCGGCTGCGCTCTGCTGGCGTCCCCAGCCCGGCGCCGATCCCCATGCCTGCCTCGACCCAGCTCGCCCCGCACCGCCACGCCACCGGGCTGCTGCCGGTGCCGGAAAAAACCTCGCAGGCACTCACCGCGCGCCTGGGCCGCAAGTACGCCGACCGCATCACCGGCATGATCCACCTGCCCGGTCGCGAGGGCGCCTACGCGCCCTTCCCGGAGGACCTGCCCGAAGCCCTGGCCGCGGCCCTGCGCCGGCGCGGCATCACCCGGCTCTACAGCCACCAGGCCGAGGCCTGGGCCGCCAGCCAGCGCGGTGAGCACACCGTGGTGGTCACGCCCACCGCCTCGGGCAAGACGCTGTGCTACACGCTGCCGGTGGTGGCCGCCGCGATGCGCAGGCAGGCCAAGGCCCTGTACCTGTTCCCCACCAAGGCGCTGGCGCAGGACCAGGTGGCCGAGCTGCTCGAGCTCAACGCCGCCGGCGACCTGGGCCTGAAGGCCTTCACCTTCGACGGCGACACGCCCGGCGATGCGCGCCAGGCCGTGCGCCTGCACGGCGACATCGTGGTGTCCAACCCCGACATGCTGCACCAGGGCATCCTGCCCCACCACACCAAGTGGGCGCAGTTCTTCGAGAACCTGCAGTATGTGGTGATCGACGAGATCCACACCTACCGCGGCGTGTTCGGTTCGCACCTGGCCAACGTGCTGCGGCGCCTGAAGCGCGTGTGCGCGTTCTACGGCGCCGACCCGAAGTTCATCCTGTGCTCGGCCACCATCGGCAACCCGAAAGACCACGCCGAAGCGGTGGTCGAGGCGCCGGTGACCGCCATCACCGAATCCGGCGCCCCCACCGGCGACAAGACCGTGCTGCTGTGGAATCCGCCGGTGGTCAACCCCGACCTGGGCCTGCGCGCCTCGGCGCGCTCGCAAAGCAACCGCATCGCGCGCCTCGCGATCAAGGCCGGACTCAAGACCCTGGTGTTCGCGCAGTCGCGCACCATGGTCGAGGTGCTCACCAAATACCTCAAGGACGTGTTCGACCACGACCCGCGCAAGCCGCCGCGCATCCGCGCCTACCGCGGCGGCTACCTGCCCACCGAACGCCGCGCGGCCGAGCGCGACATGCGCGCCGGCCGCATCGACGGCATCGTCAGCACCTCGGCGCTGGAGCTGGGCGTGGACATCGGCTCGCTGGACGTGGTCGTGCTCAATGGCTACCCCGGCTCCATCGCCGGCACCTGGCAGCGCCTGGGCCGCGCCGGCCGCCGCCAGCAGGCGGCACTGGGCGTGCTGGTGGCCAGCTCCGATCCGCTGGACCAGTACCTGGTGCGGCATCCGGAATTCTTCGAAGGCTCGCCGCCGGAACACGCGCGCCTGCACGCCGACCAGCCGCTGATCCTGCTCGACCACATCCGCTGCGCCGCCTTCGAGCTGCCCTTCCTGCGCGGCGAAACCTTCGGCCCCGTGGACGCCACGCCCTACCTGGAGCTGCTGGCCGAAACCGACGTGCTGCACTGCGAGGGCGAGCGCTGGGAATGGATCGCCGACAGCTACCCGGCCAACGCGGTGGGCCTGCGCTCGGTGGCCGACGGCAACTTCGTGGTGGTGGACCGCAGCGAGGGCAAGCAGGTCATCATCGCCGAGGTGGACTACAGCGCGGCCGCGCTCACCCTGTACGAAGGCGCCATCCACATGGTGCAGTCGGTGCCCTACCAGGTCGAGCGCCTGGACTGGGAAGGCCGCAAGGCCTTCGTCACCCGCACCCATGTGGACTACTACACCGACGCCATCGACTACACGCGGCTCAAGGTGCTCGAGCGCTTCGACGGTGCCAATGCGGCCGCCGGCAGCTGCCACCACGGCGAGGTGCACGTGGTGCGGCGGGTGTCGGGCTACAAGAAGATTCGTTACTACACCCACGAAAACATCGGCTACGGGCCGGTCACGCTGCCCGACCAGGAACTGCACACCACCGCGGTCTGGTGGCAGCTGCCGGCGGCGGTGCTGGAGGCGGAATTCCCGTCGCGGCAGGACGCGCTGGACGGCTTCCTCGGCGCCGCCTACGCCCTGCACATCGTCGCCAGCGTGTCGGTGATGGCCGAGGCGCGCGACCTGCAGAAGGCGGTGGGCAGCGGCGACGGCGCCTGGTTCGCCTCCAGCGACGGCCGCGGCCGCGGCCAGCTGCGCGGCATCGACGGCAAGCCGATGGACGCGGGCACGCCGGACCGCTTCGTGCCCACCGTGTATCTCTACGACGCCTACCCTGGCGGCATCGGCCTGAGCGAACCGCTGTTCCATCGCCGCGCCGACCTGCTGCAGCGCGCGCGCCAGCTGCTGGCCGCCTGCGATTGCCCGGCCGGCTGCCCGGCCTGTGTCGGTCCGGTGCTGGCTTCCGACGAAACCTCGGTGGCACCGCCCAAGCAGTTGGCCGCACGCGTGCTGGCCCTGCTCGACGCGGCATGAGCACCACGCTCGAGCAGCTGCGGCGCCTGCGCCGGGACGCGGGCGTCGCGGATACGACACCGGTGCTGGCGCCGCCGCCGGCTGCTCCCCTGCGGCCGCGCAGCGAAGTGCCCGAACACATCCGCCGCCTGCTCGGCATCCGCGCCAAAGCCACGGCGCCGCGGCTCGCCGCACCCGTGCCCGTGGTCGCGACCGATCGCCGCATGCCGGGCGTCGCCATCGCCGACGGCCTGTACTACAGCGAACACCACCAGCCCTGGCCGGACGTGCCCGAACGCGTGGACGCCCGCTTCGCCCGGCTCGACCTGCTGGCCCGTGAACACCTGGTCTTCTTCGACACCGAAACCACCGGCCTGGCCGGCGGCACCGGCACGCGCGCCTTCATGATCGGTGCGGCCGACTGGCACGCGGGCGGGCTGCGCCTGCGCCAGCTGACGATGGCGACCATGGCCGCCGAGACCGCCATGCTGGGCCTGTTCGCCTCGTGGCTTTCACCGCAGTCCGTGCTCGTGAGCTACAACGGCAAGTGCTACGACGCGCCCCTGCTCAACACGCGTTACCGGCTGGCGCGCCTGGCCAGCCCGCTGCCCGGCCTGGTCCACCTGGACCTGCTGCACCCCAGCCGCCGCCGCTGGAAAGGCCGATGGGAGAACTGCCGCCTCGGCACCCTCGAGCGCCAGGTGCTGGGCATCGTGCGCGAGGACGACCTGCCCGGCGCCGAGGCGCCCCGCGCCTGGCTCGACTACCTGCGCGGCGGCTGCGCCCGCAACCTGCGCCGCGTGGCCGAACACAACGCCCAGGACCTGCGCAGCCTGGCCGCGCTGTGCCTGCACCACGCCCGCCTGTCGGACGGCGCTATGCTGGGGCCATGAGCCCGCGACCGATCCGCGTCGGCACCGCCAGCTGGACCGATCCCAGCCTGATCGACAGCCGCAAGTTCTACCCGCCGGGCTGCACCTCGGCCGAAGGCCGCCTGCGCTACTACGCCGACCGGTTCGACCTGGTCGAGGTGGACAGCAGCTACTACGCCCTGCCCTCGGCCCGCAACGCGCACGCCTGGGTCGAGCGCACGCCCGACGACTTCGCCTTCAACCTCAAGGCCTTCCGTCTCTTCACCGGCCACCAGACGCCGGCCAAGGCGCTGCCGCGCGACGTGCAGCAGGCGCTGGCCACGCACTTCGCGGCGAAGAAGAACCTGTACTACAAGGACACGCCGGCCGAGATCCGCGACCTGCTGTGGCATCGCTTCGAAACCGCGGTGCGGCCGCTGCGCGAGGCCGGCAAGCTGCGCGCGCTGCACTTCCAGTTCGCGCCCTGGGTGACCCGCAGCGCGCGCGCCAAGGACCACATCCTGGAATGCGCGCAGCGACTGCCCGGCTACCACCTGGCGATCGAATTCCGGCACCGCAGCTGGTTTGCGGGCGACGCCGCCGACGACACCCTGGCCTTCGAGCGTGCGCACGACCTGAGCCACGTGGTGGTGGACGAGCCGCAGGGCTTCGAGAATTCGATCCCCACGGTGTGGGCGGTCACGTCCGACAAGCTGGCCCTGCTGCGCCTGCACGGCCGCAACCACGCCACCTGGAACATCGGCGGCGAGGCGGCCTCCGACCGCTTCAACTACGACTACAGCGATGCCGAGCTGGCCGAGCTGTCGGTGCCGCTGCGCCGCATCGCCCGCGAACTGGGCGGCGAAACCCACGCCATCTTCAACAACAACTACGGCGACCAGGGCCAGCGCAACGCGAGCACGCTGCGCGCGCTGCTGGAAACCTAGCGGGCCTTACTCGGACGCGGCCACCGAATTGCGGCCACCGACCTTGGCGCGGTACAGCGCCTGGTCCGCGCTCTGCATCAGCCCGACGAAATCCGCGGCCTGCGGCGGCGTGCGGGTGGAGATGCCCATGCTGACCGTGACGCGGCCGCCGTCGGGGTTGCCGCCGTGGGCGATGCCCAGGGCCTCGACCCGGCGGCGCAGCGATTCGGCGATCTCCTGCGCGGTGGCCTCGTCGGTGCGCGGCAGGATCACCGCGAACTCCTCGCCGCCGTAGCGCGCCACCAGCGCGCCCTCGCGGCGCACGCCGGCGGCGATGGCGGCCGCCACCTGCTGCAGGCAGCGATCGCCGGCCACGTGGCCGTACAGGTCGTTGTAGGGCTTGAAGTGGTCGATGTCGGCCATGATCAGGCTGACCGGTTCGCCGTGGCGGGTGGCGCGGTGCCATTCGCGCTCCAGCGCCTCGTCGAAGCTGCGGCGGTTGGCCAGCAGCGTCAGGCCATCGGTGGCCGACAGCTCGCGCAGGCGATCCTCGAGCTGCTTCTGTACGGTGACGTCGCGGAACACCATCACGTGGTGCTCGACCCGGCCCTCGGCATTGCGCACCACGTCCAGGCTGGCTTCCAGCGGGAAACGGTCGCCGTCGGCGCGGCGCGCCCACAGCGTGCCTTCCCAGTGCGCGCCCGCCTGCAGCCGCGAACGCACCTGCTGCAGCGCATCCGGGTCATCGCCGAACAGCGGCGGCACCTCGCCCAGCACCGATTCGGCCACGTGCCCGGTGATGCGTTCGAAGCCGGGATTGGCGCTGCGCACGCGCAGGTCGGCGTCCAGCACCAGGATGCCTTCGCCGGTGTGGCGCACCACCACGTCGGCCAGGCGCAGGCCTTCCTGGGCCTGCTCGAGTTCGTCCAGCTTCTGCGCCAGCTGCGCGTTCAGGCCGGCCAGCCGCGCGGCGCCGCGCCGCTGCAGGTGCAGGCCCAGGGTGAACAGCAGGATCAGGGCCAGCAGCAGGCCCGAGATGGTCAGCGCGAAGGCGCGGTAGCGCGCCTGCGTCGCCAGCCAGGCATCGGCGCGCACGTCCATGCCCAGGATGGCGATGACCTTGCCGGTGCCGTCGCGCACCGGCGCGATCGCGGTGACCCAGTTTCCCCACCGGTCGGCGTAGGGCGGCTGTATCTCCGGCATGCCGGTGCGGAAGACGCGCCGCAGTTCGTCCGAGGGACCGTCGTAGGGATCGCCGGGCGCCGAGTAGTCGGCCGACTCCGGCGCTTCGGCATCGGCGAGGAACACCAGCGTGTCGCCGGCCGGGCGCATCAGGTACACGAAGCGGAAATCGGGATTGACGTCACGCGCGCGACGCAGCTCGTCGCGCACGCCGTCGAAGCCGGCGCTGCCGATGTCGGACGGGCTGCCCTGCAGCGCCGCGATGCGCGGCGATTCGAGCGTGGCCGCGGCGGTGCGGGCCAGCGACAGGATGCGCTCGCGCTCTAGCCGGTCGCCGGTGCCGGTGACGAAACCGGTGAACAGCCACGCCACGATCAGACCCAGTACGAACAGGGCCGCGCCTGTCCACAGGTGCGAGCGGTCCGGGCGGGGGGAAGCGGCTGCAGTCATCGGCGGCGGTCACGGGGCGACGGCCAAGCTTACCGCAGGCCCCTCCGCGGCTGGCACGGGTATTGCAGCATCCCTGCAGCCACATCCGCATCCCGGCCCCCGGGACGCCCCCACCGGCGCCACCCCCGTGCCGCCGATCTATCTGGAGAAGACAGCATGAAGATGTTCCCCCGCCCCACCCTGCTCGCCGCCGTGCTGGGCCTCGCGCTCGCCGGCCCGGCCGTGTCCCAGACCCCCGCCATGCAGGGCGAGGGCAAGACCATGAGCCATGGCCTGTCGGCCGTGGACCAGAAGGTCGTCAGCGAATCCCTGCATGCAGGTCGCAAGGAAGTGGAGGCCGCGCGCCTTGCAATTTCCCGGTCCGCCGACCCGGACGTGCGTGGCGTCGCCACCCAGATCGAGGCCGACCACACCGAACTGAACAATCGCCTCGCCTCCATCGGCGGCGGCGTGCGTGCGTATGACGCGCCGGCCACCAACTCGGGCGCCAACCACGTGAACCCGGAGCCGGACGCGAAGGCGCCGGGCGTGAACCCGACCGTCGCCACCGATCATGACCTGAGCATGCTCGAGGGCCTGCAGGGCCGCGACTTCGACGCCGCCTGGGTGCAGATGATGATCGACGGCCACGAGAAGTCCATCGAGCGCTTCCGCAACGGGTCCGAAGGCGGCGGTGCCGAAGTGATGGCGCTGTCCAAGGACGCGCTGGTGATCGTGCGTCGCCACCTGTCGCGCCTGGAAATGCTGCAGAAGAAGTACTGAGCAACAAGCCTGCCGGATCCAACGCCAGCAGGAAGGGCCACCTTCGGGTGGCCCTTTTTTTTGATCCGGTGCCGGTTGGATTACCCGCGCAGCGTAGCCTCGAGGGTGATTTCAGGCACCGAAGCGAGGGCCTTCGAGAGCGGGCAGTTTTTCTTGGCGCCCTCGGCGATCTCCTGGAACTTGGCCTCGTCGATGCCGGGCACGGTGGCCTCCAGCACCAGGCGGATGCGGTCGATGCGGAAACCTTCGCCTTCCTTGGCCAGGCGCACATGCGCCTTGGTGTCCACCTTCGTGGTGGCGAAGCCTTCCTTGTCGCAGGCAAAGGAGAAGGCCATGGTGAAGCAGGCCGCATGCGCCGCCGCCAGCAGCTCCTCGGGATTGGTGCCGCTGCGGTCGTCGCCGAAGCGGCTGCCGAAGCCATACGGATACGACCGCAGCGCCTCGGTGTCGGTGCTGATCTTGCCCACGCCTTCCTTGCCGCGGCCTTCCCAGTGCACGTTCGCGTTCTTCTCGCTCATGGTGTTCTCCATCGTTGGGGGGAATGTCCTTTATGCCTGCCTGCGGCTGAATACGGGCCGCCGGGCCGGGTCACGCACCGCTAAGGCCGGGGCTGGCGACCGATCGCCGCGGCCTGCACCGCCACCAGCTCGCCGTGCGCGCAGGCCCGGAAGCGATCGCCGGGCGCAGGGGCCGGCACCACGCCGCCGGTGAAGCGCGAGTAGGCCGGCAGCACCGTCATCGTCGCGCCCAGCCAGAACACCGGCCAGCGCCCCGGCAGTCCCGGCAGCGGCAGCACCGGATGCAGGTGTCCGCACAGCACATGACGCCCGTCGCTGATGGCAGGTTCGTGACGAAGCTGGAAGGGACCGTCGTCCAGCACCGGGCCCACGAGTTCGATGTCCAGTCCGGCGCCGCCCAGCGCGCGGTCGTGGTTGCCGGCCAGCACCGCCACGCGCAGCGCCGGGCGCGCCTCGCGCCAGGCCTGCCAGCGATGGCGCCAGGGCCGGTCGCCCGCGGCACCGTGCAGGAAATCGCCCAGCACCATCAGCTCGCTGGCGCCGGTGTCGGCCAGCATCGCGTCCAGGCGCGCCAGGTCATCCTCGGTGCCGCCGCGCGGCAGCGCGATGCCCGCGCTGCGGAAGGCATCGCCCTTGCCCAGGTGCAGGTCGGCAATCAGCAGCCGCTCGCGCCGCGGCCAGTACAGCGCGCAATCGGCCAGCAGCTGCATCGGCTCGCCGCCCAACGGCAAGGTTTCACTGGCCGCCATGGCGCTTCTCCAGCTGCTCGGCGACGCGGCGCACGCGGGTCTTCCAGTCTTCGGTGCTCAGGTGCCCGCGCAGCGATTCGCTCCACAGCGGGAACGCCAGCGGCGTGAACCCTTCGGGGAAATGCAGCGCGAGCTGGCGCGCGCGGCACTGGGCCAAGGCGTCCGACAGGCGCGCCACGTCCAGCTGGGCCGAGAACACCTCGCGCGTGGCCTGCGCCAGCATCACGTGGCCCGGATCATGGCGCAGCAGCACGTCGTAGATCAGGCCGCTGGACGCCTGCAGCGCGCGCATCGAGCGCGGCGCCCTGCCCGGCAGCGATGGCGGCAGCAGGCCCGACACCCGCGCCACGTCGCGGAACTGCCGGCGCGCCAGCTCGGCCAGGTTCAGCGACTCGGCCAGGTCTTCCAGCAGCCGCTCGGGCGTGAGCATGGCCTGCAGCGCCTCGGCCTCCAGCGGCACGTCGCGCGCCGGCGACAGGATGAAGCCGTAATCGTTGGCGGCGTAGCGGAAGCTGTTCGCCTCCAGGCGGCCCCAACGCAAGGCCAGCAGCGCCGCCAGGCCTTCGTTCACCACGCGGCCCGCGAAGGGATAGACGAACAGGTGCCGCCCGTCGCGCGCCTTGATGCGCTCGGCCAGCAGACGACCGGGCTGCGGCAGCGCGGACAATGAGGCCTGCAGCGCCAGCACGCGTTCCAGCGCCTTGACCTCGGGATGCGTCGCGGCTTGCGCGAACAGGCGCTCCACTTCTTCGCCCAGCTCGGACGACAGCGGCAGCCGCCCGCCCTGCCAGCGCGGCACCACGCCCTGCCCGCCCTTGGCCAGGCGCACGTGCGCCACCATGTCCTGCAGCCGGAACAGTTCCAGCAGCCGGCCCGCGAACTGGAAGCGGTCGCCCGGCCGCAGCCGGCTCACGAAACTTTCCTCCACCGAGCCCAGCCGCCCGCCGCGCAGCAGCTTGATGCTCACGTGCCCGTCGCTGGTGATGGTGCCGATCGACAGGCGGTGGCGCAGCGCCTGCTTTCGGTCCGTGACGCGGTACACGCCGTCGTCGCCGCGCACCACGCGCTGGAAATCCGGATACGCGCCCAGCGCCTGGCCGCCATGCACGATGAAGTCGAGCACCGCCTGCCACATCGTGGCGTCCAGTTGCGCGAAGGCGTGCGTGCCGCGCACTTCGTCGAACAGGGCACCCGCCTCGAAGCCACCGCCCAGGGCCAGCGTGACCGCGTGCTGGGCCAGCACGTCCAGCGACAGCCGCGGCGGCGGCCGCGATTCGATCCGGCCGCGCGCGATCGCCTCGCGTGCAGCGGCGTACTCCAGCATCTCCAGCGCATGCGACGGCACGCAGGCCACCTGCCCCGATTCGCCCGGCCGGTGCCGGGCCCGCCCCGCGCGCTGCTGCAGTCGCGCGATGCCCTTGGGGCTGCCGATCTGGATCACCTGGTCCACCGCGGGGAAATCCACCCCCAGGTCCAGGCTGGACGTGGCCACCACGCAGCGCAGGCGACCGTCGCGCAAGCCGTCTTCGGCCGCGGCGCGCAGGTCCTGTCCCAGCGAGCCGTGGTGCAGCGCCAGGGTCTCAAGCGGTTCGGGCCACACCGAGGACAGCGCCTGGTGCCACAGCTCGGCTTGCGAGCGCGTGTTGGTGAACAGCAGGCTGGTGCGGGCCGTCATCAGCCGCTCGACCACGCGCGGCAGCTGCGCCAGGCCCAGGTAGCCGGCCCAGGGCAGGCGCGCGCCCGGCGGCGGCACCAGCGTTTCCACCTTCACCGGGCGCGGCCGCGCGCCGGCGACGATGCGCGCGTCCGGTTGGTGCGGCAGCAGCACCGATCGCGCCTCGTCCAGATTGCCCAGCGTGGCCGACAGACCCCAGTGCCGCGCGCTTGGCGCCAGCGTGCGCAGCCGCGCCAGGCACAGCTGCAGCAGCACGCCGCGCTTGTTGCCCAGCAGTTCGTGCCACTCGTCCACCACCACGCTGCGCAGGGTGGCGAAGGTGGCGGCGGTGTCCGCGTAGCTCAAAAGCAACGCCAGGGATTCGGGCGTGATCACCAGCACTTCGGCCTGGCCGGCGCGCGCAAGGCGGCGGTCGCGCGCGCTGGCGTCGCCGGTGCGCAGCGCCACCTGCCAGTCGATGCCCAGGCCCTGCAGCGGCTCGCGCAGCGCACGGGTGGTGTCCAGGGCCAGCGCACGCAGCGGCGTGACCCACAGCACGCGCAGTGCCTGTGCGCGCGGCTTGCGACGACGCGGTTTCGTTCCAGTGGCCACGGTAGCCGCCTGCGGCGACGAGACCGTCTCCGCGATCGCCTCGATCAGGGGACCGCCAAAGGCCGCCAGCGTCTTGCCGCTGCCGGTGGGCGTGTGGATCAGCCCCGACTCGCCCGCGTGGTAGCGCCGTCAAGCCTCGCGCTGGAAGGCCGACGGTGTCCAGCCTTGCGCGCGGAACCAGGCCGACAGCACGCGTTCGTGCCGCGCCGCAGGCGGTCCAGGTTCCGGCGCTTCGCTCACTGCGCCAACGCCCGCAGCGTTTCGATGCGGTCGGCCTCGGCCGCGGGCTTGTCCTGGCGCCAGCGCAGGATGCGCGGGAAGCGCACGGCCACGCCCGACTTGTGCCGCGTGCTGCGGTTGACGCCTTCGAAGCCGAGCTCGAACACGTGGTGCGCCTTCACCGAGCGCACCGGACCGAAGCGCTCGAGCGTGTTGGCGCGGATCCACTTGTCCAGCGCCAGGATCTCCTTGTCGTCCAGGCCCGAGTAGGCCTTGGCCACCGGCACCAGCACGCCCTCGTCCCAGACGCCGAAGGTGTAGTCGGTGTAGAGCGTGCTGCGGCGCCCGTGGCCCGACTGCGCGTACAGCAGCACGGCGTCGATCACCAGCGGATCCACCTTCCACTTCCACCAGTCGCCGCGGCGGCGGCCACCCTGGTAGGCCGAGGCGCGCCGCTTGAGCATCAGGCCCTCGACGCCGCGCTCGCGGGCGCCCAGCCGCGCCTCGGCGGCGGCGGACCAGTCGGCCGCCTGCACTTCCGGTGAGACGGTGAGGCGGGGATCACCGGTCGCCTCCACCAAGGCCACCAGCGCCGCGCGGCGTTCGTGCAGCGGACGCGATCTCCAGTCCTCGCCCTCGAGCTCCAGCAGGTCATAAAGCTGAAGTCGTGCCGGCGCTTCGGACAGCGTTTTCGCGCCCGGCTTGCGGCGCTGGATGCGGGTCTGCAGCGCGGTGAAGGGCAGCGGCGCATCGCCCTGCTTCCAGGCCAGCAGCTCGCCGTCCAGCACGCAGTCGCGCGGCAGGTGCGCCGCGGCCGCTTCGATCTCGGGGAAACGGCCGTCCAGCCGCTCCTCGCCGCGCGACCACAGCGCCACGCTGCCCTGGCGTCGGATCAGCTGCAGGCGGATGCCATCCCACTTCCACTCCAGCAGCCAGTCGCCGATGTCGCCGAGCGATTCCGCGGCGGCTTCCAGCGGCGAGGCCAGGAAAAACGGGAAGGGCTGCTGGCGGTCGCTGTCCAGCGCCTCCGTGGACAGCAGGGCCTGCATGAAGTCCGGATCCGGCGTCCAGGCGCCCAGCATGCGCTGTGCGATCAGCGCGATGTCCACGCCCGACAGCTCGGCCAGCGCCTGCTGCACCAGCCGCTGCGACACACCCACGCGCAGCGCGCCGGTCAGCAGCTTGTTGAACACCAGACGCTCGGGCGCGGGCAGCGTACGCCAGCCCGCCACGACCTGCTCGCGGCGCAGCGCGATGTCCTGGCCCGCCACCGGCAGCAGGCGCTGCTGGATCCACTGCGCCAGCGGCGCGTCGGGCGCCGGCGTGGCGGGATCGTCGAGCAGCAGGGTCAGGGTTTCGGCCAGGTCGCCCACCTGGTCGTAGCTTTCGTCCACCAGCCACGGCGGCGTGCCGCTTTCTTCGGCAATCCACTGGCGCAGCTCGCCCGAGCGCGCCAGCACGCCGGCCTTGCCGCCCGCGACCTTGCCGCCCGCGAGCAGCCACAGCGCCCAGGCCGCGTCCGCCGGCGGCGCGCTGCGGAAATAGTCCACCAGGGCCGCACGCTTGTCGCCGGTGGCGGTGCTGCGGTCCAGGCGCGTGTACAGGTCGGCGAAGGCCTTCATGCGCCACTCGGGGTCCGGTTCAATTCTCGTCCCCGTACTGGGTGGCGAAGGCCTCGGTGGCGATGCCGTCCTCGTTGAGCTTGCGGATCAGGGCTTCGGTGTTGCCGTGCGTGGCGATGATGCGCGGCGCGCCGGTCTCGCGCACGGTGCGCAGCAGGGCCGGCCAATCGGCATGATCGGACACCACGAAGCCCCGGTCGTAGTTGCGGCGGCGGCGGTTGCCGCGGATCTGCATCCAGCCCGAAGCGAAACCCTGCTGGGCGCGCTTGAACCGGCGCAGCCAGGGGCTGCCCGCGGCCGACGGCGGCGCCAGCACCAGGCGCCCGGCGAAGTCCTCGCCCGCCGGCGCATCGGCCACCATCGCCGTCTCGCCCAGGTCGATCCCGGCGTCACGGTAGATCTGCAGGCCGGCCTGCATCGCGCCGTGCAGCCACACCGGTTCGCGCGAAATCCGCGCCAGCTCGGCCAGCACGCGCTGCGCCTTGCCCAGTGCATAGCAGTACAGGATGGCCACTTCGCCACGTGCGCCGCACTCCTCGCGCCAGGCCACCAGTTCGGCGGCCACCTCGGCGGTGTCGGGCCAGCGGTAGATCGGCAGCCCGAAGGTGGCTTCGGTGATGAAGGTGTCGCAGCGCTGCACTTCGAAGGGCGCGCAGGTGGGATCGGGCTGGCGCTTGTAGTCGCCCGAGGCCACCCAGGTTTCGCCGCCCGCCTCGATGCGCACCTGGGCCGAGCCCAGCACGTGCCCGGCCGGATGCAGCGACACGCGTGCATCGCCCAGGCGGAAGACTTCGCCGTACGCGTGCGCCACCACGTCCTGTTCGCCCAGGCGCCAGCGCAGGATCGGCACGCCCGGCGCCGCCGCGTGGTAGCGGCCCATGCCGGTGCGCGCGTGGTCGCTGTGGCCATGGGTGATCACGGCGTTCGCGACCGGTCGCCACGGGTCGATGTAGAAATCGCCGGGCGGGCAGTACAGGCCTTCCGGGCGCAGCTGCACCAGGTCGCGCGAACGGGCGGCAGGGCTCATGGCGGCACCGGCAGGTGCTGGTCGAGCGCGCTGTAGTCGCCCCAGGGATGCGCCTTGAGCGTGGCCGCGCGACGGCGCGCCGCCGGCAGGCGGAAGTGATCGGCACCGGTGAGCCGCGACAGGTCCTGCCAGCGCACCGGCATGGCCACCGCCGCGCCGGGCCGCGCCCGCAGCGACCAGGCCGCGATGCTGGTGGCGCCGCGGCCATTGCGCAGCCAGTCGATGAAGATGCGGCCCTGCCGGCGCTGCTTGCTGGCGGTGGCGACGTAGGCGCCGGGCTCGCGCAGCGCCAACAGCCGGGCGATGGCTTCGGCGAAGGACTTGGCGTGGTCCCAGTCGTGGCCCCGGGCCAGCGGCACGATCACATGCACGCCCTTGCCGCCGGACAGCAGCGGGAAACTTTCAAGGCCGAGCTCGGCAAGCTGGTCACGCACCGCACGGGCCGCCGCGAGGATCGCCTTCCAGCCCACACCGGGGCCCGGGTCGAGATCGAACACGATGCGTTCCGGTTCCTCCAGGTGGCCCGAGTGCGCGCCCCAGGGATGGAACTCCAGCGCGTTCATCTGCACCAGGGCGAGCAGGCCGTCGGCGTCATCAATGGCCAGGTAGGGCTGCCGGCGTCCCGATTTCTCGCGCACGTCGATGGCATGCACCGCATCGCCAAACCCGGGGCCGCCGTGTTTCTGGAAGAAGGTTTCGCCCGGAACCCCGTCGGGCGCGCGCAGCACCGACAGCGGACGGCCGACGATGCCGGGCAGCAGCCAGGGCGCGACGGTGGCGTAGTAGTCGGCGACATCGCGCTTGGTGAGCCGGGGGGACTTGAACACCACGCGATCCGGGCTGGTAAGGCGCGACTTCGCGGGCTCGGCGGCCTTGCCTTTGCCGCTCGCCTTGCCAGGTTTCGCCGCCACGCGCGCGGATCGCGCCTTTGCCGGCGCGGCATCGTCCGCGCCGCCGGACTTGTCGAGTCGTTCGCGCAGGAAACTGGCCTGCCGCAGCAGGCCTTCCTTGCCCCAGCCGCGATGGGCGACTTCCACCACCAGCGTCGGGCGAACCCAGGTGATGGCACGCGATGACAGCGGCACGTGTGCGGGCAATTCCAGCACCGGCGCGTCCTGCTTCATCGCCTCAAGACGCCGGCGCAGGTCCTTGAGCGTGGCCTCGTCCATGCCGGTGCCGACCCGACCGACATAGCGCCAGCCCCTGCCTTCGCGCAGTGCCAGCATCAGCGAACCCAGGCCGGTGCGCGATCGCTGCGGCGCGGTGTAGCCCACCACCACAGCCTCGGTACCGTCGTGGTGCTTGACCTTGAGCCAGTGCCGGCTGCGGCCGTCGACATAGGGCGCGTCCACGCGCTTGCTGAGGATGCCTTCCAGGCCCTGGCGCTGGCTGGCCGCGAACACTTCGGGGCCGTGGCCGACGATGTGCTGGCTGTAGGCCAGCAGCGGCGAAGGCTTCTTGGCCAGCACGGCTTCGAGCAGTCGTTTGCGTTCGAGCTGCGCCACGCCGGTGAGGTCCACGCCTTCAAGCTGCAGCAGGTCGAAGGCGATGCAGCAGACCGGCGCGGGATCGGTGCCCTGCAGGCTGCGCTGAAGTCGGGCGAAATCGCTGCGCCCGCGCTCGTCCAGCACCACCAGTTCACCGTCCAGGCGCAGCGAGTGCACCGGCAGCGACAGCAGCACCTTCTCCAGATCCGGGAAACGCCCGGTCCAGTCGGTGCCGTTGCGTGATTCCAGCCGCAGCGTGTCGCCGCTGCGGCTGGCCAGCAGGCGATAGCCGTCCCACTTCACTTCGTGCAGCCAGTCGTCGCCCGCCGGGGCTTTCTCCGACAGCGTCGCCAGCTGCAGCGGCGGCGCGCCCTTGCCTGCCGGCTTGGCGCCGGCCAGTTTCAGTGCGCGCTGCGCCCAGCGTGAGGTGGCGGCGGTGCCGCGGGCTTTTTTCGGAGCAGCTGCGGCGGTTTTCGGCTCAGGCGCCGCGGTGCGGCGCCTGGCCTTCGCCGACGCACGCACACTCGTCGCCGGTGCCGCAGCGTGCACCAGCGTATCCAGGTCGGTATCGCGGGCCTGGTCGTCGCTTCGTTTCATCAGCAGCCACTGCGCACGCTTGCCACCGCTCCCGGTGCGGACCAGGGTCCAGTGTCCCTTGAGATGGGTGCCATGCAGCGTGAAATCCAGCTTGCCCTTTTTGATGGCGCGCGCGGCGTCGCCCTCGGGCTGCCAGGTGCCGTGGTCGACCACGCGCACGTCGCCCGCCCCGTAGTTGCCTTCCGGGATGATGCCCTCGAAGCCCGCGTAGTCCAGCGGGTGGTCCTCGACCTGCACCGCCAGCCGCCTTTCGCCCGGGCGCAGCGAGGGGCCCTTGGGCACCGCCCAGCTCGCGAGCGCGCCGCCCACCTGCAGCCGGAAATCGAAGTGCCTGGCGCGCGCGTGGTGCAGCTGCACCACGAAGATCGGCGCCGCGCCGGCCTGGTGCGCCGACTTGCCGCGCGGTTCGGCCGTTCGCGAGAAGTTCCGTTTCCGGTCGTACTCGTCCAGGCTCATGCCGACTTGCGGGTCGCCTTGGCCGGACGCTTGCGCGCGGCGGCCTTCCTGGTCGCCGTGGGCTTGCCTGCGTCCGCCCTCGAGGCCGCCTTCTTCGCGGGCGCCTTCTTCACCGTAGCCTTTTTCGCCGGGGCCTTCTTCCTCGCCGCCGGCTTTTCAGCGGCAGCACGCGATGCGGACTTGCCCACCGCCGGCGTGCGCTTCTTGCTGTCCAGGCTCTTCTTCAGCAGCGACATGAAGTCCACCACGTTGGTGGTGGCATCCTCGGGCAGGTCCTCGTCGGCATCGCGCACCTGGGTCGTGCCGCCCTTCTGGTGGATGCGCTGGTCGATCACCTTGCGCAGGCGGTCGCGGAAATCATCGCGATATTCGCCCGGCGTCCACTGGCCCGACATGGACTCGATCAGCTGGCTGGCCATGGCCACCTCCGACTTGCTGATGCGGTAGTCGGCGGTGGCCTTGCCGGGCAGCTTGAAGTCGGCCAGGTCCACCAGCTCCTGCGGGAAGCGCAGGATGATCAGCACCAGCGCATCGTCCAGCGGCTTCACCATGCACAGGTATTCGCGGGTGCGCACCACCACGCGGGCCACGCCGACCTTGCCCAGCTTGCGCAGGGTTTCGCGCAGCAGCACGTAGCCCTTTTCGGCCTTGCGGCCGGGCACCAGCACGTAGGGCTTCTCGAAATAGCGGGTGTCGATCTGCGCTTCGTCCACGAAGGCGGCCATCTCCACCGTCTCCTTGCCGCCGGGCGCCGCGGCCTTGAGGTCCTCGTCGGCCAGCACGACGTAGCTGCCCTTCTCGTATTCGAAGGCCTTGACCACGTCCTTCCAGGGCACCTCTTCGCCGGTTTCGCTGTTGACGCGCTCGTAGCGCACCGGCGAATCGTCGCGGCTGTCGAGCATGCGGAACTGCAGGTCGGTGCGGCGCTCGCCCGACATCAGGCTGACGGGGATGTTGAGCAGGCCGAAGGACAGCGTGCCAGTCCAGATGGGGCGCATGGGAATACCTGGGGAATGGCCGGGGGTGGCGAGTCAAAGGCCTGCAGGGACCGTGCCAGCCCCGGTCAGCCGCGGTACCAGGCCATCACTTCCGGGGGCAGGCGCGGAGCCAGGTCGATGTCCAGGGCCGGGTAGGCATCGAGCGCGTCGCGCATCATCTGCCGCTCGCCGGGTGTCAGCCGTTCCAGGCCACCCTCGCCGGGCCGCAGCGAGGCCTGGTCCAGGGCGCCCATGCCCCAGGCGTACAGCTGGTCGGCGCGTTCGAGCAGCGCCTCGCGCAGCCACGGCCGCAGCGGGGCATGCAGCCGGTAGCCCTGCGCCGCCAGCGCCTGCAGCGCTTCGGCCAGGGGCGCGTAGGCGCCCCGGTACCACTCGGTGTGGCCCCCGGCCTCGCCGCGGATGAGCAGCGGCATGGGCGCGTTGTGGGCGCGCAGCGCGCGGCCCAGGCGCAGCTCCAGTTCGCGCGCGTCGCGTCCGGTTTCGGTTTCCAGCAGCAGGCCGCGGTCGAGGTCGAAGGCTTCGTACCAGCGGCGGTGGAAGGCTTCGATGCGCGCCAGCGGGCGGCGCGACATGCCCAGCTTGAGCAGGTCCTCGTGCGCGTCGGGGAACAGGTACAGGTGGCTGGGGGAGCGGTTGGGGGCCACGTTCCGGATCGCGGGCCGCGGGGGCGAGGTTCGGCGCGTCATGGCGCCAGACTGCCTGCATGCCGCGCCCCGGGCAACGAAAGCGGCTTGGCCCGGATCCTGCAAGTCTTTCCGCAACGCCCCGACTCCCTGATGCCATGCCCCTGGGTCCCGCCCCGACCTTCCTGCCCGCAGCCGAGCAGCTCTCCAGCGACCTCGGCGCCTCTGCGCACGCGCTGGCGGGCCGCGTGCGGCAATGCCTGCCGTGGGACGGCATGAGCCGCATCCCGGAAGCCTACGAACGCTTCGCGGGCCAGCATTTCCTGGCCCTCAACGAGCGCGAGGACCTGGACTGGAAGGACGCCTGCCCGGCGTATGCACTGGGCTATCTCACCCACACCGCCTATGGTCCGGTCGCCGACCGCGAGGCGACCGCCGAACTCGAGGCGCAGTGGGATGAACTGCGCGGCGTGTCACGCCTGGACTGGCCCGAGGCCTATGCAATCGTGCGGGAAGCATGGGCCTACCTTGCATTTCACGGGATCCGGCCACCGCCGGACCGCACGCCGCGTCGGCCCTGAGTTCCGGGACACTTTCCGATGACGGACGAAGAAAAAGCCCTGCAGCCGCCCCAGCACCAGGCGCACCAGCCCGGCCGGCAATCACTGATGGATCCCGAGCCGGTGACCATCCGCGACGGCTATCGCGGAAGCGGCAAGCTGGAGGGCAAGGTGGCCTTCATCAGCGGCGGGGACAGCGGCATCGGCCGCGCGGTGGCGGTGCACTTCGCGCGCGAGGGCGCCGACGTGGCCGTGGCCTACCTGGAAGAGACCGAGGACGCGCGCGAAACGCGCCGCCTGGTCGAGGCCGAAGGCCGCCGCTGCGAGCTGGTCGCTGGCGACCTCGGCGGCGAGCAGGCCTGCGCGGCGGCGATCGATCGCACGATCGCGGCCTTCGGGCGGCTGGACGTGCTGGTGAACAACCTCGCCGAGCAGCATCCGGTCGAGCGCGCCGAAGACCTCGACCGCGAGCAGCTGGAAAAGACTTTCCGCACGAACCTCTTCAGCTTCTACAGCCTGATCGACGCGGCACTGCCGCACCTCGGCCACGGCGCCTGCATCATCAATACCGGTTCGGTGACCGGCAGCCGCGGCCACAAGACCCTGCTCGACTACGCCGCCACCAAGGGCGCCATCCACGCGATGACGATGTCCTTTGCGCAGTCGCTGGCCGGGCGCGGCATCCGCGTCAATGCGGTGGCGCCGGGGCCGGTGTGGACGCCGCTGATCCCGGCCAGTTTCGAGGCGGACAAGGTGGCGGAATTCGGCAGCGACACCCTGATGAAGCGGCCGGGCCAGCCCTGCGAAATCGCGCCGGCCTATGTCTTCCTGGCCTGCGAGGACGCCAGCTTCGTCACCGGGCAGATCCTGCACGTCAACGGCGGTTCGTATCTTTCGGCCTGACTGCGCATGCCGGCGCCGCTTGCGATGACGCCGCGATCGAGCGGGATGCCGCCGATAGCCGACGCGCGCGCGCGTGTGCTGGTGCTGGGCAGCCTGCCCGGCGTGCAGTCGCTGCGCGAGCAGCGTTACTACGCGCACCCGCGCAATCACTTCTGGTGGGTGATGGACCAGGTGTTCGCCATCCCGGTGGCGCTGCCGTATGCGGCGCGCGTGCAGGAACTGCAGTCGCACGGTGTCGCGGTCTGGGACGTGCTGGCCAGCGGCGTGCGGCAGGGCAGCCTGGATTCGGCGATCGAACTGGCCAGCGCGCGGGTGAACGATTTCCCGGCGCTGCTCGACGCGCTGCCGCGACTGCAGCGCATCGTCTTCAACGGCGCGCTGGCCGAGGCGCTGTTCCAGCGGCATGTGGTGCCCACCTTGCCGACGGACCTGGCGGCGCTGCCGCGGCTTCGCCTGCCCTCCACGAGTCCTGCGAATGCGTCGGTACCCGCCGACCAGAAGCTGGCGCGCTGGCGCCAGGCGCTGGAGCCCTGATCGCACGGGTCGCGCTTCAGCCCCCGAGCTTGGACTCCTGGGCGAACTTGAAGTACTCGGCCGGGATGATCTGCCCGGCATCCGGCGCCTGCATCAGCGCATCCAGGCTGTGCATCGCGGCCAGCGCGAACTGTTCATAGCCCGCGGCCTTGGCGAACAGCGTCAGGTGCGCCAGCGCATCCAGGGCATCGGCAGCGGCCTGCGACAGTACGGCGGATTCTTCCAGCGGCATGCGGCATCTCCCGGTGACATGCCCCACCCGCTGCACATTCCGTGCCAGCCCCACCCCGAAAAAAAACATACCAGGTATGTTTTCCAGAGCCGAAAACATACCTGGTATGTTTTTTTCGGGGTCAGGTGGTTTCGTAGGCGGCGCGGATGCGGGGGAGGCCGTGCTTGCGTTCGAGGCGGCGGATGATGAAGTGGCCGCGCGCGGCGTTCTGGAAGTGGTGGATGAAGACCAGGTTGAGGGTGGCGCCGGCGGCGGCGCCGATCAGCGGGGCGGCCTGCGCCAGCGCCTTCTGCGTGACCGGGATGGAGAAGCGGCTGGCCACCGCGTTGATGACGCGCACCACGGCCGGCGCGCCGCCGCTGCCCAGGCTGGTGGCGAGGTAGCGCGAGGCGGCCGTGACCTGCTGGGCCAGCGCCGCGCGCGTGGCGAAGTAGCCTGATTCGGCGCCGTCGTCGTCGCTGCGTCGGCCGCCCATCGCCAGCACTTCGATGCAGGCCAGGCGCGTGCCCTCGTCGCGCGGCGACTCGCCTTCGCTGCGCGCGATGTCCGCGATCGAGCGCAGCATGGTGGCCGTGGTGACCGGCAGTTCCACCAGCAGCCCGGGCAGGCCGAAGAAGCCGCCCAGCGCGCCGGTGCTGGCCACCGCGAACTTGTGCGCGCGGTTGCTGGCGGCGACCTTGCCCTCGGGCTGGCCCAGGGTCGCGGCGGCCGCGCTGTAGCCCGCCTCCACCGCACGCCGCGCCGCCCGGTGCACCAGGCCGCTGACCGGTACCGGCAGCTTCTTCGCCAGCAGGTATTCCACCGGCGCACCCACCGTGTTGGCCAGCTGGATCGCCAAGCCCGGCGATTCAAGCAAGGCCTTCGCGCGCGCCAGATCGGCGAGATCGGCCGCCGACATCGCCGTGACCATCGCCTTCATGAGGCGCGCTCCGCGCTGGCGCGACGCGGATTCAATACTGGCGCCCGCGGATCGTGGGCCGCTCGGTACCCGCCGCTTCCAGCCGGATCGGAATCGTCACTTCCGACTCGATCGGCTTGCCGCCCACCCGCTGCGGCTTGAAGCGCCAATCCGACAGCATGCTCTTGGCGAACCGGTCCGCGGTGGCGCCATCCATGCCGCTGCGGTCTTCCACCCCGGCCAGGTTGCAGCGGCCCTTGGCGGTGACCAGGCAGCGCGCGATCAGCACCCCGTTCCAGTCGGCGCCGTCGGTGCCGGCGGGAATGCGCGCCTCGGTCATGCGCACCACGCGCGCCGAGTCGGTGATCGCATCGATCTTGACCTGGCCGCCGCCCGCGCCCGGCGTCACGGTGATCTGGACGCGCACGCCGGTCTCGAACGACGCCGGCTGCCCGTCCACCACCGGCGCGGTGTACTCGCGCGCCGCGATGCGGCTGCGCAGGTTGGCCAGGAAGGCATCGGGATACTGCCCTGCGTCCACGAACTCCAGGCTCACCAGCTCGCCGCTGGCCGCGTATTCGGCGTCGGCCCACACTTCCACTTCGTAGGGTTCGGCCGGCGCCTGCGCGCCCACCTGGCCGGCGGCCAGCCCGAGACTGAGGACGAGGGCGGAAAACAGCGCGGTACGACGCATGGGCGGCACTCCGTGGATTGATTCACCGATGATGCCACGCGTCGGCGGAATCGGTCATGACCACCACGCCCACCGGTGCGCTCGTTCAGTCGCCGTCCGGCGCGTCCTTGCGCGTTGCAAGGTCCAGGCTCAGCCCCAGCAGCCAGTGCCGCCCCGGCGCAGGCTCGAAGTAGCGGCCATTGGCCTCGTTGACGATCACCGAACCGATCACCTCGCGGTCGAAGACGTTGTTCACGCGCGCGAACACCCGCAACCCGCGCGGCCCCCAGTGAAGGCGCCGCTCCAGGCCCAGGTCCACGCTGGTGTAGGCCGGGGCCCCGGCGCTGTTGGCATCGTTGGCGAACACGCGCGAGGCATGGCGTCCTTCCAGCACCAGGTCGGTGCCGGCGCGGGGCTGCCAGCGCAGCTGCGCCCAGGCGTAGTGGCGCGAAAGGCCCGGCAGCTGCCGGCCGGCGACCACCAGGCGATCGCCGGGCGCACACGGCGGACTGCCGCAGCCCGGCACGTCCTGCAGGTAGCGCGCATCGAGCCAAGTGTAGGCCGCCGCGAACTGCCACTGCTCGTCCCAGCGGCGGGCCAGCGACAATTCGAGCCCGCGACGGCGCGTATCGGCCGCATTGCCGAATACGCTGCGTCCTCCCTGGTTGGATACGACCACCAGCTCATCGCGCGTGCGCGACTGGAACAGCGCCAGGTCGGCGTCCAGCCCCTCGCGCCGCAGCCGCAGCCCCAGCTCGTGGCTGCGGCTTCGCGCCGGCCGCAGCGCGGCGTTGAGGCCGCTGCCGCCGTCGCTGCGGTAGGCCAGCTCGGCGAAGGTGGGCGTCTCGAAGCCGCGGCCGGTGTTCGCGTACAGGCTAAGCGACGGCGTGGCGCGGAACAGCACGCCGGCCACGGGCGAGGTTTCGCCGTAGTCGCGCTGGCCGCTGTCGTCGGGATTGCCGGCCTGCACGTAGTCGTCGTCGGACTCGAAGCGCACGCGGCTGCGCCGCAGGCCGGCGTTGAGCCGCCAGCGCTCGCCCGGCTCGAAATCGGCCTGCACGTAGGCATCGCGCCCACTCACGCGATTGCCCTCGTCGCGACGCAGGCGGCCGACCACGCCCAGCTGCGCCCCGATGAAGTTCTCGAAGCCGCGCCGGCGCTCATCGGCGAACTGATGCTCCAGGCCCGCCGAAAGCGAGGCCGGCTTGCCGGCGACGTCGCCCGCCCACTGCCAGCGCAGGTCGATGCCGCCGTACTCGCGCGCCAGGTCGATCGCGCCGCCGCCGCTGAGCGGATTGCCCTGCGCGGCCACCGGCACCGACAGCATCTGGAAGGTGTCGCGCTGGCCCGCGTGCAGCACCAGGGCCAGCCCCTGGCTGAGCGAGAGGTCCTGCTGCAGCGCCAGGCCCGCCTGCGTCTGCGTGACGGTCTTGCGGGTATCGAAGGCCAGCGCGCCGGCGCTGGCTGCGCGCCGGTCGCCGTCGAGCTGGGCGGACGTCAGGCCCTGCGGATCGTCCGCGCGAAGGTCCACGTGGTTGACCAGCAGCGTGTAGCGCGTGCCCTCGCGCCATCCGCCCTTGAACAGGGCCTGCCCACCGAGGCGACGGGCCGCGCTGTGGTCGCGGTAGCCGTCGCTCTCCAGCAGCCCCGCGTCGAGGGCGACGCCATGCGCCGTGCCCAGCGGACCCTGCGCCGACACCGAACTGCGCCGAAGCCCATCGGAGCCCAGCACCTGCCCCAGCGACAGCTGCGGCGACCGCGACGGATCGGCGCTGAACACCGAGATCACGCCGCCCGAGGAATTGCCGTACAGCGCCGAGAAGGGCCCGCGCAGCACCTCGATGCGCTGCGCCGACTCCAGCGCGAAATGCGACACCTGGCCCTGGCCATCGGGCATCGTGGCCGGGATGCCATCGGTGTACAGACGCAGGCCGCGCACGCCGAAGCTGGCGCGCGCGCCATAGCCTCGGATCGAGATCTGCAGGTCCTGGGCGTAGTTGTTGCGGTCGCGCGCGACCACGCCGGGCACGCGCTGCAGCGATTCCGACAGCTGCAGCCGCGGCTGCGCCAGCGACAGCTGGCGCGCGTCGATCACGTCGATGGCCGCGGGCACCTGCAGGGCTTCGTCGGCCTCGCGGGTGGCGGTAACCACCACCGGCGCCAGTTCGGCGGCGGGCGCGGAGCCCGGTCCGGTCGCCGTCTGCTGGCCGGCCGCTGCAGGCGCAAGCGCGCACAGCGCCAGGCCCCAGGCGGCGCGACCGCCGGGAGTCATGACTTGCCTGCGTCCGCCGGCTTCTTCAGAGGCAGCGATTTGCTCGGCTGGCCGTCCGCGGCCGGCGCGTCGGGCGCGGCCGGCGCGGGCGCGACCGCATTGATTTCCAGCACCCGGGCCACCCTGTCCTCCAGGCGCTGGCGCAACAGCACGTCGGGTGCCAGGCCATCGTCGGGGCGATGATCCACCACGTCGGCATAGCCATTGATGAAGACGACCTTGCCGCGCACAAAGACGATGCTTCCCACCACGTGGCTCTCGGAATCCTCGAGCATCTCGCCCTGCTCCGACTTCACCGACACCTTCACCGGCACGCGCATCGTGTAGTACAGCGCGTCGTCGGTCTGCCGGTAGATGGTCGGCGCATCGACCTTGCCGTAGCTCACGCTGACGTCCATGCCGGCGGCCTGGCTCATGCGCTGGTTGCTGCCGGCGGTCTCGGCCTGCACGCGCTCGGCCACGTCCACTTCCTGCATGCCCCGGGTCAGGGCCGGGCGCGCGTCGATCCACTCCTGGCGCGTGAACTCCTTGTCCTCGAGCAGCTTGGGCACCAGCACCATCAGCGACACGTCCTGCTGCGCTTCACCCTTCATCATCCGGTCGAAGTCGCCGCGGGTGCTGAGCGCCGCCAGCAGCCGCACCTCGGCCGGGATGCCGGCCCGGAACACGTTGAAAAGCTCGGGCGAAGCGCTGGCGATGGACACCTCGTCATCGGCGACCGGCAGGCCGATCGGCACGCCGCCGACCGGAAGCTCCTTTACGGTGGCGCCGGCCAGCAGCGGCAGGCAGGCCAGCGCGCCCGTCAGGATCCGGCGCCAGGCCGGCAGCGGGCGCGCGCCGCTGCGCGACATCAGCGGGTCTGCCTGCAGTTCTCGAGCCACACCATGCGCTTGAAGTCGTCGTAGCGCAGGAAGGACCCGGTGAACTGCGCCTTCTCGCCCTTGCGGAAGGTCAGCACGTTGGCCAGCTGGTTGGGCTTGAACAGGCAGGCCACGCCCACGCGCGGCTCGTCATTGGGCAGGCGCAGCTGCAGCTCGGACTGCTCGGGGATGTCGAAGGACACGTTGTATTCCTCGCCGTCCTCCTGGATGTAGTCCACGCGTCCGCTGAGCGCGTAGCTGCGGCCCTTGTGGCGCGCGTTGACGGCCACCGCATTGGCCTTGGCCTCGCGGGCGATCTCGCGCGAGAAGATGAAGACGTCCTTGACCGTGGTGTCGGCGGCGTTCTGCGCGCCGGCGCCGGCCGCGCCGGCGGTACGTCCCGCGTCGCCGCCCTTCACCCGGCCCAGCAGGTCGCACATGTACGGACGGATGGCGTCCTGCTTGGCGATCTGGCCCTTCTCGGTCTTCACCGTCATGGCGACCACCGCGGCCGTGCCGCTGGCGCTGACGTTGATCAGGGTGGGGATGGCGCGGGTGGTGCCGGTGGCGCGCTGCTCGACCAGCAGGGTGCCGCCCTCGAGGTCTTCAGTGATCACGTCCATCTTCTCGGCGATCATGATGCCGCGCATCTGGCCCATGGCATCGGCCAGCGACAGGTCGGCCACCGTGACGCGGCTGGAGAAGTCGGTGCCGGAGAACACGCTGCCGGACTTGGAGAAGTTGGTTTCGCATTCGCCGGCGAAGGCGCCGGTGCTGGCGCCGGCCAGGGCCAGGCCAAGGAGAGTCTTGCGGATCATGGTCGTCCCGATGGGTGAGGTGCCCGCCGAGTTTGGCCGAAGCCGCGCGGCGAACTCAAGTCCGCGTGCTGCGGTGGCGGCCGCCCCTCAGCCGCCGTCATCCGGCAGCGAAACCGGCTTGAGCACCGCAAAACTGACCGAGGGATCCAGCGGCGCAATGGCCGATTCGGCCAGCGTCGCCTCGGCGGTGAGGTCGGCAGCGCAGCGTTCGTAGGACCACTTGCCCTGCGGGCAGAAGAGGGTAGGCACCAGGGCCGAGGCCGGCACGGGCTTGCCGTCGACCTCGTCGGGCGTGTAGTTCCAGCGCCTCATGGCCTGCAGCACGCTGCGGCGGAACTCCGCGTCGTACCGGGCCTGTGCCTTGGCGTCCAGAGGGCCGCCCCGCGTGCGGGCCACCAGGTAACGGATCTGCGACTTCTCCATGTCGATGTCGCCCTTGGCGTCGTAGCTGACGTAGGACATGACGTAGGCGCCGATGCCCCGCGAATGGGCCGCGCGCGGATACGGGGGCGGAAGGCTGCGCATCTGCCAGCCGCCGCCGGGCCGAACGTCGAACACCTTGGCTTCGTAGCGCGTCCCGATCGGCCGGAAGCTCACGGCCACGTTGATCGAGGTGCGACTACTGACGGGCCGCCCCGCCACCCGCGCCGGATCGAAGCTCGTGCGTTCCGCGACATCACGCACCACCTTGCGCAGCGCCTGGGGGATGTCACCCTGCGGCTCGGCCGCCGTGACGCGGCCATCGGCATCGATCGACATGCGCACGGTGTAGTACTGGTCGGACGGACGGCCGTCTGCCGCCAGCGCCGGAAGGGCAAGACCAAGCAGGGCGATCAGCAGGGGGGTCTTCATCGGTCGGCCTCCGGGGGATTGCGCGAGTCTGCCATTTACCGGCCAGGCTGTCGTGCCGGGGACTCAGGCGTAGAACTCACCCTCGCCGCCGTCGATGGCCGCCAGCGCGAGGCGCTCAAGCTCGGCCTCGTCGGGAATGGCCGCGCCGGACCAGTCGTGGATCAGGGCCTGCGCCTCGGTCAGACGGGAGTCGTCTTCGATCCACACGCGCACCAGGCCGCCGGGCGGCAGCTCGCCGACCGCGCCCGACAGCGCCGCGCCGAACACGTGCGCGGCGATGCCGGCGCCGGTGAGCAGGTCGGCCACCAGTTGGGCGTCGAGCGCGGAGTCCGCATCGTAGGCGGGCGTCATGCGCGGCGTCCGCGCGACCGGCAAGGCACCCCACGCGCGCGCCTCACTCGGTGCGCACCCAGCCGGCATTGACCCAGCCCACCCTGCACGGGCCGGCATAGGCGCTGGCCTGCGCGCGCGGTTTGGCCACGCCGCAGTCCTGGCCGCGATCGGCATAGACCACGCCAAGCCAGGCCTCGTCGGCCGAGCCGTCGCAGACGAAGACGCGGCGGCCGTTGCCCAGCCGGTCCAGGCGCGGATGCGCGGTGGACGGACCGGCACGCACCGACAGCGTGCTGCCGGCCTTGAGCCCGATGATCTCGCCCGAGACCGGGCAGGCGGGCTTGCCGGCTTCGCCGCCGATCATCACCGCCATCGTGCCGTCGGCAGGCGTTGCGGCCGCGGGAGCCGCCGCGACGGCGCCGCCCTTGGCCTGGCCACCGCGCACGCGGCAATCCTCGGGCGAGGTCTGCACGATGCGGCCCGCGGCCAGGTAGGTGGTGTTGCGGCCCAGGCGCCGGATCTGCGGCGGCAGCTGGCAGCGCACCTCGGCGCTGCCGGCGGCGGCCGGCGCCTGCGCCGGGCTTGGACCCGGCAGGCCCGCGGCGGCCACCGCGAGTCCCAGGATGAATGCATATCCCCTTGCCATGGCTGCCCCCTGTCGACGGCCTGTTCGGTGGCCCCACGATACGCCTGCCCGCGCCGGCCGGCGAACCGGCCCCGCTCAGTCCCGCAGCGTGGCCAGGTCGATGACGAAGCGGTACTTCACATCGCTGCGCAACATCCGCGCGTACGCGGCCTCGATGTCGGCCATGGCGATGGCCTCGATGTCGGACGTGATGCCGTGTTCGCCGCAGAAATCGAGCATGGCCTGGGTTTCGGCGATGCCGCCGATGGCCGAGCCCGCAACCGAGCGCCGGCCCGTGACCAGGGGCACCGAGAACACCGCCGGATCCAGCGCGCCCAGGTAGCCCACCAGCACCAGGGTGCCGTCCAGCGCCAGCGTGGACAGGTAGGGATTGAGGTCGTGCGCGTAGGGCACGGTGTCGATGATCAGGTCGAAGCGACCCGCCACCGCCTTCATCTGCGCGCGCTCGCCCGACAGCACCACCGCGTGCGCGCCCAGCCGGCGCGCGTCCTCCTCCTTGCCGGCCGAACGGGTGAACAGGGTCACGTCGGCACCCAGCGCATTGGCGAACTTGAGCGCCATGTGGCCCAGCCCGCCCAGGCCGATCACCGCCACTTTGCTGCCGGGACCGACCTGCCAGTGCCGCAGCGGCGACCAGGTGGTGATGCCCGCGCACAGCAGCGGCGCCGCACCGGCCATGTCCAGGCCGTCGGGGATGCGCAGCACGAAGGCCTCGGGCGCGACGATGCGCTGCGAATAGCCGCCGTACATCGGCAGGCCGTCGCGCTTGTCCACCGCGTTGTAGGTCAGGGTGCTGCCGGTTTCGCAGTACTGCTCCAGGCCCCTGCGGCAGGCGCCGCAGTGGCGGCAGGAATCGACCATGCAGCCCACGCCGACCGCATCGCCGGGCTTGAAGCGCGTCACCTCGGCGCCGACGCTGGCGACGCGGCCGATGATCTCGTGGCCCGGCACCATCGGGTAGCGGCTGTTGCGCCAGTCGTTGCGCGCCTGGTGCAGGTCGGAGTGGCAGACGCCGCAGTGCAGGATGTCGATCACCACGTCGTCCGCGCGCGGCTCGCGACGGTCGAAGCGGAACGGAGCGAGCGGCGTATCGGCCGCAGCGGCGGCGTAACCGAGGATGTTCATGCGGTCACAGCGGCGAGGGGGTGAGCTTGAGCAGCCAGCCCTGGCCGTCCTTGTTGCCGTCCTCGAGCAGCCACAGCGCGCCGTCGGGCCCCTGCTCCACCTCGCGGATGCGGCGCTGCATGTCGAAGCGCTGCGCCTCGCTGGCGCCGCCGTTGCCGTCGAAGGCCACGCGCACCAGGGCCTTGGACGACAGGCCGCCGATGAAGGCATTGCCCTGCCAGGCCGGGAACTGCGTGCCGCTGTAGATCACCAGGCCCGCCGGCGAGATCACCGGGTTCCAGGTGATGGCGGGCGGAACGAATTCGGGACGCGTTTCGTGGTCGGGAATCTCGCGGCCGTCGTAGTGGTCGCCGTTGGAGACGATCGGGTAGCCGTAGTTGACGCCCTTCTCGATGCGGTTGAACTCGTCGCCGCCCTTGGGGCCCATCTCGTGCGCCCACAGCTGGCCGTTGGCGTCGAAGGCCAGGCCCAGGATGTTGCGGTGGCCCAGCGACCAGGCCTGCGCACCCACGTCCTTGCGGTCGGCGAAGGGATTGTCGGCCGGCAGCGTGCCGTCGTCCTTGAGGCGGATGATCTTGCCCAGGTTGCTGGCCATGTCCTGCGCGGGATCGAAGGCCTGGCGCTCGCTGGAGCTGATCCACAGCATGCCGTCGCGGTCGAAGGCGATGCGATAGCCGAAGTGGCCCTCGCCCGACAGCTTGGGCGACTGGCGCCAGATCACCTCGAGGTTCTCGAGCTTGCCGCCGCCCTGTTCGTCCATCACCAGCTTCGCGCGCGCCACGGCGCCGCCGAGGCCGCCCTCGCCCGTTTCCACGTAGCTCAGGTAGACCATGCCGTTGTCGGCGAACTGCGGATGCAGCACCACGTCACCCAGGCCGCCCTGCGAAACGCGGCCGGTCTCGGGCGTGCCGGTGACGGTGCCGGTGGTGTTCGCGGCCGGGTCGTACAGACGCAGCGCGCCCGCCATCTCGGTCACCAGCAGGCGACCATCGGGCAGGAAGGTCATGGCCCAGGGCGCGTTGAACTTCGCCACTTCGGTGGTGGTAAAGGTGTGGCCCTGGGTCATTGCGGCCGTGCCGGCCGTGGCCGCATCGGTCGCAGCAACGGCGGCGGGCGCGGGCGTGGCGGTGGCCGGCGCGGTGGCGGCTGGGGCGGTGGACGCATCGGCGGCGCTGCGGCTTTCGGTTTCACCGCAGGCGACAAGCAGGCTGGCCGCGATGGCGAGCACGAGGGGCGACTTGAACAGGTTCATCGGGAATCTCCGGTCGGTGGGGAATCCGGGCCGGTGCGCGCGGAAGCGACACAGACACCGTCGGACGTGACGGTGTGAGACCGCCGTGAGGGCATTGTGGCCGGCGGAGGCATAAAGGCGGCGTGTATGGGGGCTCACCCGACGCCGACTCCCGCGCACTTCCGTGGATCGGCGGGCCCCGCCAGCCGGATCCGCTGCTTCAGCCCCCGGCGGCAGGAAGCGACTGCGGTCGCATCACTGCCAGCCGGATGGTGTCGTCCTGCGCCGTCGGCGTGGCGGGCGGCGTCAGCATGTCGTCCGTCCAGAGCGTGCTGCAGCTCGCGCCGCGCTTCACCACGCAAAAAGTCGTGGGAACGAAGACGGTGGCGGGCATGCTGCGGCCATCCACCTCGTCGGGAAGGAAGGTCCAGCGCGCCATCGCGTCCTCGACCGCCTTGCGGAACTTCGGCTCCAGGTCGGCCGCCAGGCGCTGGTTGATGCGGGTGCCCGGTCCACGCGTGAACTGGACCGACTCCACGCCTGAACGGTCGGGGTCGAGTCGCCCCTGTTCGTCGTAGCTGACGCGCGTCCAGATGTAGGCGCTGTACTTCTCACGGAAGGCGCCGGCCGGATAGGCCGGAGGCACGCTGTTAAGCACGCCGCCACCGGCGTTCATTCCGGTGACCCGGGCCTCCATCTGGTCGCCCTTCGGTGTCAGCTGGACGCTGATGTACACGCTGGTGCGGCTGGGCTTGGCGATCCCGTTCACGGTGGCGGGCTCGAACTCCGCCGAGGTCGCGACCGCCTGCAGGGTGGGCAACAGCAGCGCCGGGATGTCGCCGTGCGGCTCGGCCTGCGTGACCTTGCCCGCCGCATCCACTGAGACGCGCATCCGGTAGCTGCGCTCGACGGGTTCATCGCGGGCTTCGGCCGGGAGGGCCAGGACGAGCAGCAGGGCGAGAACAAGTCTGGACTTCATGGCGTATCCCGTCGTGTGTTGCACGAGGTTGCCTGAATATCCGCGGCCGTCAAGCGCCTTCCACTACCCGTTCAGAAGTACGCCCCAGTGTCATTTCGTTGCCTTGCCGCCAGACTCGAGCTCGCCCCCGAGCGCCTCGATGTCCCGCCGTGCCTGGCGGCGCTGACGGGCATTCATCTGCCCTTCGATGAGCTCGAGCAGGGCGGGCTCTTCCTGGTTGCCGGCATGGATGGCCTGCCAATAAAGCACGCGTGCACGCACGGGATCGGCGGGACCCCCTTCCCCGCGAAGGTGCATGACGGCCAGGCCACGATAGGCATGCGAATTCCCGGCGGCGGCGGCGCGCTGGTAGAGCGATCGTGCCAGGGGAAAATCCTGCACCATGCCGTCGCCGGTGGCGGCCATCACCGCCAGGCTGCCCAGGCCCAAGGGGTGTTCCGATGCCGCCGACCGCTGGAACCAGGCCACGGCGGCGGCGGCATCCTTCGCGCGCTCCTCGCCATTCACGTAGGTCATGCCAATGCGCCATTCGGCATAGGGTTCGCCCAAGTCTGCAGCGAGTTGGTACCAGGCCAGTGCCTGCTTCAGGTCCTTCGTACCTGTCCAACCGAACTCAAGGCTCTTGCCCATGTCGGACTGCGCTTCGCGGACCTCGCTGCGGGCAGCGGCCTCGATCATGGCCATGCCTTTGCTGAGGTCCTCGGGAAATCCGCAGTGCCCGCCGAAATGCGCCAGCCCCAGGTAATAGCCGCTGATGGGATCGGCGTCCGGCAGCGCCTGGAGTTCGGTGAACAAGGCACATGCCTTGTCGCGGTCACGGTCCAGGGGCGCTATCCCGCGGTAGAGGCGGACCGAATAATTGATCTTTGCACCGACGTCGCCAGCAGCCACGGCCCGTTCCAGGTAGTTCAGTGCCTTGTCTTCATCCACCGGCAGGCCGAACCCGTTGCTGTGCATCACGAAGAGAAGGTTCAGCGCAAAGCCGCTGCCTTTCGCGGCGGCGCGCTCGGCGAGGGCCTGCGCACGGGTGATGTCCACGTCCCCGGCATCCTCCACTGGCACGCCGTTCACCGCTTCGGAATAGAGCGCATAGGCCAGTGCATAGTCCACGTCGGCGCGCTGCAGGGATTCGAAAGGCGCCAATACCCGCACCGCCTTGGCGAACTGGTTGCTGGCGACGTGCCGCTCGGACAGCTCGATGGCCGCGGTCGCGGGGTCGGCCGTTTCCACCGCTCCGGCAGAAAGTGCGATCAGAAGGAAAAAAGTCGCAGCGTGGCGTCGCATGGCAGGCACTCCGGAAATCAGCGCGAAGTGTGCCGGCGCCTTGCGGCGGATACCAGCCGCCTACCCGGAAGGCGGACAGTATCGGCGCGCGCGTTGCGCTCCTGATGGCGCTGGAAAGCGAGCCGGGGATCCCCGGCTATGAAGCGCCGACGGGCGATGAGGACGTGGTGGCCCGTGGCGTCAGCTGCAGCTGCTGTGGGGAGCCGCGAATTCCTGCAAGTCGAGCCCTTGCAAAATCAACCCCTTACGAGCGCCCTGTTCTCAGCGGATGCAAGGGAGATCCGCGAATTCCTGCAAGGGCGCCTTGCGCTCATCCGAATTCATGCAAGGCCTTCCAGTGTTGTGCGTTGAGACTGTCGTAGCCGAGCGACCTACGTTTTCCTAGCTCCAGCATTGAACGAGCGTGCGTGTTGAGCGGCCGCCGACCACTGGGACTTTCGCCGGCGCGCACCCGCCGCGCCGGCGACACTACCGGAAGGCTGGCAGCGGGCCGTCCGCCAAGTAATCCATCAAATCGGCGTTCGCCACCGTCGCGGAATAGAAGATATGGTCCCACACATTCACCTCGACTGGCGCGATCGCATCGCGAAACCCGGTAAGCACCGCCCGCACGTCCTGGTTGGAATCGCGCAGGAGGCGAGCCTGACGCAACAAGCGCACGTACTGGCCGGTGAAGTAACCCGTGAAGCGCTGCTCGATGTGCAGTTCCCGCACATGGCAAGTCACAAGCGCGGTTTGAGGGCCTGTCAGCCCGGGGTGCGTGCCCAAGCGAAACGTGGGCGTGTCGTAGGGGGCAGCGATCACCAGTTCGAGCACCTGATTAGCAACGAACACGTCGAAGTACGGGTGCAAGAAGAATCGCGGGTTCGCCGCGTCGCCGATCTTGGTGTCCTTGAGCTCTTGGCACGCGTCACACATCGGAAACAAGTTGAGCGGCGTGATGCAGAAATGCGGATAGATCGTTTTGGGCAGGTAATGATCGAGCGTGTTGGGTTTTCCGGGCTCCCCGCACGCCGGGCAATAGTTCAGCCCATGCCGCCGCCGCATGTCCTGCAGCACCGGCGCTTGCACCGAATCAGTCGCCGGCGACAGGTACAAGTTTAGAAAGGTGTTACGACGCGGTTGTATCGCCGGCCACGCCGCAACGTGCTGCGGCGACCCACCATGGGTGTCGTAGTCCTGCACGCGCTGGCGCCACTCGGCAGCGATACCGTTGAAGAACGCGGCGTTGCCGCCTCGCTGACGCTGCGCGATGACATCGGTGACCATCTGCAAGCTGCAGAACACCGGCCGCGGTAATCGCATCACCATGCGTTGCGATCCAGCGCCCGAATTTGGATGACCAGCTCCTCGTTGACCTGGTCGCCTAGCTGATCGAGCAGTTCCTGGCCAGACCCCAGTTCTTCGATCCTATCCTTGATCCACTTCTCGAACGGCTTCGATGCCGCTTTGTCTCCGAACACGTAGGATGAAATGCGCTGGACGTCGCCGCCGAAGGTCTGGAAGGGGGGCTGCTTGATAACCAGGCCGTCGTCGGTCTTCTCGAACACGTGCACGCACCGAGCGGGGATCTCGCGCACCGTCACCTCCGAATGCGTCGCAAGCAATGCCTTGGAGTTGAACTTCGTCAGGATCCGCTTAAGCAGATCAACGAACTGGATCTCCAGCGTTGGGTGCAGGAACAGTTCCGGCTCGTCCACAAGCAACAGGCTATTGCGACGGATTGCACCGAGAACATTGATCACGATGTACGCGAATAATCTTTGTCCGGAACTAAGGTGGACCGGGGCGCCCTGGTGGAAGAACGTCACGCCCTCCTCCAACAGCACCCGATCGCGCAGCTTCTCGTGGTCGATCTCTTCGATGTTTCGAGACGTTATCGGGATGTAGCGGCGGCGGGAGGCGCTGTCGTCGCCCAAGTCCACACTGAGCGGATCCGCGGTTGTGCCGTCTCGATACAGGTGGCTCGTGCGCCGCCGCGGGTCAACCTGCACCGCCGCGAAATCGAATGGGAACGCCACGCGCAAAGTGCTTTCGACCGTATGAACCTTCTTGGCCCAGCCGGGAATCGCGCCGTAGCGCTGATCATCCGCCAAACACTCGATCAGCGCGGCAGCCGAATTGCGCTTGGGAAATGTGTGTGACAGGCGAATCTTGCCCAGGCTGCCCTCGCGTGCTTCACCACGGCCACGCAGTCCGTAGTAGCGATACGCATCCTTGTCCTGCAGGCTCTTGCCCTCGAGGTCGACGGGAAAGGTTTCGAACGGGCTGTAGCAAACCACGACGACTTGGCTGAGGTTGGGCTTTTTCGTGAAGCCGCGCTCGGGGTTCTTGGACGGGCTCATCCAGTCTTCGACGATCTGGTGAAGCACGCGCGACTTACCCACACCGTTGGGGCCAATCAATGCGTTAACATCGTGCGGAAGTAGCCCGTCGCCCTGGAACTTTAAGTTGAGCACCGATTGTCCGCCGCACACGTCGTCGAACGAGAACCCAAGATCCATGACCGAAATCGCCTGGCTGTCCAGGACTTTCCAACCGTCCAGGTAAGCTTTCTGGCTGCCTCTCTCGCGCTGCAGAGAATCTTGAAAGCCCTTGCTCTCGACCAGCTTGAGAGCTCGATGGTCGCCGTCGAAGTTTACTAAATGACTGGCGTCGCGAAGCTCCCTGGCGACGCGTGTCGTCTTGCTGGCGCCGAGCAGGCCCATAAGCTGTTCGTAGAAAGAAATCTCCGACGGCAGGGAAACGTAATTGACGTGGGGAATGGGGAATACGCCATTCCAACCTTCGCGCAACAGGCGATTGAGGTACGTGGCCGAGTTGTGCTCGTCTTCGACCAGCAGGCGAATCATGCCAAGCTCAACGAGCTTGTTCTTGATGCGACACACGACGGGGAAGCTGGTTTTGAACCCGAAGTCGTCCCAGTCGTTGGACAGCAGCTCAAGGACATCGCCAGACATTTCCGGAGGCGAGTTGGTGCGCCGACTCGGACGCCCGGTGTAGATGACCTTCAACGTGCCCCTCCTCGGCCCCGTGGCCGCCTGCATTTCGTCCCGAGATGTGCGGGACCCCTGGCTAGATTAGCAGGGCGTTGGCGGACCTGCGTCGGATCGCCGCGAGGACGGGCGCGCGTCGTATGTCCGACCTTGCCCCGCCCCATAGACACGTTGGATTGCTCGCCGGCGCGGCGGTGTACAGGCAGCTGCGTTAGCTCCAGGCTCGCCTACACCGACGGCGCGGCTGCGACGAGCCCGGGGTTACTGACCGGCCACGGCGCCCCGGCCACGACCGTGCGCTCGACTGGCCGAGCGAGATGCAGCGCGGCGTACTCCACTCGCGCCCCGCCATGACACAGCCGCAGCAGCTCGCCGATCACTAACGCGCCCGCGGCCGCCCCGGTGAAAGGCGTAGCAATGCTGCGCCCGGCCAGGCGCAGTGCCCCGCAGCGATCGCCGCTGTCGGCCAGCAACTGCTGGTAGGCCGCTTGGTTGAAGGGGACTGGATTCATGTCGCCCGGCACGGTCGCCGGGTCCATCCAGCAATCCAGCGCCGGCCGCGAGGCCGGGAACGTGTGTACCGTGATGCCGAGGTAATCCCCGGGGCCGCGTCCGAGGCCGGCTTCGATCACCCGGGGAAAGCCCACCTGCTCGACGAGCCGTCGCGCCGCCGGATTGTCCACGCCCATCAGCGCCACGGCCGGCTCGTCGCTGGCCACTGTGAAGTCGGCGGCGAAGCGCCGTTCGATGAGCGTCGTGCGGAAGCCGCGGTGCTCGGCCCAGTCCGCCGCCATTCGCGTCTTGCGGCGTCCCACATCCATCTCGCGGCTGAGCAAAGAGGTGCTCTTGTTCGCAAGCGAAACCAGATCGAAATCCTGCAGCACCAGCTCGCACGGGTCAACGCCGTAGGGCAGCAGGCCCAAGGTCCACAGGTAGGCCTGTCCCAAGTTACCGACGCCCACCAGCCAGGCCGATTGCGGCAGCACCGTCAGCGCCGGACCAGGCGCGGCCGCCGCCCACGGCACCGCGGGATCCCACAACGACCAGCCGATGCGCCGATGGCAGGCCAGGGGCTGCGTGCCGCGGAAGAACTGAAAGATCTCGCTCACTGCCATCGCGGCAGCGAGCACCGCCGCGGCGACGCAGTTGCTCTGCTCGGCCAGGGGCTCTTCGTCCAGCGGCAGCACCGCGGCGGTCCAGCCATCGAAGCTGGCGCGCACGCCAAAGCCCTCGGCGTGCGCCCGTCCGATCACTAGGCATGGCACTTGGGGATCCCGAGCGCTTGCGCGCGTGACACCGAAGGCTTCCAGCGTCGCGGCCAAACCCGCGGGCGCCGGTGCATCCGGATGCCCACGCCAGCGCGCACGCAGCGGTTGCTCTGGCCCCAGGTAGCTCACGCCGCCCAGCAGGCACGGCAACGCGGTCGCAGCGGCCGTGAGCAGGGCGGCCTGCGCCATCTCACCTAGGTCGGGACCAAAGACCAGCTGCACGCGATAGCGCGCAAAGATCGCCAGCGCTTCGGCCTCGGAGGCCGCCTCGCCGGTGTCCAGCACCATCTTGAGAACGCGGCTCAGGCGCTCGCCCAGCTCCTCCATCGACTCACTCATGGTCATCCTCCAACACCAAGAAACGGCGGCCGATCTCACCCACCGCCTGCCATTGGTGGTCGCCTTCGTAGACGTACACGCCCACCGACCAGCGGCGGATTCGCGGCCGCGCAAAGTTGGGCAAGATGATTGCGACGTGGCCGCGCGTGGCGATCAGCGGGTTCTGCCGGTCGATGCGGCTTTGTCGGGCGCTGTGCGGGTGCACGTGCACATCACCCACCACCTGCACGCCGCGCTGGCGCACAATCGCCCACAGGCGACGAAACGCCGCCGCGGGCAACTCCACGACGCCGCCGGCGTGCACCTCCGGGTGCAGGTCATCGAAATACAGCACATCGCGGACACGACGGCCGTTCTCGGTCATCTGCCCGAGCAGGAAGGCGCCCGATTCGTGGGTCTCCCCGCATGTGCGTGCGTGCAACTGCGCTACCAGCCCGTCCCACAATCTGCGTGGCATTCGCAGTTCACTGGGCGCGGGCATAGTCAGGCGACCCCAGCAGGTCGGACACGACCCGCACGTAACGGTGGATGCCCATGGCCGGATCCCACAGCATCGACGGATGCTGCTGACGCCAGGCCTCGTGGCCTTGGATCGCGATGCGATCGCAGGGGATGTACAGTGCGCTGGCGTTCCAGTTCGGGTTGAAGGCGGCGTTGACTCGCTCGTGGCCGCGCGGCCACCGCGCCGACGACAGGGCGGCGTTAGCCTCGCCATCCCACGGCTGGGCCGTGGGCGCGTTACGCGGGTAGTTGGTCAGCTCGAAGCGCAGCAGCAGCTGGCTGCCGTCGCCGGCACGCACCCAAATCAGTGCGTGCGGCCAGACAATCGAGTCCAGTCCCCAACGGCCCGAAAACGAGCCGTTGAGGAACGCCCCGGAGTTGACGTCGGCCTCGAAGGCCTGTTGGTCCAAGGACGTCATGTCAGCCCTCCACCCGCTTGAAGGGCACCAGGTCGAAGGCCACCGCGCACAGCGTACCATCGGTCAGCGTGCCGATCTGCGTGTCCGAGTCGGGGCGCTCATCGCCACCTTCGAGCTCAAGCACGTGCTCGGCCGCGTCGCGCGGCGACATCTCGAAGGCGTTGTGCGTCGCCCACTGGTGCACGTGGCCCACGCGCGTCACCGGCGGGAAGTCGCGCGACTTGGTCACCCCGTTGAAGGTGACGTTGACGCTGACGCGCCGGCAGCGCCCCTTGTGCAAGCGCACCAGCGCCGGCACGCCCTCGCCCTTTCCGGACACCAGCGCCTGCACCGGCGTCTTTAGCGTGACCGGGCCGTCGTGATCCTCGGCGTGGATGAGGTCCTGCCCGATGTCGATGACGCCCAGCGCCTTGAACACCTCGCCCACCGTCTGCTGGCCCATCACGTCGCCGACCAGCACCTGAGCAGTGCCCCCGCGCTGCAATACAATTTTGATGTTTTTCACGCAACACCACCTTTGTGTGTGATTCGTCGTTGGGGAATTCCAACGCCGTCACACAGCTAGTCGCATGGTGCGAGAAAAAACCGGAAGGCTATTTTGAAAGTCGCCAGAGGCGGCGGCCAGGCACCCTCGAATCAGGATGCCAACGCACCCGCCGGAATCGCCGGGCACAAAAAGAAGAAGGGGCAACGCGGGCATTGGTCGCCCATTTTCGGCGGGAAATCGCCGGCCGCGATGGCCGCGGCGATATTTCGCACCTCGGCCACGCTGCCGTCGAGCTGCTTGCCTGTGATATCCAGATCGACGGCGTCGTCCGAGCCCAGATAGTGGTATTGCAGCCGCGCGCCTTGGCCGTAGAGCTTCCGGCCTGCGAGCAAGCGTAATGTTTCGGGCAGCTCCACCTTTATCTTCTTCGGGCGACGCCCGGTCTTGTACCGGCGTACCAAGCCTCCGTTTCCGGGCTCGGCCTGTTCCAGTTCCACGCGCACGCGCACGCCGCCCACGTCCATTTCCACCGGCTGTGAGGTAGCCCCCGGGGCGCGCAAGTGTTCTTGCGCCTTGGTGAGCAGACGGACGGCGACGTTTTTGTAGACCGGCGCAAACGGATGATCGCCCGGGCCTTTGGTGGCCCACACTTGTTCGAGTTGCGGCCAATACTCCTCCAGCGGCACATCGCGCGTTTTCCGCTGCTGGAGGGCCCACGACAGCACGGCGTAAACCGAGCGATGAAAGCGAGCGTATCCATCATCATCGCCGCCGGCGTGCAGACCCAAGCTTCGCGAGTAAGCGTATTTGCGCGGGCAACGCTCGTACTCATCGAGCTCGCGTGACTCGTGTAAATCCGGCTCGAGCTTGAGCTCCGGGCGCGCCGGAAAGTCATCGGCGATCGCCAAGGGGGCGGCTTGTGACGTGTCAATTTGCGTCACCTTCCCCATGATGGCCGGCAAGAACTTAGATTCGGAGGAATTGCGCGAACCCAGTTTTTGTGACCTCGACAAGTGCACATGATCGCGTGCGCGAGAAAGCGCCACATAAAACAAGCTTTCTTCCTCAAATCGATCGCTGACATCCTCCGCCCGCACCATGCCTGTGGGCGGTGGGCAGGCGACGTAGCCACCTGACTTTGGAAAATTACCGGCGGCCAGGTACGGCACATACACCACCGGAAACTCCAAACCCTTGCTGGCGTGCACGGTCATCAGCCGCACCGCGTCGATCGAGGCGGCAGCTGCCGGCAACTCCCGAAGCGCCCGCTCTTCGCCGAACTGCTCCAGGCGCCGGATCCAGCGCAGCAAGTTCTTCTTGGAGTTTCCCTTGCGCGGGTCGAAATGCTCCGCGGCGAACTGCAGGAGCTGGAAGACGGCCAGGCGGCGTTGCTGCGCAGCGCTGCCCTCCCCTTCTAGCAGTTCATCGATCAGGGCGCGACGCTCGAACAGTACGTGATGGAGAACTTGCGGAACGGTCGATTCGAACGACACGCCGGCCAGATCATCGCGCAGGCGCTCCAGGGCGGTGCGCCCGGCCGGCGAGCACGCGGCGACGGCCGCGGGGTCTGACAACGCCGCCAGCGGCATGCGCTGGGCCGCACGCGCGTGCTGCAAGAAGGTGCGCACGTCCTCCAGTGGCATGCCGTAGGCGCCGGTGGCCGCCAGCCGCAGCAAGGCGCCGCGGCTGGGTTCGGCCACGAACGAAATCATCGCCAACAAATCGCGCACTTCGGCGCGCTCGAAGATGTCTCCAAGATACATCGACGGCACGCCCAACGCCTGCAAACGCACGGCGATGCGCTCGGCATGGGTATGAGTTCGCACGATGATGGCCTGGTCGCGGTAAGCCACGCCTTGCTGGCGGTGAGCCTCGATCGCCTGCGCGATGGCACTGACTTCCGAATCCAGATCCGGTGCGATCAGCAGCTGGGGGCGATGGCCTTCCCCGCGATCGGCTTTGAGCTGCGTGGCCGCGCGCCAGACCGGATCGTCCAGGCTTCGGGCAAAGGTCGTGTAGGCATCGATGATGCGTTGCCCAGAGCGGTAGTTGCACTCCAGCGGCAACACCTTTGCCCCGGGGTATTCGGTGGTGAACAGACGCATGTTGCCCGGCGATGCGCCGCGGAACCGGTAGATCGCCTGGCGCACATCACCGACCACCCACAAGCGCTTGCCCTCGCCCGCGAGCAACTTCAGCAGGCGCGAGCTGGCGCGGTTGACGTCCTGGTATTCGTCGACGAGCACGTGGGCGAACTGGCCGCGGACCGCGGCCAGTATCTCGGGGTGCTCTTCCAGCAGGCGGATGGCGCGCCAGATCAGGTCGCCGAAGTCCACCGCCCCCGCTTCTTCGAGCATCGACTCGTAGCGGGCATAGACCCGCGCTACCTCGTCGGCCCGCTCGGCCGCTTCGCGTTCGGCATCGGTTTGCGCGGTCTGGGCCATTTTCGCCGCCAACGCGGCGTATTGCGCCGGCGTGCACAGTTCATCCTTTGCGCGCGAGATCGCGCCCAGCACCGGCTGGATCTGGGCGAGCGGATCGTTCAGGCGCAGGTAGTAGTGCAGCTCCAGGCTGGGCAGCACCGCTTCCAGGCGCTCGAGGGCGTCGGCCGGATCTACCACGCGCACCGGCTCGGGCAGGCCTGCTGGGGCGGCGTTCTTGCGCAACAATTCCAGGCCGAAGGCGTGGAACGTCCCGGCCCACAACTCGTTCGCGGCCGGGACGGTGCGTGCGATGCGCTCTTTGATCTCGCGTGCCGCCTTGTTGGAGAAGGTCAGCGCCAAGATCGAACGTGGATCGGCGTCCTCCTTGAGCAGATGCTCGATGCGCCCAATCAGCGTGCGCGTCTTGCCCGTGCCAGGCCCGGCCTCCACCAGCGCCGGGGTGCCCACGTGGTGGGCGGCGACGCGCTGCGAGGCATCCAGTTCCGCGAGCGTTTTGTCCGGTTGCACAGGGGGCGGATCGGGAACCAGCAAGGCGTACTGCAGCTGCTGGTAGACCAAACCCGGAGCGATTCCAAGCTCCTTGGCGATTTTCGAGGCAGCCCACTGCCGCTCGACGAACAGCTGTCGGGCCAGGTCGACCGGCAACAAGAATTCACGCGCGAACACGTTGGCATAGCGCTCGCGAATCTCCAGCGCGCTATAGGCTTCCACGCGCCCGGTGCCCAAGGGCGTGGCCTGCTCAGGCCCTTCGGGGTCAACATCGAAGCTCACCAGCACCGGATCGGCGGGCGATTCGATCACCCAATGACCGAACTCGTGGGCCTGGACGAACGCCTTCGCTTCCGTGTCCAGCGCGGCCGAAACGATGATGCGCTGACTCTTGCGTTGCAGCGCGCCCATGCCACCCCCGAGCAAGGGGTAGTCGGCGGGAACGTGCAAGACGGTGAGTTCGGCATCGTCCATCGCCGCCTTCAATAACTGATCGGCGGCATGGCCACAGCTTGTCTTGTGCTGCAGACGCTGGCGCACCTGTTGCGCCTTTAGCCGAACCGAAGTGAACGCATCCATGGCGAGCAGGCTCTAGAGTGTCTCACGAAGCCATTGCTGCTTGGCTTCGTCCGACAGTGTGGAATTCTCGACGGCCTGCTTGAACGTCCAGCGCGTGCTCGTGGGTGCTTTGGCCGCCGAGCGCGCCAGGACCACTCGCCGGTTACTTTGAAACAACCAGGCGCTGACGGCCTCCACGCTCTCGTTGAGCGCGCAAGAAAAGGCGTTGAGCAGACGTTGAGGCACCGGCGGCAAGATCATGTGCTCCTCAAACAGAGCCAGGATTGACTCGTCGATCCCCAGGCTCATCGTCCACGCGGCCTGTTGGCCGCGCGCACGGAACGCCGCCTCCACGCGCTGGATCTGGTCACGTGTCGCGCCGGCCGATCGCACTGGCGCCGCTGCGGCCGCTGCTCCGAAGTGATCTTGCTTTTGGCTCACCCGCTGCAGGTGGCTCATGGTGTTGCTCACCAAGTGGTCTTCCTCCTCCGCGGCCAGCGGCTCGCTGCCGACCAGCACCGTCGCCGCCCATTCAAGGGCAAATTCGACGATCTCCTTCTCGAGCTGAGGGTACTTTTCGGTCCATTCGTCCACCAAGGTCTTGGACGGACGGTCTGCCGCTGCGGCGAAGGCCCCGAGGACGTTGTCGAGAGTATTCTTGTGGCTCATAGATCTTTCCTTTCACCAAGCGCTTTGGCGACCTTGCCGACCCACTCGCGAACGGTGCGATCGGAGACGCCCAGCTGCTGTGCAATTTTGGGTTGGGTTCGTTGCAGCACGCGCCAGAGCAAGTACGCTTCGACGGCCTTTTTGGGCAGATCGGACAGGCGGCGCTGGAGGGCTTCGAGTTCTTCGCGGGCCAGGGCACGGGCTTCGGGCTCGAACTCCACGTCCGGCGGATCGCGGTCAGCCTCGATCAACTTGCCTTCGCTGTCGTAGTTCTGGTCGAGATTTTCCAGAGCCAGCTCGAGGTTGCGCGCCCAGGGGTGGTGCCGCGAGCGCATGGCATCGATCGAACGAGCCAGTAGGTACGAAGAGAAGCGTCGGATGCCATACTCCAAGCCCGGATCCTTGCGTTCTACGCTCTTAAGCACGCTCTCGAAGATCAGCTGCTGGTGATCGAGCAGGTCGTCATCGGAGATGCCGTACAACCGGCGCATGCGGGAGGCTATCATCGGGGTGGCGGCCTTGACCAAGGCCTCGAACGCCGCCCAGTGAAGCTCCATGTCTCCGGCGTCATGGCCTGCACATACGCTGTAAAGCAACGCTTCGGCCCGCAAATCTTTATCTCGTGCCGCTTGCTTGAGGCGGGCCAGTCGCTGATCGCGGCTAAGCGCTTCAAGCGCGTCGATTTGGCTTACCACTTCGGGGAGTCGGCCCTGGGGCGGCTTCCCTAGTTCGATGTCGGGTGGTTCTAGGTCAGCTTTCATGCGGCTATTTTCCTCCAGGCTTCCCGACCTCTTCGAATGCAAGACCGGACCATCCGATCTGATGCCTTACGCGGTAGCGGTAGGCCCAGGGGCCAGCGTCGAACGCGCAATGGGGTCGTTACCCCTTCAGTCGAAGCATGGGGGAAAAAACCGGAAGTCATTACCGGCGCCCCGAACCTGAACGAGCATACCCTCCGTCGAGCCCAGGGCGAAGCAACCGGAAGCCCTTCCGGCCCCCGGCGATCGGGGCGTCGACCAGCCAGTCGAGGCCGCCTTCCAGAAGCCGGAAGAGCCCCCTGCCCGTCTTACTCGACCGGGTCCGGACCCCCGGCTCGGGCCTGCTCCAGCGGCCGCCTAGCCATCGCCCAAGGGCTGCGTTCCTATCTAGCCGCCCCCCGGCCCCTAAGCATGAACGAAGCACTGGTAGAGCTGCTGCTCAGCGGGCGTCCGGAAGAGGTCCAACATCCCGCAGTTACGCACCCAGCCGAGATTGACGAGGGATTGGACTACCGGCTGATTGCTCGGACGCAGTTCCGCCGCGGCGGCGTAGGCCGGTATCGTTAACAATATCCCGCCAGACCTTCTCGACTGGTACAGGCAGCATCACTCTGAGCCGACCAGGATCTGCAAACGGAACCTCGCGCACCACGCTTCGGCACGTTTTCTTGCGCCTGGCCTTATGAAATTAACGACGCACGGCAGGTTTCCGCCGCAATCGTCGTACCGCAGCGTAATCAAGTATCCATGCGGCATGTGACTGTGAAGAAAGCGAATCGGAACGCCCTGTTGTCTCGCGAACTCAGAAGCAGTTGCGTGTTTCTCGAAGAACTTTGAAAGCTTTTTTTTGGACGACGTGCAAAGCCGAGCTTTGCGATCGAGCCCTAGCGAAAACAGCGTGGCCCTAGCCTCCCGATAATCTAGCCCGAAGACCTCCTGCGTATGCTGGAGCAGACTTCGAACTCTGCCTTCGCGCCTCTTCTTCTTCGCTTGAGATAGCAGATCACTTTCCAAGTAAAGACAGCGAATCGAACGGTGTCCGGAACAGAAGACGGTCGTTCTCCCGTCTCTAATCGAAGCAACAAGTGCGACCTTGTCCTCCAACGTCGGTAGCGTGGAATACAGGTACTCCGTCACCGCGATCCGTCCAGCGTTGTTACGGCAAATCCTGGCGTGCTTGCAAACATCCCTCTCGAAGCGCTCGACGTCTTCCGAAGAAAGCGATCCTTCGACGGTTGTCAGGTACTCCGCCGGCAGATGTTCGTCTTGCCGGAGCACCTTCAGCAGCTTGTGAGGAACTCCGAGCTCACGAGAGACTGACCTAGCTTCGCGTAGCGGGTGCCGGGACAACTTGACCTGGCGAAGCTTCTCTATGTCAACCACCAGCCTCCCCTTTCTCGTCTTCCCCACCACCGTCCAGCTGAGCCTGCCCTTCCGGAACCAGCGCATCGCGCCGTACGCAGGAATGCCAAGTATCCCAGCAGCTTCATTTGTCGAAATGAAGCGTTGTGGAGGCAGTAACCGTTCGAGTGAAGCATCTCTGATAAATACCGGCATTTCGCGCCATTCCAATCGCCCATAGGCAAGTGCCTCCTTAACGACAAAACGAAGCTGGTGCTTCCGTTCGCGCGCATTCTTGTAGAGAAGGTAAAACAGCCAGTAGAACGCCCACTGGAAATTGTCGGTGTACCTAGTCTTCGGCACCTGCAGCTTGGCCCAGGTATCGCAGAACGAGTGAAATTCTGCAGGCCAATTCGAAAGTATCCGTCCTATCTGGGGAAGATGAGGAACCACTCGAAGTTCTGAACCCTTTACTCTTGAACCACACGCGATCGTTGTCATAACTCCGGCAAGTCCAACGAACAACCTGCACAACAGGTCCAAGTCCATAGCAAGGAGGCTTCGAACGGGCATCTTCAGCGACGCCGCCAACGAGATTGATTTGCGGCTGCCCGTAGTTTTAGCCCAAAGGATCTCAGATATTGCAACGAGCTCAGCGGAAGCAGGTTCGGAGGGCGCACTGCGAAAATCGTAGCCGCAATGACACGAAAGCAACTTCGAACGTCTTGCTGGGATCCTCTTTTGGCAGCCCGGGCAGTGCTTGAGCATCAACCTCGCATGTGTGTGGCACGCCACGTAGCCCCTGAGATCCCAGACAATCGGCACACGGCCATGAGCTTGGAGGCACTCCGGACAGACTCTGGCCTTCACGACGTCGACATGATGCGATGCAATCACGTGCCCGTGAAGCTTGCAAGCACCTTTGCTGCCGTCTACTACTCGGTAGCCAAACCCTCCTGGAAGTCGTCGTTCGCCAAGAATTGGGCTGAGTCGCGAGTACTCCCATCCGAGCGTCGGCACGTATTCAGAGCGGAGCATGGCTTGTGCGATCAGCGCGTGGACTCGCAGTCCATTCAGTTCAGCGAGGCGGCAAAGGTATCCCATCGGGGACTCGATAGGGTCCGGAGCTGGCGTCAAAACCAAGGGTTGTCGACTCGCGCGGTGCTTCACTCCTGGTCGCTTCTGCTTCGTCATTGTTAGTCGACTTCGCTATTTTCTAGTTCCGATCGAACCCGGGGCTCCTGACTTACGTGCAGCCGGCCCGGATTCCTTTCCGACCGCCTGGGCGGCGTCCAGACTCTCTTTCGTCGCCTCGATTACAAACTCCGGGTGGAAGGGATCTCGTTTTCCTGGCCAGCTGGATTCCTTTCCGACCACCACCCCCACAGCTCTGCGGAGCGCCTCGAATCCGAGAGGGATCTTCTTTCCCCGACACATGTCTTCAGCGACTCGTAATATCAGAACCAGATATCCGAGCAGGCCGCCTGTACTGCAGTACATCCGAAACATTAATGTGCCGTCATCCATGGATTTGTCGAATGGGATAGATTCTCTGAGTACCGCCGTTACAGAATTAAGCGCATCCGTGAAAAGCTCCCGATTCTTCTTGTTGCGCCAGTCCAGCCTCAGATACTGGATGGGTGCTCCGGTTCGCCCTCGAAGTTGTTCGTTGACTTCGAATATCGTTCCCATTCGATTCAAGCCAAGAAAAACTAGAGGCACTGCAGTTTCGTTGCCGATATCGATGAACAGATCCGCCACGGTGTGCTGGACCCGACTACCCCGGGCGTCCACGATGTGGTGGAGATCGTCAACAATCAAGGCTTGAAGTCCAACCATTTCGGCCACCTCGCCAATCCTCGCCAATCGTTCCACAGGATTCCTACGCTGATCCCAGCTCGAGTCTCCAAGAGCGCGAAGCACTTCTTGCCCTACGACCGACACGGAGGGAACTGAGGGGACACGGAGGTATCCCCGCGGCATGTGCAGGCCGTCTTTGTCTCTCCATGGCATATGCTCTCTGATTAGGGCTCGACCAGCGCAAGTCTTTCCAGCGCGACTAGGGCCCTGTCCGCGCACGCAGTTCTCCTTCCTGGCCTCCTTTGCCATTCTCAATGAGCGATCAACAGAGGCCTTGGTTTCCCTGAACCAGGGCAGTTGAATGAACATGCGGTCGATGGCCGAAGGGTTCTCGCCGGGCTTGAACCCATTCACAAACGTTTGCATCCTCAGGACCGCAGGATCGGCCGACCACTCGATCTTCGAAGGATGCTTGTCAGCGATGGCGCGGGTACCGTCGGCGGCCATCAGTAGGTCTCCACACCGACACCACTGAACTCCTCGTCGAAGCCCGAGTCAGCTTCAGGCGTCTCGCCTTGAGCTCCAGAGGGCGAAGAGGGAGCCGCTGCGGACGCTGCATCCGCCCTATCAGCAAAGGTCTTCTGAAGGGCCCTCGCCGCCTGGACACGGGTTTTGAGTGGCGATTCGGCCATACCTTGGTAGATGACTGAAGCCAGCAGGAGCTTCGCCTTCAGCATGTCTTCGAAGGTGGCCACACCGAGCCCCTGCTCCTTCGCAAACCGCCTGGTTGCCTTGTGCTGCCACAGCGTCAGGCCATCCGCGTATTCGGAAGTGACGCATGGAACCTCGGCCCTGAACCCCGCAGAATCATACTCAACGAGGATCGATCCGAGGTTGGACAGCGACGGGTACACGGTTACCTCGAGCTCTGCGCCGAACGCCTTGCGGAGTTCGGTAAGCTCGTCGGAGTTATAGAGAAGTCCGCTGTTGCAGTCGATGCCCTTGTGGGTAAGCGGCTTCGTCTTGGGAACGCGCATCAGGGTTTCGAGAACATGGATATCCGTTGCGAGCGGGATGTCGTCTTCCGAGATGGATGAACTCCACTTTCCGCGCGGGGCCATCTGCAATGAGCGATGCGGGTGGCAATGGTACTTGTCGACGATCCACGCGATCACACCGTTTCTAACCGCGGACAATGAGCACACAGCCCTTCCCACCGCGTCGTAGTCATCCTTGTCCTTGATGTTGCTGCGGGTCGTTCCCTCGATTTGGTGGCAGAATCCACGCATGAGCGTTCCAATGAATCGCTCGACAGTTCCCTTCTGCTCCGGCATCTTGCTGCCACACCATGCGACTTCAATACCGAGACATCCACCCATCCTATCGATTGCACCGGCGTAGTTTTCCAACGCCTGGTCGACAACCAAGGTGTCCATAAGGCCGTACATGTTCCAGGGGCCGACGAGCCCGGGAATGGACTCCGTGAGAGCAATCTTCGGAAGAAGCGCCGACCTGAGGCACTGACCAACAGTTGAAACGCTGGGTGGCTCAAACCCGATGTAGATTCCGAGAACGCACCTCGTGAAGACATCGATCGCAATGGCAATCGTCGGTCTCCCTAACGGCAGGAGCGTCTTGTCGTCTAAGACGATTAGATCCAGAACCGTATGGTCAAGCTCTACGCGCTCGAGAGGTCTCAAGGCACAGGTAGGTCCCTTGATAGCCCTGAACCTCCTAACTGCGTTCGCATGGCCGTAGCGAGCAGCGTGTAGATCGAACGCCGGGATGGACTTTATCTGGTTGTAGACCTGCCGCGCCTTGGGCAATGCTAATGGGGTCGCCTTCGGATTTCCCTTGTTCCACTCTCTGACGAGAATGCAAGCAGCTTGGTACGCTTCTATTCGCGGCTTGCGGAGCTGGTTGAGGTACTCCTCCTCGATAGCCTCCTCCACCATATCCAGAACAGGGTTTTCCAGCGTCTGTGGTTTTCGGCCGGCCTTATGGTTCTGCGGAAGCAGGGCTCGTGTATCCCAGCCGTACTCCTCTAGCTTTGACCACCAACGCCAGACCGTCGTGGGGTCGGGAATGAGAGGCACGACCTTCAGCTTCTCGGTGAGCTTCGGCCAAAGCTCCCGGATCAGCGCCCTTTGCTTCTTCGAAAGCAAGTCGAGGGCCCAAACTTCCTTGACGAGCCGGAACTTGGCCGTTGCCAGATCCCACGCTTCCTGGTCAACCTCGCTGGGTTTTCCGCGCGGAGTGACCTTGTACAACTCCTTGGCAATGTCGGTAGACAGGCGGTCCTTGATCAGGAACTCCAGCTTCCCTTCCTCGTAGTAGCGCCTCAGCGCAGAGAGAGATATTCGAGTGATAACGCCGTCTTTCGGGTCCTTCAACTGCCACTCCTCCCCGATACGGCTGTGGAGGACGGACAAGTTTCCTTCGATGGAAATTACCTGGTAGCGCCTAAGGCACGCTGCAGCCATGACAGGCTCTCCTCTGCGTTGGTGTCGCGAAGCGTCTGAAGCTGTAATGGCTCGCGATTGGCATCTGCCCAGTTGAGCGAGACGTCGCCCCTCATTGCCAGGTTCGCCGCGGTGTGGAAGGCGTGCCTTCCATCGAGGGCGTGACCGATGAGGTTGGCTCGCGATAGATTCGACCGTTCGGAAACCAGGTCCAGAATCTTCTTCTCCGCAATGCCGGACCCGGGCGCTCGCCCGAATCGAACCAGCGACGAGGCGTTCTCGACTGACGCACCGGCTTCTATGAGTGTCTGCCTGGCGACCATGTAGTTGATGCCAAGACACTTGAGCCGGGGCGAGATCAGCGCTGCCCGTATGATCGCCTGTTGAATGTTCCTGTCGAGGTTGCTCTTGATTTCGAGAATCCAGAGCTTGCCGTCGTACGTAAGGAACGCGACGTCTGGCACGTGGGCGCGCCAGATGCCATTGATGAAGTAGTGGATGGTGAACGGTTGCTCACCAAACTTGGTGACACCCGGGCAAACGTCGAGTAATCGAAAGACCTTCGACTCCAGCCTCGATTCCCAGTGGACCTGTCGGCCCATCTTCCAGCTAGGGTACTTGCCAGTCATCAGGCGACGCGATCGTATGACCAGCTTTCGCGCCCGCAGCGTTCCGAGGTCAGGCAGCTCGATCTTCAGTCCGAGCTGAGCGATCGAGTCGTTGTCAAAGGCCAGCTCACGTGTCCACGCGGTGAGAGACCCAGCAACATCTTCCAGCGGATCCAGAAGAGAAGGTTTTACCAGGAACGTCGAAGACTCACCTGGTTCAGCGAGCACGCGCTCGGCTTCCGCAATGCGACTGAAGCAGGTCCCTAGGCCCGAGCGACTCGAAGTCGCAGCGCTGGCACGCGCGCGGCCGTCAACCGCATCGTCTGCGCTGTCCGATTCTTTGCGCGATCGGTCCAGTGGCTTCGAGGCGTCCACGAGGCTCCTGCAGGCCGGAAGGGCCATAGCTCGTAGATCAGGTCCCGCCTAGACCGCCGGGCCGGGGCGCCCCCGCACTGTGGGTACCACGTGGCAACACCGGATACCGCCTCACCCGGGATTGGGGCGGAAGTAAGCGGCCTTGGGCAGTAGCCTGCTAGGGCCTTAAGCGCCCCAGCGAAAGGTCGCGCCGCGCAATAGGTTGCGCAGTGCTCTGAGTAGAAAAGAGGGAGAGTCGCTCGGCGCCGGCTGCGTGAGCCGGTTGGAAATGCGGGATGCTTTGGCCTACGCGCCGGCATCCGCTTGGAGGGTTTGGCATCTGGACATAGAGCCTCCGCTATCCGAGCTTTTACGCTCCAGTGCTTTGGCTGTCAACTCTAGCCACCTCAGTTACTTCACCCAGTCGACATGACCTAGGGGAAGCGTATTAAGCATATCTCGGGTTTCGCGCCACTGGGGGAGCGCCCGGTCCATGAGGCCAACGAACCTGGCGCCGTGCGTAGGCTCCCTCAGATGCACAAGCTCGTGGATCAGGATGTACTCAAGGCACTCGACTGGCTTACGGGCCAACTCCGTGTTCAGCCGGATACTTCCAAGCCTCGGGTTGCAGCTTCCCCACTTGGTCTTCATGCGCTGTAGATGGATTTTTCGGACCTGGACACCTAGCAGCTTCTCCCACCTCGCCAACAGGGGCGATAGCGCGTCACGCAGCTGACCGCGGTACCACGCCTCCAGCACGCCTCTCCGCTTGCCAGCGTCGGTGCCTGGTCTAACACGCAGATCCAAGGCCCTAGCGTGCAACCTGACGTCAGCGGGCCCGTCCACTTCCTTCACACGGAGAAGGAGCCGCTGTCCCCAGACGTAATGGCTCTCTCGATCGACGTACTCAAGATCGCTAGCGCGATCCTGTGCAATGAATCTTGCCTGCTGCCTCCTTATCCAAGGCAGCTTCCCAATCGCGAATAGCCGGATCGCGTCTGTCCCCATGCCCTCTGGCGCCGCAATTCGAACCCTGCCATCCGGAGGGTATACGCCAAGATGTAGATTCCTTATGGGCTTCCGGACCACATCTACCCGCAACCCGTGGATATCCAAGCTTTTCACGATCAGTACTCTGCCTGCTGCTTGATAATCAGGAAAAATCGCTCCACCTCGGTCTCGTCCTTTAAAAAGTCATAAAGCACCCGCTTTATCACCTGCTCACGAGCCTGCACGCCACGCCAGCCGTCTGGTCGGTCGCGCTTGATAGCCTGGTCGATCAGAACCGTCAATCGCAGCTTTGGGTCGACGTAGACAAGATGTTCCTCGGCCTGATGGACTCCGTCCGGTTCAGCCTTTGGCAACGTCATGTTGTTGTAGAGAGCTCGTCTACCGGGCGTGTCCAATGCAGGGGGCGCATCATCGGACTGACCAGCCTGAACCTGCCTCGCAAGCGACGCGATGCGCTTAAGGTACTCCTCGTAGGCGAGCGCATTCTCTTTCCGAAGCCGGATAATCTCATCCAGCAGCGTGGACATCCGATCATAGTAGGCCGGGTCGCTAATCTGCTCCTTCAGGATTCGCGCGCGGACGTTGTTCTCAATTGTCTCGGCTATGGCCTCTTTGTTGCCTTTCATCCCGCCTAGCTCGCTGTTGATCGCATCGGCAATGCCGGTATTGACGATCAAATCGAGGAGGCCGATGCCGTCGAACGGCGATATCTTGCGCGGCTCATCCGCATGAACATAGGTGTCGAGCAGATGGCGCATGTCGGCTTCATAGACCTTTAGGTCGAGGTTTTCACCGCTGGCCTTGCGAACGATCTCGCGCACGCTTGTGTAGTGCTTCACTCGCGAGTGAATACGCTCGATCTCCTGCGGCCCGTAGCCCGCCGCAGCGAGATCATCCAAGACGTTGGCGTAAACGCGCACCAACGCCACGGAAGCCTTGTACAGCGCGGCGCGGCGAGGTTCTCGCTCTTTCAAGTCGGTGCCGATCTCTGTGTTTCCGCAGAAGTAATGGATGTGCTCCAGCTCACCCATGGGCGCCAAAACCGGCTCGCATAGCAAATGCAGCTGCTCCAATGCCTGATCCAAGCGCTCCCTGCCCTTAGTCAGCCGGTCCTTCAATACTATCTCCGGGCCAGCGCCTCCGGCGCTGTGGTCCAGCTCCGAGCTGTAGACCGCGATGACGTTCTCGACCTTCTTGAACAAGTCCTTGTAGTCGACGATGTAGCCGAAATCCTTGTCCTCACCGTCAAGCCGGTTGGTACGACAGATTGCCTGAAACAAACCATGATCCTGCATCGACTTGTCGATGTAGAGGTAGCTGCAGGGTGGCGCGTCAAATCCGGTAAGCAGCTTGTCGACCACGATAAGCAGTTTCATGTTCGCCGGCTCCTTGATGAACAAGGATTTGGCCTGCTCCTCATAGGTCTCTGTCCTGCTCATCCCCGGTTTGACCATCACGTCCTTCAGCAGGACCGCATAGGTGTTGTAGATGACCTGTTTGTCGGTCTCGGTATTAGCGCCGGTTTCCTCAAGCGTCACGTCCTTTGCTTGGGGGTCATAGGACGTCACCAATCCGCACTTCCCCTTGAAGGGCGTAGTCTGGAAAAGGTTGTAGTAACGGCAGGCTTCGAAAATACTGGAGGCGACGAGGATTGCGTTCCCGCGCCCACTACTCAGCCTCGGTCGCTTCTTGAAGTCCAGCGTGATGTCCTGGATGACCTTGCGCATTCTAGGCTCGGAGCTGAGCACCTGCTGCATGGTTCCCCATTTCTGACGCAGCTCGGCCTTTTGCCAGTCGTTAAGGTCCTTGGAAACCAACTCGAACCATTCGTCCACACTGGACTGCGAGGTCAGCCGTTGGTCGATGTCGCGGGCCTCATAAACCAAGTCCAGCACCACTTCGTCCTCGACCGCCTCGCTGAACTTGTAGGTGTGGATGTAGCTTCCGAAGACTTCCAAGCTGGTCTGAGCGTCCTTCTTGAGCAACGGTGTGCCAGTAAATCCGATGAACACCGCATTGGGGAGTAACGCCTTCATCACCCTGTGCAGTCGGCCGCTTTGGGTGCGGTGGCACTCATCGACGAACACGAATATCTCACCCATGGCCGGGCTTGGCTGCGCCTCCAACTCTTGGATAAACCCGTCAAAAGCCCTCTCGTTGCGGCCGCGAGACTCAAGGCCAAATTTGTGAACAAGCGAGCAGAGCAGCCGAGGCTTGGCCCGGGCCAGCTGGGCCATAAGGTCCCGGCCGCTGCTGCTACGGTGCATATCTTCGCCGACCGAATCGAACACGCCCTTAATCTGCTTATCCAGCTCGTCACGATCGGTGATGACGACGACACGGCCATTGGGGTTGTTCTCCAGTATCCACTTGGCCAGCAGAACCATCACGATGCTCTTTCCGCTGCCCTGGGTGTGCCAGATGACTCCCCCCTTCTTTTGGCGCACATGCGTCTGCGCGGCTTTAAGTCCCGAGTACTGGTGCACGCGCGGCAGCTTCTTGATGCCACCGTCGAATAGTATGAAGTCGTACATCAGCTCTATCAGACGATCCTTGCGACAGAGCTTGCGGAGGTACTTGTCGAGCTTGAACCCGGAGTTGTCTTGCTCATCCTCCTTCCACTGAAGGAACATCTTCTCCGAAGTGCCGACGGTGCCGTATCGCAGGCCTTCAGAGTCATTACCAGCGAAGACGAACTGCACCGTACTGAAGAACCACTCATTGAACTCTGGCTTCTGATTGGACAGGCTCTGGCGGATGCCATCACCGATGCTGACCCGGCTGTTCTTTAGCTCGATCACACCGATGGCGATGCCATTGACGTACAGCACCAAGTCCGGACGGCGCTCGTGTCCGCCCTGCAGGGTGACTTCTTCAGCAATAGCGAAGTCGTTTCGCTCGGGGTGCATCCAGTCGACTAGGTGTACCGTCTCTGTCGCCTTCCCGGCCTCGGTCTTTACTGGAACACCGTAACGTAGCAGGCCATAGGCCGCTTGGTTGTTGCCGTACAGGCTGCGTCCGTGGTTGTTGGCTTCGGTTCGCAGTCGATGCAGGGCATTGGCGATCTGCGCGGAGTCCTTTCCGCACTTGCCCAACCAGTCGCTGAGCAGGCCTTCCTCGATGTTGCTGTTGCCGGACCTGTCCGACCAATCACCCAGGTAGCGCCAAGACAGCTGATCGCGGAACAGCTCGACGATGCGGTCCTGAGTTACACGCTCCGGCTTGCCGACATCGTTCATCTCAGGCCTTCATTAGCTTGAAGCTAATTTCGTAGCGAAAGAAGTCGATCGCGGGCGCCATCCGGAGGGCACGCCGGATGCGCTGGTCGTCTTCCAAAGCGATAATGACGCCACGCACGGTCTGATCTGCCTCCGCAAGCTCGTCTTGGACGAATCCCATATACCGCAGCGTCTGGCCGACGACCTGGTCACTTGCCCGCCCCTTCTTCAACTCCACCACCAAAAGTGTCTTCTTGTCCTTGCTGACTGCCAGAATGTCCAACTCACCGGTGTCGGTTCGCAGGTGGTTGCCTACCAGTTCACCGTTCTCCTGGTAAATGTCGTACACGCGGCCCAGCTCCGTTTGCGGCCAGTTCTGGACCAAGAATTCCTGAAGATGACTTTCCAGAGCGAAGGTGGCGGGGTCCTCCACATCCGGATCTGTGGCCACCAGGGCGGGTGGTGCGGTGCCACCGATTAAGGCTTCCAGCTCTGCCGCGTATTTGCTGATCAACGAGACTGTTCCGATAGAGCCCGTCGAATTGCGGAGCGCTTCGCTCATATCCGCCCGCGCGACCCTGGCCTGCAACCAGCGCACCCCGCGGCGGTGCGGCAAAATCTGGCCCGGCGCATAGCGATAATCCCCCTCGATGATGCCCACGGCGTAATGGCCGCTGCCGTCCGGACTGAGCACACAGTCGCCAGGCAGCAAGCCTTTGCACACGGTCCAGATGGCCCCGCAGGCGAGGCCTGCGCCAATACGGGTGAGCTCGGGGTTACCTGCCTGCAATACCGGAACGAAGCGAGCATTGAAGGCACGCCATTCGTCGGGCAACTGGCCAGTCAGATCCTGCTCTAGGCCAAAATCGACCCCGACGAAGCTGCCGGCAACGCACTCGGCCGTGTGGGTGCCTTTCCGGCCAAGCATCAGGCGGTAGTACTTCTTCATGGCAATTGAGTCTCCCTCTTCTTGGCCGATGGCCTTTACTTCTGCTCGCCATCGGCAGACTCAGGCCTGTTCCTTCGCGTTGCCACAAGGAAGGAATTGAACACGAGCTTCAAGGCCAACCACCAGGCGTAAACCACGTAGATGGATCGATCTAGGTCATCGTCCAGCAGGCCGTGTGCAATTGTATTGCGGAGGTTTGGACCGTTGGCGTCGCAGAAAAGCGCTCTGAACTCGAATTCCAGGTCGTCGCCAAAGACCTTGGCCGCCTCGGGCGAATCCATAAGTGTGCTCATTCCGCTTTCATTCTCGATCCCGTTGCTGTCCAGCGTCGTGGTCTTCACGCCGGCCTGCTTCAGTGCCATCCGAACCATGTTCTCGATCTGGGGCACAAGCAGGTGGATCGCGGATGCCCAACTACGCTCGTAACCGGCAAACAAGCCCATCCCGAACAGCCGCTCCCGACCCCTGGGAACAATCGGAGAAGCTGCAGCCAGCGCTATGAAATCGGCTTCGCGTAGGCGGTGCTCCATCAAGACGACTTCCAAGGCAGGAAGTATTTCACCCTGCACAGCGAGGCCAAGAAGAATCTCGTAGTCATGAATCATCTGGCTACGGATAACGATTTCGTCTTCAGGGGTCGGATCACCTGACAGGCTTAGTCCGGGCCGCTTTGCGATCACGCGACCGTCCCGACTGAGCGTAGTCGCCCCTAGAAATGCTTGAAGCGGATGCCTGCGCAAGGATTCCAGCGCATCTTTGCGAGCCTGCTTTACATCAACCCCAGGGTGCAAGTTGACCAAGGCCATCAGCGCATCGTTTGCGCTCTTTCCCCTTACACAATCGCGTGCGTGCTCCACCAGCTTTGTGATGTCAATCTCTGGTGACCGGATGGTTCCCATCTCGTCCAGCGACCTCTCCCCAGATTGGGTGAGTAGGGTTCGCAGTTCATCGATGCGCCCATCTACACGATGGCGGGGTCGCTCCGCCCTGGGGATCGTTCGATAGACCTGGATGGCGTCCTCGTAGAAGGATGCCGCAGCCATGTGGCTGGGGCTTCCGGAGGAAACCCTAGCGTTTGCCTGCTTTGCCAGGCACTCGGCCTGCGACACAGTCGCGTCCGCCGCCTTCTCGATACTTCCTGCGAGTTGGAACCACTCGCTTGCCATCCGCCAATAGTCGACAGCACGATGCAGATCTCCCACACCTTCAAAATGGCGAGCCAACGTTTCCAAGCTCGCCGCCACTTCTTTGCAGCGATCACCCCCAAGTCGATTTGACTTGAGAAGCTCCGCGAGCCAGAGCGCCAGATAGCCATCTTCACCGGTCGCGGAAAGGAGTGACGCAAGGATCGCCGCCTCAATCGCCTGCAGCCGGTCTCCAGCCGCTAGTCGCACCATTCGAGCCAGGCCAATTGCGCGCTCCCAGCACTCTCGGCCATCACGAACCCAGGTTTCTGTATCCAACGGAATCGAGCGATAGGCATCGATTGCCAGAAGTGCGAACCGAACTTCGCGGGGCCTGCCCGTAACCCACACTAGATCCGCCAGCCTCGCCTTCAGACGTACATCGTCGATCTCATCGACGATCTCCGCGAAGAAGGCGACATCCTCGCTTTTCAGGTCGTCCGGAACTGACGACCGTCTTCCGTCCATGACCATAATGGGCTTGAAGGGCTCGTTGATGCTGCGAGGCGATAGCATCATTGAGCAGGCATCGGCCAGCAGCCATAACACCTTGCCATGGGTATCCCGACCTTGTTCCATGGCCTGCCTTGCGGCAGACGATAGAGTCTGCCACATGGTGCTATAGCCCTCTCTTGAGCTGCCTCCCAGTACTTCGCGCCATCCGCAGTCGGAGAAATCCTCCCTTTTTACTGCCAAGGCTTCCGGATAGCGCTCGACGTTCATTTCTAGACCCCTGTTACATCGACGGGCAGCCGGATTCGTCCCGTCAGCAGCTGCTGCGTCATGCCCTGCTTTATCTGCTTGACTTTAGTGAGCTTGGTCTCGACGGCGGCGAGGTCGGCGTCCATGTCGGAAAGGATGTCTGCGATAGCCGATTGCTCCGGTAACGGTGGCACGGAAAGGACGATCTTCACGATGTTCGACTTACTTACACCCGACACCTTTGTGCCTACCGCATAGAACCGGAACTGCTGCCTTACCTCTTGAGCCTGGAAGCAATAGCGACGGTACACCTTGTCCAGCACTTCTCCGCTTGCCTTGGCGACAATTGTGTGGAGCCCGGAAATGAATGGCTTTGCGCTTGGGTTCACCACAACAACGTGCCTGCTGGCTCCATCCTCATCCTCCGAGGCATCGACAAAAACCACGTCGCCGTCGTCGAGCAAGGCAGTCGAAGAGACTTTGCCAAGGGGAACGTCAAGTCTTGGGATATCGAGGTGCTCAGCTTCGAGATCGATCCACGTTCTTGCCGTTGTGTGGATATCCCCATAGTGCAGGTAACAGTGGCCTGTCGTAGACAGCTGTTCGCGCGAGGCCGATAGACCACCACTGACGGAGAACAATTCTCCTAGTGCTTTCTCTTGCCATACTTCGCTGAATCCCGGCAGCCGTCGGCGGCCGCTGAGCAGCCCCTGCATAGCACCTTGCTTGATCTGTCGCTTCTTGACGAGCAACTGCCCCAGGGATTCGATCAGTGAATCCGCATCGGACAGCGCCTCGGCGATTGCTTCTTGTTCCAAGACGCTTCGCGGCCACGCCAGCTGGAGCTTTTCGAATCTGCTAACGCCTAGATGAGCCACGGAGGTGGTCTGCAATGCGATCCTGCTAAAGACCCCCGTCTTCTGGCAATGTCGAAAGACCTGCTCTGCGTAACCCGCAGATGTGCCTTCAGCAGCCCGGAACCTCACTAGCTGATTCTGCATTGCGCATGGCTCAGGGTATTCATTCCGGTACATCGCACACCTGCCAACCAAATCAATGCTTTGGCCTTCGTTCAACAAGACGTCGCCGTATCTCAGACTGTTGCGTGAAAACTCCGCCTCAGACATCGGCATAAACAAAACGTCATCTAGGTCAATCCGCCCATCAAAGACATTTTTTGTGCGGAGATAGGGTCGCTGCGTGCCGGGGGCACTAGCGGCCAAGGCTTTTCCGGCCCTTACAGCTCCCATCTGACCGACAGGCTTAACTTCCCAGTCATCAGGGATAAGTCCGACGTCCGACGGCTTGTATCCCTTCAGAGCGCCCATGCGAACCCCATCTTCTCCAGATGCCGATGCACCTTGGTCTCCAGCTCGGCGGCGAGATTCGCAACCCTGGGCAATGGAGTCTCATAGCGCTCGGCCAGCTCACGCACCCTCTCGGTGAGCCGCTGACTGATGCGCTCCATCTCGCCGTGGATATCGACGTCCAGTGCAGCCAGCCATTTGTCTTCCACCACCAGCTTCTTGATCTCGGCTTCGCCAAGCTTGGGATACCGCGCCAACACCGCCGCGTCGAGTGCGGCCTCCGCCTCTTTAAGGCGCTTTTTGAGTTCGGCCTCCCTGTTGGAGAAATTCAACCATGCGTTCAAGGCGTTCGCCTCGTCCTTCGCGTCCTTGTCGCCCTTGATCTCCCTCAGTCGGGCGGCGACGTTGGCCTTGTTGACCTTGTCTACCTCCGCGTACAGACCTTCATCGCCGCCGTGCTCTTCTTCCAGCTCTGCCATGCGCGCGGCATTTGTTTTCAGCTCCGCCGCCAGCGCGGCGATCGCGCCCTGCTGTTCTGAAAAGTAGCGCGCCACCATCAATGCCTTCGGCACAAGATCGCAGGTCCAACCCTTGTCCACCTGCTTGTCGGGTTTGCCGTTCTTGCCTTTCTTAGTCTCGACTATCCGGTATGGCTGCGCCTTCCAGCCTTCGCCGGCGATCAGGTAGGCGTCGTCCTGCATTGTCGTTGCCCAGTAGTCGCGCAGGTGCTGGTAAACGGCGTAGGCATCCATCAGGGGCCTATCGCGATAGTGATCGAGCAGGCGCTCGGCCAATGCGTGGATCAGTTCCTTGGGATGGAAGCCGGGCTTGAGCGCCTTGAGTCGCTTGGCTTCAGCATCGCGCCATTGCTTAAAATGAGCGTTCATGCCGTCCACGAAGGCAGTGAACTGCGCGTGCCCATAGATGGTGAACTTGATCGCCGCCTTGTCTACCGCGAGATTCACATAGCCCTTGCGGTTTGGCTTGAACATTGCGATTCGCAGCTTAGGGCAGACCTCCCAGTACGGCTGCAGGGCATCGATGTCCGCCACTGGGATGCCGCCCTTGAGGTGGCCCTCTATATCTTGGCGGTCCTCAGCCTGTTGGCCATCGATGTAGCGCGGCAGGTTGAGGTTCCAGTTGTTCTTCTCAATCTCGTGAAAGCCGACCATGCGGCCGTAACGCGGGTCGCTGCCGTCTTGGCGGGTAAAGACGTCGACGATCTTGTGAATGTCCTGCTCGCGCAGGCGGTTCTTGGGGCCTTCCTTGATGAATCCGACGCTGGCATCGATCATGAAGATGCCCTTGCGCGCGGCGGCGTCCTGCTTGTCAAGCACGACGATGCAAGCGGGGATACCGGTGCCGTAGAACAGATTGGCCGGCAGCCCGATGATGCCCTTGATGTAGCCCTTGCGGACGAGTGCCTTGCGGATCTCGGCCTCGGCGTTGCCGCGAAACAAAACGCCGTGAGGCAGGATGCAAGCGCCCTTGCCCGTGCTCTTGAGCGAACGGACGATGTGTAGCAGGTAGGCATAGTCGCCCTGCTTGGCCGGAGGCACGCCGAAGGCCTCGAAGCGGCCATAGGGGTCATGCAACGCGTCGAAACCGGTGCTCCATCGCTTGTCGCTGAAAGGCGGATTGGCGACGACGTAATCGAAAATCTTGAGGGCCTCGCGATCCTTGAACTTGGGATCGGCCAGGGTGCTTCCCTGCACAATCAAGGCGGTTGGGTTGTTGTGCAGAATCATGTTCATGCGGGCTAGGCCGCAGGTGGCCGCGTCCTTTTCCTGGCCATACAGCGTGACTGGGGTGCCAGCTTCATCGCCGACCTTGAGCAGAAGCGAGCCCGAGCCACAGGTCGGGTCGTACACGGTGGTCGCAGCGTTTGTCTTGACGCTCTTGATGCCGAGCAGCTGCGCCATGATCCGGCTGACCTCGGCTGGCGTGTAGAACTGGCCCTTGCTCTTGCCACTTTCGGTGGCGAAGTGGCGCATGAGGTATTCGTAGGCGTCGCCGAGGATATCGTCGCCGTCAACGCGGTTCTTCGAGAAGTCCAGTGCCTTGTTCTCGAAGATCGCAATCAGATTGGTCAGACGCTCGACCATTTCCTTACCGCTTCCAAGCTTACCGGCGTCGTTGAAGTCCGGTAGGTCAGAGAGCTTGTTGGCCTTGGCCAGCGGAAAGATGATCCTCTTGTTGATGTCATCGCCGATCGTGGGCTTGCCCTTCAGCGCCACCATATCCTTGAAGCTGGCACCCCTAGGAATGGTTATCGGCGCATACGGCTGGCCGGCATACTTGTCGCTGATGTACTTGATGAACAGCAGCACAAGGACGTAGTCCTTGTACTGGCTGGCGTCCATGCTGCCGCGCAGCTCGTCGCAGCTGGCCCAGAGAGAAGAGTAAAGCTCAGATTTCTTAATGGCCATCAGGGGAAAAGCACCCGCAAAAACAAGAGGATAGCCTAGCCTGAGGTTTCTCCCTAGAGGCTTTCGCTCCAGCCTCGCGCAATAGAGAAGGGGCCCTAATGGGGCCCCTCGCGGTGTCGCGGCGGTGAGATCAGGCCCGGCTTGCGGGAATTACGTGCTCAACTTGCACGAATTTCGATCTGTCCTTGCAGGAATTACGTCTCCCCACAGCTGCGTGACCGCGGGCCTCGGGCGCTCAGCCGCACTTGCTGTAGCCGCAATTCAGGCACGTCGCGCAGCCATCCATGATCACGGTGGCCTTGGTGTTGCACTTGAAGCACATGGTCGCGCTGGGCGGGAAAGAGGCGCCGTCGCCGGTAACCTGCACCGCCTCGTCAGCGCGGTTCGCGCTGTCGGTGCCGGCTCCGGCGACGTCGCCGCTCAGACTGCTGGACTCAGACTTTTTTTTTGCGCGGTTCTCGTAGGCCGCGCGCTTCTCGGCGATCAGCTGGCGCTGGGCGTCGCTGAGTTCCGGGTCGATGATCATGCCGATGGACTTCAGGTGCTCTTCGACCACGGAGCCGATTTCCGCGACGATCGACGGCATGTAGACGCCGCCGGCCTTGAAGTAGCCGCCGCGCGGGTCGAACACGGCCTTCATCTCGTCCACCAGGAAGGTGACGTCGCCGCCCTTGCGGAACACCGCGCTCATGATGCGCGTCAGGGCCACGATCCACTGGAAGTGGTCCATGTTCTTGGAATTGATGAACACTTCGAACGGGCGGCGCAGCTCGTGCTCGGTGCCGGGGTTGAGCACGATGTCGTTGATGGTCACGTACATGGCGTGCTCGACCAGCGGCGACTTGATCTTGTAGGTGGAGCCGATCAGCACCTCGGGGCGCTCGACCTTCTCGTGCATCTGGATGATGTCGGCGCCGGCGAACTCGACGACCACAGGCGCGGGCGCGGCGACGGGCGCGGCGGCTTCCTTGGCCTTGTCTTCGGGCTTCTGCACGCTGTAGGACTTGATCTTCTTGCTGATCTTGATGGCCATTTCTTTATTCTTTGCGCTTATCGGGATTCGGTGGGAGCTTGCCCGGAGCCCCCCGCCGCCGGGCGGCGGGGGGTCGGGGTGTTACATCGGGACAGCCTCAGGCTTTAGCGCTTCCTGGCAACCTTTCGGGCGGTCTTCTTGCGGGGCGCCGACTTCCTGGCGACCTTCTTCGCGGCCTTGCGGGCCGGAGCCTTCTTCGCCGCGACCTTGCGGGTCGCCTTGCGAACGGTCTTCTTGGCGGCGGCCTTCCTGGCCGCGACCTTGCGGGTGGCCTTCTTGGCCGTCTTCTTCACTGCCGCCTTCTTGGCGGCGACCTTGCGGGTGGCCTTCTTGGCCGACTTCTTCACCGCCGCCTTCTTGGCCGCAACCTTGCGGGTGGCCTTCTTGGCGGCCTTCTTGGTCGCCTTCTTCGCGGTCTTCTTCACAGCCTTCTTAGCGGCCTTCTTGGCCGGCTTGCGCGCGACCTTCTTGGCAGCCTTCTTGGCGGTCTTCTTGGCAGCCTTCTTGGCGGCCGGACGCTTCGCAGCGGCCTTCTTCACGGTCTTCTTGGCGGCCTTCTTGGCCGGTTTCTTCGCAGCTTTCTTCGTAGCCATGGTCAACTCCTCGTCAGTTGGCTTTTGGACTGCCCAGTCACAAAGGCACCGCCACGGGACGATTCCCGCGACGCACCGCCACCGCGCGCAAGGCGCAGCGGACGGATGGGGTCCGGCGCGGTGCGCCGGAAATGAAAACGCCCGGACCATGACCGGTCCGGGCGTGGAATGGGGTGGTGTCGCGGAAGCCAGGTTTACGTTTCGCGGAGGGATGGTTGCCCTGATCCACCGTCGACTGGGTCGGGGTGGAGTTCGGTGTTGTGGCCCGCGTTGTCGAATCGTTCCTGATCACTCGCTTCCGCAGTTGACATCTGCTGGGCGAAAGCTAATCAGGGGAATTCTTGATGTCAACAACTTTGCAAAAAAAAGTTCAAGGGGTGGCGGCCGACCGGCGACTCGGAAATCGCGCGGGCGGTGCGTACGAACTCTTGGCGTCGGCACGCGGGAAAAATCATCGCGATAAAAAAGCGCTGGAAAAAAGCGCTGCGCGCGAACCGCACTTGTCGGCGTCGGCGTTTTCGTCGACGCGCCGACGCGTTTTGCGAAGGCGTCGGCGACCACTTCCGGCCGCCGGAAACGTCCTCCGCCGGCGCCGCGCGAAAGCCGGTTTTGCGCGTCGCAAAACCCCGAACTGCGCGAACTTCCACCGTCGCCACCACCGCCACCCGCAAAAAAAACCGGCCGCTCGAGGCGGCCGGTGGGTGCTGCGCAGCGGTCGGACGCCGGGCTCAGTGGCCTTCGTCTTCCAGCAGCTGGGCGTAGTCGTCGGGCGAGAGCAGCTCGTTGAGCTGGTCCGGCTCGCTGGCTTCCAGGACGAAGATCCAGCCTTCGCCGTAGGCGTCCTCGTTGATCGTCTCGGGCTTGTCCGACAGCGCCGAATTGACCTCGACCACCTTGCCGGCGATCGGGGAGTACACGTCGGACGCGGCCTTGACCGACTCGACCACGGCGGCCGCGCCGCCCTGCTCCAGGGTGTCGCCGACGTTGGGAAGCTCCACGTACACCAGGTCGCCGAGCAGGCCCTGGGCGTGGTCGGAAATGCCGACGGTGATGCGGCCGCTGTCTTCGACGCGGGCCCACTCGTGGGACTTGAGGAACTTCAGGTCGCCGGGAATCTCACTCATGACAGGCCTCGGTGGTCGGTGTGCGGCTGGGGGGTGTGGGTAGTCTAGCGGGGTGCAGGCGTCGTGGCATCCGCCGCCGTCATCCGAGCACGCCGGGCTGGGCGGCGCCGTCCCGGACGAAGGGATACTTCACCACCCGCACCGGCAGGCGCTTGCCGCGGATGTCCACCTCGGCGGTGTCGCCGGTGGCACCGGCCGGCACGCGCGCCAGCGCGATCGCCTTGCCCAGGGTCGGCGAGAACGTGCCGGAAAGGATCTCGCCTTCCCCGGCGGCGGTGAACACCGCCTGGCCGTGGCGCAGCACGCCCTTCTCGTCCAGCACCAGGCCGATCATCTGGCGGGCGGCGCCCGCGGCCTTCTGCGCTTCGAGCACGGCGCGGCCGGTGAAGTCGCGGCCTTCGTCCAGCGCCACGGTCCACGCCAGGCCGGCTTCGTAGGGCGTGGCCTGCTCGTCCATGTCCTGGCCGTACAGCGCCATGCCGGCTTCCAGCCGCAGCGTGTCGCGTGCGCCCAGGCCGGCCGGCTTGACCCCGGCGGCCAGCAGGCGGTTCCAGAAATCCACCGCCTGCGCCTCGGGCACCATGATCTCGAAGCCGTCCTCGCCGGTGTAACCGGTGCGCGCGACGAACAGCCCGTCGGCCTCGCAGGCGACGAACTTGGCCAGCTTGCCGGCCGCCTGCGCCGCGTCGGCACCCAGCAGCCCGATCACCCGGGCGCGCGCGTTCGGACCCTGCACGGCAATGATGGCCAGGTCGCGGCGCTCGCGGATGTCGATGCCGAAGGGCGCGGCCTGCGCGCGGATCCAGGCCAGGTCCTTGTCGCGGGTGGCGGCGTTGACCACCAGGCGGAAGAAGTCCTCGGCCAGGAAATAGATGATCAGGTCGTCGATCACGCCGCCCTTCTCGTCCAGCATGCAGGCGTACAGCGCCTTGCCCGGCACCTTGAGCTTGTCCACCGAGTTGGCCACCAGCTGGCGCAGGAAGGGCCGCACGCGCTCGCCGCGCAGGTCCAGGATGGTCATGTGCGAGACGTCGAACATGCCGGCGTCGCGGCGCACCTGGTGGTGCTCCTCGATCTGCGACCCGTAGTTGATCGGCATGTCCCAACCGCCGAAGTCGACCATCTTGGCGCCCAGCGCGCGATGGGTTTCGTTCAAGACCGTCTTGCTGCTCATGGAGGACCCTGGCTGACCGGAAGCCGGCATTATCGCAGAGCCGCCCACCGCCGACACGGACGTGCGCGCTCCGGTCCAAAGCGACCGAAGCACGAACGCGGACGGCCTACCGCTGTTGGCGCACCAGCCACCACACGGGCAGCAGGCCCACCGCGCACAGCCACAGCGCCGGCCACGCGGCCTGCGCCCACAGGCCTTCGGTGGTGTGGCTGTAGATCTTCACCGCCAGCGTGTCCCAGCCGAAGGGACGCAGCATCAGGGTGGCCGGCAATTCCTTTACCGTTTCCACCAGCACCAGCAGCACCGCCGCGACCAGGCCCGGGCGCAGCAGCGGCAGCACCACGCGGCGCAGGCGCTGCAGCGGTGGCACGCCGAGCAGGCGCGCGGATTCGAGCAGGGACGGCCGCAGCGCCTGGAAAGCCGACTCGGTCGCCTCGTGGCCGACGCGGAAGAAGCGCACCGACAGCGCCATCAGCACCGCCACCAGGCTCGAGCTCAGCGCCAGGCCGGACAGCCAGGGCACGGCGCGTTCGGCGGCCACCAGCATCCACATCGCGCCCACGGCGAGCACCGTGCCGGGCACCGCATAGCCCAGGCCGGCGGTGAAGCCGGCGGCATGCACCGCGCGATCACCGCCGCTGCGCCGGCCCAGCCAGGCGAAGGCCATCGCCACCGCCAGCACCAGCGCGGCCGCCATCGCGGCCAGGCACGCGGTGTTCCAGGCCGCCTCGCCCACCTCGGGCAGCGACCCGCGCATCGACCACGACCACGCGCCCAGCTGCAGCAGCGGCACCACGAATCCCAGGCCGACCGTGGCCGCCGCCGCAAGCGTCAGCGACCAGCCGCGCCAGCCGCGCAGCGGCCGCCGCGGCGGCGCCATCAGCTGCGGACCCGCGTGGCGGGCGCGGCCGCGCGCCACGCGTTCCAGCACCAGCACCAGCGCGACCAGGCCGACCATGCCGAAGGCCAGCTGCGCCGCCGCCGTCAGCGAGTACAGCCCGAACCAGGTCTTGTAGATGGCGGTGGTCAGCGTATCCACGCCCAGGATGCTGACCGCGCCAAAGTCGGCCAGTGCTTCCAGCAGGACCAGCGTCAGGCCTGCCACCCACGCCGGCCGCGCCATCGGCAGCGCGGCGCGGAAGAAGGCCGCCAGCGGACCGTGGCCCAGCGAGCGCGCCGCATCCATTGCCGCACTGCCCTGGCGCAGGAAGGCCGCGCGCACGATCAGGTAGACATACGGATACAGCACCAGCGCCAGCACCGCCGCGGCGCCGGGCACGCTGCGCAGTTCGGGGAAGGACGCGGGCGCGCCGCCGAGCGCACGCCACATGGTCTGCAGCGGACCGCCGTAATCGGCCAGGCCCACGTAGACGAAGGCCACCACGTAGCCGGGCAACGCCATCGGCAGCACCAGCGCCCAGTCGAAGAAGCGGCGGCCCGGCCATTCGTAGCGGGCACTGGCCCAGGCGAAACCCACGCCCGGCACCAGCGCGAACACCGACAGCAGCATCAGCAGGGACAGCGTGTTGCGCAGCGCCAGCGGCAGCACCTGATCCACCAGGTGCGGCCACACCTCGGGCTGCGGCACGCCCAGCGCCGACGCCAGCCACAGCGCCGGCAGCAGCATCGGCAGCGCCAAAGCCCAGGCCAGCACCCGCGGCCAGGTGCGGCGCGCGACGCCGGGGGTCATGGGCTCAGCGCCAGCCGGCGCGATCCATCAGGCGCACGGCCTCGGCCTGGCGATGGCCCGCCACCGAGACGTTGACGCGGTCGGCCTTGAACCGGCCCCAGGCCGCGACCACCGGGTCCAGCTTCACGTCGGGCTTGGCCGGGTATTCGAAGTTCACGCCCGCGAAGTCGGCCTGCACCGCGTCCGAGGCCAGCCACTCCAGGAACTTGCGCGCCTCTTCCTTGTGCCGCGAGGCAGCGACGATGCCGGCGCCCGACACGTTCACGTGCGCACCCGCGCCCTGCTGGTCGGCCCAGAACACCTGCACCGGGTAACCGGCGGTGTCGTGCTGCAGGCGGCCCAAGTAATAGGTGTTGATCACGCCGACATCGCACTGGCCGGCGGCGATGGCATTGGCCAGCAGGGTGTCGTCGGCGAAGGGCGCGGTGGCCAGGTTGGCGACCCAGCCGCGCACGATCGCTTCGGTGCGCTCGGCGCCGAGGCGCTCGATCATGGTGGCCACCAGCGACTGGTTGTAGACCTTCTTGGACGAACGCAGGCACAGGCGGCCCTTCCACTTCGCGTCGGCCAGGGCCTCGTAGGTGGACAGCTCGGCCGGCTTCACCCGATCCGTGGAATAGACGATGGTGCGCGCGCGCTGCGACAGCGCGAACCAGCGGCCCTGCGGATCGCGCAGGTTGGCGGGGATGGCTGCTTCCAGCGCCGGCGATTTCGTCGGCGCCAGCAGGCCGCGCTCGGCCGCCTGCCACAGGTTGCCGGCGTCCACGGCCATGAAAATGTCGGCGCGCGTATTGGCGCCTTCGGCCGCGAGGCGCTCGATCAGCACCGGCGCGCCGTCGGACAGCAGGCGCACGGTGTTGCCGGTTTCCTGCGTGTAGCGGTCGAAGATGGGTTTGACCAGCGGTTCCTTGCGCTCGGTATAGACCACCAGCTCGGCGGCCTGCACGGCGGGGGCGGCCAGGGCGGCCAGCAGCAGGAACAGGGCGGTACGCGTCATGGGGCTCTCCGTCAGCGGAATGCCCAAATGCTAATGATTCTCATCAGTAAAGGGAAGGGAGCGTGCCCTTCCCCTCCCGCAGCCTCAGTCGGCCCGCTGCACCTGCAGCGACATGCTGCGCGCCGCCACCACCCGCACCCGCGTGCCCTGCGGCAGGTCCGGACCTTCGGCGGCCCAGAAAGCGTCGCCGATCTTGAGCCGGCCGCGTCCGTCGACGATGGCCTGGTCCAGCACGTACACCTGCCCCACCAGCTGCTCGCCGCGACGGTTGAGCAGCGGCTGGTCGCTCTCCTTCTCCTCGCCTCGGAAGAACTTCATGTAAAGGAAGATGGAGACGAAGGACAGGCCGATGAAGGCCAGCGCCTGCCCGATCACCGGCAGCGGCATGAACAGCAGGATCGCGAACACCGCCGCGGCCGCGAAGCCCAGCCACAGCATGAACACGCCCGGCGCCATCGCCTCCAGCGCGATCAGCACCAGCGACAGGCAGGCCCAGACGATCAGCTCGGTGCGCATGGATCAGCCCCCGAGGCGCGGCGGCTGCGGCTGCGGCTGCGGCTGCGGCTTGGCGGCCGGGGTTGCGGCCGGACGGCCCTGCATGCCCAGGCTTTCCTTGGCCAGCTCGGCAATGCCCGCCAGCGAGCCGATGATGCCGCTCGACTCCATCGGCATCATCACGAACTTCTGGTTCGGCGCCTCGGCCAGGGCCTTGAACGCCTCAATGTACTTCTGGGCCACGAAGTAGTTGATGGCCTGCACGTTGCCGTTGGAAATCGCGTCCGACACCATGCGCGTCGCGTTAGCCTCGGCCTCGGCCAGGCGCTCGCGCGCCTCGGCGTCACGGAAGGCGGCTTCGCGCTTGCCTTCGGCCTCCAGGATGGCCGACTGCTTGTCGCCCTCGGCGCGCAGGATCTCGGCGGCGCGCTGGCCCTCGGCTTCCAGGATGTTGGCGCGCTTCTCGCGCTCGGCCTTCATCTGCCGGGCCATCGAATCCACCAGGTCGCGCGGCGGCTGGATGTCCTTGAGCTCGATACGGTTGACCTTGATGCCCCAGGGGTGCGTGGCCACGTCCACCACGCTCAGCAGCTTGGCGTTGATCTCGTCGCGCTTGCTCAGCGACTCGTCCAGGTCCAGCGAGCCGATCGAGGTGCGGATGTTGGTCATCACCAGGGCGATGGTGGCCTGCTCGAGGTTGCTCACCTCGTAGGCGGCCTTCGCGGCGTCGAGCACCTGGAAGAAGATCACGCCGTCCACCTTCACCACGGCGTTGTCGCGGGTGATGACGTCCTGCGAAGGCACGTCCAGCACCTGCTCCATCATGTTCACCTTGCGGCCCACGTTCTGCATGATCGGGATCAGGAAGTGCAGGCCCGGGCTCATGGTGTGGGTGTAGCGGCCGAAGCGCTCCACCGTCCATTCGTAGCCCTGCGGCACCATGCGCACCGTCTTGATCAGCACGATGATGCCGGCGATGACGATGATGATTGCCAGGATGTCCATGTCTGCCGCTCCCCCAGGGTGATGCCCACAGTCTATCGCCCGGCGGGTATTTGGTGCCTGCGCGGTTTATCGTTATTGCGAATCATTCTCGCCTGCAATACCATTCGCCCGCCCAGGCCCGATCCCGGCGGCCCGAATCCCCATGAAAATGTCCCGACTGCTCCGCTGCGCCATTGCCCTTGCCCTGACCCCGATCGCCGCCCAGGCCTCTGAAGACCCTGGCCAGACCATGGTCCGGCTCGACAGCGTCAACGTCTTCGGCCAGGCCCAGGACGTGAAGAAGGCTTCCGGCTCGGCGCACTACCTCGACCAGGACACGCTGGAGAAGTTCGACTACCGCGACATCCACCGCGTGCTGCGCCAGGTGCCCGGCGTCTACCTGGTGGAAGAGGAAGGCTACGGCCTGCGCCCGAACATCGGCATCCGCGGCTCGGGCACCGACCGCAACAGCCGCATCACGGTGATGGAGGACGGCGTGCTGATCGCCCCCGCGCCCTACGCCGCCCCGGCCGCCTATTACTTCCCGACCATGAGCCGCATCCACGCGGTCGAAGTCCGCAAGGGCTCGGCTTCGGTGCAGGCCGGCCCGCGCACCACCGGCGGCGCGCTCAACCTGCTGTCCACCCCGATCCCGAGCGAGGCCTCGGCCGAAGTGGACCTGTCGGTGGGCAGCGATGCCACCCTGCTCGCGCACGGCTGGGCCGGCGTGATGGGCGAGCGCTTCGGCGTGCTGGTGGAAGGCGTGCGCCAGCAGAGCGACGGCTTCAAGACCATCGATGGCGGCGGCGACGCCGGCTTCGGCCTCAACGACTTCGTCGGCAAGTTGCGCTGGGTGAGCGCGCCCGACGCCGCCCGCTACCAGCAGGTGGACCTCAAGTTCGGCCGCAACACCCAGGACAGCCAGGAAACCTACCTGGGCCTGACCGACGCCGACTTCGACCGCGACCCGAACCGCCGCTACGCCGCCTCGCGCCTGGACAACATCCAGACCGAGCAGCACCTGTGGGAGCTGCGCCACCTGATCGAACTGTCCGGTCGCGTGGACCTGACCACGGTGGCCTACCGCACCGAATTCGCACGCAACTGGTACAAGCTCAACGACGTGCTCAACCCCGGCAACGGCAGCTACATCGGCATCAGCAGCATTTTGGCCAACCCAACACTGTACGCCGCGCAGTACGGCTGGCTCACCGGCCAGGACAGCCCGGCCGACGCGCTGCGCCTGCGCAACAACAACCGCCGCTATTACGCCCAGGGCCTGCAGACCGAGCTGTCGATGGACCTCTCGGGCGACCGCGTGAGCCATGCGCTGGAGTTCGGCCTGCGCCTGCACCGCGACCAGGAAGACCGCTATCAGGACGACGACCGCTACCGCATGGTCGACGGCCGCCTGGTGCTGACCCGCGACGGCGCCCCCGGCACCCAGGAAAACCGCGTCGGCGACGCCGAGGCACTGGCGGTCTACGTGCAGGACACCGTCAGCTTCGGCAACTGGATACTGACGCCCGGCGTGCGCTACGAGCGCATCGACCTGAGCCGCACCAACTACTCCACCGCCACCGGCCGCCGCGACGGGGTGCTGTCGGTCAACGAAACCGACGTCAGCGCGGTGATCCCCGGCTTCGGCGCCACCTACCTGCTCAACGACCGCGTGACCCTGTTCGGCAGCGTGCACCGCGGCTTCAATCCGCCGGGCCCGGCCTCGGGCTCCACCTCGGAGAAGAGCGTCAACGGCGAGTTCGGGCTGCGGTACGGCCGCGACGCACTGGCAATGGAACTGGTGGCCTTCGTCAACGACTACTCCAACCTGGTCGGCACCTGCACCGGCTCCAGCGGCGGCAACTGCAACATCGGCGACCAGTTCGACGGTGGCGAGGCGCGCGTGAGCGGCCTGGAGGCCAGCCTGTCGCATGACTTCGGCAAAGGCGGCGCGCTGTCGTGGCCGGTGTCGCTGGCCTACACCTACACCCGGGCCGAATTCCGCAACAGCTTCAGCTCCAGCTTCGAAGAGTGGGGCACCATCGAAAGCGGCGACCGCCTGCCCTACCTGCCCGAGCACCTGCTGCATGCCGAAGCCGGCGTGGTCGGCGAACGCTGGCGCCTGAACCTGGCCGCCAACTACCTCGACGACATGCGCACCGTGGCCGGCCGCGGCGACGTGCCGGCCGCGGAGCGCACCGATTCGGCCCTGGTCTGGGACCTGAGCGCGGCCTACCGTCTGACCGAGCAGGTCGAGCTGTACGCCCGCGTGGAAAACCTGACCGACGAAACCTACGTCGTGGCGCGCCGCCCGGCCGGGGCGCGTCCGGGCCAGCCGCGCAGCGGATTCCTCGGGGTGCGTCTCTCCTTCTGAGGCTTGCCTGGGAAGCCGTGGCCCCGGGCCCGATGGCCTGGCCGCGGCCGTACCCCACCGTGCGGCCGCTACCGCCTGCACTTGCGAGGCCCCCGTGGCGGGGCCAGTCTGGCCGCATGCGCATGCCGCTGCGACCCTTTTCCCGTCCGCCGCATCCTAGTCCGATGTGAGCAGCCTCTCGTCCTTCGCCATCGATGTGCCCGACACCCTGCTCGCCCGCGCCCGCCGCGGCGAGGCCAGTGCGTTCGAGCAGATCTACCGCAAGTTCGAGCGGCCCGTGTTCACCCTGGCCCTGCGCCTGACCGGCGAGCGCGAGGAAGCGCAGGACGTGCTGCAGGACACGATGCTCAAGCTGTTCGACCGAATCGGCGAATTCCGCGCCGAGTCGCCGTTCTGGGGCTGGCTGCGGCAGATCGCGGTGAACGAGGCGCTGATGCGCCTGCGCCGCCGCGGCCGGCTGCCGCTGACCGAGGAAGCGGTGGACGCCGAGCTCGAAGGCCACGACGTGATGCTGCCGCCGGCCGCCGCCGACGCCGCCCTGCTCACCCGCGCCCTGGGCCGCATGAACGACGCCACCCGCAGCGTGCTCTGGCTGTACCACGCCGAGGGCTATACCCACGACGAAATCGCGGGGCTGATGGGCCGCAGCACCAGCTTTTCCAAATCCCAGCTCGCGCGCGGCACCCGAAAGCTGCGCGAGCTGCTGAACATAGAGAAGGAGATCACCCATGCCTGATGCCCGCCTCCCCGAGCGCGCGCCGGAGCTGACGGTCGCCCAAGCCTTCGCCGGCCTGCCGCAGGAAGCGCCCGAGCGCAGCGCCTGGCCGCTGCTGGAACAGCGCATCGCCGCGCGGCAGCCTCGCCATCGCGCGCGCTGGCCGCTGCTGCTGGCCGCGGCCGCGGTGCTGGCGGTTGCTGCAGTGATGCCGCGCCTGATCACGCCGCCTCCCGCGCCGGCCACGCCCGTCGTCGCCGACACGCCTGTGCAGACCCCGGGGCTGGAAGCCCTGATGGCCGAATCGGCCCAGCTCGAAGGCTTCATCACGCGCGTGTCCAATCCCGACCTGGGCTCGGCCAACGCGACGATGCTGAGCCTGGAGTTCGAGGACGGCCTGCAGCTGCTCGACAGCCGACTGGCCGACCCCACGCTCGACCGCCCTTCGCGCGAACAGCTGTGGCAGCGCCGCGTGTCGCTGCTGCGCGATTACGCCGGCCTGCAGGCCACCACCCAATCCCTGGTTTCCCAGGGCCAGAACCTGGATGGCGCCCTGGTCGCCACGTTCTGAGCCCGCCCACCTTCCGCACGAGGACCCACCGATGAAACTGCGTCTTGTTGCCCTGATGATCGCCGTCGCCCTGCTGCCGCTGCCCGGCCTGGCGGCGGACACGCCCGAAGCCGACGCCGCCCGCCAGGCGGAGCTGGCGAAGGCGCGCGCGGAGCTGGCGCGCAATGCCCAGCGCGTGGCTGAGTTGAGCCGTGAGCTGGGGCTGCAGGAGGCCGGCGGCACGCGGCTGCATGCCGAGCGCATCCAGGTCGAACGTCCTGGCATCGGCGTGGTGATGGCCGTGAGTCAGGACGGACCCGGTGTCCGCATCGCCGCCGTCACCCCGGAAAGCCCCGCAGCCAAGGCGGGGCTGCGCACCGGCGACGTACTGCGCAGCGTGGATGGCCAGGCCATCAGCGGCGAAGGCGAAGCGGCCATCGTGAGCGCGCGCAAACTGCTGCAGGATCTCAAGGCGGGCCAGGTCCTGCGTCTGGGCTACGCCCGCGAAGGCAAGTCCGCCAATGCCAGCGTCACCGTGGACACGATCCGCAGCTTCACCGTCTACAGCGGCAAGGAAGCGCCGATGGCCTTCACTTTCCGCCGCGAGGGCGCCAACGCGCTGCCGCTGCTGGACCCGCGCGTGGAGCTGGAAATCGCGCGCCTCGGCAAGGGGGGCTGCACGCCCGGCAATGACGACTGCGAAATCCCCACGCTGTCGCAGGCCTTCCGCTGGAATGGCCTGAACCTGGCTTCGGTGGACGCGAAGCTGGGCCGCTACTTCGGCACCGACCGCGGCGTGCTGGTGCTCAGCGGCGGCGACACCCTCGCCACGCTGGAGCCGGGCGACGTGATCCAGAAGATCGATGGCCAACCCGTGCGCACCCCGCGCGAGGCCATGGCCGAACTGCGCGAACAGGACGCCGGCGACAAGGTCAGCGTGGACGTGCTGCGCGACCGCAAGGCCCGCACCGTGGTGGTGGTGGTGCCCGAGGCGCCGACCCTTCGCTGGTTCGCGCCGCCGGCCCCGCCTGCACCGCCCGCTCCGCCTGCACCGCCGGCACGCGCACCCAAGGCGCCGCCTGCGCCGCCATCGCCTCCCACGGGTGCACCGCCGGCGCCACCGGCACCGCCCACCGGTGCACCACCTGCGCCGCCTGCCCCGCCCGCGCCGCCGGCGGGCAGCACGCTGGCCTTCGCCGAGGGCGACGTCGAAGTGGTGAGCCAGCAGCGCTGGGTGGACGAACAGGGCGTGCAGCACGTCGTGATCAGGACGCGCGACACCACGACGGACTGAAGTCCCCGCGCCCGGGCCCGATGCCCGGGCGCTCACGTCGTGCCGGCCTGCGCGCGTGAGCGCTCGGCATGCGGTCTTGATGGAATCACGCGCAGCAGGTCTACTTCCGCTTCCCCCCCGCAGCGGACGTCTCTACGGTGAAGTCCCCTCCCCTGCGCGCCTGGGCCATGATCGTGGCAGGCGCGATCCTGCTGGGCCTGGTGGTGTGGCGAAAGGCGTCGGCGCCGGACGAAGGGCCCGCCTCAGCCGACCCGTCCGCAAAAGCCAGCGGTGCGGTGATCGCAGCAGCGTCCGCGACCACTTCGATGGCCGTCGATTCTCGCCACCCATGAATTACTGGGCGGTGCCCATCACCCCTGAAGGCTTGCCCAATGGCGGCTTCTGCGCGGGCCTTGCCGCGGCCCCCTGACGGTCACCCCACGCTATAATCCCCCCGCTTTCCCTGGCTTCGGGGAGTAGCCCACCCGCCCCGCGGGACCGCGCATCAACACACTTGGCGACCATCGCCATGGTGCGCGGGCAAGCCCAGCGCTTGCGGGCAAGACCGAAGGCCGGCATGTCGCGCACCCGGGCCGGGCCGCGAATGCTGGCCTTCGTCCGCCCTGCGTCCCGGCCCCGGAGTGTTCCTTGGACGCATTGCTCGTTTCCACCCTCGCCGTCGCCGTTGCCGAGATCGGCGACAAGACGCAGTTGCTGGCCCTGCTGCTGGCCGCCCGCTACCGCAAACCCTGGCCGATCATCGCCGGCATCCTGGTGGCCACCGTCGCCAACCATGGCCTGGCTGCGTGGCTGGGCGCCCTGCTCACCGCCTGGCTGCATCCGGAGGTGCTGCGCTGGGGCGTGGTGCTGTCCTTCCTGGCGGTCGCGGCCTGGGCGCTGGTGCCCGACAAGCTGGAGGACGACGAGGCCAAACCCGCGCGCTTCGGGCCGTTCATCGCCACCGTGCTGGCCTTCTTCGTGGTCGAGATCGGCGACAAGACCCAGGTCGCCACCGTGGTGCTGGCCGCGCAGTACTCGCCGCTGTGGCAGGTGATCGCCGGCACCACCCTGGGCATGGCCGTGGCCAACGTGCCCGTGGTCCTGCTGGGCTCGAAGTTCGCCGCCAGGCTGCCGCTCAAGGCCGCCCGCTGGACCGCCGCCGCCGTCTTCGCCGCCCTTGGCCTCTGGGTCGCCCTCCGCGGCCTCCCCGCCTGACCCCGTCTCACCCACCCTGAAAACATACCAGGTATGTATTCGGTGACGTCCGCCGCGAGTCTCATCCAGGCTGAAAACATACCTGGTATGTTTTCACGGTTATCGGGATATTCTCGGGGTTTGGCGGACAGGCACGGCCCCCGGCGTGAGTACCCTGCGCGAGACGCTTGAAGACGTGGCCGCTTCGCTGCGCGAGCGGCCGGATGAAATCCTGCTCGAGGTCGGTGCCGGCGGCGAGCTGCTGGTCGCCCGCCTGCGGCTGGGCGTGGCCTCGCTGCTGATCCTGCTGCCGCTGCTGAACATGCTGGCCGGCGGCACACGGCTGGAGTCGGCGGCCGGCTTCGTGGGCGCGGGCCTGGTGCTGCTGCTGAGCACGCTGTGGCTGCGGCTGGCGCTGCGCCGGCGCCGCTACCGCTGGCTGCCGCTGGTGTCGGCCAGCTTCGACGTGAGCATGGTCAGCCTGGTCCTGCTGCTGCTGGGCCTGGTGGATTCACCGGCCGCGGCGCTCAACAGCGCCGTGGTGTGGTGCTGTTACCCGCTGGCCGTGTTCGCCACCGCGCTGCGCCACGATGTGCGCGTCACCCTGTTCGCCGGCAGCCTGGCCCTGGCCCAGACCGGCCTGCTGTGGCTGGGCATGGCCATGTTCCATTCCGGGCCGATGGTGTCGGCGATGTACGGCACCGTCAGCACCTCGACCCAGCTGCAGCGCTTCGTGCTGCTGCTCTCGGTCACCCTGGTCACCGCCATCGTGGTCTTCCGCGCCCAGCGCCTGACCCAGCTGTCGGGCACCGACGGCCTGACCGGCCTGCCCAACCGCAGCTACCTCAACACTCGGGTGCCGCCGCTGGTGGCCGAGGCGCGCGAGGGCGGGCACACGCTCAGCCTGGCCCTGATCGACCTGGACCACTTCCGCCACATCAATGCCGAACTCGGCCACCTGGCCGGCGACCGCGCCCTGCGCCACGCGGTGAAGGTGCTGCGCCGGGAACTGGGCCGCGAGGAACCCCTGATCCGGGTCGGCGGCGAGGAGTTCGTGCTGCTGCTGCACTTGCCCATCGGCGCGGCCTGGGAGCGGCTGGAGGTGCTGCGGCGCAAGCTCGAGGCCGAGCCCTTCGTGCCCGAGCCCGGCTTCGAGCCGCGCAAGCTGACCTTCAGCGCCGGCGTGGCCAGCTGCCCGCTGGACGCCAACGACCTGTCGGGCCTGATGAAGCGCGCCGACCAGCGCCTGGGCAAGGCCAAGGCCGACGGCCGCAACCGGGTGGTGGCCCGCGACGACCGCTGAGTCCGCCTTGCCGGGGCGGGGGGCCTGCACTACCCTGCCGCATCTCCCGGGGATTCACATAACAATGATCGACGTCCTTTTCGGCCTGTTCGGCCTCACCGTGCTGATCGGCATCGCCTGGCTGTTTTCCAACAACCGCGGCGCGGTGGACTGGAAGCTGGTGGTGACCGGCATCACCCTGCAGATCGCCTTCGCGGCCCTGGTGCTGCTGGTGCCCGGCGGGCGCGACGTCTTCAACTGGCTGGGCGACGGCTTCGTCAAGATCCTCAGCTTCGTGGGCGAGGGGTCGCGCTTCATCTTCGGCGACCTGATGGACACCACCAAGTTCGGCTTCATCTTCGCCTTCCAGGTGCTGCCCACCATCATCTTCTTCGCCGCGCTGATGGGCGTGCTGTACCACCTGGGCGTGATGCAGTTCATCGTGCGCATCATGGCCCTGGCCATCACCAAGGTGATGCGCGTGTCGGGCGCCGAGACCACCAGCGTCTGCGCCAGCGTCTTCATCGGCCAGACCGAGGCGCCGCTGACCGTGCGCCCCTACATCGGCCGCATGACCGAGTCCGAGCTGATCACCATGATGATCGGCGGCATGGCCCACATCGCCGGCGGCGTGCTGGCCGCGTACGTGGGCATGCTGGGCGGCGGCGACCCGGTGGAATCGGCCTACTACGCCAAGCACCTGCTGGCCGCGTCCATCATGGCCGCGCCCGCCACCCTGGTGATCGCCAAGCTGCTGATCCCGGAAACCGGCAATCCGCTCACCCGCGGCACGGTGAAGATGGAAGTGGAGAAGACCACCAGCAACATCATCGACGCCGCCGCCGCCGGTGCCGGCGACGGCCTGCGCCTGGCGCTGAACATCGGCGCCATGCTGCTGGCCTTCATCGCCCTGATCGCGCTGCTGAACTGGCCGCTGACCTGGGTCGGCGAAGTGACCGGCCTGGCCGACGCGCTGGGCCGTCCGACCGACCTGGCCACGCTGCTGGGTTACGTGCTGGCCCCGATCGCCTGGGTGATCGGCGTGCCCTGGCAGGACGCCACCACCGTGGGCGGCCTGATCGGCCAGAAGATCGTGCTCAACGAGTTCGTGGCCTACCTGCAGCTGGCCGAGATCGTGAACGGCAATGTCGAAGGCGTGGCCCTGACCGACAAGGGCAAGCTGATCGCCACCTACGCGCTGTGCGGCTTCGCCAACTTCAGCTCGATCGCGATCCAGATCGGCGGCATCGGCGGCCTGGCCCCGGAACGTCGCCAGGACCTGGCCAAGTTCGGCCTGCGCGCGGTACTGGGCGGCACCTTGGCCACCTTCATGACCGCCACCATCGCCGGCGTGCTCACCACCCTGGGTGCCTGAGCCTTGGCCGGTCGCGTCGTCGTCGTTGGTTCGTACAACCAGGACTTCGTCTGGACCAGCGACGCCCTGCCCCAGCCTGGCGCCACGCGCCTGGGCCGTTTCAGCGGCGGGCCCGGCGGCAAGGGCTTCAACCAGGCGGTGGCCGCCGTGCGCGCCGGGGCGGACACGGTCTTCATCGCCGCGCTCGGGGCCGATGACACCGCGGCCGGCGCGCGTGCGCTGGCCACCGCCGAAGGCATCGACCTGCGCGATGAAGTGCACGCCGGCCTGTCCACGGGCACCGCAGGCATCTTCGTGGACGCGGAAGGCCGCAACGTGATCGTGGTCGCGCCGGGCGCGAACGCCGAGCTGGGCGTGGAGTTCGTGCAGGCGCAGGGCATCGCGCTGCGCGCGGCGAACGTGGTGCTGGCGCAGCTCGAGGTGGCCGCCGACGCCGTCCAGGCCGCGCTCGACGCGGCAGGGGCGGCGGGCGCGATGGCCCTGCTCAACCCTGCACCGGCCAATGCGCCCACCACCGATGCAATGCTGGCCGCAGCCGACGTGCTGACGCCGAACGAAACCGAATTCGCGGCGATGGTGGCCCGGCACGAAGACCGGAAGGTCGACGCGGACACGCTGGCGCGCCTGCCCGATGCCGAGCTGCACGCGCTGTGCCGCGCCCTCGCACCGCGCGCCACCGTGGTGCTGACGCTGGGCGCCGACGGCGCCTTCGTGTCGCACGGCGAACACCTGCGCGGCGATGCGCACGCGCACTACCGGCTGCCCGCCCACAAGGTCGCCACCGTGGACACCACCGGCGCCGGCGATGCCTTCAGCGGCGCCCTGGCCGCGGCCCTGGCACGCGCCGACGGCAGCTTCGAACGGGCCGTGCGCTTTGCCACCGCTTTCGCGGCGCTGTCCACCGAACGCGCCGGTGCCGCCCTGGCCATGCCGCGTCGTGCCGACGTGGCCGCCCGCTTTCCGTCATGAAGCGCCGCACCTTCGTCAGGCTGGCCACCGCCGGCACGCTTACTGTCGCGGCGCTGGGCGCGGGCGGCGCGCTGTGGCTGTCGGGCCCGGCGGCGCCGGTGTCGGGTTTCGCCACGATCGCGCACGCGCGCCGCTGGGTGCAGGCCATCGGCAGCGGGCAGGCCAGCGCCACCGCGGGATGGCCGGTGGCGCAGGTGTTCGAACACTGCGCGCAGAGCATCGAGTACTCGCTGTCGGGATTCCCGCAGGCCAACTCGGCCGCGTTCCAGCACACGGCCGGGTCGCTGGCCTTCGCCACCTTCACCCGCGTGGGCCGGATGCAGCACGACCTGGAAGAGCCGATCCCCGGTGCGCCTGCCCTGGTCGCCACCGACCTCGCGGTCGCCGCGCAGCGGCTCGACGCCGCGCTGGCCGCCTTCGAAGCGCACACCGGCCCGCTGTCGCCGCACTTCGCCTATGGCGCGCTGGACAAGGCGCAGTACACGCGCGCACACCTGATGCACCTGGCCAACCACGCCGAACGTGTGCGGCAGGCCTGAGATGAAGCTAGGCCCCTACACCATCGCGCCCAACGTGGTGCTGGCGCCGATGGCCGGCGTCACCGACAAGCCCTTCCGCATGTTGTGCAAGCGCCTGGGCGCGGGCCTGTGCGTGTCGGAGATGACCATCTCCGACCCCAAGTTCTGGCACACCAGCAAATCGCTGCACCGCATGGACCACGCCGGCGAGCCCGACCCGATCAGCGTGCAGATCGCCGGCACGATTCCCGAAGTGCTGGCCGATGCGGCGCGCTACAACGTCGACCACGGCGCCCAGCTGATCGACATCAACATGGGCTGCCCGGCTAAAAAGGTGTGCAACACCTGGGCCGGCTCGGCACTGATGCGCGACGAGGCCCTGGTGGCGCGCATCCTGTCGGCCGTGGTGCAGGCGGTGGACGTGCCGGTGACGCTGAAGATCCGCACCGGCTGGGACAGCGAGCACCGCAACGCGCTCACCATCGCACGCATCGCCGAAGACAGCGGCATCGCCTCGCTGGCCGTGCATGGCCGCACCCGCGACCAGCACTACACCGGCCAGGCCGAGTACGACACCATCGCCGCGGTGAAGGCCGCGCTGCGCATTCCCGTGCTGGCCAACGGCGACATCGACTCACCGGAAAAAGCGGCCTTCGTTCTGCGCCACACCGGCGCCGACGCGGTGATGATCGGCCGCGCGGCCCAGGGCCGGCCCTGGATCTTCCGCGAAGTGGCGCACTACCTGGCCACCGGCCAGCGCCTGCCCGAGCCCGGCATCGCCGAAGTGCGCGACGTGCTGCTGGGCCACCTGGCCGACCTGCATGCCTTCTACGGTGAAGTGGCCGGCGTGCGCATCGCCCGCAAACACCTGGGCTGGTACGCGAAGGACCGGCCGGAAAACGCTTCGTTCCGCCACGTGGTCAACCGCGCCGAGTCGGCGCAGGACCAGCTGCGCCTGACCCGCGACTACTTCGATGCGCTGGAAGCGGGGGTGGCCTGGGATACCGCCGCGGCGTGACCCGTGCGGGCCTGCGTGAACTTCAGCGCAGCCAGAGCCAGCCCAGCGCCACGACCACCGGCAGCACCACCCACAGCAGCCCGAAGCCCGCGCGATCGCCCGGCTGGATGGTCTGGTTGTAGTGCCCGCTGGGCGCCTGCCGCGCAATGGTGACGGGCCGCGACGGCGTTTCGCCGCGCGTGGGCGTCTCGATGCGCGACGGCAGCGGCGGCGGGCCGCCGCGCCCGGTGTGCTGGCCGGCGCCGGGCCGCGTGCCGGCGCTCTGCTCGATCTTGTTGATCATGCGATTGAGCAGCGGCGAGCCGTGCTTGAGGAACTGCTGGCGCTGGTCGGGCGGCAGCTTCATCAGGGCCATCTCCACCCGGCCGCGGATTTCCTCGGGCAGGTTGGACAGGTCGAGCGCGTTCTGGCTCATGGCGGGGATCCGGAAAGGTCGGCGGACGCGTCCCATATCCTGCGCCAAAGCAGCGGCAAACGCTCGGCCGCGTCCCAGGGCCAGGTCTGCTGCACCGGCACGACCTCGCGCCAGCCGTCGCCCTCGCGACGCGCCACCTCGAAGCGGAACGTGTAGTCGGGCTCCACGCCCATGCGCAGGTCGCTCAGCACGAGCGAGTCGTCCACCACCTGCGCCTTCATGAAGCCGTGGTTGAACCACAGCAGCCGGCGCACCGCCAGGTAATCGCCCACCTCGGCCAGCGACTGCACGTCGGACGGGTAGGCGGTGAAGCGCATCGGCCCGGTGTCGGCCACCAGCGAGCGGTCGCCGACCAGGTAGCCTTCCGGCGTCATCACCACCACGCGCCACAGCAGCGTGTTGAAGGGCAGCGGCACCGAGAAGCGCGGCGCGTCCTGCAGGCCCTGCGCCGCCAGCGCGCGTTCGGCCTGGCGCTCCACCAGCGCCTTGGCCACCAGCGACCAGCCCAGGTACGCGGTGCTCAGCGCCAGGCCCAGCACCAGCGCGCGCTGCGCGACCGGCCGCACGCCCGCGAACGCGGCCACCACGCAGGCCACCAGCAGCGGCAGCGTGTACAGCGGATCGATGATGAACACGCTGGACCACATCGAAGGCCGCACCGGCAGCGGCCAGAACAGCTGCGTGCCGTACACGGTGAAGGCATCCAGCACCGGGTGCGTGGTCAGCGCCAGCACGATGGCCCACAGCCAGCGCCGCGGCGCCTCGGCCACGCGGCCGCCGCGCCCGCGCAGCCAGGCCCACAGCAGCACCGCCGCCGGCACCAGCACGAACAGCGAATGCGACACCGTGCGGTGCCAGGTCATGTTGGCCACCGGGTCGGGCGCCAGCAGCGCCAGCGGGATCACGTCCAGGTCCGGCACCGTGCCCAGGGCCGCGCCGGCCAGCAGCGCGGCGCGCCGGTGGCGCGCGGGCACGAGGGCGGCCGCGATGCCGGCGCCGAGCACGATCTGGCTGAGGGAATCCATCGGCCTAGGCTAGCCTGCCCGCGGGCCAGCGAGGCGTGAAAGCGCCGGCCGGCCGGGCCTTAACGACAGGGCAACACGTGGCGGTGCAGGATGCACCTGGGCCCCCGGCCGTGTATCATGCCGCCCCTCACTCCATCCTTTCATCGCAATCAAAGGATATAAGCAACGATGTCCAGCTACCTCTTCACCTCCGAGTCGGTTTCCGAAGGCCACCCGGACAAGATCGCCGACCAGATTTCCGACGCCGTCCTCGACGCCATCCTGGCTCAGGACAAGCGCGCCCGCGTCGCCTGCGAGACCATGGTGAAGACCGGCGCCGCCATCGTGGCCGGCGAAGTCACCACCTCGGCCTGGGTGGACATCGAGTCGCTGGCCCGCAAGGTGATCAACGACATCGGCTACGACAACTCCGACGTGGGTTTCGACGGCCACACCTGCGCCATCATCAACATGCTGGGCAAGCAGTCGCCCGACATCAACCAGGGCGTGGACCGCAAGAAGCCGGAAGAACAGGGCGCGGGCGACCAGGGCCTGATGTTCGGCTATGCCTGCAACGAGGCCCCGGAATTCATGCCGGCGCCGCTGTACTACTCGCACCGCCTGGTCGAGCAGCAGGCCAAGGTCCGCAAGAGCGGCAAGCTCAAGTGGCTGCGCCCGGACGCCAAGAGCCAGGTCACCCTGCGCTATGAAGGCAACAAGGTGCTGGGCCTGGATGCCGTGGTGCTGTCCACCCAGCACGACGAGGACATCAAGCAGAAGGCGCTGGTCGAGGCCGTGTACGAGCACATCCTCAAGCCGGTGCTGCCCAAGGAGTGGCTGAAGGACCTGCCGAAGTCGAAGATCCACATCAACCCGACCGGCAAGTTCGTGATCGGCGGCCCCGTGGGCGACTGCGGCCTGACCGGCCGCAAGATCATCGTGGACAGCTACGGCGGCATGGCCCGCCACGGCGGCGGCGCGTTCTCGGGCAAGGATCCGTCCAAGGTCGACCGTTCGGCCGCCTACGCCGCGCGCTACGTCGCCAAGAACATCGTCGCCGCCGGCCTGGCCGACCGCTGCGAAGTGCAGGTGTCCTACGCCATCGGCGTGGCCGAGCCGACCTCGATCTCGGTCACCACCTTCGGCACCGGCAAGATCAGCGACGAGAAGATCGAGAAGCTGATCCGCGCCCACTTCGACCTGCGCCCGTACGGCATCACCAAGATGCTGGACCTGCTGCACCCGATCTACCAGCCGACCGCCAGCTACGGCCACTTCGGCCGCAAGCCCAAGGACATCACCTACACCGACGCCGCGGGCAAGAAGCACACCGCGACGACGTTCTCGTGGGAGAAGACCGACCGGGCCGAGGCGCTGCGCAAGGCGGCGGGCCTCAAGAAGTAACCGGGACCTGTCCCAGGCTTCAAGCAAACGGGCCGCGAAAGCGGCCCGTTTCTTTTTGCGCCCTCAGCCGCCCCGCAACAAGCGCGGTGCAACCAGCATCAGCCCGATGATGACCACGGCCGGCAGGATCCGCTGCCACAGCTTAGGACGGTAGCCGCCGCGAACGTGCCAGGCCAGCACGGCGTGGTGCACGCCGGCCAGCGCGAACAGACCCGCGGCGATCCAAAGCGTGCGCGTTGCGGACGCGGCCACGCCCAGACCCATCGCGGCGGCCAGGGCGCAAAGCACGCTGCCCACCGCGTAGGCGCCCGCTGCGGCATGTTGACGCGAAAGCACGGACAGCAGACCTTCCTCGCCCTCGCCGCCCACGGCGTAGTCATCGGCCACGGCCTGCGCGAAGCGATGCGACCGCTCACGCACACGCGCGCTTTCCGCATCCAGTCTGGCCCGCTCCTGGGTGAACTTCGGCGCGTGGGCCTCATGGCCGTACCAGGGCACGTCCAGTCCGCTGAAGCCATCCACGCCCGGCGTCATCGTGTCCAGGTGCTTTCGCTTCCACTTCGGGAAACGACTCGTCAGGTCCGCCGCCTCTTCGTGGCTGAGCAGCAGGAAGCCATGGGTGTCGCCGCAGCAGTTGGCATCACGCAGCACGGTGTAGCGGTCCTTCAGTATCTCCATCAGCGAAAAGATCATCACGTAGCGGTCGCTGCCCGATTGCGTCAGGGGCACCGGGTATTCCACGCCGTTGTAGATCGGGATCGTGCGCCAGTCCTCTTCGCGGAAGCCCAGCTCGTCGCCTGCATCCAGCCGCTCGGCGAAGGCTTCGACCACTTCGCTTTCCATGGATCGCCAGTCGATCCAGAAGAAGGCCTCGTTGAGATCCTCCTCGTCTTCGATGGCGACGAGTTCGTCAATGGACAGGCGTGGCATGGTCACCAGCTCCGGCGGGGATGGCGGCCCCATGCTAACCCGCAGGACTTGGCCTGCGGCTGGCGTGCCGGGCGCCGGGGTTTTTCAGGCCGCTCCCACTCCGGGCCTCGTGCGACCCTGCTGCCACCGACGCATGCCGCGCTGGAACACCAGCGCCACCAGCAGGCCCAGCGCCATGCCCTGCACCGCATGCGCCAACGACAGCTCGCGCGAGCGCAGCGGCACGATGCCGGATTCGGTGGCCACGTAGTCCAGCGTCAGCGTGTAGCGGCCGCCCTGGCGAACTAGCTGTACATGCTGCCCCGCCGGCCGGTCGGACACCACGCGCCATTCCAGGCGCTCGCCCTTCTTCTGGCCGGCCAGGTTGCCCGACGGGGGCAGTCGCACGGTCAGCCCGGGCCATTGCCGCAGGGCCGCCTCGACGCCCCCGGCGTCGAAGGCCAGCGCGAACCCCGGCGCCTTGCGGTCCACCAGCGGCACCTCCAGCGCGCGGTGCGGCGCGGCGCCGCGCGTCAGGTCGCGCGCCTGCGCATGCGACAAGGCGTGGGCGATCGGCACGCCGACCAGCAGGGTGGTGGCGGGAACGAAGAAGCCGGAGGCCAGGACGGACAGCAGTCGCGATGGGGGGCGCATGCGGCCATCCTACTTCGAGGCCATCTATCCGGGACGACGTCCGATCTGGCATCTTGCCCGCATGCCCAATCCCACCGAGTCCCGCCGTCCCCTGGCCACTCGCAGCGCCGGCTGGGCGCGCGCCCTGGCCGCGGCCCTCGCCAAGGCCCGTGTCAGCCCGGACCTGATTTCGGCCATCAGCATTCCGATCGCCTTCGCGGGCATGGCGGCGCTGTTGCACGTGCCCGGCCCCGCAGGGCTGGTGCTGTGCGCGGTGGCCGTGCAGCTGCGGCTGCTGTGCAACCTGCTGGACGGCATGGTGGCGGTGGAAGGCGGGCTGGGTGGGCCGACCGGGCCGCTGTGGAATGAACTGCCGGACCGCATCGCCGATTCGGTGTTCATCGTCGCGCTGGGCATGGCCGCCGGCGAACCCATCCTCGGCTGGGCCGGCGCCTTGCTCGCAGCGGTCACCGCCTACATCCGCACCACCGGCGGCGCGCTGGGCTTTGCGCAGGATTTCAGCGGCGTGCAGTCCAAGCCCAAGCGCATGTTCGTGATGACGGTGGGCCTGCTGGTGGCGGCGCTGTGGCCGTGGTGGGGCGAGGCCTGGTACGCGCTGCAGGTGGCCCTGTGGATCATCGTGGTCGGCTCGGCCGTGACCTGCGTGACGCGCACGCTGAAGTTGGCGCGCCTGCTGCGCGAACGCGCCGCCGCCGCGGGGCCCAAGGCCTGATGCTCGGCACCCCGCTCATCCTGCTGCTGCGAGGCCTGGTCGGCGCCAGCCCGCGTTGGCTGGGCTGCCAGCCGCTGCCCAACACGCGCATCTACTTCGCCAACCACACCAGCCACCTGGATACGCCGGTGTTGTGGTCCGCCCTGCCCGGCTTCCTGCGCCGCATCACCCGCCCCGTGGCCGCGAAGGACTACTGGGGCAAGCCGGGCCTGCGCAAATGGTTTGCCGACACGACCTTCCGTGCCCTGCTGATCGACCGCGAGCGCACCGACCCCGACAGCGACCCGCTGGCCCCGCTGAGCGAGGCCCTGAACCACGGCGACTCGCTGATCCTGTTCCCCGAAGGCACCCGCCGCGGCGAGCGCCTGCCGGCCGAGTTCAAGAGCGGCCTCTACCACCTGGCCATGCGCCACCCCGACGTCGAGCTTGTGCCGGTGTATCTGGAAAACCTCTACCGCTCCATGCCCAAGGGCGCCCACATCCCGGTGCCGCTGACCTGTGCGGTGCGCTTCGGCGCGCCGCTGTCCCACGTGCCCGGCGAAACCAAGGCGGCGTTCCTGGAACGCGCCCGGGCCGCCGTGGTCGCCCTGGCCTGAGGCCCGACGATGCCGTCCCTGGAACTGGATTTCTCCAACCCCATCCTCCAGCTGCTCAGCGGCGTGGTTGCGCTGCTGGTGGTGGCCTCGCTGATCGGCGGCGTGCTGCACCTGCGCCAGCGCGGCAATCCCAGCAACACCATCACCAACCTCAACCAGCGCATCGTGGCCTGGTGGTGGATGGTGGCGGTGCTGGCAACGTGCTTCTGGCTGGGTGCGGGGGCGACAGTGGTGCTGTTTGCGTTTGCGTCGCTGGTGGCGCTGCGCGAGTTCGTGACGTTGACGCCGACGCGGGCGGGCGATCACTGGGCGCTGGTCGCCGCGTTCTACGTGCTGCTGCCGGTGCAGTACTGGCTGATCTACAGCGACTGGTACGGGCTGTTCGCCATCTTCATCCCGGTGTACGGCATGCTGGGGCTGCCGATCCTGGCCGCGCTGCAGGGTGATACCGAACAGTTCCTGGAGCGCATCACCAAGCTGCAGTGGGGCGTGCTGATCACGGTGTACTTCATCAGCTACGCGCCGGCCTTGCTGCTGCTGGATCTGGAAGGCGGGCTGGGCGAGAACCTGATGCTGCTGTTCTACCTGCTGCTGGTGGTGCAGATCAGCGACGTGCTGCAGTACGTGGTGGGCAAGCTGTTTGGGCGCACGAAGCTGGCGCCGAAGGTGAGTCCGTCCAAGACGGTCGAGGGCTTGGTGGGTGGCGGCTTGCTGGCCGTAGGCGTGGGTACCGCGCTGTACTGGGCCACGCCGTTTTCGCCGTGGCAGGCGGCGGCGATGTCCACGGTGATCGTGATGGCGGGGTTCTTTGGCGGGCTGGCGCTGTCGGCCGTTAAGCGCAGCCTCGGCGCCAAGGACTGGGGCCAGATGATCGAAGGGCATGGCGGCATGCTGGATCGGCTGGATTCTGTGTGTTTTGCGGCGCCGGTGTTTTTCCACCTTTGCCGGTACTTCTTCCAGGTGCCGGCGGCTGGCTGAGGTCGCCGCCCACCGCAGTGCAATTCATGCCGTATGCGACGCATCCTTGCGCACCACCGCCAACCGTGATCGGCGCCGCGTCTTTCCCTGCGCTGGCATCGTCAATTTTCGCAACACAAGCCCGTATCATGGACTTCGTTGCAAAGCATCAGCGCCCTTACATCGCCAAGGTCTATCGCGCTTCGGCGAAAGAGTTGGAAATCAACCCGACTGCTCCAGGCCGGGTCGAGCTCTGGCATCCCAAGTAGCCAGTAACGTAACGGGCCGACGTCTCTACGGACACTCAGGCAAGAAAATCGAGTCAGGTTCGCTGCAGCAGACTTCGGAAATACTCCTGGGTCGGAGGATCCGTGCAGAAGACGTAGCAGCCCTTCATTCCGCGGGTCATCAATGTGCGGTAGGTGTTGCGGATAATGCGGCCGACCCGCTCTTCAGTGCCCGCGGGATCGGACTTCGCCTGCTTCTTCCAGCCACGAATCGACCGGTCATGCTTCGAACGACCTTCCGCCCGCGTGATCAGTCGTCCGCCCCGATACAGCAGGTCCGGGCCGATGATGACACCTACGTAGTCGACCTCCAACCCCTGGCAGGTATGGATGCAGCCGACCTGCTCGACGGACGTCCGCGCTATCAGCCACAAGCTGCCGTCCTCGGTCAGGTTCCACTGGCGCGCATAGCCGAATTCCGGAATCACTATGTCGAACGCTTCCGGGTTCTTCTTACTGGCCCAATCCCAGCAGTAGCCGGCAACGATGCGGGCACGATTGTCGCCATTTCGCTGCTCGATCATCCGGTGCAGTTCAACGGGCGAATCCACGACGCGGAAGTCGAACGAAGCCGGATCGAAGTCAACCGGCGTGTCGTCGAGGCCAAGCGAGGTGTCGAGCCACGCCAGATAGTCGTCCGATCCCGAACACCGGAACTGCGATTTCAGCGAATAGCGATGCACGGCGGCGCCCGCCGCCTGCGCCCAGCGCTCAACCTCGGCACGGGTACCGATGTCGGCCAACGTCACCTGCTGGCGATCGTCGACGAAGAAGACGCCGCAGTGGGCCGCAGCTATCAGTTCCTTCAGCTGGTTCTCGCCCTGGTTGCCGTAGAAGCCGCCCTTTGCGGTGAGCCGATGTGTCTCATCGACGACCAGGACGTCGAAGGCGCCTGCGGGGGCATCGTGGAAGTTCGGACCGCCGAAGAAGCCGCGAATCTGCGTGGCGCGAAACTCGCCGGTCAGCTTGCTCTCGTAGACCTTGCGCGGCGCGGCATTGCGCGAGATGTAACGCACCCCCTTGCCCTCGCCGCTCAGCCGGCTCAATAGGTTCAGCGCCACCACGGACTTGCCGGTTCCGGGGCCGCCGTCGACGATCACCACCCGCTTGTGGCCGGGACCGGCAGCACGGGCCGCGGCCAGCGCGTTCTCGTAGACGACCTTCTGGTCGTCGATAAGCACGAACTCCGGATGACCCTTCAGCATCTTCGCCAAGCTGTCGGCAAGGATCTTCGAGGGCCGCAGCCGGCCGTTCTCTACCGCCCACAGCAGTGCGCCGCCATCGCCCTTGGCAAGATGCGTGCGAACAAACGCGCGCAGCCGGTGCAGTTCGGACTCACCACGCAGGAACACCGGCGCCCGGTCGAGGTAGGGCTTGTAGCGCGAATCATTGATAACACCATCGTCAGCATGGTTGTGCAGGTAGGCGCAGGGCTGCAGGCCGATCGCCGGGTCGTGCACCGCATCGTTGAAGCCTCGCAACAACGCAGCATACGACCAGGCCTGATAGCTTGGATGCGTGCCTTCGACCTCCGCATAACCGCCTCGGTTAGCGATCAGCAGTCCGTCCTTGTCACTGAGTTTTGAGGAGGACCACTGCTTGAGCTCGACGATGATCAGGCTGGCCGCATCGTCTTCTCCGCGCCCGGAAATCAGGAAGTCGATGCGCTTGCTGGACCCGGGGATGCCATATTCGATGGCGACGCCGGCGTCATCGGGAATGTCGGGGTCATGTAGCACGCGCTGCATCGACGGCAATGAACCCCTCCAAGCACGGAAGTCACCCTCGGGCGCGTAGCGACCGGTGCGTTCCATGTATCCGGCCGCGACGACGTCTTCGATCACCCTGTCCTGACAGTCCGAAAGGAATCCAGTCTTGGTCGATTGGTAGATCAGCATCCTCTGCCCCATGTTTCGCCCCGGTGGGCGCCCGTTGTCGAAGCATACGTACATGAACACGCCAAACAGGCCAATCGCCGCCTTCACGCCAGTCCGCTATAATGCCGCCCGGCCCCAAAGGCCCACCCCGCCGAGGGGCGCTGCAAGCCCGGCCCCGCAAGGGGGCAAGGGATCAGGCTCGGCGAAGGTTCCCGCACCAACCGCGCCCGTTAACGCGCGACTCCCGAGGCCCCTGGCCCGGCCGGTGTCGCCAACAACGGAGCTATACCTATATGAACGCCGTCACCAACCTAAAGCACGACTTCAAGGTCGCCGACCTGTCCCTGGCCGATTGGGGCCGCAAGGAGCTGGACATCGCCGAGCAGGAAATGCCGGGCCTGATGTCCATCCGCAAGAAGTACTCGGCCAGCAAGCCGCTCAAGGGCGTCCGGGTCACCGGCTCGCTGCACATGACCATCCAGACGGCCGTGCTGATCGAGACCCTGAAGGACATCGGCGCCGACGTGCGCTGGGCGTCCTGCAACATCTTCAGCACCCAGGACCACGCCGCGGCGGCCATTGCCCGCACCGGCACCCCGGTGTTCGCCTGGAAGGGCGAGACCCTGGAAGAGTACTGGGACTGCACCCTGGACGCGGTCAGCTTCCCGGGCGGCAAGGGCCCGGAGCTGGTGGTGGACGACGGCGGCGACGTGACCCTGCTGATCCACAAGGGCTACGAGCTCGAGAAGGGCAGCGACTGGGTCAACACCCCGTCGGGCAGCCATGAGGAGCAGGTGATCAAGAACCTGCTCAAGCGCGTTGCGCGCGAGCGCCCGGGCTTCTGGACCAACGTGGTGAAGGACTGGAAGGGCGTCTCGGAAGAGACCACCACCGGCGTGCACCGCCTCTACCAGATGCTGGAACAGGGCAAGCTGCTGGTGCCGGCCATCAACGTCAACGACTCGGTCACCAAGTCCAAGTTCGACAACCTCTACGGCTGCCGCGAGTCGCTGGCCGATGGCCTGAAGCGCGCGATGGACGTGATGCTGGCCGGCAAGGTGGCCGTGGTCTGCGGTTACGGCGACGTGGGCAAGGGTTCGGCCCATTCGCTGCGCGCCTACGGCGCCCGCGTGGTGGTCACCGAGATCGACCCGATCAACGCCCTGCAGGCGTCCATGGAGGGCTTCGAGGTCAACACCGTCGAGTCCACCCTGGGCCGTGGCGACATCTACGTCACCACCACCGGCAACAAGGACGTGCTGACGCTTGAGCACATGTCGCAGATGAAGGACCAGGCCATCGTCTGCAACATCGGCCACTTCGACAACGAGATCCAGGTGGACAAGCTCAACGAGTCCAGCGCCGTGCGCCTGAACATCAAGCCGCAGGTGGACAAGTACACCTTCGCCAACGGCAACTGCATCTACCTGCTGGCCGAAGGCCGCCTGGTGAACCTGGGCTGCGCCACCGGCCACCCGTCGTTCGTCATGTCCAACTCGTTCGCCAACCAGACCCTGGCGCAGATCGAGCTGTGGACCAACAAGGACAGCTACGAGGCCAAGGTCTACATCCTGCCCAAGAAGCTGGACGAGGAAGTGGCGCGCCTGCACCTGGAGAAGATCGGCGTGGTGCTGACCGAGCTGACCGACGACCAGGCGGCGTACCTGGGCGTGTCGAAGGAAGGCCCGTACAAGCCGGATCACTACCGCTACTGAGTCATCGCCTCATCGCGTAAAAGAAACGGGCACCTTCGGGTGCCCGTTTCCGTTTCGGCAATCCGGGGCAACTCCAATCCGGGGTCAGAGTATCTTCAGGTTCGCGCTGCCGTCTCCGCGACTTGCCGCGACGGCGGCGCGAACCTGAAGATACTCTGACCCCGGATTGCCGCCGGATTGCCCTTTCAAGCTACTGAAAACCCACGCCGGAGCTCCCGCATGGCAAAGCCGTCCCCGTCCTGGCTGTGGCTGCTGGCAGCAGCGATGCTGGGGCCGCCCGCCCCGGTCGCCGCGACCCCCGGCCCGGTGATCGACATGCATCTGCACGCCTACGCGCTGGAGCTGCCGCCGGGCACCCCGGCCTGCCCCGGCGACCGGGCGCCCCCGGTACCCACCGTGGACCCGCGCGAGGACCTGGATTTCTCGCAGGTGGGTGCATGCAAGGACCCGCTGCTTGCCGCCAAAGACGACGACGACCTGCGCGACGGCACGCTTGCCGAGCTGCGTCGGCATGACGTGCGGCTGGCCATGACCGAGGGATCGCCTGAGCGGGTGGCGCAGTGGCGGACGCTGGCTCCTGACCTGGTGTTGCCTGGCGCTGGCTTCGCCAAGCCAGATGGCGACCTGTCGGTCGCCGAGATGCGGCGGCTTCACGGCGCGGGGCAGCTTGCGGTGTTGGGCGAGGTCTACATCCAGTACCGGGGCCATGCCCCCGACGACGCGCGTTATGCGGACTACTTCGCGCTGGCGGAAGAGCTCGACATCCCGGTGGGCATCCACCTGGGCGAAGGCCCGCCCGCCACCGCACGCTTCCCGGGCTATGAAGACTACCGGGTGGCGATGGGCTCGCCGCTGCTGCTGGAACCCGTGCTGCGCAAGTATCCGAAGCTCCGGATCTACGTGATGCACTACGGCTCGCCGTTCGTGGACGACATGATCGCGATGATGTTCGCCTACCCCAATCTCTACGTGGACATCGCCTGCAACAACTGGGCGTTTCCGCGTGCGCAGTTCCACGAGGCGCTGCGGCGCATGGTCGAGGCGGGCCTGGGCAAGCGCATCCTGTTCGGAAGCGACCAGATGTACTGGCCCGGCGCCATCGGCGAAGCGATCAGGGCGGTCGACACGGCGCCCTTCCTGGACGCGGGCCAGAAGCGCGACATCCTGTACAACAACGCCGCGCGCTTCCTGCGCCTCACGCCCGGCCAGATCGCCGCCCACCACGCACCGCGCGCGCCGCAGGCCAAGCCCGAAGCCAGCCCATGACGAGTCCGGGGTCAGAGTGCCTTCAGGTTTGCGCCGCGTCGCGGCATGCCACGGCGGCGGCGCAAACCTGAAGGCACTCTGACCCCGGAGTTGCTGCCCCGTGGCATGATCGGGGCGGGGAAACAGGGGTGGGGACCATGCGCTATCGCCGCTTGATGGAAAGCCTGCGCACGCAGAACTGGACGGCCGTCGCGATCGATCTCGTGATCGTGGTGGTCGGCGTGTACATCGGCATCGAGGTAGCCAACTGGAACACCGACCGCGGCGACCGCCTGCGCGAAGCCGGGCTGCTGCGCGAAATCGCCGCCGACCTTCGCCAGGACCGCGCTGAATACGCCGCCGGGCGGCAGGTCGCGCTGGGTCGCATCGCCGCGGCCAACCACGTGCTTACGCTGGCCCGCGGGCAGCCGGTCACCAACATCCAGGTGCCGGGCGTGACCACCAGCTCCTTCGACCTGCCCCGGCAGATGGCCGTGCCGGCGACCGCCCCGCTCGACGCGGTGGATCGCCAGGGCCTGTGGACGCGCATCACCTATGGCCTCTACCCGCAGCCCAGCACGACGGCCTTCGATTCCCTCCTCAGCGCCGGCGACCTGGGCCTTATCCGCGACGACGCGCTGGTGCATGAAATCCAGCGCTACCGACTGGCGCTGAAGGGCCTGGACTCGACGCAGGACAATGGCCTGCGACCCGTGGCGCTGACCGCGCGCGGGGTGGGTGAAGCGGCCGGACTGGGCGCCTTCGGCCGCGTGGACGAATCCGAGCTGGTCGCGATGGTGCGGGAGTCGAAACACCTCGCCGCGACGATCGAGTCGCAGCTGGGCTGGGCCACCATCCATATCGTGCAGATCGATTCGGCGGACCAGCGCGCAGTGGCGCTGCTGGCCAGGCTCGAGCCGGACGCCGCGTCGCGAAACTGAAGGCACTCTGACCCCGGAGTTCAGCCCTGGGCGATGCGTTGCCAGAGCTGGCCGTAGCGGGTGACGATGCCCTCGGGGTCCACGTCCAGCTCGGCTTCGAAGTGGCTGCCCAGGCCTTCGTAGCGCCAGCGGCCTGCGTCCAGGCGGGTGTAGCGCTGCGCGGCGCGGGTCACTCGCGGGCCGGGGAACTGGACCCAGGCCATGTCGAACGAGGCGCGGTCCAGGCCGTCGGCCAGCATCCGGCGGATGGGCGGGGTGTTGGTCAGCGGGCTCAGGCCCAGGTCCACGTCCTGGCATCCCTGCAGCGCGAGTACCGGCTGGCCGTCCTGCTGCCAGCTGTCGTCGTCGGCGCGCTGCAGGCGCAGGGTGCTGCGGGCGCCGTGCCAGGTCTGTTCCAGCCAGAGTTCGCGCGTGCGCCAGCGGGCATCCAGCGTCAGCCGGTAATCCACCCGCAAGGGCGAGCCCGCGTCGATGGCCAGCACCGTGCCATCGGCACGCCAGCCGTCAGGCGCGGGCTGCAGGCGGGCGTGTTCCAGGCTGCCGTGGTCCTCGATGCGGAGCCAGGCGTGGGTGGTCTCGTGGTCGGGGCCGTGCATGGGCGCACTCCTTGGCGGGGCATTCCATTTTTGACCACAGCCCAAAACCAACGCATTCCTTATCCGATCCGGGGTCAGAGTATCTTCAGGTTCGGAAGCCCTCGCGCCGATCCGCGTGGGGCTTCCGAACCTGAAGATACTCTGACCCCGGATTTGCCCTCGTGACCATTGGGGCTTGCAAACCGCATTGCTTTCCGGGCCGAAAGAACTAGACTCCGGGGGTATTCACGAATCCGTACCCCGGGGCCCGCCTTGATCCTGACCGTGTCCGAACTCATCACCCCCGACGAGCTCAGCCAGATCAAGCGGCTGGCCTCGCTGGCCGAGTTCACTGACGGCCGGGCCACCGCGGGCGAGCTGCTGCGCAAGGCCAAGCACAACGAGCAGATCCCCTGGGACCACCCGGTGATGAAGCGCATCGCCACCCTGGTGATGGCCGCGCTGGGCCGCTGCGATGCCTTCATGAGCGGCGCGCAGCCGCGGCGCCTGGCCACCATGCTGGTCAGCCGCTACCAGCCCGGTATGCACTACGGCCTGCACGTGGACGCGCCGATCATGGCCGAGCCCAACCACGTGCGCAGCGACGTGTCCTTCACCCTGTTCCTCAACGAGCCCGACACCTACGAGGGCGGCGAGCTGGCCTTCGAGTCAGGCAGCGGCGAGACCGCGTTCAAGCTGCCGGCGCGTTCGGCCATCTGCTATCCCACCGGCCAGCTGCATCGCGTACGGCCGGTGGAATCCGGCGAGCGGCTGGCGGTGGTGGGCTGGATCCAGAGCCTGGTGCGCGAGCCCAGCGTGCGCGAGATGCTGCACGACCTGTCCGAAGCGCGCGAACAGCTGGCGGGCCTCGAGGGCAGCGCCCGTGCGGTCGAGCTGATCAACAAGTCCTACTTCAACCTGCTGCGCCGGCACGCCGAACCCTGAGCGCGGCGCTCAGCGCCAGTTGGCGTGCTGCGACCAGAAGGCCACGCTGCGGCGATAGGCCTCGCGGTCCATCGGCACGCCGCTGCCGCCCTCCTCCACGCCCAGCGCATTGCGCATCATGGTGATCGGCACCATCGGGATCTCGTCGGGCGTCATGGTGTACAGGCAGCCGACGATGCCCCAGTCGGCGTCAATGGGCGTGCCCTCCTTCGCCAGCTGTTCGCGGCTGTAAAGGATGGGCACCAGGTACTCGGCCACCGGCGGCTCCAGCCCTTCGAACCAGCGCACCAGCACCGGCAGCTCCTCGCGCGTGCGGGCCTCGTAGGCGCTGCGCAGCTGGTGGCGGTTGGCGTCGGTGATCGGGATCACCGAGCAGCGCGTGGTGGTCCAGTTGCGGTGCGCATGCAGCACGCAGAACGGCGCATAGCCCGGAATCACCCGCGCCGGGGCCTCGGCGTTGAGCCGGGCCGTGAAGGCCTCGGCAGTGATGTCCTGGATGGCGGTGCGGCGGCCGTCGGCGGGGAACAGGCGCACGCGGGCGAACTCGGTCATGGCGATGCTCATGCGGCCATTGTGCCGCGATCGGACCGGCCGTGGGATGATCCGACGCAGCCAAGTCTGGGGGACTGCGCCATGCGCCTGCGCCGCGTCATCGAGCACGTCCGGGAGCAGAATTGGACGGCGATTGGCATCGATCTGGTGATCGTGATCGTGGGCGTGTTCATCGGCATCCAGGTGGCCAACTGGAACGAGACGCGGCTCGAGGACGTGCGCGCCCAGGCCTACCTGGCCCGCCTCCAGGACAACCTCGGCACCGACCTGCAGTCCATCGACCTTCGCGAAGCCTTCTGGAAAAAGGTGGCCGACTACGGCGACCAGGCGGTGGCCTACGCCGAAGACGGCACGCTGGTGGACGGCTCGGCCTGGAAAACCGCGCTGGCCTTCTACCAGGCCAGCCAGATGTGGCTCTACGCCAGCGACGACACCACCTACCAGGAGCTGCGCAGCGGCGGCGAGCTGGGCCTGATCCGCGACCAGGGCCTGCGCGGTGCGCTGTCCACCTACTACCGCGAAGGCAACAGCGCCGACACCGACTACATCCTGGGCATGATCCCCGAGTACCGGAAGATCGTGCGCGGCCTGACGCCGTCGCGGGTTTCGCGGCACATCTGGGCCCACTGCCACCGGCAAGAGGAGTACGGCAACCAGCAGCTGCTCGATTGCGACGCGCCGGTCACCGAAGCCGAGGCCCAGGCCGTGCTGGACGCCTACCTGCGCGACCCCCGGCTGATGGAAGAGCTGCGCTTCTGGATGAGCAACCAGGCGGTGGCCGCGAAGATGATCGCGGCCAACCGTGCCGCCGCGCAGGCGATGCAGTCGCGGCTGGAGGCGGCGCAGTAACACCCGCGTCCGAGTGCGCCGCCGGCTCGCGCCGCCGCCAGACGCGCCGCCTGCGCTACGCCGCTTCGATGCGGTTGCGGCCGCCCTTCTTCGCCCGATACAGCGCCTCGTCGGCGGCGGCGTACAGCGCATCGCCATCGCGGTGCGTCTCGGGCGAAAACTGCGCCAGGCCCACGCTGACCGTCACTTCGAACTGCGAGCCGTCCGGCAGCGCGATCGGCGCGCGTTCAAGGCTGGCGCGGAAGGCCTCGGCCAGGTGCGCGATGCGTGCCACATCTTCGCCCGCCACCAGCACGCCGAATTCCTCGCCGCCCAGCCGCGCCACCAGCGCCTCGCTGCCGACGAAACACTCGCGCAGCCGCGTCGCCACCTCGCGCAGGCAGCGGTCGCCGGCGGCGTGGCCGTAGCGGTCGTTGATGGACTTGAAGTGGTCCAGGTCGGCGATCAGGAAGGCCACCGCCAGCGCGCTGCCGTCGGCGCGCGCGGCCGCCACCTGCTGCTCGAGGCCCTGCTGGAAGTGGCCGCGGTTGGACAGGCCGGTCAGCGCATCGGTGCGGCTGAGGGTGGCGAAGCGGTCGCGCTGTTCGCGCAGTGCGGACTCCAGGGCCAGCTTGCCCTCGTACTCGCGGTGGCTGCGCGCGATCACGGCCACCAGGTAGATCAGGTTCAGCACCAGCACCATGGCCACGCCCGGCTGCTCGTAGCGCAGTGCGACGATGCTCAGCATCGGCAGGAACAGCATGCCGGTGCCGACCAGCGCGATCTGTTTGTTCACCGCGAAGATCTGTGCGAAGGCCATCGCCAGGGCAGCGGTGGCCAGCAGGGTCACATTGTCGGCGTTGGCGAACGTGCGGTCCCACAGCGCCCAGCCCGACAGCCCGCCCCACAGCGCCGCCGTCGCCAGCAGCACGGTCCACTGCGCGCGCAGGCTGGCGGCGGCACGGTCGGCCCGGCCCTGCGACCAGCGCCGGATCACCAGCCGCACCAGGGCCAGCGCCAGCAGGATCCCGGTGACCAGCCCCGCCAGGCCGGGATGCCGCGTCCAGGCCCCGCCCTGCCAGGACACCAGCAGCCAGGACAGCACGTAGAACAGGCCCCCGATCAGGGCCCGCTCGTGCAGGTCCTCCGCCCGCTGCTGCTGGGTGCTGTCGGGCTGCGCCTTGGCCTGTCCGTCGGTCATTCGGCGGGAGCATGTCATGCGCCAGCGCCCCTGCCCAGCCGGCCCGCGGCCAATCCGGGAGCCAATCCGGGGTCAGAGTGCATTTATGTGGCGGTGCCACATAAATGCACTCTGACCCCGGATTGGACTTTATCCTTTCATCCCGACAAAGAGATATATTGGGGGCAGGTCCCGCCATCCTTCGCCGCCATGCCCCAGTACAGCTTCGAGTTCTATCCGCCCAAGACCGACGACCAGCGTGCCCAGCTCGACCGCACCGTGCGCAAGCTCAAGGGCTACGCGCCGGAGTTCGTCTCCGTCACCTTCGGCGCCGGCGGTTCCACCCTGTCCTACACGGCGGAAACCGTGCGCCGGCTGCGCGACGACCACGGCCTCAATGGCGTGCCGCACCTGAGCTGCGTTGGCGGCACCCGCGACGAGATCCGCCAGCTGCTGGCCGACTACCGCGCCCAGGGCTGCGACCGCATCGTGGCCCTGCGCGGCGACCTGCCCTCGGGCATGGCGCGCGCCGGCGACCTGCACTACGCCTCCGACCTGGTGCGTTTCATCCGCGAGGAGCACGGCGACCACTTCCACATCGAGGTCGGCTGCTACCCGGAAACCCACCCCCAGTCGGAAGACGCCGTGGCCTGCATCCGCCACTTCAAGACCAAGGTCGAGGCCGGCGCGGATTCGGCGATCACGCAGTACTTCTTCAACGCCGATGCCTACTTCCGCTTTGTCGAGGACGTGCGCAAGGCCGGCATCGGCACGCCGATCATCCCCGGCATCATGCCCATCTCCAACTTCAGCCAGCTCAAGCGCTTCTCGGAAGCCTGCGGCGCCGAGATCCCGCGCTGGATCGGCAAGCGCATGCAGGCCTACGGCGACGATGCCGACAGCGTGCGCGAGTTCGCGGCCGACATCGTGGCCGGCATGTGCCGCCGCCTGCTGGATGCCGGCGTGCCCGAGCTGCACTTCTACACCCTGAACCTTGCCAAGCCGACCGAAGCGGTGCTGTCGCGCCTGGACTGAGCTTCGCGCTAGGCTGGAGCGATGCGTAGCGCCCTGCTGCTGTTGCTGCCCCTGGCTGCCCTGGCCACGCCGACCGGATCGGCGGCCCAGGTGCGCCGCTGCGTGGACGCGCAGGGCAACACCGTCTACACCGATCGCGCCTGCGCCGCCATGGATGCCACCCCGAAAGAGGCGCCGGTGTCGCACGCGGGAGCGTACTCCAGCGGCTTCGCCGCGCGCGGCTGCGCCCGCAGTCCCGGCCAGCTGCTGGACGGTGTGCGCGGCGCGCTCGAGGCCCGCGACGTCAACCGCCTGGCAAACTACTACCACTGGACCGGCACCGGCAGCGGCACCGCCCGCAGCCTGATGGACAGCCTGGAGGCGATCGCCGCGCGGCCGCTGGTCAACGCGCAGCTGGTCTACCCCGCGATGCTGCCCGAGCTGGACGAGACCGGCTTTCCGGTCTACGCGGAGGCATCGACGACGAGCGGGCCGGAGGGAACCGCCGGCTACGGCCCCGCGGCTTCCGACGACCGCTACGCCGGACGCCCGCAAGCGCGGGCAGGCCTCAACGCCAACCTGGGCGCGAGCAATGCCGCGGCCGACCCGGACTCGACCCAAGCGACGACCGACACCGGCCCGGGCCCGTACACGACGGACCCCGGCGCCCGCACCCCGGACACCACCATCACCGCCGCCGCAGGCCCGCCGCCCGAGTCCCTGCTGGTGCAGCAGATGTCCGGCGCCCAGGACGCCGGCAGCGCCCAGGTCCGCTTCCAGCTGCGGCGCAATGCCGGCTGCTGGTGGATCCAGCTCTGAGGCCGCGGACGCGCTGAACGGATAAACTGCCGGCCTGTCCGCAGGAGTCCGCCATGTCGCAGAAGTACCCCGAACACATCTGGCACAACGGCCGCATCAAGCCCTGGGCCGAAGCCACCGTGCACGTCATGGCGCACGGCCTGCACTACGGCTCGTCGGTGTTCGAGGGTATCCGCAGCTACGCCACGCCCGACGGCCAGGCCATCTTCCGGCTCACCGACCACCTCAAGCGCCTGTACGCCTCGGCCAAGATCTACGACATGGCCATGCCCTACGACGTGCCCACCCTGGCCCAGGCCTGCCGCGACGTGATCACCGCCAATGGCCTGGAAAAGGCCTACCTGCGCCCGATCGCCTACCGCGGCCTCGGCGGCTTCGGCCTCTCGGCCGACACGCCCACCGACCTGGCCATCGCCGCCTGGCACATGGGCCCCTACCTCGGCCCCGACGTGCTGGAAGCCGGCATCGACGCCTGCGTGTCCAGCTGGCAGCGCTTCGCGCCCAACACCATCCCGGCCGGTGCCAAGGCCGGCGGCAACTACCTCAGCGGCCAGCTGGTCGCGCGCGAGGCACGCCGCCTGGGCTTTGGCGAAGGCATCGCGCTGGCCTCCACCGGCCTGCTGAGCGAAGGCGCGGGCGAGAACCTGTTCCTGGTCATCGACGGCGCCCTGCACACCACGCCGATCAGCGCCGCCCTGCTCAACGGCATCACCCGCAACTCGATCATCACCCTGGCCAAGGCCAACGGCATCGAATGCGTCGAACGCGACATCCCGCGCGAATACCTGTATCTGTGCGACGAACTCTTCATGTGCGGCACCGCCGCCGAGATCACGCCCATCCGCTCGGTCGACGGTCGCCAGGTCGGTGCGGGCAAGCCCGGGCCCATGACCCGCCGCATCCAGGACCTCTTCTTCGGCCTGTTCGATGGGCGCACGCCGGATGTTCACGGGTGGCTGGAGAAGGTTTGAATTTTGCCGCGGATTTTCGCGGATGGCGCGGATAAGAGCGGATTTTTAGACGCGGATTAACGCGGAGTGACGCGGATGGAGCGTTGAAGGTGGGGCGAGGCGGCAAGGGGGATTGGCGACATATCCCGTGACGGCGCGAGGCTCTCCCAATAATCCTGACTGCTTTTATCCGCGCTAGTCCGCGTTGATCCGCGTCCAAACTCCAATCTGTTTGCTCCATCCGCGCCAGTCCGCGTTAATCCGCGTCCAAAAATCCGCTCTCATCCGCGCAAATCCGCGCCATCCGCGAAAATCCGCGGCAAAAGAAACCCTACCCCCCCGCCGAAAACCGAAGAATCGCGACGGCCCCAAGTTCAGGCCGAGGCGCGATCGACACGTGCCAGCCGTAGAGCTCGCACAGGCGACGAACGATGGACAAGCCGATGCCGCCGCCCACCGTGCCGCCGGCGCCGGAGCCGCGGTAGCCGCGTTCGAACAGGCGCGCGGCGTCTTCTTCGCTCAGGCCCGGGCCGGTGTCCTCGATGCGGACCTGGCCGGGTTCGACCACGATGCGGACTTCGCCTTCGGTGGTGTATTTGCAGGCGTTGCCGATCAGGTTGCCCAAGGCTACGGCCAGCACGGCTTCCGGGGCTTCGGCGCGGGCTTCGGGGTCGCCTTCCACGTGCACCTGCACCGGCTTGCCGCCCAGCTGGGTGCGGCTGGCTTCGGCCAGCTGGCGGCACAGGCGCAGCAGCGGCGTGCTGCCGACGCCGCGCTCGTTGCGTGACAGCAGCAGCAGCGCGGTGGTCAAGTCGGTGCTCTGCACCGCGGCGCGCTCGATTCGCAGCAGGCGCTGGCGGGTCTTTTCCGGCAGGTCGGGGTTGGCCAGCAATAGCTCGGTGGCGCCGCGGATCACCGCCAGCGGCGTGCGCAGCTCGTGGCTGACGTCGGAATTGAATTCGCGATCGCGCTTCACCAGCGCGGTCATCTGCTCGGCGTAGTCGTCCAGCGTGGCCGCCAGCTGGCCCACCTCGTCGTTGGCGAAGTGCGGCGCCAGTTTCTCCGGGCGCTCGCTGCCGGCCATGCCGCGCATGCGCCGGGCCAGGTCGGTCAGCGGGCTGATCACGCGCTTGGACGACCAGAATCCGATCACCAGCGACATCAGCGAGAACAGGAACACCACGCCGATCAGCGCATACATCAGCTGCTGCTGGCTGGCGCGCTCCTGGGCGATGTCGTAGCTGAGGAAGAACCAGTAGTCCGGGTCCTTCTTAACCGCCAGCTTGTAGGTGCGGGTGCGGCCGTCGGGATCCTGCTCGGACAGCTCGTGCACGCCCGACGGAAGGTTGCGCCAGTTCAGCGGCACGTTGCCGAAGCGGCGCTCGCTGAAGACGATGCCCTTGATCTTCTCGAATTCGACCAGCGGGTTTTCCGGGTCGGCGTAGAACTGCTCGGCGTAGTCGCCCACGTTGCCCAGCAGCGCTTCGCCGATCAGCTGGTCCTCCAGCCGCTCGCGCAGCAGCACGGTGGCCGTGGCGAACATCGCCGTCAGGCCGAAGCCCAGCAGGAAGAAGGACAGGATGATCCGGCTGCGCAGCCTGCGCCGGTAGCGCATGGCTCAGCCTGCTTCGGGATCGGCGATCCGGTAGCCGATGCCGTGGCGGGTCTGGATCAAGGCCTTGTCGAAGGGCTTGTCCACCGCGGCGCGCAGGCCGTGGATGTGCACGCGCAGCGAGTCGCTGTCGGGCAGTTCCTCGCCCCAGACGCGCGTTTCAAGCTCCTGGCGGGTGACCACCGAGGGCGAGGATTCCATCAGCGACTGCAGGATCTTCAGCGCCGTGGGGTTGAGCTGCAGCAGCTTGCCGCCACGCCGCACTTCCAGCGTGTCGAGGTTGTACTCCAGGTCGGCGACGCCCAGCACGCGCGGCTGGGCAGCCTTGCCTCGCCTGGCCAGCACGGCCAGGCGGGCTTCCACTTCCTGCAGTGCGAAGGGCTTGACCAGGTAGTCGTCGGCGCCGGACTCGAAGCCCTCGAGCTTGTTGTCCAGCGAATCGCGCGCGGTGAGCATCAGCACCGGGGTCTGCTTGCGCCCTTCCTGGCGCAGCTTGCGGCAGACCTCCAGCCCGTCCATGCCCGGCAGGTTGAGATCGAGCACGATGGCATCGAAATCATTCACCACCGCCAGGTGCAGGCCGGTGACGCCATCGGCCGCGTAATCCACCGTGTGCCCGCGGTCCTCGAGGTAATCCCCGAGGTTGGCGGCGATGTCGCGATTGTCCTCGACCACCAGGATTCGCATCAATCAGTTGCTCAAGGGCATGCGGCCCTTCTGCATCTTCTGGAGGTTTTCCTGGTCCAGTTCCTGGCGACGGCGGCGCTCGGCCACGGTCTGGCACTCGTTGGTCTTGCGGTGGCTGCCGGTGCGGGCCGTGCGGGTGCAGACCATGCGGCTGTCGGCCTCGGCCTGGGTCAGGATGGTGTTGATCAGTTCCTGGTCGTTGAACACGGCGACCTTGGCCGGCTCGGATAGGCTGTCGACCGACTCGACGCCTTCCAGTCGGCCGGAGATGCGCTCGAGCGACTCACGCACCTTGGCGCGGTCGGCCTGGCTGATCTCGGCGTAGGTCTTGCCGTCGGCGAGGCCCTTCTCGATCTCGCTGCGCTGCTCGGCGAAGCTGCCTTCGTCCAGCGCAAGCTGATAGTTGGCGACCGCGGCGGGAGCCGCCGCAAGCAGGAGGGTGCAGACCAGCGTACGGACCATCGACGTGCTTCCTTTGTTCGGGGTTGGAGCGATTGATTCTGCCAGAGGCCGGCGGCTTGTACAGCCGCCGAAAGAAAATGGCCCGGGGGACGCGTTTGAAGGCGCCTGCCCGGGCCGAAAGGTTGCTACTGCCCCGATTGCCGTAATCCGCGGGATGCCGCTCTGACGAGGAGGACCTTGCAGGCTTACCGGCAGGCCAAGCCTAGGGGGGAAGGTATTAAAGACCCGTTAAATCCGGCTCAGGCTTTGGTTAATTCTTTTTCCGGCTCCGGGCCGGGGCCGCCGGGCGGGCCCGGCGGGTCGGCCGGGGCCGGGCGCCGGCGACCACGTGGTCGATGATCGCGCCCGCCACATCCACCCCCGTGGCCCCCTCGATGCCCTCCAGGCCGGGGCTAGAGTTCACTTCCAGCACCAATGGCCCCCTTTTGGAGCGCAGCAGGTCCACGCCTGCAACACCCAGGCCCATGGCCTTGGCGGCGCGCAGCGCGGTGTCGGTCTCGGCCTCGGTCAGGGTCACCGGGCTGGCCTTGCCGCCCCGGTGCAGGTTGGACCGGAACTCGCCCTCTCCCGCCTGCCGGCGCATGGACGCCACCACCCGGTCGCCGACCACGAAGCAGCGCAGGTCGGCGCCCTTGGCCTCGGCAATGAATTCCTGCACCAGGAAATTGGCGTACAGGCCGCGGAAGGCTTCGATGACGCTGCGCGAGGCGCCGGCGTTTTCGGCCAGGATCACGCCCGCGCCCTGGGTGCCTTCGTTGAGCTTGATCACGTGCGGCGGCTTGCCCAGCATGCCCAGCAGGTCGCCGGTGTCGTCGGGGTTGTCGCCGAACACCGTGACCGGCAGGCCCAGGCCTTCGCCCGCCAGGATCTGGTGGCAGCGCAGCTTGTCGCGGGCGCGCAGCACGGCGTCCGAGCCATTGGGCGTGTACGCGCCCATCAGCTCGAACTGGCGCAGCACCGCGGTGGCGTAGAAGGTGACCGAGGCGCCGATGCGCGGCACCACCGCGTCGATGCCCAGCAGCGGCTTGCCCTTGTAGCGCAGCAGGAACTGGCCCGGCGCGATCTGCATGTAGCAGCGCAGCGGGTCGAGCACGCGCACCACGTGGCCGCGTTCCCGGCCGGCCTGGACCAGGCGCTGGGTCGAATAGAGCTTGGCGTTGCGGGAGAGGATGGCGAGCTTCACGGGGGGTTCAAGCCTTCGGGCGGTTCGCCCTGCAGGAAGGAGCTGGCCGGGTCGACCAGGAAGCGGCCGGCCAGCGCGGTGCGGCCCAGCAGCATGGGAAAGAGCATGTTCTTGCGCTGCGCCAGGTTCACTTCGGCCGGCCAGCTGACACCGGCCAGGAACAGCCGGGTGCGGATGAAGATGCGCTCGGTGACATGGCCGCCGGAGTCGGTGACGCGGCGACGGTCGAGCACCGGCGCCTGCGCATGCTGCGGCGCTGCACCGGGCACGCCGCTGTCGAGCAGGAAGTGGACATGCTCGACACCATCGCGCAGGAATATTTCATGGCTGAGTACGTGCAGCGCCGACGAGCGCGCGCCGGTGTCGACCTTCGCGCGCACCTGCACGATGCCCAGGTCGGGCAACGACAGCCACTCGCGCCAGCCCAGCAGGACGCGGTGCGGCATCACGGCCTCCGGGGGGTGGGTCGCTGGCGCGAGGCCAGGCATGGAGCGGGTGAAGGGAATCGAACCCTCGTCAGTTGCTTGGGAAGCAACAGCTCTGCCATTGAGCTACACCCGCGAACGCCGCGATTATGCGGGCCGGCGCGATGGGCCGCAACGCGATAAAATCCCGGCATGCAAATCCTGCTCAATGGCCAGCCCCGGGACATCGCCGCCGGGTCCCGCGTATCCGACCTGCTGCGCGAGGCGGGCTACGGCGAACGCAAGGTGGCGGTGGAAGTGAACCTGGACGTCGTGCCGCGCAGCCTGCATGCCAGCCACGCGCTTGCCGAAGGCGACCGGGTCGAGATCATCCACGCCATTGGCGGCGGCTGAACTGAACACCTCCTTAAAAAAGGGTTAACCCGCACGCCGAATCGGGCCATAATCAGGCCATGAATCGCGCAACCGACCCCTCGCCCGCCGATCCCCTGGTGATCGCCGGCAAGACCTACCATTCGCGCCTGCTCACCGGCACCGGCAAGTTCACCGACCTCGAGCAGACCCGGGCCGCCACCGAGGCCGCCGGCGCGCAGATCGTCACCGTGGCCATCCGCCGCAGCAATATCGGCCAGAATCCGGGCGAGCCCAACCTGCTCGACGTGCTGCCGCCCGACCGCTACACCCTGCTGCCCAACACCGCCGGCTGCTACACCGCCGACGACGCGGTGCGCACCTGCCGCCTGGCGCGCGAACTGCTTGACGGCCACCGGCTGGTGAAACTCGAAGTGCTGGGCGACCAGCGCACGCTGTACCCGGACGTGGTGCAGACCCTCAAGGCGGCCGAGATCCTGGTGGCCGACGGCTTCGACGTGATGGTGTACACCTCCGACGACCCGATCGTCGCCAAGCGCCTGGAAGAGATCGGCTGCGTGGCGGTGATGCCGCTGGCCGCGCCGATCGGCTCTGGCCTGGGCGTGCAGAACCGCTGGTCGATCCTGGAGATCGTCGAGAACGCCAAGGTGCCCGTGCTGGTGGATGCCGGCGTCGGCACCGCCTCCGATGCCGCGATCGCGATGGAGCTGGGCTGCGACGGCGTGCTGATGAACACCGCCATCGCCGGCGCCCGCAATCCGGTGCTGATGGCCAGCGCGATGCGCAAGGCGGTCGAGGCCGGGCGCGAAGCCTTCCTGGCCGGCCGCATCGCCAAGCGGCGCACGGCCAACGCCTCCTCGCCGATCGACGGCCACTTCCTCTGAGCATGGGCCAGGGCATGTCCGGCGACAGCGACCAGGCCAGCCCGGATCCGGCCCTGCGCCATCGCCCCATCCGCAGCTTCGTGCTGCGCCAGGGCCGCCAGACCGAGGCCCAGAAGCGTGCCTTCGACCTGCACTGGCCCGCGCTGGGCCTCGATTACCTCGGCGAGCAGCGTGACTACGACGCCGCCTTCGGCCGCAGCGCACCGCGCGTGCTCGAGATCGGCTTCGGCAATGGCGAGCAGCTGCTGTTCGCCGCCGCGCGCGAGCCTTCCCGTGATTTCATCGGCGTGGAGGTGCACGGCCCCGGCGTGGGTCGCCTGCTCAACGCCGCGGCGGCCGAAGGCCTGCGCAACCTGCGCGTGTACCAGCACGATGCGGTGGAAGTGCTGCAGCATGAAGTGGCGCCGGCCTCGCTGGACGAGGTGCGCATCTACTTCCCCGATCCCTGGCACAAGAAGCGCCACAACAAGCGACGGCTGGTGCAGCCGGCCTTCGTGGCCCTGCTGTGCGACCGGCTGCGTCCGGGCGGCCTGCTGCACGTGGCCACCGACTGGGAAAACTATGCCGAGCACCTGTGGGACGTGCTGGACGCCGAGCCGCGGCTGCGCAATCGCGCCGGCGCACGCGGCTTCGTGCCGCGTCCGGACTGGCGCCGGCAGACGCACTTCGAGTCCCGCGGCCTGAAGCTGGGCCACGGCGTCTGGGACCTGCTGTACGACCGCCAAAGCGAGGCCTGAGGCGACGATGGAGACCGGCCTCGCCCTCACGCGCGACATGATCCTCGTGCTGGGCCTGGTGGGCTTCACCATCGTGATGTTCATGATCGAGCGCATCCGCGCCGACGCCACCGCCCTGGTGGTGCTGGTGCTGCTGGGACTGACCGGCCTGGTGCCGGCCAGCCAGCTGTTCGATGGCTTCTCGGGCAACGCGGTGATCGCCGTCATCGCCACCATGATCCTGGGCGCAGGCCTGGACCGCACCGGCGCGCTCAACCGCCTGGCGGTGTGGCTGCTGCGCGTGTCCAAGGGAATGGAAGAGCGGCTGATCCTGCTCACCTCCGGTGTGGCCGGCCTGATCTCGGGCTTCATGCAGAACCCCTCGGTGATGGCGCTGTTCCTGCCGGTGGCCTCGCGCGTGTCAGGCCGCACCGGCATCAGCCTGTCGCGCCTGCTGATGCCGGTGGCCGCGGCCATCGTGATGGGCGGCGGCCTGACCATGATCGGCAACTCGCCGCTGATGCTGCTCAACGACCTGCTGGTGGCGGCCAACCGCAACCTGCCCTCGGGCGCGGCCACGCTGCAGCCGCTGCCGATGTTCGCGCCGCTGCCGATCGGCCTGCTGCTGCTGGCGCTGGGCCTGGTGTACTTCCGCTTCTTCGGGCCGCGGCTGTTGGGCGGCGGCGAGGAAAAGGGCGTGGCGCCCAGCCGCACGCAGAGTTATTTCGCGCGCTCCTACGGCATCGAGGGCGACGTGTTCGAGCTCAGCGTGTCGGCCGAAAGCCCGCTAGTGGGCATGTCGGTGGGCGAGGCCGAGGCGCAGCGCGATGCGCCGCTGCTGCTGGCCCTGCTCAGCGGCAACGAGGCGCGGCTGTCGCCGCCGGCCGACCAGATGATCTGGGTGGGCAGCGTGCTGGGCGTGATGGGCCCGCGCGAGGCCATCCAGGACTACGCGCAGAAGAACCTGCTGAAGATGTCGGCGCGCCTGCGCAACTTCGCCGACCTGTTCAACCCCAGCCGCTCGGGCATTTCCGAAGCGGTGATCCCGCCCAACTCCTCCTTCATCGGCAAGGCCCAGGCCCAGCTGCAGCTGCGCAAGCGCTTCGGCATCAGCCTGCTGGCGATCAACCGCGAAAACCAGGTCTGGCGCGAGGACATCCGCCGCATGCCGCTCAAGGCCGGCGACATGCTGGTCTTCCACAGCATCTGGACCGACCTGGCGCAGGCCAGCGAAAGCCGCGACTTCGTCGTGGTCACCGACTACCCCAAGGGCGAGCAGCGGCCGCACAAGCTGTGGTGGGCGGTGGGCGTCTTCGTCGCCGCGATGGCGCTGGCCCTGACCACCCTGGTGCCGGTGCCGATCGCGCTGATGGCCGGCGCCGCCGGCATGATGCTGGCCGGCGTGCTGAACATGGACGAGGCCTACGCCGCGGTCAGCTGGAAGACCGTGTTCCTGATGGCTTGCCTGATTCCGCTGGGCTGGGCCATGGACTCCACCGGCGCCGCCGGCTGGCTGGCGCAGATGACGCTGGACCGCCTCGGGCCCGACGTGCCGGTGTGGGTGATGGAAGCCGCGATCGGGCTGCTGGCCACGGCGTTCGCGCTGGTCATCGGCAACGTCGGCGCCACCGTGGTGATGGTGCCGATCTCGATCAACGTGGCGCTGGCCGCGGGCGGCAGTCCGCTGGCCTTCGCGCTGATCGTGGCGCTGTCGGCCTCGAACAATTTCCTCAGCGTGTCCAACCCGGTGCTGGCGATGGTGACGGGGCCGGCCGGCTACCGCTCGCGCGACCTGTGGCGCGTGGGCGCACCGCTGACCCTGGCCTACCTAGCGATCGTGCTGCTGGTGGTCAACCTGATGTTCTAGCCGGCCACGCGCACGGCCACCGGCACCAGCGAGGCGCCGCGGCAGGGTCCGGCCACGCACAGGCCCTGTTCCAGCTCGAAGCTGGCGCCATGCGCGGCGCAGACCAGGCGGCCTTGGTCCACCAGGAACTTGCCCGGCGCCCAGTCCAGCCGTCGCCCCGCATGCGGGCAAACGTTCAGCCAGGCCTGCAGGCGCTCGCCGCGCCGCAGCAGCACCAGCGACTGGGTTTCGCCATCAATGGCAGCTTCGATTTCCGACAGCCCCTCCGGCGGCAGGCCGGGCAGGATTAACGAACCGCTTACACTTTCCACGCCGGGCCTCGCCATACTTCGTCTCCCAGCATTCTGCCACGCGACCCATGCCCTTCCGCTTCCAGCGCTTCTTCAGTTACTGCCCCAGCAAGCCGCGGCACCCGCTGCTGCGCGTGCTGGTGGGCCTGCTCGGCCTGGCGCTGCTGGTGCTGCTGGTGGTGTTCGGCCTGGTCATCGGCCTGGGCATGCTGCTGTTCGCGGCGGTGCGCCGCCTGATGCGCCCCACCGCGCCGGCCGCTCGTGCGTCGGAGGGCGTGATCGAGGGCGAATTCGTGCACGTGCCCAAGAACGAGACCCGCCTGGGCCTGCGCTGATCCGGGTCGGCAAGTCGCTTCGCCATCGCTAGACTGGGCGTTCCCGTTCCGGAGCGCGCCATGATTCCCACCGTGATTGCCTTGCCCCCGCCGCCGACGCTTTCCGTGCGCGGCAGCGCGGCCCGTTTTCCCGTGCGCCGCATCTACTGCGTGGGCCGCAACTTCGCCGACCATGCCAAGGAAATGGGCGCCAGCGTGGACCGCGGCAATCCGGTGTTCTTCATGAAGCCCGGCGATGCGGTGGTGGCCGACGGCGGCGCCGTGCCCTACCCGCCCGGCACGCGCGACCTGCACCACGAGGTGGAGCTGGTGGTGGCCCTGGGCCGCGATGCCGATGGCCTGGTGGACGTGGCCACCGCGCTGGACCTGGTCTACGGCTACGGCGTGGGCCTGGACCTGACCCGGCGCGACCTGCAGGCCGCGGCCAAGGCCAAGGGCCTGCCCTGGGACACCGCCAAGGGCTTCGACCATTCGGCCCCGACCAGTGAACTGGTGCCGGTGGCCGAGGCCGGCGACGTGTTCGCGCGCCGGCTGTGGCTGCAGGTCAATGGCGAACTGCGCCAGCAGTCGCCGCTGCAGGAGATGGTGTTCAGCGTGGCCGAAGTGCTGCACGAGCTCTCGAAGCTGTACGCGCTCAAGGCCGGCGACCTGGTCTTCATGGGCACGCCGGCGGGCGTGGCCGCGCTCTCGCCCGGCGACCGCTTCCTCGCCGGCGTGGACGGGTTGGTCGAGCTGTCCGGGCATATCGCCTGATGCGCCGGCCGTTGTAAATTCGCCACAGCAGCATCCCCACCCACCAGGAGTGCGCCATGGGCATGGTTTCGGAGTTCAAGGAATTCGCGATGCGCGGCAATGTCGTCGACCTGGCGGTCGGCGTGGTGATCGGCGCCGCCTTCGGCAAGATCGTCGCCTCGCTGGTCAACGACATCATCATGCCGGCGGTCGGCTTCCTGGTCGGCGGCGTCAACTTCAACGACCTGGCCATCGAGCTCAAGGCCGCCACCGTGGACGCGGCCGGCGCCGAGGTGCCGGCGGTGCTGATCAAGTACGGCGCCTTCATCCAGACCATCGTGGACTTCATGATCATCGCCTTCGCCATTTTCGTGGCGGTGAAGGTGATCAACTCGCTCAAGCGCAAGCAGGCCGAGGCGCCGCCGGTGCCCGCCGAGCAGAGCGAGGAAGCCAAGCTGCTCACCGAGATCCGCGACGCGCTCAAGCGCTGAGCGCAGCCCGCCCATCCGACGCCGGCCCCGTGGCCGGCGTCCTTTTTTCCGGAGCCATCGAATGCGCCTCTTGCCCTGCCTGATCGCCGCCGCGCTGCTTGCGCTGCCTGCCCACGCCAGCACGCCCGGCAGCGGCCTGGACGCGGCCGACATCGCCGCGGCCGAAGGCCTGCGCGACCGCGCGATACAGGGCAGCCAGGCCTGGGCGCTGGTGGAATCGCTGACCACCGAAGTGGGTCCGCGCATCGCCGGCTCGCCGGCCGACGCGCGCGCCGTGGCCTGGGCCAAGGCGAAGTTCGAAGCTCTGGGCTTCGACAAGGTCTACCTGGAGCCGGTGACGTTTCCGGTGTGGGTGCGCGGGCATGAGCGCGCCGAAGTGCTGGCCCCGTTTCCGCAGCCGCTGGTGATCACCGCACTGGGCGGCAGCGTGGGCACGCCCGCCGGCGGCGTGGAGGCCGAGGTGGTGGCCTTCGCCGACCTGGCCGCGCTGTCGGCCGCGCCCGAGGGCAGCCTGAAGGGCAAGATCGCCTACATCTCCAACCGCATGGTCCGCTTCAAGGACGGGCGCGGCTACGGCCCGGCCGTCGGCGCGCGCGCCAATGGCGCGGTCGAGGCCGCGAAGAAGGGTGCGCTGGCGGTGGTCATCCGCTCCATCGGCACCAGCAACGACCGCTTCGGCCACACCGGCACCATGCGCTACCTGCCCGAGGTGCCGCGCATTCCCGCGGCCGCGCTGTCCAATCCCGACGCCGACCTGCTCAGCCACATGGTGCAGCGCGGCCAGCCCGTGCGACTGCGCCTGGACATCGCCACCGAAACCCGCGGTGACTACACCTCGCACAACGTGATCGGCGAAATCCGCGGCCGCGACCTGCCCGATGAAGTGGTGACCATCGGCGGCCACCTCGACTCCTGGGACCAGGGCACCGGGGCGATCGACGACGGCGCCGGCGTGGGCCTGACGATGGCGGCCGGCGCGCTGATCGGCGAGCTTGAGCGCGCGCCGCGCCGCACCGTGCGCGTGATCGCGTATGCCAACGAAGAACAGGGCCTGTACGGCGGCAAGGCCTACGCCGCGGCGCGCGCCGCCGCCGGCCAGATTCCCGGCCACCAGCTCAGCGCCGAAAGCGACTTCGGTGCGGGCCGCATCTATGCGCTGCGTGCCGGCGTGGATCCGGCCGCGTGGCCGGTGATCGAACGCATCGGCCAGGTGCTGGCGCCGCTGGGCATCGCCACCGAGGCCACCGGCGGCTCGCCCGGTCCGGACGTCGGTCCGATCGTCGCGCTCGGCGCGCCCTGGGCGCAGCTGGCACAGGACGGCACCGACTACTTCGATTACCACCACACCGCCAACGACACCCTGGACAAGATCGATCCCAAGGCGCTCGACCAGCAGGTGGCGGCCTACGCGGTGCTGGCCTACCTGGCCGCGGAAACCGACGTGGATTTTGGCGCCGTGCCGGTAAAGCCCGCCAACTGAGCGCGGCTAGCGCACCGCCATCAGCGTGAAGAGCCCGAACAGGCCTTCGCGCGGCGACCAGGTGCGCACCCACTGCGCGTCGCGGAAACCCGCCGCGCGCACGCTGGCCAGCAGGTCCCAGCCGAAGTGGTAGAAACACAGCACGCCGCCGTTCACCGGGTCCCCGTGGATCTCCGGCTCGCACAGGTGCTGCACCGCGCCCTGCGCGTCCAGGCGCGCGCGCACCAGCGTGGCTTCGTCGCGTTCCAGGAAAGGCACCGTGAGGGCCAGCCGGCCGCCGGGCGTCAGGCAGCGCGCGAACTCGGCCAGTGCGGCGCGATAGTCGGGCACGTGTTCGAGCACGTCGAAGCAGCCGATCGCGTCCAGCGAGCCGGTTGCGAAGTCCAGCGCGGTAACGTCGCGCGCCACGATGTCGCCGCGGCCGCCGAGCGCGCGGTAGGCGGTCGTAAGTCGGGCGTGGCCAGCGTCATCGAAGCCGAACTCGCTGCCCATCAGGCCCGGGCAGCGCTGCTGCAGCCAGACATACGCGGCCGAAGCCTGCTCGGTGAGATATACGCGCGCGCTGTCCAGCGGCAGCCCGTGGCACAGCAGGGCCAGCGCGGCGCGGTTGCGCGCGGTGAGGCGGCAGCCGGGGCAGACCAGCTCTTCGCGCAGGTTGGCGGCGGCGCCGTGCTCGGTCGACGGCAGCGCGAAGGCCACGGGCTGGCTGCACAGGCCGCACCAGCCGGGCCAGCCCGAGGTGCCGGTGGCGGCGGCCACTTCGCACTGCAGGCGCCACTGCGCATCGAAACGCGCACGCTGGCCGTCCAGCACCGCGATGAAGGCGGCGTGCGAGTCATAGGCCACCGACGCCGGCGCTTCGCCCGACGGCGCGCCGGGAAGCCAGCGGGGGGCGGGGCGGAAGCGGTCGAACAGCGCCATCAGTCGAGCAGGGGCGTGGCGAGCACCTTGCTCGGCGCACCGGTGAGGCGCTGCACCTGCTCGCGCAGGTCCTCGCGCGAGACCTCGCGCAGCGGTATCAGCGCGCGCACCACGTCGTCCAGGCTGCGCTTGCCTTTCGTGCGCGCCCGGATCTCGGCGTCGAGCGCGTTGAACAGCTGCACCGCGCGCGCGGTGCGCGGCCCGGCCGAGCGGTTGCGGGTGAGCGTCTTCACCGCCTTGCCATGGTTGGCCATCCAGGCCTGGGCCTTGTCGGCACGCGCCTCGCTGAGCAGGCCGGCGCGGCGCAGCAGCTCGATGGAATAGAACTCGGCCAGGCCCTCGGCGATCCAGTCGTCGCCGTCGGCGCCGCGGATGCGGGTGATCACGTGGGTCAGTTCGTGCGTGAGCGTGCTGGTGCCGTTCTCGCTGATCAGCGGGCGATCGGCGTGCAGGAACAGCGAACGCGGACCCGACAGGCCACCGCGCCACATCGGATCGCCGGCGCTGACGATCAGCAGCTTGGGCGGAAGCTCGCCGAAGGCCTGGCGGAACTCGGGCACCAGGTTGTTGAAGAAGGCCAGCATGTCGTTGCGGCGGATCACGTCGCCCTTGGGACCGGCCACGCTCACTTCCATGTCGCCCAGCTGTTCGCGGCGCGTGCCGACCGCGCCTGCGATCACCCAGCCGATCGGCCGGTCGAAATTGCGCTCGGGGTTGACCACCACGAAGGACTTGCCGTCGCGGCTCATCAGGAAGGGCGTGTCCACGTTGGTCCAGCCTTTGGGCAGCACGAAGCGCAGGCGCGCCCGCGAATCGGCGCCCTTGGTGGCGCGCACGCTGGCGCGCGGGATCAGGTCGTCGCCGCGCACGATCACCCAGTCGGCGGTGATGCGGGCGTCGTAGCCGCCGTCGCTGCGCTGGTGGTCGATCTTGTAGCGCCAGGCCAGCCGCGAGGGTTTGTCGCGCGGCGGCGTCCAGGTGACGGTGCTGCCCTTGCGCACCACCTCGCCGTCGCCCTTGACCTGGCTGTAGCGCGCGCTGGGCATCGCCAGCTGCAGCTGGCGCAGGCCGCTGCCGTCCTTGCCGGGCACCAGGCGCAGGCTGACCTGGGCTTCGCCCGAGGCCGGCAGGAACTGCACCGTGTAGACCACGTCGTACTCGGTGCGGGCGGTCGCGGCCAGCGCCGAGGTCGACGTGGCGGCGAACAGCAGGGCCATCAGCAGGCCGGTCAAGGTGATGTTTTTCATGGCGAGATTATGCCGGCTCCGGTCTGAACATCGCACGGCGGCGCCCGCGCTCACGCGCGCCGCTGGCGCCACCATTCACCCAGGAACACAGCGGTGGCCGCGGCGACATTGAGGCTTTCGACCGCGCCGCTGCCGGGGATGGCGAGGCGCAGGGTCGAGGCCTGGGCCAGCTGCGGGTCCACGCCCGCCTGCTCGGCGCCCATCATCAGCAGCAGGCGCGGGGGCAGCGCGCTGCCGTACAACGGCTGGCCGCCGCGCACCACCGTGGCCACCGCCACGAAGCCGGCCGAGGCCAGCTGGGCCAGGCTGTTGTCAGCGCGGCCCAGCCGCACCATCGGCACCTGCTCGGCACCGCCCTCGGCCACGCGCGCGGCCGCGCCTGACAGGGCCAGCGGCGACTCCTTCGGCAGCAGCAGTCCGGCCGCGCCGAAATGCGCCGCCGAGCGAAGGATCGCGCCCAGATTGTGCGGGTTGCCGACGCCATCGAGCCAGATCGCCAGCTGCGGCCCGGGCGGCAGCGTGCGCAGCCAGTCGGACAAGTTGGCCTCGGCAGCGGGAACAGCGCCGAACACCACGCCCTCGTGATGGGCGCTGCCCGACAGCTTGTGCAGGTCCTCGTCGCCGACCACGGTGTAGCCGATGCGGTGCGCCACGCAGTGCGCCAGCACCGCCTTCAGCGCCGGGATGCGGGACTCCAGCAGCCAGACCTTGCGAAGGTCGGCCGGCCGTTTCGCGAAGAGCGCCAGGCAGGCATTGAGCCCATGGATGCGCTGCTCGCGCGGCGGCCGCGGCGCATCGGAATAAGCGCGCAGCGCATCGGCATCCGCCTCGGCCACCGCGTGGTCGCGCGCCGTCGGCCTCCGCACCCCGTCGCCGCGCTCACCGGGCGGCCGCGCCTGCCGATCCCGCTCCCGCTCCCGCTTGTCGCGCGGCTTGCCCTGCGGCCCTCGATACGGTGAATCGCCCATGCCAGCCCTCCGGAATCCCCCGGATTCTACCCCTCAAGCCCAACCCAAACGACCAAGGCCCAGACCACCCCTCACCGAACCCTCTGGAGGAAAGCCCCCTTGGTAAGGGGGCGCGCCGAAGGCGCGGGGATTGGAAAGTGTTAGCCGGGGCCCGCGATTCGCACAGCGAATCGTGGGGTAACTCCAGCGAATGCTGGAGTTACCTCCCCCTTGGTAAGGGGGCGCGCCGAAGGCGCGGGGATTGGAAAGTGTGAGCCGGGGCCCGCGATTCGCACAGCGAATCGTGGGGATGTCCTGGCGAACGCCAGGACATCAAGCATGGCCCCCCACCGCCGGCGTTTCGCGCTCAAGCTGCTCGAGCTTGCGCGACACCGCCTCGGGCGAGCGCGTGAACGGCGCCAGCAGCATGTAGAAGGCCGGCACCACGAACAGGGACAGCACGGTCGAGAACGCCACGCCCGCGATCACCACGATGCCGATGGTGGCGCGGCTGGCCGAACCCGGGCCACCGGCCACCACCAAGGGCACGGCGCCCATGATGGTGGCGATGGACGTCATCAGGATCGGCCGCATGCGCACGGCCGCGGATTCGACGATGGCCTCGGCGATGGCCATGCCCTCGTCGCGCAGCTGGTTGGCGAACTCCACGATCAGGATGCCGTTCTTAGCCGCCAGGCCCACCAGCATCACGATGCCGATCTGGCTGAACAGGTTGAGCGAACTGCCGAAGGCCCACAGGCCGAACAGCGCCCCGAGCACCGCCGGCGGCACGGTCAGCAGGATCACCAGCGGATGCAGGAAGCTCTCGAACTGCGCCGCCAGCACCAGGTAGATCACCAGCAGGGCCATCAGGAAGGTGAACAGCGCTGCGCTGCCCGCGCTCTGGTACTCGCGCGACTCGCCCTTGTAGTCGATCTGGGCGCGCTCGGGCAGCTCCTCGTCGGCGACCTGGCGGATCCATTCCAGCGCCTCGCCCAGGGTGTAGCCCGGGGCCAGGCCCGCGGTGACGGTGATGGCGCGCAGCCGGTTGAAGCGGTTGTACTGGCCCGGCTCGGCTAGCTCGCTCAGCGTGACCAGGTTTGAGAGAGGCACCAGCTCGTTGCTGACCTGCGAGCGGACGTACAGGTTGCTCAGGTCGGAAGGCGAGCTGCGGTTTTCCTTCTGCGCCTGCAGGATGACGTCGTATTCCTCGCCGTCCTCGACGTAGGTGGTGACGCGCCGCGAGCCCATCATGCTTTCCAGCGTGCGGCCGATTTCCTGCACCGACACGCCCAGGTCGGCGGCGCGGGCGCGGTCGATCTCCACGCGCAGCTGCGGCCGGGTTTCCTTGTAGTCCGAGTCGGCCGAGAACATCTGCGGGTTCTGCTCCATGCGGGCCAGCAGGCGGTCGCGCCACTGCGCCAGCTCTGCGTAGTCCGGCCCGCCCAGCACCACCTGCAGCGGCTGGCCGCCGCTGCGCACCAGGCCGCTGCGCACCTGCGGATTGGCGCGCACGCCGGGCAGGGACGCCATGTCCTTGCGTATCTTCTCCACCAGGTCGGCGGTGCTGTCCTCGCGCTCGTTCCAGGGCTTGAGCAGCGCAATTACCTGGCCCGTGTGCATTTCGCCACCAGCGCCGAAGCCGCCCGGCACGCGCGTGTTGGCGCGATCGATCGACTGGCCCTCGCCCACGTACTTGAACAGTTTCTGCTCCACCTGCTGCATCTGCGCCACGGTGTAGTCGTAGCCGGCGCCTTCCGGGCCCACCACGCTGACGAAGAACGAGCCGCGGTCCTCGGGCGGCGCCAGCTCGGCGGGGATGCGCTGCACCAGGAAGAAGGACAGGCCCAGGCTGCCCAGCAGCAGCACGCCCGACAGCAGCGGCCGGCCGACCGTGCGCTTGAGCGCGCCGCGGTAGCCGTCGCCCAGCGCCGTCAGCCGCTTTTGCACCCACTTGTTCAGGCCCTTGGGCTCCTCGTGCGGGCGGATCAGCTTGGAGCACATCATCGGCGTCAGCGTCAGCGCGACGAAGGCCGAGATCAGCACTGCCGCCGCCATCGCCACCGACAGCTCGCGGAACAGCCGGCCGGTATTGCCTTCCATGAAGCCCACCGGCAGGAACACCGCCGCCAGCACCGCGGTGGTGGCGATCACGGCGAAGGCCACCTGCTGCGTGCCGCGGCGCGCGGCCACCAGCGGCGGCTCGCCCAGGTCGGCGCGGCGCTGCACGTTTTCCAGCACCACGATGGCGTCGTCCACCACCAGGCCGATGCACAGCACCAGCGCCAGCAACGTGAGCAGGTTGATGGTGAAGCCGAAGGCCCACAGCGCGATGAACACCGTGACCAGGCACACCGGCACCGTCACCGCGGGAATGATCGCCGCGCGCACGCTGCCCAGGAACAGGTAGATCACCACCAGCACCAGCAGCACGGCCTCGATCAGGGTCATGTAGACGCGGTTCACCGCGGCGTCGATGAAGGTGGTGCTGTCGAAGGCGACGAAGATGTCGGTGCCTTCCGGCAGCGTGTCCTGGATGGCGGGCAGCGCGTCCTGCACGCCGCGCGCCACGTCCAGGCTGTTGGCGGTCGAGGTCTTGACGATGCCCAGGCCGACGTTGGGCTGGCCGTTGCCGCGGAAGTAGGCGCGGCGCTCGGCCGAGCCGCGCTCCACCCGCGCCACGTCGCCCAGCCGCACCAGGTAGCCGTCGTCGCCCTTGGCCAGGGTGAGGCTGGCGAAATCCTCGGCCTGCTCGTAGCCGCGCATCACGCGCAGGGTGAAGTCGCGGTCGCGCGACTCGATGCTGCCGGCCGGCAGCTCGATGTTCTCGCGGCGAAGCGCGTTCTCGACGTCGTTGACCGTCAGCCCGCGCGCGGCCAGCGCCTCGCGATCCAGCCAGACGCGCATCGAATAACGCTGCTGGCCGCCCACGCGCACCTGGGCGACGCCGTCGATGCTGGAAAGTCGGTCCACCACGTAACGCTCGGCGTAGTCGCTCAGCGCCAGGGTGTCCATGTTCTTGGAGTTCATGTTCAGCCAGAGGATCACCTCGGCGTCAGACTCCACCTTCTCGATCTCCGGCGGATCGGCCTCGTCCGGCATGCGGTCGCCGACGCGGCTGATGGCGTCACGCACGTCGTTGGCGGCGGCCTCGATGTCGCGGCTGAGCGAGAACTCGATCGTGACGCTGGCCTCGCCGTTGCGGCTGCGGCTTTCCACGGTCTCGATGCCCTCGATGCCGGCCACCGCGTCTTCCAGTATCTGGGTGATGCGGGTTTCGACCACCGCGGCCGACGCGCCCGGATAGGCCACCTGCACCGACACGATCGGTGGGTCGATGTTGGGCAGTTCGCGCAGCGTGAGCCGGGTGAAGGCGATGACGCCCAGCACCACCAGCAGCAGGCTCATGACGGTCGCGAAGACCGGGCGCTTGATCGAGAGATCGGACAGGACCATGGCTGGCTCCGGGGCGCCCTCAGGCGGCCTTGTCGGGGGCGGCGGTTTCGCCGGTGGGCGCGGCGGCCGGCGCCGGGGTCGGCTCGGCTTCGGTCACGGTGGCACCCGCGCGCAGCTTCACGGTGCCGTCCACCACGATGCGGTCGCCGGCGGCCAGGCCCTCGAGCACTTCCACTTCACCATCGCGGCGGGCGCCCAGCTTCACGTCCACCTGTTCGACGGTGTCGTCGTCCTTGACCCGGAACACGTGCGCGGCCTGGGCCACCTGCACCACCGAAATCTCCGGGATCACCAGCGCCTGCCGCTCGGGCCGGTACACCTGCACCGTGAGCAGCATGCCCGGGCGCAGCTCGCGCTCGGGGTTGGCGATCTCGGCGCGCACGGTGATGGCGCGGGTGACCGGGTCGATGCGCGAGTCCACCGTGGTGACGCGGCCACTGAACTGGCGGCCGGGATAGGCGGCGCTGCTGGCGGTGATTTCCTGGCCCTGACTCAGGGCCGAGAGGAAGGATTCGGGCACCGCGAAGTCCAGCTTGATCACGGACACGTCGTCGAGGCTGGCGATGGTGGTGCCGGGGGTGACCAGGGTGCCCGGGCTGACCTGCCGGAAGCCGAGCACGCCGGCGAAGGGCGCGGTGATCACGCGGTCGGCAAGACGGGCGCGAGTGGCATCCAGGCGTGCACGCGCCGATTCCATCGCCGCGCGCTGGGTGTCGAGCTGGCTGGCGGGGATCAGCTTCTGGGCGGTGAGCTGCTGCTGGCGCTGGTACAGGCGCTGCGCCTCGCGGTATTCCGCCGCGGCTTCCTCAAGGCCGGCCACTTCGGCGCGGCCCGACAGGTCCACCAGCACGCTGCCCGCCTCGACCAGGTCGCCGTCCTCGAAGTTCACCCGCACCACGGTTTCGGTGACCTTGGCGGTGACCATCACCGATTCATTGGCGCGCGCGGTGCCCAGGGCTTCGATGGTGTCGGCCCAGGGCTTCTGGGCGACGGCCGTGGTGGTCACCGTGGCGGGAGGATTCCTGGGCGCGGCGGCCTCCTCGGAACCGCAGCCGGCCAGCAGCAGGACGGCGGCGAAAATCAGGGACAGCAGCTTGCGCGACGGAGGCATCATCGGGTGGCATATCCTTGGCAGGGGAGCCCGGCGGAGCCTTGGAATACACTCCGGGGCCAAGAGTTCGATTGTACGAGCCGGGCGTAACGCCAGTGTGCACGGTCCACGGGGGACGCATGTCGGAAGGGGCGGGCAAGGCATCCGGGCGGGCCGGGCTGGGGGGCATCCTCGCGGCCAACGGCGTGACCGTGCTGATTGCAATGGCGCAGGACTGGCCGCTGGCCCTGATGCTGTGGCCGTTCTGGATCCAGAGCATGATCATCGGCTGGTTCTCGCGCAAGCGCATCCTGGCGCTGAAGGAATTCAGCGTCGAGGGCTTCAAGATCAACGGGCGTCAGGCCGAGGCCACGCCGCAGACCCAGCGCGAAACCGCGAATTTCCTGGTGCTGCATTACGGCGCGTTCCATGCGGGCTATCTCGTGTTCCTGGTGGCCAAGTCGCCGGCCATCTCCGGCCTGGACTGGCTGCTGATCGGGGCCAGCGGCGTGGGATTCTGGCTGGGACACCAACGCTCGCACAGGCTGAACGTTGACGCGGATACCCGCACGAAGCGGAATATCGGCGCGCTGATGTTCCTGCCCTACGTGCGCATCGTGCCCATGCACCTGGTGATCCTCAGCGGCGGCACCGGGGGCAGCTCCGCCCTGGTGATGCTTCTGTTCGGCGGGCTCAAGACGGCGGCGGATGCCTTCATGCACGTGGTCGAACACCGCTGGCTGCAGGGCCGCAGGCCGGCGCCGGCGCCGACGGACGCGCCATGAAAAACGCCGGCCCTGGGGCCGGCGTTTCGGGTCAGCGCAGCAGGGCCCGATGTATCAGGCGCCCTTGCTCCACTTGCCCAGCGCGGCCAGGCCATTAGCCTTGGCGCGGGCGTACACGGTCTGCTGCGCGGCGGCGACGTTGCCGGTGAGGTCCTTGGACCACAGCTTGAGGGCGGCCGACTGCATGGCGCGGCCGTAGCTGAAGCTCAGCGGCCAGGGCTTGGGGCCCAGCTGGTTCATCGCGTTGAGATGGGCGGTGGCGTCGTCGTCGCTCTGGCCGCCCGACAGGAACACGATGCCCGGCAGGGTGGCCGGCACCGCCGACTTCAGGCAGCGCAGGGTCAGCTCGGCCACTTCCTCGACGCTGGCCTGCTCGGGGCAGTCCTTGCCCGGCACGACCATGCTGGCCTTGAGGATGGTGCCCTCGAGCAGGATGTTCTGCTCGTACAGGGCGCCGAACAGCGAGCGCAGCGTCACTTCAGTGATTTCGTAGCAGGTCTCGATGTCGTGCTCGCCGTCCATCAGCACTTCCGGCTCGACCATGGGCACGATGCCGGCTTCCTGGCACAGGGCGGCGTAGCGGGCCAGCGCGTGGCAGTTGGCTTCGATGCAGGTGCCCGAGGGCGCGTCCTCGCCGATGGTGATCACGGCGCGCCACTTGGCGAACTTGGCGCCGAGCTTGGCGTATTCCTTCAGGCGCTCGCGCAGGCCGTCCAGGCCTTCGGTGACCAGCTCGCCCGGGAAGCCGGCCAGCGGCTTGGCGCCCAGGTCGACCTTGATGCCCGGCAGGATGCCGTTGTCCATCATGACCTTGGTGAAGGGCACGCCGGCCTTGGTGCTCTGGCGGAGGGTCTCGTCGTACAGGATCGCGCCGGAGATGTAATCGCCCAGCTTGGGCGTGGTGAGCAGCATCTCGCGGTAGGCGCGCCGGTTTTCCTCGGTGCACTCGATGCCCACGCCCTCGAAGCGCTTCTTGATGGTGGCGGTGGACTCATCGATGGCGATGATGCCCTTGCCCGCGGCCACCATGGCCTGGGCGGTTTCGGCGAGCTGGTCGATGCTCATGGTCGGGTTCCCGGGGTGTGTTGAAAGACCCGGGATTATAGCTGAACCCGCGACCCCCTGCCCAATCAATGACTTGGCGGGGCCCGGGGCTAGAGCTCGCCCAGGCCCTCGGCTTTTCCGGCCGGTCCGACCTTGAGCAGGCGCAGGGTGTTGGTGGCCCCGTGCAGCTGCATGTGGTCGCCGCTGGTGATGATGACGCTGTCGCCCTCTTCCAGCAGCCCGGCGTCGAACAGCTGCCGGATCGCGCCGCGCGCGGCCTCGCGGGTGGGCAGGTCGCGGCTGTCGAAATCGATCGGGAACACGTCGCGGATCAGCGCCATGCGGCGGCGCGCGCCCGCATGCCGCGACAGCCCGTAAATCGGCACCGCCGAGCGGAACCGGGACAGGTAGCGCGCGGTGCCGCCGGATTCGGTCAGCGCGATGATGGCGCGCACCTTGATGTGCTCGGCCAGGAACATGCTGGCCATGGCGATGGCCTGGTCGGCGGCCTGCAGGTTGCGCGGCGCCTTCTCGAAGTCGGTGTCGTGGTCGAACTGGCGCTCGGCGCCCAGGCAGATGCGCACCATCGCCTCCACCGACTTGACCGGGTAGTTGCCCGAGGCGGTTTCCGCCGACAGCATCACCGCGTCGGTGCCATCGATCACCGAGTTGGCCACGTCCAGCACTTCGGCGCGCGTGGGGATGGGGTTGTCCACCATGGACTGCAGCATCTGGGTGGCGGTGATGACCACGCGGTTGTGTTCGAGCGCGGTGCGGATGATCTTTTTCTGCAGGCCGGGCAGCTCGGCGTCGCCGATCTCCACGCCCAGGTCGCCGCGCGCCACCATCACCACGTCCGAGGCGATGGTGATCTCGACCAGGTTGTCGATGGCTTCGGCACGTTCGATTTTGGCCACCAGGAAGGCGTCGCTGCCGGCCTCGCGGGCCAGCGCGCGCGCCTCCTCCATGTCGGCCGCCGAACGGCAGAACGAGACCGCGATGAAGTCCACGCCCAGCTGCGCCGCGATGCGGATGTGCTGCTTGTCCTGGTCGGTGAGCGCGCCGAGCGAAAGTCCGCCGCCGAGCCGGTTGAGGCCCTTGCGGTTGGACAGGAAACCGTCGGTGAGCACGCGGGTGCGGATGCGGTCGCCTTCGATGGCCAGGACCGACACCGCCATCAGGCCGTCGTCGAGCAGCAGCGTGTCGCCGGCGAGCACGTCGTTCACCAGGCCCAGGTAGCTGACGCCCACCTGGTGCTGGTCGCCCGGCTCGGCGTCGGCGCGGCAGACCAGGGTGAACTCCTGGCCCGTGCGCAGCTCGACCTTGCCGGCCGCGAATTTCTCGATGCGGATCTTCGGCCCCTGCAAGTCGGCCAGGATACCGACCTCGCGGCCCTGCCGCTCCGCCGCCTCGCGCACGGCGGCCACGCGCGCGCCGTGCTGCTCGGGCGTGCCGTGGGAAAAGTTCATGCGCACCACGTTGACACCGGCGCGCAGCAGTTCGTCGAGCACGCCGGGGGCGTCGGTGGCCGGACCGAGGGTGGCCAGGATCTTGGTGCGGCGCAGGACGTTGCTCATGGGGCTCGGGCGTGGGGACGATGTGCCAACGCTAGCACAGCCCATCACCTGTCCCGACGTGTCCTGCAATCGATTTCAGGCCGAGAAAAGTCCACGCAGGTCATCGGGCCGCGCGGCCAGGTGGGTGGCGCCGGCGGCGCGCAGTTCGGCCTCTTCGCCAAAGCCCCAGAGCACGCCCACCGAACCGATGCCGTGGTGGTTGGCGCCCTCGATGTCCATGTGCCGGTCGCCGATCATCCAGGTGTCGCCCGACGACCGCCCCAGCCGCGCGAAGGCTTCGCCGATCAGCTCGGGCTTGTGGCTCAGGCGGCCACAGGCGGTGGCGCCGATGATGTCCTGGAAGACATGGCCGAACGGCAGGTGCGCAATGATCTTGCGCGCATGCGGTTCGTTCTTGGCGGTGACCACGGCCAGCCGGTGGCCCGCCTGCGACAGCGCCAGCACCGTTTCGCCGATGCCGGGATAGACCTCGTGCTCGGCCCAGCCGTGGGTTTCGAAGCGATCGCGGTAGTGCAGCACCGCCTGTTCGGTGCGGGCCGCATCGCCCAGCAGCGGCCCGAAGCTGTCGCGCAGCGAAGGGCCGATCCAGCGCCGCAAGGCCGGCGCCGGCGGCACCGGTTCGCCCATCGCCTGCAGCGCGTGGGCCACGCAGCGCGTGATGCCGATGGCCGAATCGATCAGCGTGCCGTCGAGGTCGAAGAAGAGGGTTTTCATTGTTTTGGCCACGGATTGACGCGGATAAGAGCGGATAGAGCGGTCGGACTGTTGAACCGTCGGATTGGAGTGCTCGTTGCACAGGCCACAGTCATACGAAAGTGTCCTTTGAAAGGAACCGACCTGCATTCAATTGATCGGCACCTATCGGCACTTATCCGCGTTCATCCGCGTAAATCCGCGGCAAAAAAACTACTGCGACCGCGCCTCCAGCGCAGCCACCGCAGGCAGCACCTTGCCCTCGCAGAATTCAAGGAAGGCCCCGCCACCCGTGGAGATGTAGCTGATGCCGGCCTCGACGCCGTACTTGTCCACCGCCGCCAGCGTGTCGCCGCCGCCGGCGATGGAGAAGGCCGGCGAATCGGCGATGGCGCGCGCCAGGGTCTGGGTGCCCTTGCCGAAGGCGTCGAACTCGAACACGCCGACCGGGCCGTTCCAGACCACGCTGCCCGCCAGGCGGATCATGTCGGCGTAGCGCGCGGCGGTGTCGGGGCCGATGTCCAGGATCATGTCGTCCGGGCCCACTTCGGCCACCGGCTTCACGGTCGCCGGCGCGTCGGCGGCAAAAGCCGGCGCCACCACCACGTCGGTGGGAATGGGGATGTCGGCGCCGCGTGCCTTGGCATCGGCCAGGATCTGGCGCGCGGTGTCGAGCAGGTCGGCCTCGCACAGCGACTTGCCGACCGGATGCCCGACGGCTGCGATGAAGGTGTTGGCGATGCCGCCACCGACGATCAGCTGGTCCACCTTCGACACCAGGTTGGACAGCAGCTCGAGCTTGGTGCTGACCTTGGAGCCGGCGACGATGGCGATCATCGGGCGCGCCGGTGCCAGCAGCGCCTTGCCCAGCGCATCGAGTTCGGCCATCAGCAGCGGACCGCCGCAGGCGACCTTCGCGTGGCGGATGGCGCCATGCGTGGAGGCCTGGGCGCGGTGCGCGGTGCCGAAGGCGTCCATCACATAGATGTCGCACAGCGCCGCGTACTTCTTCGACAGCGCCTCGTCGTCCTTGGCCTCGCCCACGTTCATGCGGCAGTTTTCCAGCAGCACCAGCTGGCCGGGCTGCACGTCCACGCCGTCCACCCAGTCCTTCATCAGCGGCACTTCGCGGCCCAGCAGCTCGGACAGGCGCGCGGCGACCGGAGCCAGCGAATCCTCGGCGGTCCACTCGCCTTCCCTGGGCCGGCCCAGGTGCGAGGTGACCATCAGCGCGGCGCCCTTCTCCAGCGCCAGGCGGATCGTCGGCAGCGCGGCGGTGATGCGCTGCTCGGAGGTGATGCGGCCATCCTTCACCGGCACGTTGAGGTCTTCGCGGATGAGCACGCGCTTGCCGGCCAGGTCGAGGTCGGCCATACGAAGGATGGACATGGGGTGCTCCGGGAAGGTCTGCGGGAATGGCGGGCATTTTCCCCCGCGCGGGCAGCCCGGGGCAAACCGCGTGGGCGCGTGGGAGAATGCGGCATGGCTTCCGAACCGATCGATCCGCCGGTACTTCAGAACGACCGCGTGCGCCTGCGGCCCCTGCGCAGCCGCGACGCGGCCGATGTCTTTGCGCTCTACCGGGATCCGGAGGTGTGCCGCTACTGGAGCTTCGCGCCCTGGACCGACCCCGCGCAGGCCGAGGCCTGGCTGGCCGAACGCATCCCGATGCGCCCGCCGGCGGTTTACGGCTGGGCCTTGACCGAGCCCCTGGAAGACCGGCTGGTGGGCACCACCGCCCTGTTTTCGCTCAATGGTCCCAATGCCCGCGCCGAACTGGGCTATTCACTGCTTCCGGCCCGCCAGGGCCGCGGCCTGGCGCGCGCTGCGGTGGGACTGGCGCTGGATTACGCCTTCGGCGACTTGGCCCTGGAACGTGTCGAGGCCGACGTGGATCCGCGCAACGAGGCGTCCTGGCGCCTGCTGGAACACTTCGGCTTCCGCCGCGAGGGCCTGCTGCGCAACCGCTGGCGGGTCGGCGGCGAGTTCGCCGATTCGTGGATCTACGGCCTGCTGCGGGCCGAACACCGGAGCGGGGCATGAACACCGAGCTGGAGGCCGCCCTGGCGGCGTTGCGCCGCGGCGAGGCCATCGGCCTGCCCACCGAGACCGTCTACGGCCTGGCCGCCGATGCCTCGCGGCCCGACGCGGTGCGGCGCATCTTCACGCTCAAGGGCCGGCCCGCGGATCATCCGCTGATCGTGCACCTGGGTTCGGCGGCGCAGATGGACGACTGGGCCGTGGACATCCCCGAGTCGGCGCGCGTGCTGGCCAAGGCCTTCTGGCCCGGGCCGCTCACCCTGATCCTGCGCAAGCAGCCCCAGGTGCCCGACGAAGTGACCGGCGGCCAGTCCACGGTGGGCCTGCGCTGCCCCGACCATCCGCTGGCGCTGCAGCTGCTGCAGGCGTTCGGTGGCGGCCTGGCAGCACCGTCGGCCAATCGTTTCGGCCGCATCAGCCCCACCTCGGCCGCACACGTGCGCGCCGAGTTCGGCGAGTCGGTGCCGGTGGTGCTGGACGGCGGCGACTGCGCGGTGGGCATCGAAAGCACCATCGTGGACCTGTCGGGCGACTTGCCGCGCATCCTGCGCCCGGGCCGCATCGGCCGCGCCCAGCTTGAAGCCCTGGTCGGCTTCGTCGCCGAGGGTGCCAGCGGCGACAGCCCGCGCGCTTCGGGCACGCTGGAGGCGCACTACGCGCCGCGCACGCCGCTGCTGATGCTGCCGCGCGCGGCGCTGGAATCGGAGGCGTTGCAGCAGCAGGTGCTGGGCAAGCGCGTGGAAGTCCTCTGCCTCGACACCTTGCCCGAGGGCCTGCCGGGCCTCGCGCTGCCGCGACGCGCCAGCGACTACGAACACGGCCTGTATGCCGCACTGCGCGAGCTCGACGCACGCGGCGTGAACCTCCTGCTGGCGGAGCGTCCGCCCGAATCCGAAGACTGGCTGGCGGTGCACGACCGCCTGCGCCGCTCGGCGGCGGGCGCGGGCCAGGACGCGACGTGAAGCCGTCGCCCGGGGCCAGCGCCTGGGCGGCCCTGCCGGACGGCATCACGGCGCTGGGCTTCGCCTGGGTCTGGGCCTCTCCCTTCGCGTTCGGCGGCATCGGCGTGAAGACCGCGCTGGTGACGATGCTGGTGGAGTTCCTGCTCATCCACGGCACCGGATTCTTCAATGCCCTGTCCAACGCCGGCGACATGAAGAAGTCCACGCGCGTGCTGGGCATGTTCGGGCTGTCGCTGTTCTACGTGCTGATGATCGCAGCCTTCTCGCTGGCCTTCGACGCCTGGTGGCCGTTCGTGGCCTTTGCCTGGCTGCTGGTCGGCAAGATCGTATGGACGCTGCGGCGGCCGGTCGCCACCGACGACCAGATGTTTTCGCTGATGGCGGCCTGGGCCGCGTCGGTGGCGGCGTACCTGGCCGCGGTGATGATTACCTCGATCCCGGAAAGCTTCCCGCGCGGCGGCATGGCCGCCGAACTGCAGCCGCGCTTCGGCCTCGGCGACGCCAGCGGCGGCCTCTGGGTCGACGAGCCGCACCGCGTCGTGGCGGCCGGCGCGCTCTACTTCGCCCTGCTCTGCCTCGGCAAACTCGCCACCGCCGTCTGGGATTCGCGGCGGCGGCGGGGGTGAGTTCGCGTCGAGCGTGAGAAGCGCCCCGGCATCCCACAGGCCGTGCCGCAACCTGAAAGGACCGTACTTGGCCCGCGTCGGATGCCTATCGTCCAATGCTCACTGGGGGGACGAGCAAAAAGCGCGTGCGGCGCTCCGCGCGGGAGCGCGGGCTTTCAGCTTTGCCGGCCAGATGCGCGTCTCGAGATCGCGCAGAACCCACCCCCGCCGCCGGGCGGATAGGTGTCTCGATCTCGACGTCCATCCAGTTCGCGACCACGTCGGCTGCGTGTCCAGGTGGACGCGCACCCGCTGACATGCTGGTGGCAGGTGTAAGGATCTGCTTAACCGCGCGGTCAGCAGGAGAGATGGTCCGCCTTGGTCCGGATATCACACGCGCAAGCATCGGAGCGCGCGGTCACGGGCCTTCCTTTGAGCACCCGCGGCAGATGGACCGGCGGCGCCGTGGAAGCGAAGGTCACTTTCTGCGAAATAAAAGGCTTCTCTGAGCAGAAAGTGACCTTCGCTTCCGCGGTGACGCCGGCGCCATAAACCAAGGGGCGCAAAAAGAAAGCCCCGGCAAGCCGGGGCTTCCAATGCAGGGCCGTGGGCGCTTACTTGGCGGCCATCAGCGCCAGGGTCGTGTCGAGCATGCGGTTGGAGAAGCCCCACTCGTTGTCGTACCACGAGCAGACCTTCACCAGCGTGCCACCCATCACCTGGGTCAGCGTGGAGTCGTAGACCGAGCTGCGCGGATCGTGGTTGAAGTCGATCGAAACCAGCGGCTTGGTGTTGAAGCCCAGGATGCCCTTGAGCGCACCCTCGGACGCGGCCTTGATGGCGGCGTCGATCTCTTCCTTGCTGGTCTCGCGCGCGGCCACGAAGGACAGGTCCACCACCGAGACATTGATGGTCGGCACGCGCATCGAGAAGCCGGTGAGCTTGCCGTTGAGCTCGGGAAGCACCAGGCCCACCGCGGCGGCGGCGCCGGTCTTGGTCGGGATCTGCGACTGCGTGGCCGAACGGGCGCGGCGCAGGTCGCTGTGGAAGACGTCGGTGAGCACCTGGTCGTTGGTGTAGGCGTGGATGGTGGTCATCAGGCCGTGCACGATGCCGATCTTCTCGTGCAGCACCTTGGCCAGCGGCGCCAGGCAGTTGGTGGTGCAGGAGGCGTTGGAGATGACGGTGTCCGAGGCCTTGAGCGTGTCGTGGTTGACGCCGAACACGACGGTGTTGTCCACGTCGCTGCCGCCCGGGGCCGAGATGATGACCTTCTTGGCGCCCGCGGCCAGGTGGGCCGAGGCCTTGGCCTTGCTGGTGAACAGGCCGGTGCACTCCAGCACCACGTCCACGCCCAGCGCGCCCCAGGGCAGCTTGGACGGGTCGCGCTCGGCGCAGACCTTGATGCGGTCGCCGTTGACGATCAGGTCGCCGCCGTCCACTTCCACGTCGCCCGGGAACTTGCCGTGGGCGGTGTCGTAGCGGGTCAGGTGCGCATTGGTCTCGGCATCGCCCAGGTCGTTGATGGCCACGATGGTGATCTCGTGGGTGCGCTTGGCTTCGTACAGCGCGCGGAGGATGTTGCGACCGATGCGGCCGTAGCCATTGATGGCGACCTTGATGGACATGGTGTCTCCTGGAGCCGGCGCGGGGCCGGGGATGGGCTGGTAAGCCCGACATTTTAGCAACCCCGGGCCCCCACTCCCAGCGGCGGGCGATTTGACCTGCCTCAAGGCGGTCCCGGCGGCCCCGGCGGAGACTGGCGCCACTTTCCCCAGGAGTGATGCCATGAAGATCCTTGCCAAGCTCGCCCCCCTGGCCGCCGCCGCGGCCCTGCTGCTCGCCCCGCCGGTGCTGGCCCAGGAGGCCGGGGACTGGACCTTCGGCCTGGGCGCCCACGGCGTGCTGCCCACCTCCGACAACGGCAGCCTGGCCGGTGGCGCCCTGGAGGCCGACGTCGGCGACAACTGGCGCCCGACCGTGACCGCCGAGTACTTCTTCAGCGAACACTGGGGCGTCGAGGTGCTGGCCTCCCTGCCCTTCCAGCACGACATCGAGCTCAACGGCGTGCGCGCCGGCTCCACCAAGCACCTGCCGCCCACGGTGTCGGTGCAGTACCACTTCAACGGCGGCGAGCGGGTCAAGCCCTTCGTCGGCCTGGGCCTGAACTACACGATCTTCTTCAGCGAAAGCACCACCGGGCCGCTGGCCGGCACCGACCTCTCGCTGGACAACTCGCTGGGCCTGGCCGCGCACGCGGGCCTGGACTTCGCGGTCGGCAAAGGCAAGTGGCTGCGCCTGGACGCGCGCTGGATCGACATCGACACCGATGTGAAGGTGGATGGCACCGGCGTGGGCAGCGTGAACATCGACCCGATGGTGTACGGCGCGGCCTTCGTCTGGGCCTTCTGAGCCCCGCGGGTGGCGGCTGCCATGGCCGCTGGCGTAAAGTCGGCGGCCATGAAAATCATCCTGCCCCGCGCCGTTTCCACGTCCCTGCTGCTTTCGGCGCTGCTGCTCGCCTCGGGCGCGGCGCTGGCCTGGAGCAAGCAGGGCCACCAGCTGGTAGGCGAGCTGGCCCAGCGCGACCTGACGCCCGCGGCGCAGCGCGAGGTTGATCGCCTGCTGGCCGGCGAGCCGGTGCCGACACTGGCCGGCGTGGCCACCTGGGCCGACGAGATCCGTGCCGAGAGCCGCGGCGCGGGCAATGCGTTAGGCACCCTGAGCAGCAAGTGGCACTACGTCAATTTCAGCGGCAAGGGCTGCGACTACGTGCCGGCCCGCAACTGCCCGGACGGCAACTGCGTGATCGGCGCGATCCAGGCGCAGGCCGCCACCCTGGCCGACCGCGGGCGCAGTGACGAGGACCGCCGCAACGCCCTCAAGTTCATCGTGCATTTCGTCGGCGATGCGCACCAGCCCATGCATGCGGGCCTGGCCTCGGACCGCGGGGGCAACAACTTCCAGCTCAACTACCGCGGCAAGGGCGCGCGCCAGGGCGAAGGCACCAACCTGCACGGCGTCTGGGACTACTGGCTGCTGCAAAGCGCTGAGCTCGACAACACCCGCTACACCCGACGGCTGCTGGAACTGCCGCTGCCGCCCGATCCCACCGTGGGCGCCGAACACCGGCCGCTGCAGTGGGCGCTGGAATCGTGCGCGCTGATCGAGAGCCAGGCGATCTACCCGCCGCGGCGCCGCATCACCGACGCCTACCTGGACCAGCACCGTCCACTGGCCGAGCGGCGTGTGCGCCAGGCCGGGGCGCGGCTTGCGGAGTTGATCAACGCTGCTTTGGATCCGCCGCGCCCGTAAGCCGCGATCTCAGCACGCCGGCTCAGGCGGGGCAGCCCCGGTCCAGCGCGACAGCGAGGCCGTCCACGGCATCGGCCCGGACACCGGGGCGACCTCCGCCGCCACCTTGGCCTCAGGCAGGCGAACCACCAGCTCCAGTGCGATGCCACGGAATCCGCCGCCCGCATCCTGCTCACCCACGCTCATCGCGGCGCCTGGCTCACCCGGCTTGAAGATCAGCTTCGGACTCCCCTGGCTGACACCGTCGCGAAGGATCTCGGCATCGGCGAACACGGTGCCATCCTCGCGCGGCGTGAGGGCCAGCTCCACCACCCAGGCGGCACCCGACTGCTCGAATTCGAAACGATGCGCTTCACCGGCGCGCAGGTTGAGCGACTGCACCCTTTCCTGTTGCCCGTCGATGCGGACCGTCATCGTCACGCCCAGCTCGCCCTCGGCCGGTGCCACCACGATGGCGCGCGCGGGCTGCGCCGCCCAGGCGGACCAGCCGCCTGCGGTGGCCAGCGCAAACACGATCATGAATCCGGAAAAGACGCGTGTGCGGCCGGGAAGAGGACGTTTGAGCATGGCAATGCGCTCCTTGAGCGGATGGGAACCAAACCAGTGGCAGCCCACGGGCAGTGGCCGGTCGGCGAGCTGGGTCTTGAGCAGGGCCTCGCCGTAGGCGCGGCGATGACGCGGGAACCGCGCGAGCACGGCGGCATCGCAAGCCAGTTCCTGGTCCTGGCGCAGGCGTTCGGCCGCGTGGTGCACCAGCGGGTTGAACCACAGCAGGCAACGCAGCAGCGACACCCCCGCGTTCACCGGCAGATCGCCCCGGCGCTGGTGCACCTGTTCGTGGCAAAGCACCAGCTGTTGCTGGGCCGCGTCATACCGGGTTTCGAAATCGGCGGGCAGCACGATGCGCGCCCGCCAGCCGATCACCGCCGGCAGGCCCGCGGCGCTGTCACTTTGCAGCAGGCCATCGGAACGCGTGACCAGCGCACCCAGGCTGGCGGTGAAGCGCCGCTGCTGGCGCAGGAGAAAGGCCGCCATGCCGAGCGCGCCCAAGGCCCACAGCCCCAGCCACGCGAGACGTACATCGATCGCCGCCGCCGGCGCTGCGGTATCTGCGATGGTCGCGATGGCAGGCAGTGCGATGCCAGCCGAGGGTGCGACCGGAACGACCGCGGCAGGCAAGGCCACGGCCAGCAGGGCAACCGGCACCAGGCTCCAGGCGGCATAGGCCGCGCCGGCCCCGAAGGCCGCACGCAGCGGCTGTCGCAGCAGCAGCACCAGCACGATGGCGGCGCTGGTGGACAGGGTCCCCTCGATCAGAAGCTGCAGCAGGTCACGGCTCATCGTCGAGCTCCTGCACCAGCTTCTTGAGCTCGGCGATGTCCTTCTTGCCCAGCCGGCGCCGCTCGGTGAAATGCGCCACCATCGGGGCCACGCGACCGCCGAAGAGGCGATCAAGCAGGCTTTCGCTTTCCGCCTGCAGCCAGTCCTCCCGCGCCAGCACCGGGCTGTAGAGATAGCGCCGACCTTCCTTGCGCGCCGCGATGGCGCCCTTGTTGAGCAGACGGTTGAGCAAGGTCTTCACCGTCGCCTCCTGCCAGCCCTGGCGGGCGGCGACCGCCTTGTGCACGTCTTCGGCGGCCAGCGGGCAGCGTTTCCACAGCACCTGCATCACCACCGATTCGGCTTCGCTGATCTGCATCCCGATTACGTCCGTAATTTTTTCTGAATTTACGCCCGTAATCGAAAATGTCAAGCGCTGGCTGCAGTGCGATACTGGGGCTCGATTCCACAGGCACTTCCGATGGCCCCACCGCTCCAGCTCGACTCCCTCGATGCCGCCGTGGACCGGCTGCTGGCCCATGCTGGGCCGGCCCTGGTGCTGGCGGCCCCGCTGGGGCTGGGCAAGCCGCACCGGCTGCTCAATGCGCTGACGCGACGCATTGCCGCCGACCCGGCGCGGTCGCTGCACCTGCTCACCGCGCTGTCGCTGACGCCGCCGGCCCCAGGCCAGGGACTGCAGCGGCGTTTCCTGGCGCCCTTCCTGTCGCGCCAGTTCGGCGATGACTTCCCGGCGCTCGACTACGCGCTGGCCCTGCGCGCCGGCACGCTGCCGGCCAACGTGCGCGTCGAGGAGTTCTACATGCAGTCCGGCGCCCTGCTGCGCTCGGACGTGGCCCAGCGTGACTACGTCAGCCTCAACTACACCCACGTGGCGCGTGCGGTGGCCGAGCGCGGCGCCCAAGCTCTGGTGCAGAAAGTGGCGCGCGAACCGGGCGGCACGCGCCTGAGCCTGAGCTGCAATCCCGACCTCACCTTCGACCTGGTGGACGAGATGGCGCGGCTGGGCAAGCCCCGCCCGCTGCTGGTGGCCGAGATCGACCCGAACCTGCCCTGGCTCGATGGCCCGTGCGCGGTCCCGCAGGACTATTTCGACCTGGTGCTGGACCTGCCGGGCCCGGCGCCGAAGCTGTTTGCGCTGCCGCGCGAGCCGGTGAACGACGCCGACTACGCCATCGGCCTGTACGCCAGCACCCTGGTGCGCGACGGCGGCACGCTGCAGATCGGCATCGGCTCGCTGTCGGATGCGCTGTGCCACGCGCTGGTGCTGCGGCACACGCGCAACGCCGACTACCTGGCGGCGCTGGAGGCGCTCTCGCCCGGGCTCGCGAGCTCCCGCCTGGTGCAGGCCACCGGCGGCGTCGCGCCCTTCGTGCAGGGCCTGTACGGCGCCAGCGAAATGGTCAACGACGGTTTCCGCTGCCTGGCGCAGGCCGGCATCCTGTCGCGACGCGTGGTGGACGATCCCGCCGCGATGGCGCGCATCAACGCCGGCACGCCCACCGACGCGGACCGCGGCGCGCTCGAACGCGACGGACGCTACCTCGACGGTGCCTTCTACCTGGGCTCCAGCGAGCTGTACGCCTGGCTGCGCGGCCTGTCGCCGGCGCAGGCGCGCGGCATCGGCATGACCCGCGTGTCGCACATCAACGAGCTCTACGGAAACAACGAAGCCCTGGAGCGCGAGCAGCGCCGCGACGCGCGCTTCTTCAACACCTGCATGATGATGACCGGCCTGGGCGCGGCAGTGTCGGACGCGCTGGAGGACGGCCGCGTCGTGTCCGGCGTCGGCGGCCAGTACAACTTCGTGGCGATGGCGCATGCCCTGCACGACGCGCGTTCGGTGCTGATGCTGCGCGCGGTGCGCGGCGCGGGCGCGGCCTCCAACCTCCTGTGGAACTATGGCCACGTGACCATCCCGCGCCACCTGCGCGACCTGGCCATTACCGAGTACGGTATCGCCGACCTGCGCGGCCGCAGCGACGGCGATTGCGCGCAGGCGATGCTGGGCCTGGCCGACGTCCGCCACCAGGCCACGCTGCTGGCGGCCGCGAAGGCCGCTGGCAAGATCGACGCCGGCTTCGCGCCGCCGCAAGCTTGGGCCCGCAATGATTGCGACGACCTGGCCGCGCGGCTGCGTCCGCTGCGGCGGAGCGGCGTGCTGCCCGACTACCCGATGGGCAGCGATTTCACACCGGTCGAGCAGCGCCTGGCGAAAGCCCTGGCTTGGCTGAAATCGAACACGACCGGTGGACGGAAGTTCCTGACCCTGGCCCGCGCGATCGCAACCCGGTCGCCTGCCGACGACGAGGCGCTGGCGCGCATGGGCCTCAACGCACCGTCCGGTTTCGGGGATCGCCTGCAGGGCAGGCTGTTGCGATTAGCGCTGTCGGAAACGCGCCGGTCCTAACGCGAGAGTAGCGCCCGCACCGGGGCTTCCAGTCCGGAAAGCCCGGCCTGCCGGCCTTTTTCCACGGCGGCTTCGACCCCTGCCCCGCGAAGCCACGCTTCGCGCAGCGCGAACAGCGCCCCGACCCGGTTGCCGCTGGCGCAGTGCACAAGGCAGGGCGAAGGCAAGCGTTGCAGGAGCTCGTCGAAACGGGCCACGAGCGCAGGCGTGAGATCCGCGCTGGTGGCCACCGGCAGCGCCGCGTAGACCATGCCGAGGGCGGCAACGGCCTCGGCTTCGTCAAAACCGGGCTGCTCCGTGCCAGGACGAAGGTTGAGCACGCCGCGGAAGCCAGCGGCGACCAGCCTCGGCCAATCGGCCGGCTCGGGTTGTCCCGCACTGGCCAAGGTCGGTTCCAGCCGGCGAAAGCCCGGAATGTCCGCCAACGGCAGCGCAGGCATGGCCTCCTCGTCCTGTTCCGGTGTCATCGCGGGCAGTACAGCTTGTGCAGCATCGCCACCAGCGACCGGGCCGGACCCTTGGGCAAGGAATAGAAGACCTGCTGCGCTTCCCGGCGGGTTTTCACGAAGCCGCCTTCCCGAAGCTTGGCCAGGTGCTGGGACAGCGCCGATTGGCTGAGCGGCAGCCGTTCCAGCAGGGCGCCCACCGAGGCCTCGCCCTCGGACAGGTGGCACAGCACCAGCAGCCGCTGCTCGTTGCCCAGTGCCCGCATCAGCGCGGAGGCGGACTGGGCGGCCGCCGCCATGTCGCTCAGGCGGGCGCTGGAGGAGGTTTGGCGAGGGGAGGACTTCACGGGCATGCCGCAATTATATTATTGCAATCTAAATTAGCAAGTGCTAATTTGACCCCAAGGAGACACGCCCATGAACACGCCCACCGTCCAAGCCTTCCTGCACGAGGAAACCGGCACCTGGAGCTACGTGGTCGCGGACCTGCCCGCCGCCCGATGCGCCATCATCGATCCGGTGCTCGACTACGACCCCAAGTCCGGGCGCACCGGCACCACCGCCGTGGACGCGATCCTGCGCTGGGTGCGCGAACGCGGGCTGCACCTGGACTGGATCCTGGAAACCCATGCCCACGCCGACCACCTGACCGCCGCCCCGCACATCCAGCGCACGCTGGGCGGACGCATCGCCATCGGCGCCGGCATCCGCGAAGTGCAGGCGACGTTCAAGCCGATCTTCAATCTGGAAGCCGACTTCGCCACCGACGGATCGCAGTTCGACCATCTGTTCGCCGACGGCGAGGTCTTCGCCATCGGCGGGCTGACCGGACGCGTGATCGCCACGCCCGGCCACACCAACGACAGCGTCAGCTACCTGATCGGCGACGCCCTGTTCACCGGCGACAGCCTGTTCATGCCCGATGGCGGCACCGCGCGCTGCGACTTCCCGGGCGGCGATGCCGGCAAGCTGTTCCGCTCCATCCACCGGCTTTACCTGCTGCCAGACGACACGCGCGTCTTTGTGTGCCACGACTACGGTCCGGGCGGGCGCGCGATCGAATGCGAGACCACCATCGGCGCGCAGAAGCGCAGCAACGTGCACGTGCGCGAAGGCGTGGAGGAGGCCGACTACGTGAAGCAGCGCAAGGCGCGCGATGCCACCCTGGCCATGCCGAACCTGATCCTGCCCTCGGTGCAGGTCAACATCCGCGCGGGCGCGCTGCCGCCGCCGGAAGCCAATGGCGTGCGCTACCTCAAGATTCCGCTGGACGCCCTGTGAGCGCCTGGATCCCTGCGCTGGCGGGCGGCGCCCTGATCGGCCTGGCGGCCACGGTGCTGCTGGGGCTCAATGGCCGCATCGCCGGCATCAGCGGCATCGCCTGGAACGCCCTGGTGGAAACGGGCGCGGAACGCCGTTGGCGCCGGGCCTTCCTGGCCGGCCTGGTGATCGGCGCGGGCCTCTGGTTTGCGATGGCTCCCGGGGTCGCGCCGGCGCGCAGCGGTTTTCCCCTGCCCCTGCTGCTGGCGGGTGCGCTGCTGGTCGGCATCGGCACGCGCCTGGGCAGCGGCTGCACCAGCGGTCACGGCATCTGCGGGCTGGCGCGCTTTTCGCCGAGGTCGCTGGCGGCGGTGGTGGTCTTCATGGGCACGGCGGTGGCCACGACGACGGTGGTGCGCCATGTCATCGGCTAGGCCGGTCGTGTTCGCCGGAATCGCCGGCCTGCTGTTCGGGCTGGGACTTGCCGTGGCGGGCATGGCCGATCCGGAGAAGGTGCTGGCCTTCCTGGATGTGCTGGGCAATTGGGATCCCAGCCTGGCCTTCGTGATGGGCGGCGCGCTGGCGGTGGCCGTGCCCGGGTTCGCCTTGGTGCGGCGGCGCGGTCGTGCGGTCTGCGGTCCGTTGCAGCTGCCGGGCAAGCGCACGGTGGACCGCGATCTGCTGCTGGGAGCCGTGCTGTTCGGGGTCGGCTGGGGCCTGGCGGGCTATTGCCCCGGGCCTGCGCTGGCCGGACTCGGGCGGCTCGCGCCCGAGTCCCTGCTGGTGGTTCCGGTGATGTTTTTCGGGTTCTGGATCGCCGGAACGCTGAAGCGCTGAGTCAGCGCATCGCCTTGGCCGCGTCCACCACGGCCTGCACCGTGATCCCGAAATGCACGTACAGCTGGTCGGCCGGCGCCGACGCACCGAAGCTGTCGATGCCGATCACCGCGCCGTCCAGGCCCACGTACTTGCGCCAGTAGCCGGTGACGCCGGCTTCCACCGCCACGCGTTTGCGGCACCACGAGGGCAGCACGGCCTCGCGCCATTCCAGCGGCTGGCGGTCGAACACCTCCGCGCAGGGCATGGACACCACGCGCGCCTTGATGCCCTCGCCCGCCAGCTGGCGCATGGCTTCCATCGCCAGCTCCACCTCCGAGCCGGTGCCGATCAGCAGCACGTCGAACTGCGCTTCGCCCGGATCGCTGAGCACGTAGCCGCCGCGGGCGATATCGCCCAGCTGCTGCGGCGTGCGCGGCTGGTGGGCCAGGTTCTGGCGGCTGAAGACCAGGCAGCTGGGGCCGTCCGCGCGTTCGATCGCGGCCTGCCAGCACACCGCCGATTCCACGGCGTCGCAGGGGCGCCAGACATCGTTGTTGGGGATGTAGCGCAGCGAGGCCAGGTGCTCCACCGGCTGGTGGGTGGGGCCGTCTTCGCCCAGGCCGATCGAGTCGTGGGTGAACACGTGGATGGCGCGGGTGGGAATCAGCGCCGACATGCGCAGCGCGTTGCGCGAGTAGTCGGAGAACACCAGGAAGGTGGCGTCGTAGGGAATGAAGCCGCCGTGCAGCGCGATGCCGTTGCTGATGGCGCTCATGCCGAACTCGCGCACGCCGTAGTGCACGTAGTTGGCGCTGGCATCGCGGCTGGTGACCGACTTGCTGCCCTTCCACAGGGTGAGGTTGGAATGGGCCAGGTCGGCCGAGCCGCCGATCAGCTCGGGCAGCAGCGGGCCGAACGCGTCCAGCGCCATCTGCGAAGCCTTGCGAGAGGCGACCACCGGTCCATCGAGCTGCAGTTTGGCGATGTAGGCCTGCGCGGCTTCCGCAAAGCCTTCGGGCAGCTCGGCATGGGAGCGGCGCACCAGTTCGGCCGCCAGCTCGGGATGGGCCTTGGCATAGGCGTCGAACAGCCGGTTCCACTGTTCCTCGCGCACCAGGCCGGTATTGCCGGCGCGCCAGCCATCGGAAATGGCCTGCGGGATCTCGAACGGCGCATGCGGCCAGCCGAGCGCCGCACGGGTGGCGGCGATTTCGTCCTTGCCCAGCGGGGCGCCATGGCTGGATTCCTTGCCGGCCTTGCCGGGCGAACCGAAGCCGATGGTGGTGCGGCAGCAGATCAGGGTCGGCTTGCCGGTTTCGGCCTGGGCGGTGCGGATGGCCTGGCTGATCTCGACCGGATCGTGGCCGTCCACCTTGCGGATCACCTGCCAGCCGTAGGACTCGAAGCGCGCCGCGGTGTCGTCGGTGAACCAGCCGGCGGTGTCACCGTCGATCGAGATGCGGTTGTCGTCCCAGAACGCGATCAGCTTGCCCAGGCCCCAGGTGCCGGCCAGCGAGGCGGCCTCGTGCGAGATGCCTTCCATCAGGCAGCCGTCGCCCATGAACACCCAGGTGGTGTGGTCGACGATCTCGAATTCAGGACGGTTGAAGCGCTGAGCCAGCAGCTGCTCGGCCAGCGCCATGCCCACGGCATTGGCCAGGCCCTGGCCCAGCGGGCCAGTAGTGGTTTCCACGCCCGGCGTGTGGCCGAACTCGGGATGGCCGGCGGTCTTGCTGTGCAGCTGGCGGAAGCGCTTGAGCTGCTCGATCGGCAGGTCATAGCCGCTCAGGTGCAGCAGGGCGTAGACCAGCATCGAACCGTGGCCATTGGACAGCACGAAGCGGTCGCGGTTGAACCACTTGGGATTGTTGGGGTTGTGCCGCAGGAAGTCGTTCCAGAGCACCTCGGCGATGTCGGCCATGCCCATCGGCATGCCCGGGTGGCCGGACTTGGCCGCCTCGACGGCGTCCATGGCCAGGAAGCGGATGGCGTTGGCGAGTTCGCGGCGGGTCGGGGTCGTCATGGCGATCGGGGCGGACGCCCGCCGGTTGCGGGCCGCGCATTGTCCCATCCCGTCGGCGCGCTGTCGCGGTTGCGGCCGGTCCCGGCCGCTGCTAGGCCGGGCGCGCCCGGGTCAGAGCGCGGCCGCGTCGGCCGTGTCGGACCGCTCGGGCCGGTGGCTCTCGCCCTTGGACACCAGGGCCGCAATGGCCAGGTCGCCGGTGACATTCACCGTGGTGCGGCACATGTCCAGGAAGTGGTTCACGCCCAGCACCAGGCCGATACCCTCGGCCGGCACGCCCACCATCACGCAGATCAGCGCCACCACGGGCAGCGAGCCCGAGGGCACGCCGGCGGTGCCTATGCCGCCCAGGATGCAGACCAGCATCACCGTGAACTGCTGCAGCAGGGTCAGTTCGACCCCGAAGAACTGCGCCAGGAAGATCACGGTGACGCCCTCGAAAAGCGCCGTGCCGTTCTGGTTGGCGGTGGCGCCGATGGTCAGCACGAACCGGGACACATGTCGCGGCAGGCCCAGCTTCTCGTCGGCGATGCGCAGCGCAGTCGGCAGCGTGGCATTGCTCGAGGCGGTGCTGAAGGCCATCAGCATCGCTTCCTGCACCCCCCGGAAGAACTTCGCCGGCGAGAACCCGCCCAGCAGTTTCAGCGCCGCCGGATACACCAGGAACAGGTGCACGGCCAGCGCGCCGACCACCACCAGCACGTAGGCGCCCAGCCGCACCAGCAGGTCCCAGCCGAACAGGACCGCCAGGTTGAACATGAAGCAGAACACCGCATACGGCGCCAGCCGGATGATGAGGCCGATCAGGGTCATGGAGACTTCGAACAGGCCCTCGATGCCGTGCTTGAGCGTCGCGATGGCCGGGGTGGCCTTGCTCACCACGATACCCACGCCGAACATCAGCGAGAAGAACATCAGGGCCAGGATGGTGCCGTTGTCGGAGGCCGCGCGCACTGCGTTCTGCGGCACGATCGACAGCAGCATGGCCATGCCGCTGGGCTGGGTCTGGCTGTCGCGCACGATCGCCTGCGCGCGCTCGGCGCCGTCGGTCAGCAGCTGCTGGGCCAGGACGGGGTCCACGCCGACGCCGGGCTTGAGCAGGTTGACCATCACCAGGCCCAGCAGCACGGCCAGCGCCGAGAGCAGGATGGTGTAGCCCAGCGTGCGCCAGCCGATGCGGCCCAGCGAGGCGACGTCGCCCATTTCCGACACGCCCACCACCAGCGCCGAAAACAGCAGCGGCACGATCATCATGAAGATCAGGCTGAGGAACAGCGTGGAGAAGGGCTGGGTCACGTAGCCGGTGGCGGCGCGCACCCAGCCGGCGTCGGCGCCGGCCGTATAGTGCACCAGCAGGCCCGCGGCCAGTCCGGTGGCGAAGCCGATGGCGATCTTCCAGTGCAGCGGCAGGGCGGGACGGGGGCTCATCGTGGGGTCTCCAGGTCAGCCGTGGGCCGGATCTCGCCGGACTTGAGCCGGGCGAGGTAGCTGTCGAGCTCGCGGCGCACCACCGGCATCAGCAGGTACACGCCGATCAGGTTGGGCACCGACATCAGCAGCAGCATCGCATCGGCGATGCCGACGATGCTGCCCAGCTGCATCGAACAGCCGACCACCGTCATGGCCAGGAACACCAGCTTGAACACGTTCATCGCCAGCTTCGACTCGCCGGTGAGGAAGCCCACCGCCTTGGTGCCGTAGTAGCCCCAGGTGATCATCGTCGAATAGGCGAACAGGAACACCGCCACCGTCAGCACGTACGGGAACCAGCTGAACACCGAAGCGAAGGCGCGCGAGGTGAGCGCCACGCCGTCGGGGCCGGGCTGCAGGTACTGGCCCGAGACGATGATGATCAGCGCGGTCATGGTGCAGATGACCACGGTGTCGATGAAGGGTTCCCAGAGCGCGACGAAGCCCTCGGTCAGCGGTTCGCGGGTACGCACCGCCGAATGGGCGATGGCCGAAGAACCCAGGCCCGCTTCGTTGGAGAAGGCGGCGCGGCGGAAGCCAACGATCAGCGCGCCCAGCACGCCACCGTAGGCGGCCTCGCCGGTGAAGGCGCCATGCAGGATCGCGCCCACCGCCGCCGGGATCTGGTCCACGTGCACGGCCAGCACGGCGGCGCCTGCGGTGACGTACAGCAGCGCCATGGCCGGCACCAGCTTGGCGGTGACGCGGCCGATGCGGGAGATGCCGCCGACCACCACGATGCCGGTGAGCACCGCCAGGCCCAGGCCGAACAGCCAGCCGCGGCCTGCCAGCGGCCCTTCGGCGCCGCCGGTGACACTGAGCACCTGGGCATAGGTCTGGTTGGCCTGGAACAGCGCGCCGGAACCGGCCGCGCCGCCGACGATGCAGGCGGCGTAGAAGATCGCGAGCCCGCGTCCCAGCCCCGCCAGCCGGGGGCGGTTAACCGCCAGCCCCTGGCTCAGGTAGTACATCGGCCCGCCGGAAATGCTGCCGTCGGCGTTCTGTCGGCGGTACATCACGCCCAAGGTGCACTCGACGAACTTCGAGGACATGCCCAGCAGGCCCGCCACGATCATCCAGAAGGTCGCGCCCGGTCCGCCGACGGTGATCGCGACCGCGACGCCGGCGATGTTGCCCAGGCCCACGGTTCCGGAAACCGCCGACGTGAGCGCCTGGAAATGGCTGACCTCGCCCGGCCCGGTCGGATCGGCATAGTCACCGCGCAGGATGCGGAAGCCGTGCACGAAGCCGCGCAGGTTGATGAAGCGGAAGTACACCGTGAAGACGCAGGCGGCGATCGCCAGCCAGATGACGATGGCGGAGGCGGACAGGCCGCCGGGCAGGGGTATCTCGACGAAGACGATGCGGGCCAGGGCATCGGCGACCGGGCCGAAGACGGACTGGATCGCCTGGTCGATGCCTGCGGCGGCGGGCGCGCTGGCGTCCGCGGCGGCAGCCGGAATGTTCGAAAGCAGTCTGGTCACGCAGCAACCCTGATTGACGAGGCGTTCGAAGCTTACACCAGCCCTTGCGCGGGCCGGTCCCGGTCCACGGCCAGGATCTGATCCAGCGATCGAGGCCGGCCGACCAGGTAGCCCTGGGCATAGTCGCAACCCAGACGGCGCAGGGCCTCGAGCTGGGCCTGCGATTCGATGCCCTCGACCACGATCTCGGCCGACACGGCACGGCCCAGCTGTACGATGGTTTCCACGATCGCCATCGAACGCTTGTCTTCCAGCATGTGCCGGGAGAAGGACTGGTCCACCTTCAGCGTGTCGAACGGCAGCCGGTGCAGATGGCACAGGTGCGAATAGCCGGTGCCGAAGTCATCCAGCGCCACGCGGATGCCATGCACGTGGCACAGGTCGATGATGGCCGCGACGTGGGTGTAGTCCAGCACCTGGCTCTCCGTGATCTCGAGCTTCAGGCTGCCGCGCGGCAGGCTGGCGGCGTCCACGCGCGCGACGATGCGCTCGATCAGGCCCGGATGCGAAAGCTGGCGCGCGGAAACATTGACGGCTACGAACGGTGCGGGCACGTGCCCCGCGGCGATCAGGGCGGCGATGGCTTCGCAGGCGGTGTCGATGACGTATTCGCCGACCGGAACGATCAGCGAGGTCTCTTCGGCCAGGGCGACAAACTCTGCTGGTGAAACCGGTCCCCGTTCGGGATGGTTCCAGCGCACCAGCGCCTCGTAGCCGGCGATCTGGCTGCTGGCGATGTGCGACAGCGGCTGGTAGCTCAGCTCCAGTTGGCGGCTGGCCAGCGCTTCGCGCAGCTGGGATTCGAGCCGGATCTTGCCGATGCCCAGCTGCTCCCAGGCCGAGGGCGCATCCGCTGCAGGCTCCTTGCCCTGCAGGGCCGCCAGCGCACCGCGGTAGCGCTTGAGCTGGCCTTCCAGCAGCGAGCGGATGATCGGATCGGTGGCGGCCAACCGCTCGGCGATTTGCTGTCGGTCGATGGGAAACAGGGTGCAGGCGCTGGTGGCGGTGGCCGTCGCAGTGCGGGGCGAGTCGTCGATGACGGCCATTTCGCCCACCAGCTCGCCCGGCCCGAGCAGGCTGAGCACGACGTCATGGCCGCGTTGCCGGGTGCGGACCTCGACGCTGCCCGCCTCGATCAAATAGGCCGTGCCGGGGTCGTCGCCTTCGCGAAAGAGGACTTCGCCGGGCTGCAGCTGCACGCGCAGGTGTTTCATCGCCGCCGCCCTCTTCCCTTCGCGCCCGCGGGCCACAAAAGCACAGGGCCGCTTGCGCGGCCCTGTGCGGGTCTTCTACCTGACGCCTGTTCAGGCCTTCTTGGCGACCTGCAGGATGCGCGGGGTCACGAAGATCAGCAGCTCGGCCTTGTTCGCCGTCTTGTTCTTGTTCTTGAACAGGTTGCCGAGCACCGGCAGGTCGCCCAGGAAGGGCACCTTGCGCAGGTCCTCGCGGTTGGTGAACTCGTACACGCCGCCGACCACGACCGTCTGGCCGTTGTCGATCAGCACCGCGGTGCTGACCTCGCGGCGCGCGATCTGCGGCACGAAGCCACCGGCCGGGTTGGTGATCAGCTCGCTGACCTCGTCCTTCTTGACCATCAGGTTGAGGTAGACGCGGCCATCCTGGGTGATCGTCGGGGTGACCTTGAGCTCGAGCAGCACTTCCTTGAACTCCACCGTGGCCTGCGCGACGGCACCCGGGGTGGTGGCCGGCTGGATCGTCAGGTAGCCCACTTCATCACCCTGGCGGATGATGGCTTCACGCTGGTTGGCGGTGATGACGCGCGGGTTGGACACCACTTCGCCGCGGCCTTCTTCCTCAAGCGCGGACAGCTCCAGGTCGAGCGACATGTCGCTGCGCAGGATGCTGAGGTTCAGGGTGCCGGCCGGGGTAGCCACGGGCAGACCGACCTGGAAACCGGAGTCGGTGGTGGTTTCACCCGCCGCCGCAGCCGCCGGCAGGGTGCCAACGCGGTCCTGGACACCGAAGATCACGCCCAGCTCGCGGGCAAAGGTCTCGGAGGCGACCACGATCCGGGCCTCGATAAGCACCTGGTCGACCGGCCGGTCAAGCGTGGCCAACAGCGCGCGGATCTCCTGAATCTTCTTCGGAATGTCGATCAGCAGCAGCGTGTTGGTGCGGCTGTCGAAGCTGACGCTGCCGCGGGGCGACAGGAAGCCCTTCGAGCTGCCACCCGCACCGCCGGACGTGCCACCGCTGCCGGAGTTCTTGCTGTTTTCCGTCAGCAGCTTCGCGATTTCCTCGGCATTGCCGTAGTTGATCGGGATGTACTCGGTGACCATCTCCTCACGGTCTTCAAGCGCGATGCGGGCATCCGCCTGCGCCTTCTCGAACTCCGCGATCTCCTTCTGCGGGGCGACCCAAATGACGTTGCCGTCGCGCCGCTTGTCGAGCTGCTTGGCGCGCAGGACGATTTCCATCGCCTGGTCCCAAGGCACGTTGATCAGGCGCAGCGTGACGTTGCCCTGCACCGTGTCCGAGGCCACGACGTTGAGGTTGGATTCCTCGGCGATCAGCTGCAGCACCGTGCGCACCGGCACGTCCTGGAAGTTGAACGTCACCGGGCGCCCGGCGTAGCGACCCGGGGCGGCCTGGCCGGCGACGGCACCCGCGGCGCGCGGGGCGGCGGCGGAGGCAATGACCGCGCCGCGCTTGGGCGAAATCTCGATGACGTACTCGTTGCCCGTCTGGTAGGCCATGGAGTCGAAGGCACCGTTGGTATTGATCACCAGGCGGGTGCTGCCGGCGTTGCTGTTGGGCTCGAGGCTCTGGACCGGGGTGGCGAAGTCCACCACGTCCAGGCGCCGGCGCAGGTTCTCCGGGATGCTGGCGTTGGGCACGTCCACGACGATCTTGGAACCTTCATTGCGCATGTCGGCGGTAGCGCCGTCACTGCTGAAGCGCAAGACCACCCGGCCGGCGCCGTTTTCACCGCGGCGGAAGTCGATGTTGGCGACTTCGATCGCGGAGGCGACGCGTTTGGTCGGGTCGGAGGCGCTAGTCATCGCGTTGGCCGCGTTGCTCTGCACCGCACCGGCGTCCACCGTGAGCACGAGCAGGTTGCCTGCGCTGCGGGTGGTGTAGCTGGCGGGGCGGAACAGGTCGACCACCACGCGGGTCCGGCCGCCGGCTTCGACCGCCGAGACGGCGGACGTGGCGCCGCTGCCGATGACCACGCGCCGCTGGCTCAGGCCGTTGGTGGTGTCGGGGATGTCCACCGCGATGCGCGGCGGCGTATCCGTGGTGAAGGCCTGGACGTCGCCCACCGGCTCTGCGAACTGCAGGGTGATGTCGACCTTGCCTCCGGGGGCCGATGCGTAGCGCACGTCCTGGAGGACGTTCGCGGCCATGGCCGACAGCGACGTCGTCAGGCCGACGGCGAGCGCTCCCATGGCCAGCAACCAAGTGCGCTTGGTGCCCATCGCCTGGCCGATCGTTTTATTCGCGGTCATCGTGCATTCCCCCAATCAATTGTCTTCAAGGGCGATTTTGGCTTGACGCTCAAGCCAACCGCCGGCCCCATCAGGTACGAGTTCGACCATCTCAATGCGGTCATCGGTAACCGCGGTGATGCGACCGTCGCTGAGCCCCATGTAATTGCCCGGGCGAACCCGGTAGGTCACCTTGTCCGGCCCCATGACCAGGCCGATGATCGAACCGCCGGCGCCGATCGTGCCCACCATGTCCAGACTGTCGAGCGGGAAGGCTTCGAGCACTTCCTTGCGACGGTTGGGATCGGGGCGCAGGCCGGCCGCACCATCGCGGTCGGCTTCAGGCGGGCTGAAGGGGTCGCGCAGGTTCTGCGCGGCATATTCGAAAGTTTCGAACTGCTTCATCACCGGCAGCGGGTCCAGCGGCGGCGCCGGGCGGGCCTTGACCTCGGCCACCCAGGCCTCGAGGTCGCGACTGCCGCGGGTGCAGGCCGTCAACGCCACGGCCACGGTGGCAAGCAGCAGCCCGGTGGCAAGTTTCCTGGTCATCGGGGCAGTCATCACTGAACACCTCCGCTCAGCGCGGCCGGTGCCGCGGCAGCGGCGGCGGGATCAGGCGCCGGAGCCGGCACCTCGTCCTCGTCCAGGTAGCGATACGTCTTCACGGTGCCCTCCAGAACCAGGGTGCTGTCGCCCGGCCCGCGCGGCTTGAGCGAGATGTCGTGCATGGTCATGATCACCACGCGCGGCAGGGATGCAACGCCGCTGACGAAGGCGCCGAACTGGTGGTAGGTGCCAGCCATGCGCAGGGAGATGGGCTTCTCCGCGTAGAACTCGAGCATCGTCTCCGCACCCGGCTGGAACAGCTCGTTGTTGATGCCGCTGGCCAGGGCCGTCTGCGACACGTCCACGATGAGGTCCGGCATTTCGTTCTTGCTGGGCAGCTGGCGCAGCATCTGCTGCAGCATCACTTCCATCTGGGCCAGCTGCTGCTTCAGCGGTTCCAGATTGGCCGCCCGGCCCTGCTTCTCCTGGAACTGTTCACGCAGGGTGACCTCGGTGGCCTCCTCGGCGGCCAGCGTCAGGCGCTGGTCACTTACGAACAGATACCAGGCCAGGCCGATGATGACGGCGCCCACGACCAGGCAGGCACCAATCTTGACCTGGAACGGCCACGCGCCGGAATTGTTGAAATCCAGGCTCCGGAGGTCGACTTTCTTGCTGCTCATGGCGCACCTCCTGCGGCGGCCGGCGCGGCGGCGGCGGGCGCCTCGGCTGCGGCTGCTTCTGCTTCGGTTTCCGGGCTCTTGAGCGTGACCTTCAGGGAGAAGACGTTCGGCAGACCCTTGTCCTCGCCCTTGGCCTCGATGATGGTCAGGTCCGGATTGGACATCCAGCCCGAGGCCTCAAGGTTGCGCATGTACGAGCTGACGCGGGCGTTGGACTGGGCCAGGCCGTCAAGCGTGAGGGTCTGGCCGTTCTGCTTGATTGAATTCAGTCGCACGCCTTCAGGAATGGTGCGGACCAGCTCATCGAACAGGTGGACCATCTGGGACCGGCTCGCCTGCAGCTCCTCGATGACCTGCTTGCGGGCCAACAGGTTGGCCTTCTTCTTGTCCAGCTCGTCGATCTGCTTGATCTGCTCGTCAACCAGCGTGATCTGATCGGTGAGGTACTGGTTGCGCATCTGCTGGCCTTCGACCTGGCCGCTGTAATACATCACGATCAGGAAGCTGATCAGCAGCGCAGCACCGGACGCCAGGCCAAGCATGGCGAAGAATTCCTTCTGGCGCTGGTTGCGCCGCTCTGCGCGCCAGGGAAGTAGATTGATTCTGGCCATCAGTCGAAGCTCCTCAGGGCCAGGCCGCAGGCGATCATGAGCGCCGGGGCATCCTGCGCCAGGGCATGGGCCTGGACACGGGGGCCGAGCGCCATGTTGGCGAGCGGGTTAGCGATGACGGTTGGTACGCCCAGCTGCTCTTCCACCAGGTTGGCGATGCCGGCGATGGACGCGCAGCCGCCGGCCAGCACGACCTGGTCGACACGGTTGAAATCGCTGCCGGCATAGAAGAACTGCAGCAGTCGGCTGACCTGCTGGACCAGGGCTTCCTTGAACGGCTCGAGCACCTCGACCTCGTAGCTCTCGGGCAGGCCACCCTGGCGCTTGGCCAGTCCGGCTTCGTCGTAGCTCAGGCCATAGCGGCGCATGACTTCGTCGGTGAGCTGCTTGCCGCCGAAGACCTGCTCGCGGGTGTAGATGCTGCGCTGGCTGCGCAGCACGTTGAGCGTGGTCATGGTTGCGCCGATGTCCACCAGGGCGACGATCGCGTCCTTGGGGACCGACAGCTGGTCGGCGACCAGCTTGAAGGCGTTTTCCATGGCGAAGGCTTCGACATCGATGACCTTGGCCACCAGGTTGCCCAGCTCCAGCGCCGACTGGCGCAGCTCGACGTTCTCGGTGCGGGACGCCGCCAGCATGACCTGGATCATCTCCGGGTTGCTGGGCACCGGGCCAAGAACCTCGAAGTCGATGCTGACTTCGTCGATCGGGTACGGGATGTAGTTCGAGGCCTCGAGCTGGACCTGGTCCTCGAGGGCGTCCTGGTCCAGGTCGCCCTGGATCGGGATGATCTTGGTGATCACCGACGAGCCCGAGACCGCGGCCGCGGCGTGCCGGGCCTTGGTGCCCGAGCGGGCCACGGCCCGCTTGATGGCCTCGCCGACGGCCTCGACCTCGACGATGTTCTTCTCGACCACGGCATTGGGAGGCAGCGGCTCAACCGCGTAGTGCTCCACGCGATATCGCCCGCCGGACTCGGTGAGCTGCAAAAGCTTGACGGCCGTGGAACTGATGTCCAGACCGACGAGCGGTGTCTTGGCATTTCCGAAAAGACCCACGGTTTCTCCCCTTCCGACGGGCGCTTACAGCAGATAGGTGCGCCGTTACATTAAATAACGAAAAATTGCCAAATGGCAATGCCCCCCCTTTCGGGACGACTGGACCACGTCGACCTGCCCCTCGCGCTCCCCTAACTAGACGCAATCAACCCCGGAATCCGGCCGCCCCCACGACATGTTCCGGGTCATGGCACGTTCTATACTCCCTGCCCCATGTCGATGTAAACCTCGGGAGAGGCCCAGGATGGCCCGTTTCGTTCGTTGGCTCCGCCGTTTGGCGCTGTTTTTCGTGGGCCTGGGCCTGCTTGGCGTGCTTGCCCTGGGCGTCATCTACTGGCTGATCGCCCCCCGCCTGCCCGACGTGCAGGAGCTGCGCAATGTCCAGCTGCAGGTGCCGCTGAGCATCTACACCCGGGATGGCAAGCTGGTCGCACTGATCGGTGAGACGCGCCGGTTCCCGGTCAAGATCGGCGACGTGCCCGAGCACGTCAAGCACGCCTTCATCGCCATCGAGGACGCCCGTTTCTACGAGCACCCCGGCGTGGACTGGCGCGGCATCAGCCGTGCCGTGTGGCTGCTGGCCACCACCGACGACCGCCGCGTGGCGGGCGGCAGCACCATCACCCAGCAGGTGGCCAAGCAGTTCTTCCTGAGCTCGGAATACTCGTACACCCGCAAGATGACCGAGATTTTCCTCGCGCTGAAGATGGAGCGCGAGCTCAGCAAGGACGAGATCTTCGAGCTCTACCTCAACAAGAGTTTCTTCGGAAACCGCGCCTACGGCGTCGCCGCCGCCGCCGATTATTACTACGGCAAGACGCTGGACCAGCTGACCCTGAGCGAGGCCGCGACGCTGGCCTCGATCCCGAAGTTCCCGTCCAGCGGCAACCCCATCATCAACCCCGAGCGCGCGCTGATCCGCCGCAATTACGTGCTGCTGCGCATGCGCGAGGAAAACCTGATCACAGTGGCTCAGGAACTGGCCGCGCAGGCCGAGCCGATCAACGCCAGCCCGCACGAGCCCAAGGTCGAGGTCGAGGCGCCGTACGTGGCGGAAATGGTGCGCGCGGAGATGGAGCAGCGCTACGGGGCCGAGGCCACCAGCAGCGGCCTGAAGGTCTACACCACGCTCGACAGCGTGCACCAGGCGGCCGCCGCGCAGGCCGTGCAGGCCGGCCTGCTCGAGTACGATCGCCGCCACGGCTGGCGCGGCGCGGAGGCGCAGCTGGACGTGGCCGCCGACGAGGACGACGCGGCGCTGCGCAAGCGGCTGCGCGCCTACCCGTCGCTGGGCGGCCTGGCCGCCGGCATCGTGTCCGGTTTCGAAGGCGGCAGCGCCCGCCTGGTCACCGCTGCCGGCGAGCCGGTCCTGCTCGACGCCAAGGCGACCAAGTGGACCGGCAAGACGCCCCAGGTGCTGCTCAAGCGCGGCGACGTGGTCCGCTACACCTTTGTTCCGGTGCCGGTGCCGGCCAAGCCCAAGCCTGCCGCCGGCGCCGCGGCCGCCGAGAGCACGGCACCGCCGCCCGAACCGAAGTTCGAGCTGATGATCGCGCAGATACCGCAAGCGCAATCGGCCCTGGTGTCGCTGCAGCCGGAGGACGGCGCGATCCGCGCGCTCGTCGGTGGCTTCAGCTTCGGCCTCAACAAGTTCAACCGCGCCACCCAGGCCCAGCGGCTGCCGGGCTCGAGCTTCAAGCCCTTCGTCTACGCGGCGGCGTTCGAGCGCGGCTTCTCGCCGGCCAGCATCGTGCTTGATGCGCCGGTGGTGTTCCGCGACCGCGCCGGCAACGTCTGGCGCCCGCAGAACGACGCCGGCAACTTCGCCGGTCCGATGCGCCTGCGCGAAGCCATGGTGCAGTCGCGCAATCTGGTGTCGGTGCGCCTGCTCGACGCGATCGGCGTGGACTTCGCCAGCCGCTACATCACCCAGTTCGGCTTCAGCCAGCAGAGCCTGCCGCCGAACCTGTCGATGTCGCTGGGCACGTCCTCGCTCACACCGCTGTCCATCGCCCGCGGCTATGCGGTGTTCGCCAACGGCGGCTTCCGGGTCGACCCCTGGTTCGTGGACAAGGTGCTCGACCGCAACGGCGTGGTGCTGTCGCAGGCCGCGCCGCCGCGCGCCTGCCGTGGCTGCCCGGGCCGGCTGGCTGGGGAGCAGCGTGCCACCACCGTGGTGGACGGCTTCGACTTCAGCCCCGAGGCAGCCACCCCGCCGCCGGAAGCCGCCCCGCCACCGCCGACCCCGACCACCGACGTGCCCGAGGGGGAACTGGTGCTGGCGCCGCGCGCAATCGACGAACGCACCGCTTTCCTGGTGGTGTCGCTGATGAAGGACGTGGTCAAGCGCGGCACCGCCACCGCGGCCAAAGTGCTGGAACGCAACGACATCGGCGGCAAGACCGGCTCCACCAACGACCACCGCGACGCCTGGTTCTCGGGCCTGGGCGGCGACCTGGTGACCACAGTCTGGGTTGGCAAGGACGACTTCAACACCCTGGGCCGCGGCGAGTACGGCGGCCGTGCGGCGCTGCCGATCTGGATCAGCTTCATGCGCACGGCGCTCAAGGACATCCCGGACGTCGAACCGGTGGTGCCGGCCGGCATCGTCACGGCGTCCATCAGCCCGGCCACGGGCCGCCTGGTGCCCGAGGGCAGCCCCGGCTCGATCCAGGAGTACTTCAAGAGCGAGGACTACGACCGCATCACCAGCAGCGGCTTCGACCTGGATCCGGAGCTGAGCAACGAAGAGGCCTTCGACATCTTCTGAGCCGGGAGCAGGCCATGGCGGCGCGACAACACGATGCCGGCCGCCTGCGGCGCCAGGTGGCCCAGGAAGCCGCGAAGCTGATGGCCGAGGGCCTGGCCGATGTGGCCCAGGCGCGGCGCAAGGCCGCGGCCCGCCTGGGCGTTCGGGACGAGGCCTGCCTGCCCGGCGGCGACGAGATCCGGGCGGCGCTGCAGGAACGCCAGCGCCTGTTCCAGCCCGCGGCCGCCGACGGGGGCGCGTTGCGCCGCCAGCGCCAGGCCGCGCGCGAGGCCATGGCCTTCTTTTCCACGTACTCGCCGTGCCTGGTGGGGCCGGTGCTGGACGGCAGCGCGGGGCGCGCCACGCCCGTGACGCTGCACCTGCATGCCGACGAGTCCGAACCGCTCGTGCACCTGCTCAGCGACCAGCGTATCCCCGCCACGCAGCGCACGAGGCGGGTCTGGGTGGACCGCAGCGAAGCGCGTGATTGCCCAGCCTGGGAGTTCGAGGCCGACGGCGTCGGATTTGAGCTGGTGCTCCTGCCGGCCGCCTCGCGTCGCCAGGGCCCTTGGGACCCGATGGACGACCGTCCCCTGCCCCGCGCCAACGCGGCGGGCGTGGCGGCGCTCCTGGAAGGCGGCAGCGCAACGCCGGTGGCCTGACCCCGCAAACGACGACGCCCCGCAGGGCGGGGCGTCATGGCTTGCGGGCAGGGTGTGAATCAGCGGCGGTCGAGCGCCACGTAATCGCGGTTGGCGGCGCCGGTATAGATCTGGCGCGGACGGCCGATCTTGGCTTCCGGATCGGTCTGCTGCTCGAGCCAGTGCGACACCCAGCCGGCCGTGCGGGCGATGGCGAACATCACCGTGAACATTTCGGTCGGGATGCCCAATGCCTTGTAGATGATGCCCGAGTAGAAATCGACGTTCGGGTAAAGCTTGCGCTGCACGAAGTACTCGTCCTTCAGCGCCGCTTCCTCCAGCTTCATCGCGACCTCAAGCATGGGGTCGTTCACGCCCAGCTCGTTGAGCACCTGGTGGCACATCTCGCGGATGATGGTCGCGCGCGGGTCGAAGTTCTTGTACACACGGTGGCCGAAGCCCATCAGGCGGAAGCCCGAGTTCTTGTCCTTGGCACGCTCGACCGCCTTGCCCACGTCTTCCGGGCGGCCGATCTCGGCGAGCATCTTGAGCACCGCCTCGTTGGCGCCGCCGTGCGCGGGCCCCCAGAGCGCCGCCACGCCGGCGGCGACGCACGCATAGGGGTTGGCGCCGGTGGAACCGACCAGGCGGACGGTGGACGTGGACGCGTTCTGCTCGTGGTCGGCGTGCAGGATGAACAGCAGGTCCAGCGCCCGCGCGGCGACCGGCTTGAGCATCAGCGGCTCGCTGGGCACCTCGAACATCATGTGCAGGAAGCGCTCGACGTATTCGAGGTTGTTGCGCGGGTAGCGCACCGGCCAGCCGATCGAATAGCGGTAGCAGGCCGCCGCGATGGTGGGCACCTTGGCCAGCAGGCGGATGGCCGCCAGGCGGCGCTGCTCGGGGTCTTCCAGGTCCAGGTCGCTGTGGTAGAACGCCGCCAGCGAGCCGACCATGCCGCACAGCATCGCCATCGGGTGCGCATCGTGGCGGAAGCCGCCCAGGAAGCCCTTGAAGGCCTCATGCATCATCGTGTGGTGGGTGACTTCGTGCTCGAACGAATTGAACTGGTCCTTGTTGGGCAGTTCACCGTTCATCAGCAGGTAGCTGACTTCCAGGAAGTTGGAGTGCTTGGCCAGCTGTTCGATCGGATAGCCGCGGTAAAGCAGTACGCCCTCGTCGCCGTCGATGTAGGTTACGGCGCTGCGGCAGCTGGCGGTGGCCACGAAGCCCGGGTCGTAGGTGAAAAGGCCGGTTTCCTTGGGCAGCTTGCCGATGTCCACGCAGGGCGCGCCGAGCGTGCCGGTGTGGATCGGAAGCTCGACGGTCTTGCCGGCGGCGTTGAGCACGACGCTCTTGTTGTCGGACACGGGCTGACTCCTTTCAGGGATGGCGCGACCCGCATCCACGAAGGCTCTGGCGCGGCGATCGCTACAAAATGGAAGGCGCCGCCGGGGCGGGCACCATTCGCCGAAGTATCTCACAGGCCCTGCGGGCAAGTCAGTGACGGTGCCATGAACCTTGGTCGGGGGTGTGCCCCGGAAATGCAAACGGCCACCCGGAGGTGGCCGCTGCAGTCGCCGCCCGGGAGGCCCGGGTGCGGGGGATTACTTGGCGTAGCGCTTGCGGAAGCGGTCGACGCGGCCGCCGGTGTCCATGACCTTCTGCTTGCCCGTGTAGAACGGGTGCGAAGCCGAGGTAATGTCGACCTTGATCAGGGCGTATTCGTTGCCGTCGGTCCACTTGATCGTCTCCTTGCTGGAGAGGGTCGAGCGGGTGAGGAACGCGAAGTCGGAGGACAGGTCCTGGAAGACGACTTCTTTGTAATTGGGATGGATGTCGGCCTTCATGGCTGGTGCTCCGCCGGGTTATCGTGGGAAAAGACCGTCATTATAGGCAGCCGCGGCGCCCCGCCGCAAGCCGGGGTCGGGTCGCGTTCAGGCGCCCAGGGCCGCCCGGACCTGGGCCTCGAACCGGGCCTGGTCGTAGTCCATGACGATCCGCGCGTTGTCCGGCCGGCCCGAGCGGCGCAGCCAGTCCACCACGGTCGCGCCCCGGCTCAGGCGCCCTTCCAGCTCCACCGCCAGCGGCCGGTGCTCGGCCCGGCGCACGCCCTCGGGCTGCAGCGCGGCCGCCATCGCCAGGGCATCGGCGCTGTGCCAGTGGTCCCCGCGCTTGCCCTCCGACCAGCGCCGGGTGTGGGCCGAGATTGCCCCGTAGAACTCGGCCCGGGCGTCACCGCGGGCCAGCCAGGCCTCGAAATCCCGGTGCAGGAAGCCGTGGCGCACCACCGCCTCCCAGTCCACCAGCTCGAACTGCGGGAAGGCCCGGAACACCACCTCGGCCGCTTCGGGATCGAAGGCGATGTTGAATTCCGCCGGCACCGAGGTGTTGCCCTGCCCCGTCACCGCGCCGCCCATGACCACCAGCCTCCCGATGCGTGAAGGAAGGTCGGGGTCGAGCCGCAGCGCCAGGGCCAGGTTGGTCAGCGGCCCCAGCATCACCAGCAGCAAGCGGCCGGCATGCGCCTTTGCCAGGCGAACGATCGCCAGCGCTGCGTGCTCCGGATCGGCCTGGCGCGCACTGGGGACGTAGCCGGTGTCGCCGAAGCCGTCCTGGCCATGCACGTAGGCCGCGTCGGCCGCGGGGTGCACCAGCGGCACCGGGCAACCGGCATGCACCGGCACGTCCACGCCCGCGACATCGCACAGCTTCAGCGCATTGGCCACGGTGTGGCCCAGGCCCACGTTGCCGGCCGCGATGGTCAGTGCCAGCAGCTCGTGGCGGGGATCGCCGAAGGCCATCAGCAGGGCCAGGGCGTCGTCCACGCCGGGGTCGGTGTCGATCAACAGCGGGATGCGTGCGCTCATCGCGGGGCCGGTCCAGGCAAATCGGGCGGACAGAGTACCCGCTCGGCCACCGCGGCGTGCAGGGCGCAGGCGGGCGGAAATCCGGCGCGGTGGGGCGCCTCGCGCTTCGCGCCGAAGCTTCAGGCCCCGGCGAACCGGGCCGCCCCGCCCACCCATCGCTCCACCAACTGCTCGGCCAGCGCGGGCGCCTCGGCCAGCAGCTGTGCCGCCGCCCGGTGCACCTCGGGCAAGAGGTGCGCATCGCGCGCCAGGTCGGCGACCCGGAAGCTGGCCAGCCCGGTCTGGCGGGTGCCCAGCAGTTCACCGGGCCCGCGAAGCTCCAGGTCCTTTTCCGCAATCAGGAAGCCATCCGTGCTGGCGCGCATCACCTCCAGCCGCTCGCGCGCCATCTGCGACAGCGGGGGCCGGAACATCAGCACGCAGCTCGACGCCGCCGCCCCGCGCCCGACCCGGCCACGCAGCTGGTGCAGCTGGGCCAGGCCCAGGCGCTCGGCGTTCTCGATCACCATCAGGCTGGCATTGGGCACGTCCACGCCCACCTCGATCACCGTGGTGGCCACCAGCAGGTGCAGGCGTCCGGCCTTGAACTCCGCCATCACCGCCTGCTTCTCCGCCGGCTTCATGCGCCCGTGCAGCAGGCCCAGCCTGAGCTCGGGCAGCAACGCACCCAGTTGCTCGAAGGTGGTTTGCGCGGCCTGCGCCTCCACCTCTTCGCTGTCCTCGATCAGCGTACAAACCCAGTACGCCTGCCGCCCTTCGGCGCACGCGCCGCGGATGCGCTCGACCACGTCGCCGCGGCGGTCGCCGCTGATCGCCACCGTCTGCACCGGGGTGCGGCCCGGCGGCATCTCGTCGATCACCGACACGTCCAGGTCGGCGTAGGCCGACATCGCCAGCGTGCGCGGGATCGGCGTGGCGGTCATCACCAGCTGGTGCGGCACCTGGCTGCCGCTCAGGCCCTTGTCGCGCAGCGCCAGGCGCTGGTGCACGCCGAAGCGGTGCTGCTCGTCCACGATCGCCAGGGCCAGGCTGGAGAACACCACCTTGTCCTGCATCAGCGCGTGCGTGCCCACCACCACCTGGGCCTGGCCCGAGGCGATCTCTGCCAGCACCGCCGTGCGCGCCTTGCCCGTGACCTTGCCGGCCAGCCAGGCGACCCGCAGGCCCAGCGGCTCGAGCCAGGCGCGGAAGTTCGCCAGATGTTGTTCGGCCAGCAGTTCGGTAGGCGCCATCAACGCGACCTGTCGACCCGCTTCGACTGCGTTGGCCGCAGCCAGCGCCGCCACCACGGTCTTGCCGCTGCCGACGTCGCCCTGCACGAGCCGGAGCATGGGCTCGGGCCGCGCCATGTCGCGCGCCACCTCGTCCAGTACCCGCTGCTGCGCGCCGGTCAGCGTGAACTTCAGCTGCCGTCGCAGGGAGGCGGCCAGCTTGCCGGCGCCGCGCACCGGCATCGCGCCGTGCGCACGCAGCGCGATGCGCTGGCGCTGCAGGCTCAGGTGGTGGGCCAGCAGTTCCTCCAGCGCCAGGCGTCGCTGCGCCGGATGCTGGCCCAGCGCGAACTCGGTGACGTCGCAGTCGGGCGGCGGGCGGTGCGCGGTGAGCAGCGCTTCGCGCAGGGTCGGCAAGGCCAGGCGCTCGCGCAGGCCATCGGGCAACAGCTCCAGCGCTTCGGCCGGCGGCAAGCGCTTCAGCGCCTCGCCGATCAGCCGCGACAGCGACTGCGGGCCCAGTCCCTCCACCGCCGGATAGACGGGGTCGAGCCGGTCGTGGATCACGGCCTCGGCCTCGTCGGCCAGCAGCCGGTAGCTGGGATGGACCATTTCCAGGCCGTGCTGCCCCGGGCGCGCCTCGCCGTAGCAGATCAGGCGACGGCCCGGCACGAACAGCGCCACCTGCGCCCGATTGAAGTGGAAAAAACGCAAGGCCAGGCTGGCGCGAGACTCGTCTCGCACCACCACGCGCAGCGTCGGCCGGAACCGGAAGCTGCGCTCCACCGCCTCCACCCGCGCCAGCACCTGCGCCGACTGCCCGGGCAGCAGCGTCGCGATGGCGGTGATGCGCGTGCGGTCCTCGTAGCGAAGAGGAAGGTGCAGCCAGAGGTCCTGCAGGCTCAGCAGGCCACGCGCGGCCAGCTTCTCCGCGACCTTGGGCCCGACGCCGGGCAGGGTCGACAGCGCCCCGGCACCCGAGGGCGCCAGGGTCGGGCCGGGACTGCTGTCGCCGCGGCGGCGCGGCGCACGGGCCATGGGCTCAGCCGGTCACCAGCACGGCATCGACCTCGACACGCGCACCGCGCGGCAGCGCCGACACCTGGATGGTGGAGCGCGCCGGGTAAGGTGCCTGGAAATACTCGGCCATCACCTGGTTCACCTGCGCGAAGTCGCCCAGGTCGGTGAGGTAGATGCCCACGCGGGCGACGTCGTCCAGCGAGCCACCGGCGGCCTCGCAGACGGCGCGCAGGTTGTCGAACACGCGCCGGGCCTCGCGCGCGATGTCACCCGTGACCAGTTCCCCGGTGACGGGGTCGAGCGGAATCTGACCGGAAAGGTAGACCGTGCCGCCGGCGCGCACCGCCTGCGAATACGGGCCGATGGCGGCGGGAGCGTTCGGCGTGCTGATCGGATCGCGGGGCATGGGGCCACCTTGGCTGCAGGACGGGAACCGCGATTGTAGGAGCCGCGCGGCGCAGCGGCCAGCACGGCGCGGGGCGCGCTAAACCCGCTGCACGCCGTGCACCACGCCCAGGCGCCGGATGCGCCGGATCACGTCGGCCAGGTGCTTGCGGTTGCGCACTTCGATGGAGAATTCCATCACCGAGATCGCGGCGTCGCGCTCGCGGTATTCGACCGAGTCGATGTTGGAGTTGCTCTCGGCCACCGCCGCGGCCACCTGGGCCAGCACGCCGGGCTTGTTCTCCACGTCGATGCGCAGGGCCACGCGGTAGTCACCCTCGACGTTGCGGTCCCAGGCCATCGGCACGCAGCGCTCGGGGAACTTGCGGTACTCGGCCACGTTCGGGCAGTCGGTGCGGTGCACCACCACGCCCTTGCCGGCGCTGAGGTAACCCATGATCTCGTCGCCCGGGATCGGATGGCAGCAGGCCGCGAAGCTGAGCACGCCGCGCTCGCTGCCGCTGATCATGATGCGCTCGGAGGGCGCGCGCGACAGGGCCGACGACGACAGCGGCAGCTCGTCCTGGCCGTGCAGCATCATGCGTGCCACCTGGGCCGGCATGCGGTTGCCCAGGGCGATGTCGGCCAGCAGCTCCTCCAGCCGCCGATAGCGCAGCTCGGCCAGTAGCTGCTCGACCCGGTCGGTGGTGACGCGGTCGAGCGAGCTGTCCATGGCCTCCAGCGCGCGGTCGAGCATGCGGTGGCCCAGGTCCACCGCGTCTTCATGCTCGAGCCGCTTGAGGAAATGCCGGATCGCGGTGCGCGCCTTGCTCGAGACCACAAACTCCAGCCACTGCGGACCGGGCGTGGCCGAAGGCGCGGTGATGATCTCCACGCTCTGCCCGCTGGCCAGCTTGCTGCGCAGCGGCACCAGCTTCTTGTCCACGCGCGCGGCCACCGCGTGGTTTCCCACGTCGGTGTGCACGGCGTAGGCGAAGTCCAGCGCGGTGGCATTGCGCGGCAGCGCCAGGATGTCGCCCTTGGGCGTGAACAGGTAGACCTCGTCGGGGAACAGGTCGACCTTGACGTTTTCCAGGAACTCCAGCGACGAGTCCGCGCTCTGCTGGGTCACCATCAGGTTGCGCACCCAGTCCTGCGCGCGCGCCTGCGCCGCGCTGCCGCCGGAGCCGGCGTTCTTGTACACCCAGTGCGCGGCGATGCCGCGCTCGGCCACCAGGTCCATGTCCTCGGTGCGGATCTGCACTTCCACCGGCGCGCCGTAGGGGCCGAACAGCACGGTATGCAGGCTCTGGTAGCCGTTGGCCTTGGGGATGGCGATGAAGTCGCGGAAGCGGGCGTCGAGCGGCTTGTAGATCGAATGCACGGCGCCCAGCGCGTGATAGCACTGCATCACCGTGGGCACCACGATGCGGAAGCCGAACACGTCCAGCACCTGCTCGAGGCTTTTGTTCTCCTGCCGCATCTTGGTGTAGATGCTCCAGGGCGCCTTGACCCGGCTGACCAGGTGGTGGCGCAGGCCTTCCTGGGCCAGCCGCTGCGCCATCTGCGCCTCGATGGTCACCAGGGCCTCGCGCCGCATCACCGGCTGGGCGGCGATGCGCCGGGAGATCACCGCGTGGCGGTACGGATACAGCGCGCGGAAGCCCAGGTCCTGCAGCTCGGCCTTGATGCGGTTCATGCCCAGGCGCTGCGCGATCGGCGCGTAGATCTCCAGCGTCTCGCGGGCGATGCGGCGCCGCGATTCGGCCGCCATCGCGTCCAGGGTGCGCATGTTGTGCAGGCGGTCGGCCAGCTTGATCAGGATCACGCGCAGGTCGCGCGCCATCGCCAGCATCATCTTGCGGAAGCTTTCTGCGGCGGCCTCCTGGCGGTCGCGGAACTGCAGCTTGTCGAGCTTGGTGACGCCGTCCACCAGTTCGGCCACGGTGGGGCTGAACTCGGCCTCGATCTCGCTGCGCGGCAGCGGCGTGTCTTCCAGCGCGTCGTGCAGGATCGCGGCGCACAGGGTCTCGGCGTCCAGCCTGAGCTCGGCCAGGATGCCGGCCACCGCCACCGGGTGGGTGATGTAGGCCTCGCCGCTGCGGCGCGTCTGGCCTTCGTGCGCGCGGGCGCCCATTTCGTAGGCGCGGCGGACCTGGCGGACCTGGTCGGGCGGAAGATATTCAGCCAGCCGCTTCTCGAGGCCGAGCACGGCTTCCGGGCAGGGATCCGGGCCGATGTCGGCGAGCTGCGGGGGCGAGAATGAAGACATGACCGCAGACTACGCGGCCGCGCCAGAGGCATCAATGGCGCGGCTTTGCGGGCCGTGCGCGGGATTCATCGGGACTTCACCGCGGGCGTATGCCGGCCGGGCGGAGCGACCTTCCCGGGACCGGGAAGGCCGGGGCGACGCCGGCGCGGAGCCGGCGATCGCGGGCTTACAGGTCGTCGCCGCCCTTGGACAGGTCGTCGTCGACCACTTCGGCCGCGGCCCATTCCAGGGCTTCGCGCTCGGCGCGCTCGCGCTCGGACTTCTCGACTTCGTCGATCAGCTTGGCGTCGATCTTGCGGGCGGCGATCTCACGCAGGGCCAGCACGGTCGGCTTGTCCTGGTGCTCGCTGTTGTCCAGGGTCGGCTCGACGCCCTTGGCCAGCTGGCGGGCGCGCTTGGACGCCATCAGGACCAGCTCGAAGCGGTTGTCGACGACGGACAGGCAGTCTTCCACGGTGATGCGGGCCATTGGATCTCCTCAACCGCACGGCACCCGGCCTGGGCACCCACGGCAAATCAAGGGGTTACGCGAACCGTGCATTGTACGCCCGGGCCACCCCAGGCGCAAACCGGGGCAAGGCGGGCGGGCCTGTGTGCCCCGGGGACGCCGGGTCAGGCGGGGGGTGCGAGCAGCTCGCGGATCAGGGCGTCGTGGCGCAGGGCCTGGACCGGGCGACGCAGCCGCTGGGCGACGAAGATCGCGCGCAGCTCGGCCGCGGCGGCGTCGAAGTGCTCGTTGACGATGACGTAGTCGAATTCGCTGTAGTGCGACATCTCTTCCCGCGCCGCCGCCAGCCGCCGGGCGATCACTTCCTCGCTGTCCTGGCCGCGGTTGCGCATGCGGGTCTCCAGCGCGTCCAGCGACGGCGGCAGGATGAAGACGCTGATGCAGTCGGGCATCTTCTCGCGCACCTGGCGCGCGCCCTGCCAGTCGATCTCCAGCAGCACGTCCTTGCCGGCGGCCAGCTGCGGCTCCACCGATTGCCGCGCCGTGCCCTTGTAGTCGCCGTGCACCAGCGCGTGTTCGAAGAAATCGCCGGCGGCGATCATGCCTTCGAACCCGGCCTTGTCCACGAAGTGGTAGTGCTGGGCATGGCGCTCGCCCGGCCGCGCCGCGCGCGAGGTGAACGAGATGGACAGCGCGATGCCCGGCTCGCGCGCCAGCACGGCGTTGACCAGGCTGGATTTGCCCGCACCCGAGGGCGCGGCGACGATGTACAGGGTTCCGCGGAGAGCGCTCATTCGAGGTTCTGGACCTGTTCGCGCAGCTGTTCGATGAAGACCTTGAGCTCGACGGCGGCCTGGGTGGTGCGGCTGTCCACCGACTTCGAGCCCAGGGTGTTGGCTTCGCGGTTGAACTCCTGCATCAGGAAGTCCAGGCGGCGGCCCACGGCCTCGGGCAGCGCGAACACGCGGCGCGCCTCGGCGACGTGGCTGGCCAGGCGGTCGAGCTCCTCGTCCACGTCGATCTTCTGCAGGTTCAGCACCACTTCCTGTTCCAGCCGGCCCGGGTCCAGCGGCAGCTTGAGATCGGCCAGGCGGGCATCGAGCTTGGAACGCAGCGACGCCCGGATCTCGGGCAGCCACTGGCGGACCTGGGTGGTGATGCGCTCGATGCCGTCCAGCCGCTCGTGCATCACCGCGGCCAGCTTGGCGCCCTCGCGCTCGCGGGCCGCGACGAACTCCACCAGGGTGGCATCGAGCAGCGCCAGGGCCTCGGCCTGCAGGCCGGCTTGGTCCAGCGCCTCCTCCTCGACCACGCCGGGATAACGCAGCAGCTCGGTGAATTCGGTGCGCAGGCCGGGGAACCGGGAATGGGCGCGGGTGGCCGCGTCGGCCAGCTGGTCCATCAGCGACTCGTTGACCTTCAACGCCGTGCGGCCGCCCGGCGCCGGCCGGAAGCGCAGCACCAGGTCGATCTTGCCGCGCGACACCTTCTGGGCCACGCGCTCGCGCAGCGCCGGCTCGATCGCGCGCAGTTCCTCGGGAGCGCGCACGCTGAGCTCGTGGAAGCGGTGGTTCACCGCGCGCAGCTCGCAGCCCAGGGTGCCGCCGGTGGCGGCGCGCTCGCAGGCGGCGAAGGCGGTCATGCTGCGGATCATGGGCGGGCCCGGTTTGGCTGAGGGCGAATGGTAATCTAGCCGGCCAACGAATGCCGGATTGCCTGCCATGACCAGCCCCACCCGCCCCAGCGGCCGCGCCCCGGACCAGCTGCGCGACATCCGGATCCAGCGGCACTACACCCGGCACGCCGAGGGCTCGGTGCTGGTCTGCTTCGGCGACACCCAGGTGCTGTGCACCGCCAGCGTGGACAACAAGGCCCCCGGCTTCCTGCGCGGCAAGGGCGAAGGCTGGGTCACGGCCGAGTACGGCATGCTGCCGCGCGCCACCAACACCCGCAACGACCGCGAGGCCTCGCGCGGCAAGCAAGGCGGCCGCACGCTGGAGATCCAGCGCCTGATCGGCCGCGCGCTGCGCGCCTGCGTCGACCGCAAGGCGCTGGGCGAGCGCACCATCACCCTGGACTGCGACGTGCTGCAGGCCGACGGCGGCACCCGCACCGCCGCGATCACCGGCGCCTACGTGGCCCTGTGCGATGCGGTCAGCTGGCTCAAGGCGCGCGGCGAGATCACCCGCGACCCGATCCTGGGCGCCGTGGCCGCGGTCTCGGTCGGCATCTACCAGGGCACGCCGGTGCTGGACCTGGACTACCGCGAAGACAGCAACTGCGACACCGACATGAACGTGGTCATGAACGACGGCGGCGGCTTCATCGAGCTGCAGGGCACCGCCGAAGGCCACGCCTTCCGGCGCGAGGAACTCGACGCCCTGCTGGGCCTGGCGTCGTCCGGCATCGCCGAACTGATCGCCCTGCAGCGTCGCGCCCTGGCCGGATGAAAACAGCTCCAAACCGCCTCGTCCTCGCCACCTCCAACCGCGGCAAGCTGGCCGAGCTGCAGCCGTTGCTGGCCGACGCCGGCTTCACGCTGGTGACGCAGGGCGAACTGGGCGTGGAAGACGCAGTCGAGGACGGCCTGACCTTCCTCGAAAACGCCCTGATCAAGGCCCGCCATGCCTGCCGCGCCACTGGCCTGCCGGCCCTGGGCGATGACTCGGGCCTGGTCGTCGACGCCCTGGGCGGTGCGCCCGGCCTGTACAGCGCGCGCTACGCCGGCGAACACGGCAATGCCGGTGCCAACATCGCCAAGCTGCTGCACGAGATGCGCGACCTGAAGGGCGCCCAGCGCCGCGCGCACTTCTACTGCGTCATCGTCCTGCTGCGCCACGCCGAGGATCCGCAGCCCCTGGTCGCCGAAGGCGTCTGGCAGGGCGAAGTGCTTGAAGCGCCCCGCGGCGACGGCGGCTTCGGCTATGACCCCGTCTTCCTGGACCCGCGCCACGCCGCGTCCGCGGCGATGATCGAGCCGTCGCTGAAGAACCGCATCAGCCACCGCGGCCTGGCCCTGGCGCGCCTGCGCGAACGCTTGCACGAGTTCACCGCGTGCTGATCCCGCCGCCGCTGTCGCTGTACATCCACATCCCGTGGTGCGTGAAGAAGTGCCCGTATTGCGACTTCAACTCCCATGGCCAGTCCGGCGCGCTGCCCGTGGCTGAGTACGTGCAGGCCCTGGTGCGGGACCTGGAGCAGGACCTGCCCCTGGTCTGGGGCCGGCCCGTGCACAGCGTGTTCTTCGGCGGCGGTACGCCCAGCCTGTTCGCGCCCGAGGCCATCGGCGCGATCCTGGACGCGTGCGCCGCGCGCCTGCGCTTCACGCCCGGCGCCGAGATCACCATGGAATGCAATCCGGGAACGGCCGAACACGGCCGCTTCGAGCAATACCGCGCGGCCGGCGTGAACCGCATCAGCTTCGGCATCCAGAGCTTCGACGACGGCTGCCTGCAGCGCCTGGGCCGCATCCACGACAGCGGCGAAGCCGAGCGCGCGGTGAAGCTGGCGCAGGACGCCGGCTACGACAACCTCAACCTGGACCTGATGTACGCCCTGCCCGGCCAGGACCTGGCCATGGCCATGGCCGACGTCGAGCGCGCGATCGCGCTGCAGCCGGCCCATGTCTCGCACTACCAGCTGACGATGGAGCCCAACACCGCCTTCGCGGTGAAGCCGCCGGCGGGCCTGCCCGACGAGGACAGCGCCTGGGACATCCAGGAGCGCTGCGTCGAACGCCTCGAGGACGCCGGCTACGCCGCCTACGAGGTTTCGGCCTATGCCCGGCCCGGACGGCAGTGCGCGCACAACCTCAACTACTGGCGCTTCGGCGACTACCTGGGCATCGGCGCCGGCGCGCACGGCAAGATCAGCTCCGGTGCAACGGGCGAGGTGCTGCGGCGATGGAAGCCCAAGAATCCACGCGACTACCTGGCCCACGCGGGCACCGCGGCCGGCATCGGCGGCGACGATGTGATCTCCCCGGCCAACCTGCCCTTCGACTACATGCTCAACGCCCTGCGCCTTGTCGACGGCTTCTCGTTGCGCGACTTCGAATCCCGCACCGGCCTGGACCGCAGCGCCATCGTCGATGAACTCTCCAAGGCCCAGAACCTGGGCTGGCTGGACCTGATCGGCGACCGCATCCGGCCCACCGAGCTCGGTCGCCGTTTCACCAACGACGTCATCGCCCTGTTCCTCCACTGACCCGCGGCTCCCCTCACGCCGCCCCAACCCGCCTCCCCGCATCCTCGCTCCATGCTCGATGCCATCCAGATCACCTGCCCGCACTGCGGCGAACGCTTCGAGGCCCTGGCCGATCCGTCGGCCGGCGATGCCGACTACGTCGAGGACTGCCCCGTGTGCTGCCGACCAATCCGCCTGCGCCTGCAGGCGGGGCACGACGGCGAACTGCTGGGCCTGGACGCCGACCGCGACGACTGAGCCCGACTGGGCTAGAATCCGCGCCGCAACAGGTGTTCGGGAAGCCGGTCCAAATCCGGCGCTGCCCCCGCAACGGTAGGCCAGGTCACCCTTCCAGCAAGCCACTGTGTCCCCCGGGACATGGGAAGGCGGAAGGCGGGAACCGCGCAATCGCGCGCTTCCACTGGCAAGTCCGGAGACCGGCCTGGTGCCTGGCCCCCTCGGGGGCCATCACGGCGCGTTGCGGAGGGCAACGGGGCGGCGTCATGGCCTGCGTTCCGCGTTCCGCCATCGCGTTCCCCGGTGTCCCCGTCCGCGTCATCCGATCCGCGGGTGAGCGTTCCAGGAGGACACCAATGAACCCCGATTTCCGCAGCACCGCGCTTTGCGCGGCCATCAGCCTTTGCCTCGTGCCGGTCGCACGCGCCCAGGATGCCCCCACCCTCGACAGCGTGCAGGTCACCGCCACGCGCATCGAGAAGCCGCTGGACGAGGCGCTGGCCTCGGTCACCGTGATCGACCGGGCCGACATCGAAGCCAGCCAGGCCCCGGACCTGATCGACCTGCTGGGTCGCCAGGCCGGCATCGACATCGCCCGCACCGGCGGCCCCGGCGGCGCCAGCACGGTGTTCCTGCGCGGCGGCAATTCCAACCATGCGCTCGTGCTGATCGACGGCATCCGGGTCGGGTCCACCGGCCAGGGCGTGTTCGACTTCGCCCACCTGCCGCTGGAGCAGATCGAGCGCATCGAGATCGTGCGCGGCCCGCGCGCGGCCTTCTGGGGTTCGGATGCGATCGGCGGCGTGATCCATGTCTTTACCCGCGACCCGTCCGCGCCGTCGGCGCGCGCCACCGTCGGCAGCTACGGCCGGCGGGGTGCCAGCGCGGGGGCAGGCTTGGGTGATTCGCGCCAGGGCCTGGGCTTCACCGCGGGCTACCAGCGGCTGGATGGCTTCTCGGCCACCAACCCGGACGCCACCTTCGCCTTCGATACGGACGAGGACGGCTACCGCAATCGCAACCTCAGCCTGCGCGGCCGCACCGAGCTGGGCAGCCACCGGCTGGCCGTGCAGGTGATCAGCACCGATGCCGACGTCGAGTTCGACCAGGGCCTCACCCAGGCCCGCAATACGTCCGGCGGCGTGACCCTCGCCGGCGAGCTCACCGACCGCTGGACCCACCAGCTCACCGCCGGCCATGCCCGCGAAGACCTCGCGTCGGAAAGCAGCTTCAGCAATGAATTCCACAGCCGGCGCAACAGCGTGGACTGGGTCAACCACCTGCGCACCGGTGACGCCCAGGCGGTGCACTTCGGCCTGAACTGGCAGCGCGAGACCGGCGCCAACAGCAATGTCTTCGACGGTGACGTATTCGACCGGTCGCGCACCAGCAAGGCGCTGTTCGCCGGCTACGGCGGCCGTTTCGGTGCGCACGTGCTCGACCTGTCCCTGCGCCGCGACGACAGCGACCAGTTCGGCGGCGCCACCACCGGCAATGTCGGCTGGGGCTGGGCGTTCAGCGAGCTCGCGCGCCTGCGCCTGTCCTGGGGCGAGGGCTTCCGGGCGCCCAACTTCAACGAGCTCTACTACCCGGACAGCGGCTTCGGCTATGCCGGCAATCCCGACCTGCGCCCCGAACAGTCCAGCACCTGGGAATTCGGCCTGGAGGTCGAGCCGGCCGCCGGCCACCGCCTCGGCGCGTCGGTGTACCGCTCGCGGGTGCGCGACCTGATCGCCTTCGCCGCGCCGCTGACCAACAACGCCATCAACATCAACCGGGCCGAACTGGAGGGCGTGGAGCTCGAGTACCGTTTCCGCCGCGAGGCCTGGACCCTGGGCGGCAACTTCACCTGGCAGGACGCCATCGACGCCGGCACCGGCGATCCCCTGCTGCGCCGGGCCAAGCGCAAGGCGCACCTGGACCTGGGCTATCGCCTCGGCAACGGCCTCGAGCTCGGCCTGGACGGCGACTACGTTTCGGACCGGGCCGATTTCGGCGCCGACCTGGACGCCTATGCCCTGGCCCACCTGCGAGTGTCCTGGCAGTTCACGCCGGCCTGGCGGGTCGAAGCCCGGCTGGAGAACCTGACCGACCGGGACTACGCCCTGGCCTATGGCTACAACACCCCCGGGCGCAGCACGATGCTGAATCTGGTCTGGAACGGCAAAGACTGAACCCAGCGGCCAAGCCGCCCGCGATCCGCAGGCGGGCAGTCCGGGCCTATGCGTCAGGCCCGGGCTGTGCCTAGAATCAGGTTGGGGAATTCACTACGGAGCGCCGCATGTCCGCATCGGCCACAACTCCGCACGCGTCTGCACCGACGCTGGCGTCGCGGCCGTTGCCGGAACGCGTCAAGGCATTGCTGGGTGGCATCCTCGAGTACTCGTCCGACGAGATCGAGCGAACGCTGGTCTCGATGCTCAACGAGTTCGAGCAGCAGCTGTTCAAGTACGCCGAACAGGCGCGCAGCAACATGGTGCAGACGCGCTGGCTGGAAGCGCAGCGCCTGGTCAAGCGCACGCGCCCGGACCTGGTGCCGCGATTCCTGATCGCGCTGGAGGCCGAACTGGCCTGCATCAAGGATCCGCCGGGCGCCAATGTGGTCACCGGCAACTTCCGCCTCACCCGCACCGAGCTGTCGCTGGTGGAAAACCTCGACATGGACGAGACCACGGTGCTGGCCGAAGTGGCCAGCCGCGCCGAGGTCCGCAACAGCCTGCCGCTCTACCTGCTGGGCCAGCGCTTCGGCGTGCTGGCCGGCAAACCTGCGTTTGATGCCGAGAACCTGCCGATCGGCCCGCAGGCGCTGTGCCGCATGATCCGCCAGGCCTCGGAATGCCTGGAACTCAGCGGCGAGCATCGCCTTCTGCTGTTCCGCACCTTCGAGCGGCACCTGATGCCGCTGTACGGCAGCTTCGTCGAATCGGTCAACACCTACCTGTCCAAGAACGGGGTGCTGCCCCACCTGCACTACGTACCCGTGCGTCCGCGCTCTGCGACGCCGGGTGCGGTCACCGACCGCCGGCGCCCCGCGCCGGCCGGTTCGGCCGCGGACGCGCCGCCCACCCCGAAAGCCCTGGGCGTCTCCCCCGGCGGCCTCGGGGGAGGAGCGAGACCGGCCGCCGGGCCGGGACCCGCCGCGGCCGGTGCCGGCGCTGGCTACCCCGGCGTTGCCACCGGTGGAAATGTCGGTGCTGCCGGCGGCAGCCCGGGGCCGGGCCGGCCAGGCATGGACGGATCCGAAGGCGTGGGCCCGGGCTCGCCTGCGGGCGCGGCGCGACCGGCCATGGGCAGCCAGGCCGCCACTACCGCCCAGGAGGCAGGCGCCGCCGAGGATGCCTTCCTGCAGATGCGCCACCTGCTGGCCGGCCGCCGCCAGCTGCTGGGCAAGCTGGTGGGCGGCCGCACCACCCAGTCCGATCCGGGCGTGCAGGTCTCCACCGAACAGGTGCAGGACGTGCTGGGCAAGCTGCAGCAGAAGACCAACACCACCGTGATGGTTAACGGCAAGCCGACCCAGCGCACCGTCACCCACCTCAAGCAGGACCTGCTGGCGCAGCTGCGCCAGAGCACGCCGGACAACAAGGCGCCCGCGCTGGCCGAGGAGGACGGGGACGCCATCGACCTGGTCGGCATGCTGTTCGACCACATCATGAAAGACGTGCGGCCCAACAGCCCGGCCTCGGCCCTGCTGGCCAAGCTGCAGGTTCCGCTGCTGCGCGTGGCGCTGCAGGACAAGGCGTTCTTCACCCGCCAGCAGCATCCGGCGCGGCAGATGCTCAACACCATCGCCGAGACCGGCGCCTACTGGCTGGGCGAGGACGATGCCGACCAGCAGCTGGTGGGCAAGATGCAGGCCGTGGTCGACCGCACGGTGCGCGACTTCGACGGCGACCTGGGCCTGTTCAACAACCTGCTCGAAGACCTCAGCGGCCACCTGCAGACGGTGACCCGCAAGGCCGAAGTGGCCGAGAAGCGCCACGTCGAGGCCGCGCGCGGCAAGGAAAAACTGGCCCTGGCGCGCGAACGCGCGTCCACCGTGGTCGAGAACCTGCTCAAGAAGCAGAACCTGCCGCGATTCACCCACACCCTGCTCAGCCAGGCCTGGACCGACGTGATGGCGCTGACTTCGCTGCGCCAGGGCGAGGATTCGGACGCCTGGCGCCAGCACCTGGAAATCGCCGAGCGCCTGATCACCGTGGCGAAGGCCGCGCCGGGCGCTGCGCCGATCTCCGGCGAGGAAGCCAATGCGCTGCGCCAGGACATCCAGTCCTCGCTCACCCAGGTCGGTTACCACGCCGAGGAAGCCACCGCGATCGCCCAGCGCCTGGTCGACCCGCAGGCCGGCACCGAGGACGACTCTTCGGCCAGCCGCACCGAACTGACGATGCGTCTGAAGGCCCGCGCCCGCCTGGGCGAGGACCTGCAGCAGGCCAAGAAAGGCAAGAAGGCCGTGCTTACGCCCGAGGAGCAGATGCGGCTGGACCAGATCCGCCACCTCGCGTTTGGCACCTGGTTCGAGTTCATCCTCAACCAGCAGGGCGAGAAGGTGCGGCGCCGGCTGTCGTGGTTCTCCACCGTCACCGGCCACGTGCTGTTCGTGAACCACCGCGGCCAGAAGGTCGGCGAACACACCCTCGAAGGCCTGGCCAAGGCCATGGTGCAGGGCCAGGTTCGGGTGGTTGAAGAAGAGAAGGGCACCCTGATCGACCGCGCCTGGAACACGGTGATGAGTGCCCTGCGCTCCTTCGCCGGCCAGGCCCCTGCCGAGGCGCCTGCCCGATGAACGAATACCGTCGCGCCAAGCGCCGCAAGGCCGGCAACATCGACGTCATCGACACCATGACCGGCCAGCCGATCGGCAAGCTCAGCAATCTCTCCGAGACCGGCATGCTGCTGATCCTGGGCGAACCGGTGATCAGCGATGCGCTGTTCCAGCTGCGATTTTCGCTGCCGCAGGACAACCACCCCGGTCGCGTGGTGGATGTGGGTGCGCACGAGCTGTGGTCGGACGAGGCCGCGGCGCCCGGCCAGGTCTGGACCGGCTTCCGCTTCATCGACGTCGGCCCCGAAGACGTGGCCTACATCCGCGAGTGGGTGGATGCCCCGGGAAGCCAGTACGTCTGAGCCCCCCGTGCCTGTTCGCCGGCAGGCCTGGGGCCTGCTGGCGGCGGCACTGTTGCTGGGCGCCTGCACGCGCGGCGAGCCACCGCGGGTCGAGACCCTGCACGTGTTCGGCTCCACCACCGAGATCGAGCTGCGCGACGCCACGCCCGAGCAGTCGCAGGCGGCCCTGGCCGAGATCAGCGCCCTGCTCAACCGTCGGCACCGCGAGTGGCATGCGTGGGAGCCCTCGGAGCTAACCCGCATCAATGCCGCGTTCGCCGCGGGCCGTCCGGCCGAGGCGCCGCCCTCGGTGCTCGACCTGATCCGGCGGGCGCAGCCGCTGTCGGACGCCAGCGAAGGCCTGTTCGATCCCGCCATCGGCGGCCTGATCGCCGCCTGGGGATTCCACACCTCGTCCTACCCGGTGCTGACGCCGCCACCCTCGCCCGACACGCTGGCGGCGTGGCGCGCGCAACGCCCGCGCCTGGCCGACGTCACCGTGGTCGGCAACCAGGTGCGCAGCCGCAACCCGCGCGTCCAGCTGGATTTCGGTGCGCTCGCCGAAGGCGTGGCCGTGGCCGACGCGATCGAGGTGCTGGTGCGCCACCGCATCCGGCACGCACTGGTGGGCATGGGCGGCGACGTGATGGCGCTGGGCGACGGCGACGGCAAACCCTGGCGCGTGGGCCTGCGCGATCCCTTCGGCGGCGTGCTGGGCAGCATCGAACTGGCCGACGGCGAAGCCCTGTTCAGCACGGGCAACTACAGCAAATTCCGCGAATCACCCTCGGGCGCGCGCTGGTCGCACATCCTCGATCCCCGCACCGGCTACCCCGCGCGCGGAGCGGCCGCGGTCGTGGTGCTGCACCGTGACCCGCTGCTGGCCGACGCCGGCGCAACGGCACTGTTCGTCGCCGGCCCGTCCGGCTTCGAACGCCTGGCCCGGCGCATGCGCCTGGCCTGCGCGCTGATGGTGACCGAGGAAAACGAGCTGCTCATCACCACCGCGATGACGGCGCGTGCGCAGCTGCTGCGGGACCCGGTGCCGCTGGGCGCGCCGCTGGACCTGGGGCAGGACTGCGCCGGGATCAGGTAGGGGGGCGGAAGCACAGCGCGGCTTCCGGCTTGTGGATCGCGAAGCCCTGCGCATAGTCCACGCTGAGCCCGCGCAGCAGGTCGCGCGCCCGCTCGTCGGCCACCCATTCGGCCACCACCTGCAGGCCCAGCTGGTGGCCGATGTCCGTCACCGCCCGCACGATCGAATAGCTCACCGGATCGGTCTCGATGTTGCGGATGAAGCTGCCGTCGATCTTGATGAAGTCCACCGGCAGGTTCTTGAGGTAGCCGAACGAGGCCATGCCCGACCCGAAATCGTCCAGCGAGAACTTGCAGCCCGCGCTGCGCAGGCGCTGCATGAACTCGACCGCGCGCGTCATGCTGCTCACGGCGGCGGTCTCGGTGATCTCGAAACAGATGCGCTGCGGCGAGACGCCGTAGTCCTCCAGCCGCTGCAGCACGAAATCGGCGAAGCTGTCGTCCTCGAAGGTCGGCCCCGACAGGTTGATTGCGCACAGCTTCACCGGCTTGCCGGAAGGATGCAGGCGGTTGAAGTTGGCCAGCGCCGTGTCCACCACCCAGCGGTCGAGCTGCGGCATCAGGCCGAAACGCTCGGCCGCCGGGATGAACGCACCCGGGGGCACCATGCCGCCGTTCTCGTCGCGCAGGCGGATCAGCAGCTCCATGTGCACGCCTTCCTCCTGCTCGCCGTACCACAGCGGCGCCAGCTCCTGGAAATGCAGCACGAAGCGGCCGTCCACCAGCGCCTGACGGATGCGGCCGGCCCATTCCATCTCGCTGCGGCGCTGGGTGGTCTCCAGGTCGTCCTCGGAGAACAGGTGCACTCGGTTGCGGCCGCGCTCCTTGGCCATGTAGCAGGCGGTGTCGGCGTGCGCGAGCAGCGCGCGCTGGCTCAGCCCGGCGCCCCGCAGCATCACCACCCCGATGCTGGCGCTGACGGTGTAGTTGCGCTGCTCCCAGCCGAACACGTAGCCGTCGATCTCCAGCCGCACGCGTTCGGCCAGCGCCACGGCGCGGATTTCGTCCATGTCCGGCACCAGCATCGCGAACTCGTCGCCGCCCAGGCGTGCCACCACGGCCTCGGCGGGCAGGATGCCGGCGAACAGCGTCGCCAGGTGCGCCAGCAGCTGGTCGCCGGCATGGTGCCCGGAGGTGTCGTTGATCAGCTTGAACTGGTCCAGGTCCATGTACAGCAGTGCGCCGGGCGGGCCGCCGGCATCGAGCGCGACGATGGCCGCGCTGAGCCGGCGCTCGAACTCGCGGCGGTTGTACAGGTGGGTGAGCGAGTCGTGCGTGGCCTGGTAGCTCAGCTCCTCGCTCAGCACGCGCAATTCGGTGATGTCGTTGGCCACCGCCAGCAGGTGCGGCTGGTCGTCCAGCAGGATGCGGGACACCGACAGCGTGGCCCAGAAGGGCTCCTGGCCCGGCGCATGCAGCCGCGCCGATTCGTTGAGGATGGCGCCCGGCGATTCGTCCATCGCCGCGATCCGGGTCTTGAGCTCGGCATCCTCTACCAGGTCCAGCAGGCTGGTCTGCCTGGCCGGATCACCGATTGAGAAACGGTCCTTGCAGGCCTGGTTGGCGTACACCAGCTGGCCGTCGCTGGTGCGGGCCAGCAGCACCAGCGCGGGCAGCAGGTCGTTGAGAGCGCGGAAGCGTTCCTCGCTTTGCCGGTACTGGCGCGCCAGGTCGCGCGCCAGGCTGAGCGCGCGCGCCCGGGTACCGGCGATGGACCACGCCAGCGTGGCCAGCAGCACGCTGGCCAGCAGGCCGATGCCCAGTGTGATCGCCGGCAGCCACGTCGCGTCGCCTTCGATCTCGCGCGGCAGGGCCTGCATGCGCCAGGTACGGCTGCCGTACACCAGGTCGCGCGACAGCAGGCCCTTGCCCGCCAGCGGCTGTTCGTGGTCGTCGTTGGAGTACAGCTGCTTGCTGCCGCCGTCGGTGACGTCGATCACTCGGAGCGAAAACCGGTCGCGGGTCTCGGCCGGCAGCGCGTCCTCGATCAGGCTGCTGACCCGGAAGGACGCCGCCAGCGATCCCATTTCTCGCTGGCGGCGCTCGGCGACATCGCGGGGCTGCGCGCCCGGGCTGAACACCGGCAGGCGGATGGTGATGCCGTCATTGGGGCCCGGCATGCCCGAACGCTGCACCAGCTGGAACGCCGCCGACATTTCCGGCCGGTCGGCATCGCGGGAAAAATGCGCCGCGGCCAGGTTGGCCGGCTGGCTGGCGATGTCCAGGTCCTGCAGCGCATGGTTGCCCGCTTCGGGCGCCACCAGCGACGTGCGGTAGCTCTCGACACCGTCCACCACCGTGCGTGGCGCGTAGGCCAGCGCCTGGAGGCTCGGGAACTGCTCGCGCGGCCGCAGGTTGGCATACATCGCCTGGAACTCGGCCGACGTCACCTGATCGGAGGACAGGAACAGTGCCTGCACGGAACGCACCAGCAGGCCGCAGGTCTGCAGCTTGACTTCGATCGCGTCGAAGCTGCGTTCAGCCAGCCGCTCGAGCCGAACCGCCTCGGTGCGTGCAAGCGTCTGGCGATGGTAATTGGCCGCATACAGGCTGAGCAACGCACCCAGCACCAGGGCGCCCAGGCTCCAAAGCCAGGCCGGTTGCCCCAGGAAGCCTCCATCATTGCGCCTGCGATCCAATCCCGCCTCCTGCGTGCCTGCGTACAATCCGTCAGAATCCGGACAACCCTGTACAAGAGATACGGACTATGAAGCCCGAAGACGCCACCTCTCTATATCCCGCGCACCTGTCCACAATCAAGGAAAGGGCGAACCTGGCACTGCAAAAAAGCGGCTTCGATCACCTTTTGGTCACGTCCGGCGTCGAAAAGCACGAATTCCTCGACGATCGTCCCTATCCGTTCAAGCCCAACGCCCAGTTCAAGGCCTGGCTGCCCCTCACGCGCCATCCACACAGCTGGATCAGCTACACCCCGGGCCGCAAGCCGGTCCTGGTGTATTTCCAGCCGGACGACTACTGGCACGTGCCGCCGAGCGCCCCGTCCGGCACCTGGGTGGATCATTTCGACATCCGCATCATCAGCGACCCGGCCGAAGCGACAGCGCACCTGCCATCGTCAGGGAAACTGGCCATCGTGGGCGAGTCAGATGCCGCCCTTCCCGGCTTCGAGCCCAACAACCCCAAGGTGCTGCTGGACTACCTGCACTACCACCGCGCCTTCAAGACGCCGTACGAGCTGGCGGTGATGCGCCAGGCGCAGCGCCGTGCCGTGCCCGGCCACCTTGCCGCGCGCGCCGCGTTCCAGGCCGGCGCTTCGGAGGCCCAGGTGCACGCGGCCTACCTCGCCGCCACCGGCCACACCGACCTCGACCTGCCCTACAACAACATCATCGGGCTGAACCAGAACGGAGCGACGCTGCACTACCAGTACAAGGATATCGTCGCGCCGTCCCGCAACCGGTCGCTGCTGATCGACGCCGGCGCCGAAGTGGACGGCTACGCCTCCGACATCACCCGCACTTGGGGCGATGGCGACGAGCTGTTCGGCGCGCTGCTCAACGCGGTGGACAATGAGCAGCAGGCGCTGTGCGGCAAGGTCCGCGCCGGCACCGACTACCGCGACCTGCACCTGGAATGCCACCTGCGCCTGGGCGGCGTGCTGCGCACCCTGGGCATCGTCGACATGGACCCGGGCGACATGCTGGCCACCGGCGTCACCTCCACCTTCTTCCCGCACGGCCTGGGCCATCCCATCGGGCTGCAGGTGCACGACGTGGCCGGCTTCAGCGACGAGGACGGCGGGCTGATCGCGCGGCCGGAAGGCCACCCGTACCTGCGCATGACCCGCACGCTGGCGCCGGGCATGGTGGTGACGATCGAGCCGGGCCTCTACTTCATCCCGACGCTGCTTTCGAAACTCAAGGAAAAGCCGCAGGCGAAATCGGTGGACTGGGCGAAGGTGGAGCACCTGCTGCCCTTCGGCGGCGTGCGCATCGAGGACGAAGTGCACTGCACGGACGGCGCGCCCGAAAACCTCACCCGCGACGCCTTCGCCGCCGCCGTCTGACGCGACGGCCCGCGGGGCTTGGCCGCAATCGCGCCCAAGCCCCTGATTTGCTAGGATTTGCGCACCGCCCCATCCCTACCGCCCGGCCCTGCGCCGGGCGTAACGCATTGAGTGACATGGAAAAGAGCTTCGAGCCCCAGACCTTCGAGACCAAGTGGTACGCCCACTGGGAAGCCACCGGCTGCTTCAAGCCCTCCGGCCAGGGCCCGGCCTACACCATCATGCTGCCGCCGCCCAACGTCACCGGCACCCTGCACATGGGCCACGCCTTCCAGCACACGCTGATGGACGCGCTGGTGCGCTACCACCGCATGAAGGGCTTCGACACGCTCTGGCAGGTCGGCACCGACCATGCCGGCATCGCCACCGAGATGGTGGTGTCGCGCAACCTGGCGCTGGAAGGCAAAGGCGAGACCCGCGACTCCCTCGGCCGCGAGCGCTTCATCGAAAAGGTGTGGGAGTGGAAGCAGGAGTCGGGCGACACCATCACCCGGCAGATGCGCCGCATGGGCGCGTCGGGCGACTGGTCGCGTCAGGCCTTCACCATGGACCCGGGCCCGAGCGAGGCCGTGCTGGAAACCTTCCTGCGCCTGCACGCCGAAGGCCTGATCTACCGCGGCCAGCGGCTGGTGAACTGGGATCCGGTGCTCAAGACCGCCATCTCCGACCTGGAGGTGGTGAGCGAGGAGGAAGACGGCAAGCTGTGGTCCATCCGCTACCCGCTGGCCGGCGGCGCGAGCTATGAACACGTCGAGCACGATGCCGACGGCAACGAAACCCTGCGCGAGACCCGCGACTACCTGGTCGTGGCCACCACCCGCCCCGAGACCATGCTCGGCGACACCGCCGCCATGGTGCATCCCGAGGACGCGCGGTACGCGCACCTGGTCGGCAAGACCGTGCGCCTGCCGCTGTCGGACCGCGAGATCCCGATCATCGCCGACGACTACGTGGACCGCGCCTTCGGCACCGGCGTGGTGAAGGTCACGCCCGCGCACGACTTCAACGACTACGCGGTAGGCCAGCGCCACGCCCTGCCGATGATCAACATCCTCACCCCCGATGCCGCCATCAACGGCAATGCGCCGGAGCAGTACCGCGGCCTGGACCGCTACGCCGCGCGCAAGGCGGTGCTGGCCGACCTGGAATCACTGGGCCTGCTGGTCGAGGAGAAAAAGCACAAGCTGCAGGTGCCGCGCGGCGACCGCACCGGCCAGGTGATCGAGCCCTACCTCACCGACCAGTGGTTCGTGCGCATGGAACAGCTGGCCGCGCGCGGCCTGGAACTGGTCGAGAACGGCAGCGTGCGCTTCGTGCCGGAGAACTGGATCAACACCTACCGGCACTGGATGGGCAACATCCAGGACTGGTGCATCAGCCGCCAGCTCTGGTGGGGCCACCGCATCCCGGCCTGGTACGACGAGGCCGGCCAGGCCTGGGTCGGCCGCGACGAGGCCGACGTGCGCGCGCGCCACGGCCTCGGGCCGGACGTGGCGCTGCGCCAGGACAGCGACGTGCTGGAAACCTGGTTCTCCTCCGCGCTGTGGTCGCACAGCACGCTGGGCTGGCCCCAGCCGGAGGCGATGGCGGAACTGGGTTTCGACAAACGCCTGCCGACCTCGGTGCTGGTGACCGGCTTCGACATCATCTTCTTCTGGGTCGCCCGGATGATCATGATGACCGACCACTTCACGGGCGAAGTACCGTTCAAGGACGTCTACATCACCGGCCTGGTGCGCGACAAGGACGGCCAGAAGATGTCCAAGTCCAAGGGCAACGTGCTTGACCCGATCGACCTGATCGACGGCATCAGCGCCGACGCGCTGGTGGCCAAGCGCACCAGCGGCCTGATGAAGCCCACCGACGCGCCGCGGATCGAGAAGGCCACGCGCAAGGAATTCCCGGACGGCATCCCCGCCTTCGGCGCCGACGCGCTGCGCTTCACCTTCGCCTCGCTGGCCACCCACGGCCGCGACATCAAGTTCGACCTGCAGCGCTGCGAGGGATACAAGAATTTCTGCAACAAGCTTTGGAACGCCGCGCGCTTCGCGCTGATGAACTGCGAGGGCTACACCGCCAGCGGCGCGCCGCAGCCGCGAACCGACGCCGAGCGCTGGATCCTGGACCGCCTGCAGCACACCCTGGCCCAGGTGGAGGCGCACATCGCCGCCTACCGCTTCGACCTGGTGGCGCAGGAACTTTACGAGTTCACCTGGAACGATTTCTGCGACTGGTTCCTGGAGCTGGCCAAGCCGGCCCTGATGGGCGATGACAAGGCCGCGGCCGACAGCACGCGCCATACCCTGCTGTTCGTGCTCGAGAACGTGCTGCGTGCGCTGCATCCGCTCACGCCCTTCGTCACCGAAGAAATCTGGCAGTCGGTCGCGCCCTCGCTGGGCATCACCGGCAACAGCATCAGCACCCAGCCCTACCCGGTCGCCGACGAGGCCTTCCGGCACGCCGCGGCCGCGGCCGACATCGAATGGCTCAAATCCGCGGTCACCCAGCTGCGCTCGATCCGCAGCCAGATGAGCATCTCGCCGGCCAGGGCCGTGCCGCTGCTGCTGCAGGACGGCAGCGTGGACGATCGCGCCCGGGTCGAACGCCACGGCGCTGCCCTGCGTTTCCTCGCGCGCCTGGAGTCGATCGCCTGGAGCGAAGGTGAATCGCCGGCCTCGGCCGCGGCCGTGCTCGGCAGCCTGAAGCTGCTGATCCCGCTGGAAGGCCTGATCGACCTGGGCGCCGAAACCGCGCGCCTGGACAAGGAGCTCAAGCGCATCGCCGGCGAGATCGCCAAGTGCCAGGGCAAGCTGTCCAGCGACACCTTCGTGCGCAACGCCCCCGCGGCCGTGGTCGAGCAGGAGCGCGCGCGGCTGGTGGAGTGGACCGCGCAGCACGATGCCCTCGCGGAACAGCGGGCGAAGTTGGGCTAGAGGCGTGTGGGGGCAGGAAACAGGAACCAGAAGATAGGAACTAGTTCCCGTTCTCCGACTCCGTGCCTTCCGGCGGCAACAACTCCATCGCCATCACGATGGCATTCTCCCGACCCTTCTCGGCCGGATAGTAATTCGGCCGGTTGCCGATCTCGTTGAAGCCCTCGTCCAGGTAAAGCGCGATCGCGCGCGGATTGGACGGACGCACTTCCAGGAAGACCTGCTGGGCCTGGTGCCAGCGCGCCAGGTCCACCAGCCGGCGCAGCAGGCGGCGGCCGTGGCCGCGGCCCTGGTACTCGGGGGCGATGCACAGGTTGAGGATGTGCGCCTCGCCGGCGGCGGCGCTGAGCACGCCATAGCCCAGCAGCTTGTCGTCGGCCTCCAGCACCCAGCACTGGTGCCCGGCGCGCAGGCAGTCACGGAAGATGCCGGGCGTCCAGGGAAACACGTAGGACCGGTTTTCGATGTCGGCCACGGCATCGATGTCGGCCTGGCGCATGGGCCGGACCTGGCTGCCGGGAGCGGGCCGCGCGTTCATGGCTCAGCGCCGGCGGCGCAGCGCCCGCAGCGCCGGCCACAGCGCGCGCTTGGCGGCTGCGTCCGAACGCAGCTGGTCCAGCGGCGGCAGCGGCAGCTGGCCCGGGTCGCGGCCACCGGCGGCGCGCACCAGGGCCTGCATCAGGCGGTCGTGCGCGCCGGCAACCCCGGGCCCGGCGGTGCGGGGTGCGGCAACCGACGTGGCGGCTCCGGCGGCACGGTGTTCGGCCGCGGCCACGTCGGTCGCCTCCGGCGCCGGTCCGGCGACGAACGCGGCGCCCGGCCCGGCCGTCCGGTAGAGCGTGTAGCCCATCGCGCCCAGCATGGCCTGCTGCTGCGGGCTCCAGCTCATGGCGCCGGCTTGCGCCGCAGCTTGGTCCAGGTCCAGTACACCGGTCCCGACAACGCATAGATCAGCGCGATCGCGAACAGCCCCTTGGCCTGGGCGATGAACAGCGCCGCGATCACCAGCACGATCAGCAGCAGCACGAAGAACGGCACCCGGTCGCCCTTCGGAAAACCCTTGAAGCTGAAGTACTTGATGCGGCTCACCATCAGCAGGCCGGCGCCCACGGTCACCGCCAGCGCCAGCCAGCGCAGGCCCTGGCCGCTGTAGCCCAGGGTGTTCATGGCCCAGACGAAGGACACCACCAGCGCGGCCGCGGCCGGGCTGGCCAGGCCGATGAACCAGCGCTTGTCGGTGGACCCGACCTGGGTGTTGAACCGGGCCAGCCGCAGCGCGGCGCAGGCGGCATAGAGGAAGGCGGCGGCCCAGCCCACCTTGGCCAGCACCGGACCGTCGGCCCGGAAGCCGACCAGGGCCCAGTGGTACATCACCAGCGACGGGGCCATGCCGAAGCTGACCAGGTCGGCCAGCGAGTCGTACTGCACGCCGAACTCGCTGGTGGTGCCGGTCATGCGCGCCACCCGGCCATCGAGGCCGTCGAACAGGCCGGCTACGAACACCGCGATGCAGGCATTCTCGTAATTGCCGCTGGCCGCGGCCAGGATGGCGTAGAAGCCGGCGAACAGCCCGCCCGTGGTCAGCAGGTTGGGCAGCAGGTAGATGCCGCGGCTGCGGGTCGGGCCAGTGTCGTCGTTGGGTTCCATGGCGCCAGTGTAGCGGCTCGGCTGAATGCCCCATAGCCCGCGCCTTGCGGCTCGCAGGCCATGGTGGTATCACGGGCGGACCGTTACGCCGGAGCCCCCGCCATGTCCCGCGCCACCCTGTTGCTTGCCCTGTCCGCCGTCCTGCTTCCTGGCCTGGCGCTCGCCGACGACACCACCGTCTACAAGTCCAAGAACGCCGACGGCACCTCGGTCTACACCCAGATCGAGACCCGCGACGCCGAGGCCCGCCAGGTCAACGGCCGCGACCCGGCCGCGCCCGCCGCCGCCCCGGAGGCCAAGCCCAAGACAGACGTCGAGCAGGCCTGCGAACGCGCCCAGCTCAACCTCAAGCTGCTGGCCTCGGGCAATCCCGTGCGCCGCGACAAGGACGGCGACGGCACGCCCGAGGACCTGAGCGCCGAAGAGATGGCCACCGAGAAGGACCTGGCCCAGCGCCAGGCCACCGCCTACTGCCCGTCGGACGCGCCCCAGTCCTGATCCCGGGGGCTCCTCCGGCCCGGGCACGCGTGCCTGGGCCGTGATCCGTCCGCGCCCCGGCGGCGCGGCCGCGTCGCCGCTACAATGGCCGACCCTCCCTGCGGTCCGGTCCCTCGATGCGTCTTTCCCAGTTCCACCTCAACACCAGCAAGGAAACCCCCGCCGACGCCGAAGTGGTCAGCCACCAGCTGATGCTGCGCACGGGCATGATCCGCAAGCTGGCCGCCGGCCTCTACACCTGGAGCCCGCTGGGCCTGCGCGTGCTGCGCAAGGTCGAGGGCGTGGTGCGCGAGGAGATGGACCGCGCCGGCGCGATCGAGATGCTGATGCCGTCGATCCAGCCGCGAGAGCTGTGGGAAGAGACCGGGCGCTGGCAGAAGTTCGGCGGCCAGCTGCTCAAGATCCGCGACCGCAAGGACGGCGAGTTCTGCTACGGGCCCACCCACGAGGAAGTGGTCACCGACTTCGCGCGCAACGAGCTGCGCAGCTACAAGCAGCTGCCGGTGAACTTCTACCAGATCCAGACCAAGTTCCGCGACGAGATCCGGCCGCGCTTCGGCGTCATGCGCGCGCGCGAGTTCCTGATGAAGGACGCCTACTCCTTCCACCTGGGCCAGGACAGCCTGGCGCAGACCTACCAGGCGATGTACGACGCATACTCGCGCATCTTCACCCGGCTGGGCCTTACGTTCCGCGCGGTGAATGCCGATACCGGCGCCATCGGCGGCAGCGCCTCGCACGAGTTCCACGTCCTGGCCGAGTCGGGCGAGGACGCGATCGCGTTCTCCGACGGCAGCCAGTACGCGGCCAACGTCGAGATGGCCGAGGCGGTCGCACCCGGCGCGCGTCCCGCCGCCGCCGCCGCGATGGCCGACGTGACGACGCCCTGGCAGCGCACCTGCGAGGAAGTGGCCAAGCTGATGGGCATCGGCCTGGACCGCACCGTGAAGTCGGTGGCGATCGTGGGCGAGCAGGGCTTCGTGCTGGCGCTGGTGCGCGGCGACCACATGGTCAACGAGATCAAGCTGGCCAAGCTGCCGGGCCTTGCCGAGTACCGCATGGCCACCGAGGCCGAGATCCTTGAGCACCTGGGCACCGAGCCGGGTTTCATCGGCCCGGTGAACCCGGCCAAGGCCATCACGGTGATCGCCGACCGCAGCGTGGCGGCGATGGCCGACTTCGTGGTGGGCGCCAACCGCAAGGGCTTCCATCTTTCGGGCGTGAACTGGGGCCGCGACCTGCCCGAACCGGCCCTGGTGGCCGACCTGCGCAACGTGGTGGACGGCGACGCGTCGCCCGACGGCCAGGGCACGCTGCGCCTGGCACGCGGCATCGAGGTGGGCCATGTTTTCCAGCTCGGCCAGAAATACGCCGAGGCGCTCAAGGCCACCGTGCTCGACCACGAGGGCAAGGCCCAAGTCATGCACATGGGCTGCTACGGCATCGGCGTGTCGCGCATCGTCGCCGCCGCCATCGAGCAGAACAACGACGCCAACGGCATCTGCTGGCCCGCGCCGATGGCGCCCTGGCAGGTGGCGGTGTGCATCATCAACCCCAAGAACGACCCGGCCGTGGTCGCAGCTGCCGACGCGCTGTACGCCGAGCTGCAGCAGGCCGGCCTGGACGTGGTGATCGACGACCGCGGCCTACGTCCGGGCGTGATGTTCGGCGACATCGAGCTGATCGGCATCCCCCATCGCGTGGTGGTGTCGGGCCGTGGCCTGGAGTCGGGCCAGTTCGAGTACCGCGGCCGGCGCGACGCCGAGAGCGAGAACCTCGACCGCGCGGCGCTGATGGCCCGGCTCGGCATCGGCTGACCCGCGTTTCGGAATTTTCCTGCACCCCGGGGCCCGGCAATCGCCGGGCCTTGTTTTGTGCGGGCCGCGCGATGCGGCTACCATCGGCGGATGCGGCGCCTGCCGCAAGCCACCCATCCGAGGACGCCGCCATGCCGATCAATCTCGAAGGCCTTTCGGCCAAGGAACTGCAGGCCCTGATCGCCAAGGCCAACCAGCGCAAGAAGACCCTGGCCAAGCGCAAGCCGGTCGCGGCCGTGCGCAAGAAGCTGGTGTCCCTGGCCAAGGCCGAGGGCTACAGCGTGGACGAACTCTTCGGCACCGGCCGCATGGTGCGCGAAAAGGCCGGCGTCGACGCCGCCGCGAAGAAGGCCCCGGCGAAGAAGTCCGCCCAGAAGGGCAGCAAGGTCGAACCCAAGTACCGCAATCCCGCCAACGGCGCCGAAACCTGGGCCGGCCGCGGCATGCCGCCCAAGTGGCTGTCGGCCGAACTGGCCAAGGGCAGCAAGCTCGAAGATTTCCTCATCCGCAAGTAATCCCCCCGGAGCCGCCCATGATCACCCTCACCCAGAAAGACAGCGGCGCCGTCATCGGCACCATCACCGAAGCCGACCTCAAGCTGCTGGTGGATTCGTTCGAGGAAGAAAGCTCGACCGACCGCGACTACTACATCGACGAGCAGACCGTGCAGATGCTGCAGGACAACGGCGCCGAACCCACCCTCTGCGCCCTGCTCCGCAAGGCCATCGGCACCACGGGCGGCACCGACATCGTCTGGTCGCGCGGGTGATTCGTTAAGGGCGGGTTGGCCACGGATTTGCGCGGATACACGCGGATAAGAGCGGATATTTAGACGCGGATTAACGCAGAGGAACGCGGATAGGAGCAAAGAGTTGAGGTGGAGTGACGCAGGCAATCGGCGTCTGCCCGAACCGATCCATTTGGTTCTTCCGCTTTATCCGCGCTCGTCCGCGTTGATCCGCGTCCAAAAATCCGCTCTTGTCCGCGTCTGAAAATCCGCCTTTATCCGCGTCCATCCGCGTAAATCCGCGGCAAAAAAAGCCCTTCAAAGATTCCGACGCGACGGAATCAGCAGGTTTCCAAACAGCAACCCGGCGACAATCGCGATCAAGGCCGAGAGCAGCACGAAGGCCGTATCCAGGCCCAGCATCACGTCGCGCTCCATCACGAAGTTGAGGCTGCGGAAGCCCACGCTGCCCGGGACCAGCAGGATGATGCCCGGCACGCGGATCAGGGCGCCCGGGCGGTTGAACACGCGGCCGTAGGCGTTGCTGACCACCGCCACGCCCATGCCCGCGAAGAAGGCGCCACCCGCGAAGCTGTCGGTGGCCAGGCCCAGCACGTCGCCGCCCAGCCGCGTGAGGCCGTAGCCCAGCAGCACCGAGGCCATCACCAGCGGGTAGTCGCGGGTGGCGGCGCGGAACAGCACCGCGAACGCATACGCCGCCACCAGCAGCGCACCAGCCACCATCCAGAACGACTGCGGCGCCACCGCCGCCTCCTGCGGCGACCAGCCCGCCAGGCGCACGATCTGCATGCCGGCCACGGTGCCGAAGGTGAGCTTCATCAGGATCATCATGGCGCCGGCGAAGCGCGCCGTGCCCGACACCAGCTGCTGGCTCGACAGCTCGCTCACCGCATTGGTCAGCATCAGGCCGGGCATCAGCACGATCAGCGAGGCCACGATCACGGTCTTGAGCGACAGCGGCTCGACGAAGCTGGCCACCGCCGCCGCCAGCAGCGTCGCGATCAGCGCGGCGATCGCCTCCAGCGCCTCCGACAGCCTCGGCCGGCCGGCCGCCAGCACGTACAGCACGCCGATGACGATGCCGATGCCGCCGGCGGTGAGCACGTCGGCCCAGATCGCACTGAGCAGGCCCGCCACCGCCGCGGCCGACAGGCCGAAGCTGAGCGCCGTCAGCACCTGCGCGCGCCGGCCCGGCACGCGGTCCAGCGCCTTGAGCGCGGCCAGCCCCGATACCAGATCCAGCTTGCCGGCCAGCACGTCCTCGGCGATCGCATCCGTGGCGGCCAGGCGACCCAGGTTCTGGTCGCCGGGCTCGAGCCGGATCACGCGCGTGATGCCGTTGTGCTGGCCGCGCACCGGATCGGCGAAGCTCAGGATGATGCCGGTGGGGTTGGACCAGATCTCACAAGCCAGGCCCAACCGGTGCGCGACCGCAGCCACGGCGCCCTCCAGGCGCTGGGCCGAGGTGCCGTAGGCGTGCAGGCGCGTGGCCAGCTCGGCCACGAAGCTGGCCTGGGCCTCGTAAGTGGCCTGGCTGGTGAGGACGGGGGCGTTCATCGCGCGAAAGTTTGGCACGAATCCACCGGGCGTCCAGCGCCACCGCGCCTGGGGGACCGCTATCATGCCGCCCTCCCACGCACCCGGACCCCTCGTGAGCCTCGGCCTCGGCGAACTGTTTTCCCTGCTCAGCGCCCTGGCCTGGGCCGTCGGCGTGATCCTGTACCGGCAGCTGGGCGCGACGCTGCCGCCGCTGCAGCTCAACTTCCTGAAGAACGGCCTGGTGCTGCTGATGCTGCTGCCGGCCATTCCGCTGCTGCACGGCCTGGCCATCCCGCGCTTCTCCGCGGCGCACATCGCCCTGGCGCTGGCCAGCGGCGCGATCGGCATCGGCATCGCCGACACGCTGTACTTCCGCGCGCTCAACGCCCTGGGCGCCGGGCGCATGGGCGTGCTGGGCAATTTCTACAGCCCGTTCGTGATCGTGCTGGGCTACCTGTTCCTGGACGAGCGGCTGACGGCGCTGCAGCTGTGGGGCTTCGTGCTGGTCAGCGTGGGCGTGTTCGTGGCGGCCTGGCCCAAGGCCAGCCCGGGCGGCCGGCCGCCGCAGGTGCTGCGCGGCCTGGGCCTGGCCCTGCTGTCCATCGCGCTGATGGCCGTGGCCATCGTGATGGTCAAGCGCGTGCTCGAGGCCCAGCCCCTGCTGTGGGTGACGGGGTTGCGCATGGTCGGCGCGCTGGGCGGCATGGTGCTGGTGGCGGCGCTGACAAGGCAAATTGCCCTGTTGCACCCGCCCACCGCCGGCCTGCCCTGGCGCCGGCTGGCCCTGGCGGCGTTTGTCGGCCAGTTCCTGGCCATGATCCTGTGGCTGGCGGGCTACAAGTACACCCAGGCCTCGGTCGCGGCTATCCTCAATGAAACCGCGTCTGTCTTCATCCTGCTCCTGGCTGCGTTCTGGTTGAAGGAGCCGTTGACCCGGCGCGGCATCACTGGCGTGGCGCTCACCCTGTCCGGGGTAGCCTTCATGCTGGTCCATTGAGGAAACAGCGGCGGAATGAGCGAGCGGCCCAGCATCGAACCCAGCGACAGCCACCCGGGCATCTTGGTGGCCAGTGGCGACTGGACCCTGGCCCATGCCCCGCGCCTGCTCGAGTTGCTCGAGGCCGCGCCGGACCAGGCCCAGGACATCGACGGCCGCGACATCAGCCGGCTCGACTCGGCCGGCGCCATGATGCTCTCGCGCTACGCGGTGAAGGTCGGGCTGGGCCTGGCCACGGTGGAAGTGCAGCCGCAGTACGCCTCGCTCACCGGCACCGTGCAGTCCATCTGCGAGAACCCGGGACGCAAGCGCCGCAAGGGCACCGGCTTCAACGAGATGCTGGCGCGCATGGGCTACGCGGTGGAGGACTACACGCGCGAGATCCTGGCGCTGGTGGCCTTCCTGGGCCTGACCCTGAAGACCACGCTGGGCGTGATCCTGCGGCCGGCGCGCTTCCGGCTCACGCCGACCGTGCACCACATGGAGCAGGTGGGCCTGGACGCGGTGCCGCTGGTGCTGCTGCTGAGCTTCATGGTGGGCGCGGTGATCGCCTTCCTGGGCGCCACCGTGCTGCGCGACTTCGGCGCCGAGATCTTCGTGGTCGAACTGGTCAGCATCGCCTTCCTGCGCGAGTTCGGCGTGCTCCTCACCGCCATCCTGCTGGCCGGCCGCACCGCCAGCGCCTTCACCGCGCAGATCGGCGCGATGCAGTCAGGCGAGGAGATCGACGCCATCCGCACCCTGGGCCTGGACCCGATCGAGCTGCTGGTGATCCCGCGCATGGTGGCGCTGCTGGTGATGCTGCCGCTGCTCACCTTCCTGGCCATGGTCTCGGGCATCACTGGCGGCATGGTGGTCAGCCTGGGCAGCCTGGGCCTGACGCCGGAAATGTTCGTCACCCGCCTGCACGACACCATTTCGGTCACCCATTTCTGGGTCGGGCTGTCGAAGGCGCCGCTGTTCGCGATGATCATCGCGCTGATCGGCTGCCTGGAGGGCTTCCAGACCCAGGGCACGGCGCAGTCGGTGGGCGAACGCACCACCTCCAGCGTGGTGCAGACGATTTCGCTGGTGATCCTGTTCGACGCCTTCGCGGCGCTGTTCTTCCTGGAGATGGACTGGTGAGCGCGGTGCCGCACGACATCAGCGACGACGAAGGTCCGGCCATCCTGGTCAGCGGGCTGCGCAACAGCTTCGACACCCAGGTGGTGCACGAGGACCTGGACCTTGAAGTGCGGCGCGGCGAGATCATCGGCGTGGTCGGCGGCTCGGGCACTGGCAAGTCGGTGCTGATGCGCGCCATCCTGGGCCTGCGCGAGCCGCAGGGCGGGCGCATCGAGGTGCTGGGCGTGGACGCGCTGTCGGACAAGGCGCGCGCGGCAGGCGTGATCGAGCGCAATACCGGCGTGCTGTTCCAGAACGGCGCGCTCTTCTCCTCGCTAAGCGTGGCCGAGAACGTGTCGGTACCGCTGAAGGAACACTACGGCGAGCTTCCCGCGGACATGATCCACGACCTGGCCATGCTCAAGATCCGCATGGCGGGCCTGGGCGAAGATGCCGGCGCCAAGCTGCCCTCGCAGCTCTCGGGCGGCATGCGCAAGCGGGCGGCGCTGGCGCGGGCGCTGGCGCTGGACCCGGCCCTGCTGTTCCTGGACGAACCCACCGCAGGCCTGGACCCCATCGGCGCCGCCGCCTTCGACAACCTGATCAAGACGCTGCAGCGGGCCCTGGGCCTGACCGTGTTCCTGATCACGCACGACCTCGATACCCTGTACACCATCTGCGACCGCGTGGCCGTGCTGGCCGACAAGCGCGTGCTGGTGAACGCCCCGCTGGCCGAAGTGGAACGCTTCGACCATCCCTGGGTGCAGGAATATTTCCACGGCCCGCGCGGACGCGCCGCGCAGGCTGCCCAGGCCAAGGAGGCTTGACCATGGAGACACGCGCCAACCACGTGCTCATCGGTGCATTCACGCTCGGCGTCTGTCTGTTCGCCGTGCTGTTCGCGCTGTGGGCCGCCAAGTACACCACCGAGAAGTCCTACGACGAGTACGACATCGTCTTCCAGGAAGCGGTGACCGGACTCAGCGTCGGCAGCCAGGTGCTCTACAGCGGCATCAGCGTCGGCGCGGTGCGGCGGCTGTCGCTGATGAAGGACGATCCGCGCAAGGTCGTCGCCCGCATCCGGCTGTCGTCCGACACGCCGGTGAAGACCGACACCCGCGCCAAGCTGACGATGACCGGCCTGACCGGCGTGGCCATCATCCAGCTCACCGGCGGCAGCCCCGGCAGCCCGCCGCTGGAGCCGCAGGAGGACCAGCGCGTGGCCATCATTCCCAGCGAGCCGTCGGCACTGCAGAACATCGCGGCCACCGCCAGCGAGATCGTGGACCGGGTCAACCTGCTGATCAGCGACGGCAACATCGAGCGCATCACGCGCACGCTGGACCAGCTCGACCAGATCACCGGATCGGTGGCGGCCGAGAAGGAGGAGATCGCGGCGCTGCTGCGCAACGCGCGGTCGGCCAGCGAGCGGCTGGACAAGACCCTGGCCAGCGTGGACCGCACCGTCAACAACTTCGACCAGGGGCTGGTGCAGGAACTGCCGGCGCTGGTGGCCAAGCTGGACCGCACGCTGGCCCAGCTCGAGTCGGCCAGCAAGAGTGCCGACGGCATCCTCACCGACAACCGGCAGGCGATTTCCGAATTCGCGCAGGACGGCCTGGGCCAGGTGGGCCCGACGATGCGGCAGCTGCGTTCGCTGATACGAGAGCTTGACGACCTGGCCGGGAAGGTCGAGTCCAATCCCGCCGGCTTCATCCTGGGCCGCGAACAACCCGAGGAGTTCGAACCATGAGCCGCGCTTTCCTGTTCGCGCTGGGCGTGTCCACCGTGCTGCTGGCGGCGTGCGGTTCCATCGGCGGTCCCAAGGTGGAAGTGAAGGTGTTCGCGCCGCCGACCACGGTGACACCGGATCCGTCCTGGCCGAAGGCCGACTGGCAGCTGGCGATCGGCGTGCAGGCGGCCAATGAACTGCTGGATTCGCCGCGCATCGCGGTGCGGCCCACGCCCAACCAGTTCCAGACCTACAAGGGCGCGCTGTGGGCCGACAAGGCGCCGGAGCTGCTGCAGACGGCACTGGTCGAGGGCTTCGAGGATTCCGACCGGATCGGCACGGTCACCCGTTTCGGCGGCGGCACCCGCAGCGACATGGCGCTGGTGGTCGAGGTGCGCGCGTTCGAGACCGACTACGCCTCGGGCAGTCCGGAAGCGGTGATCGAAGTGCAGGCCCGGCTGGTGAACGTGCGCGGCAACGGTTCGATCTCCAAACGCTTCCGCCGCGCCGTGCCCGGCACCGCCCCCGACATCGAATCCATGGTCGACGCCTTCGGCCAGGCCATGTCCCAGATCTCCACCGACCTCGTCGCCTGGACCCTCACCGAAGGCCAGACCCTGAAGCAATGAATCCATACCAGGTATGTTTTCTTCCTGCCTGAGACAGGCGGGGAAAACATACCAGGTATGTTTTCTTTCTCGGTGAGACGGGTCAGCGGTCGCCGAGGATGCGGCGGAAGGTGAGGTTCAGGCGCGGCGCCACCGGCTTGGCGGTGCGCGGAAGGGCGTGGCGCCATCGCGCCTGCGTGGGCCCCGACATTACCAGCAGGCTGCCGTGCGGCAAGGCCAGCTCGAATTTTCGCGAGGGGTCGGCGCGGTGCTTGAAGACGAAGCGCCGCGTGCCGCCCAGGCTCAGGGACGCGATGACCGGGCGAGGGCCAAGCTCGGGTTCGTCGTCGCTGTGCCAGCCCATGGCGTCGCGGCCGTCACGGTAGAGGTTGGCGAGCACGCTGTTCATCGCCTCGCCGCTGGCTTCCGAGATGCGATCACGAAGCGGCTGCAAGGCGTCCGGCCAGGGCCGCGGCTCGAAACGCACGCGCGAGTACACGTAGCTGGTGCCGGGATCGCCAATCCAGCAGCTGCGCCGCGGCGAGTCATGCTGCTGGCCGAACAGCGTGATGCGGTGGGTTTCCCAGGGAATCTGCGCAGTCAACGCGGCCAGCAGCGCATCCGCCTGCTCGCGCGGCAACCAGGCCGGCGCATACGCCAGCTCGGCATCGTCGACCGGCAGCCGCTCAAGTCTCATCGTCAAAGAAAACATACCTGGTATGTTTTCCCTGCCTGTCTCAGGCAGGAAGGAAACATACCGGGTAGGGAATCATTCGCCGGTGTCGGCGACGGAGGCGATGACCTGGCCCAGTTCGAGCAGGCGCAGGTCGCTGCCGGGGGCGCCGACCAGCTGCAGGCCCAGGCCGCCGGGCAGGGGCAGGCTGAGCGCGGGGCAGCCGGCCAGCGAGGCCAGCGCGGTCAGGTCGGCCAGGTTCGCGGGCTCTTCGGCGCCGAACGCCGGCGGCGGCGAGGCCGTGGTGGGCAGCAGCAGCACGTCGAACTGTTCGAACAGGCGCCGCACCTGGATCACGTGCTCGTCCAGGCGACGGTCGGCACGCGCGAAATCCACCGCCGTCTTGCGCCGCGCGAAGTCCAGCAGCCAGCGCAGCCGTGTCGACGCCGCGTCGAGCCGCGGCTCGTGCGCCGCCAGGATCTCGGCCTCCATCAGCAGCAGCGCGGCCCGGCGCGTCACCGCGACTTCCAGCGGCGCCACGTCCAGTGCCACCGGCAGCGCACTGCCGAACACCGGCGCCACGCGCGCCATCACCGCGCTGAAGTTTTCCACCACCGACGGATCCACGCCCAGCACCGAAAGATCCGCCACCACGCCCGCGCGCAGCTCGCCCGGCACCCAGTCCGGCGGCGACAGCGGCACGCGCCGCTTGCGCGAGCGCGCATCGCCCGCGTCATAACCCGCCAGCACCGGCAGCAGCAGCGCCGCGTCCTGCACCGTGCGCGTGATCAGTCCCGGGCAGTCGAGCCGGCGCAACCCCGCGGCCAGGCCACGGCAGCTCAGTTCACCGAAGGTGGGCTTGTGGCCCACCAGTCCACAGAAGGCCGCAGGAATCCGCACCGCGCCCAGCGTGTCGGCGCCCAGCGCCGCCACCGCGTGCCCCGCGGCCACCGCAGACGCCGCGCCCGCCGACGCGCCGCCGGCGGCGCGATCAGGCAGCACCGGATTGCGCACGTCGCCATGGTGCGGATTGCGCCCGACGGTGCCGAAGGCCGCCTCGTCGATCGCCGTCTTGCCCAGGAATACGGCCCCGGCACCCCGCAGTCGCCGCACCACGTGCGCGTCCTGTTCGGCCAGGCCCGGATGTCCCGGCAGCCCCAGCCCGGTGGGCATGGCCGCCACGTCGAAATTGTCGTTCACCGCCATCGGCACGCCATCCAGGCGCCCCAGCGGCTTGCCCTCGGCACGCCGCTCGTCGCTGGCCCGCGCCGCGGCCAGCGCGCCGGCCGCGTCCACCCAGCTCCACGCATTGAGATGGCCATCCCGCGCAATCGCCGCCAGGCAGGCGCCGGTCAGCGCCTCGCTGCTGGTTTCGCCTTTGGCCAGGGCGTGCAGCACGCGATAGAGCGGGGCCTTGCGCAGGGCGTCGGGGCTGGAGGTCATGCGAACGGCAGTCCGGTCCGGGGGGCTTCGTGCAGTTTCCTTGATTGCCCGGCCCCGGGCAAACCGCGACAATCCAGACATCAGCGTATGGAGCCAGCCAGATGAGCGAGCGGGATGTCATGGAATACGACGTGGTGGCCGTGGGCGCAGGCCCGGCCGGCCTGTCCTTCGCCATCCGGCTCAAGCAGCTCAAGCCCGAGCTGTCGGTCTGCGTGATCGAGAAGTCCTCGACCATCGGCGCCCACATCCTTTCCGGTGCGGTGATCGAACCCGGCCCGCTCGACGCCCTGCTGCCGGGCTGGCGCGACAACCCGCCGCCGGTCTGCGTGCCCGCCACCGAGGACGAGTTCTGGTTCCTGACCAAGACCGGCGGCACGAAGTCGCCGATCGTGCCGCCGCAGATGGACAACCACGGCAACTTCATCGTGTCCCTGGGCGCGATGTGCGCGTGGCTGGCGCCGCAGGCCGAAGCGCTTGGCGTGGAAATCTACCCGGGCTTCGCCGCGGCCGAACTGCTGCATGACGACACCGGCGCCGTCGCCGGCGTGCGCATCGGCGACATGGGCGTGGCCAAGGACGGCAGCCACAAGGCCGGCTACACCCAGGGCATCGACATCAAGGCCAGGGTGACCGTGCTGGCGGAAGGCGCGCGCGGCCACCTGACCAAGCAGCTGATCCGCAAGTTCGGCCTCGACGCCGAATCCGATCCGCAGAACTACTCCATCGGCATCAAGGAGCTCTGGCAGGTACCCGAGGGCCGCGTGAAGCCCGGCAAGATCGTGCACACCCTGGGCTGGCCCGCCGACAGCCACACCTACGGCGGCAGCTTCCTCTACCACCTGGACAAGAACCAGATCGCGCTGGGCTACGTCTCCGGCCTGGACTACCGCGACCCGAACTACCAGCCCTACGAAGCCTTCCAGCAGTGGAAGAACCATCCGACGGTGAAGCCGCTGCTCGAGGGCGGCACGATCCTCAGCGCCGGCGCGCGGGCCATCGTCACCGGCGGCTGGCAGTCGCTGCCCAAGGTGGAGATGCCGGGCGCCCTGCTGATCGGCGACACCGCCGGCCTGCTCAACGTGCCCAAGATCAAGGGCACGCACCAGGCCATCCGCAGCGGCATGCTGGCGGCCGAGCACCTGGCCGGGCAGTCCGACGCGCTCAGCAGCGCCGGTTTCGACGCCAAGCTGCGCGCGTCGCCGGCGATGGCCGAGCTGCGCAAGGTCCGCAACATCAAGCCCGGTTTCAAGAAAGGCCTGTGGTTCGGCCTGGCCAACTCGGGCTGGGAAACGATCACTGCGGGCCTGTCGCCCTGGACCTGGCGCTGCAAGCCCGACTGGTCGTCGCTGCAGAAGCTTTCCGACGCCGAGAAGCCCAAACGCGACTACGTCGAGCGCACGCTGCCGCCGCGCGACCGCCTGGCCGGCGTGTACTTCGCCGCCACCGAGCATGACGAGGACCAGCCGGTGCACCTCAAGGTCGCCGACACCAACATCTGCGTCACCAAGTGCGCCGAGGAATACGGCAATCCCTGCCAGCGCTTCTGCCCGGCCGGCGTGTACGAGATCGTCGCCGACGCCGCCCAGCCCACCGGCAAGCGCCTGCAGATCAACGCCGCCAACTGCGTGCACTGCAAGACCTGCGACGTGAAGGATCCCTACGAGATCATCACCTGGGTCACGCCCGAGGGCGGCGCCGGCCCGAACTACCAGAACCTGTGAAGCTCGCCCTCGCCACCGCCATCGCGGCCTACGCGCTGGACGAAGACCTCGATCCGCTGCTGGCCGCCTGCCGCGATGCCGGCATCGACGCCACGGTGGTGGCCTGGGACGACATCACGGTCAGCTGGGCCCGGTTCGACGCGGTGCTGCTGCGTTCGACCTGGGATTACGTGGATCGCCTGCCGGAGTTCCTGGCCTGGTGCGAGCGCACCGCCGGCGTGACGCGACTTTGGAACGGCCCGGACGTGGTGCGCTGGAACACCGACAAGCGCTACCTGGGCGAACTTGCCGCGCGCGGCGTGCCGGTGATCGAAAGCCACTACCTGGCGCCTGGCGACGATCCCGCGTCGCTGCCGGACCTGGAAGAGTTCGTGGTCAAGCCCACCGTCGGCGCGGGTTCGCGCGATGCCCAGCGCTACCTGCGCAGCGAGCGCGAGGCCGCGCTGGCCCATGCCCGCC
>NZ_JBMIRR010000010.1:0-2950 GCF_049195245.1 Arenimonas sp. MALMAid1274
ATTCGGCGCGACGTCAACGCTTCCGTCGGCGTTGACCGTCAGCGGACCGTTCGTCACCGGGACCAAGTTGATGGCGGCCGGGTTCACGGGCGCGCCATTGAGCTGGTCATTGGCCAGGACGTTGACGACGTTCGTACCGCCGGTGGCGCCATTGATCGGACCGGCGCTGTCGTTGACCGCGTCGATGGTCGCTGCTTCGACCGTCACGGTCACCGTGGCGGTGTCGCAGTTGGCCGGGTTCAGGACTTCGCAGATCTCGTAGTCGACCGTGTAGGTGCCAGCAGCCGTGCCGGCCGCCACATCGACGCTGCCGTCGGCGTTGACGGTCAGCGGACCGTTCGTGACCGGCGCCAAGGTGACGTTGGCCGGGACCACTGCGGCGCCGTTGAGCGTGTCGTTACCGAACACGTTCACGACATTCACGTTGGCCACGAAGCCATTGACCGGGCCGGCACTGTCGTTGACCGCATCGATGGTCGCTGCTTCGACGATGACCGTCACGGTCGCCGTGTCGCAGTTCGCCGGGTTCAGCACTTCGCAGATCGTGTAGTCAACGGTGTAGGTGCCCGCAGCGGTACCGGCCGCAACGTCCACCGAGCCATCGGCGTTCACGGTCAGCGGACCGTTGGTGACCGGCGCCAGGGAGACGTTGGCGGGGACCACTGCGGTGCCGTTGAGCGTGTCGTTGCTGAACACGTTCACGACATTCACGTTAGCCACGAAGCCATTGACCGGGCCGGCGCTGTCGTTGACCGCGTCGATGGTCGCTGCTTCGACCGTCACGGTGACCGTGGCGGTGTCGCAGTTGGCCGGGTTCAGAACCTCGCAGATCGTGTAGTCGATCGTGTAAGTGCCGGCGGGAGTATTGGCCGCCACGTCCACCGAGCCATCAGCATTGACCGTCAGCGGGCCATTGGTGACCGGGACCAGAGTGATGTCAGCCGGATTGACCGCCGCGCCGTTGAGCAGGTCATTGCCCAAGACGTTCACGACGTTGGTGTTGGCCACGAAACCGTTGACCGGACCGGCGCTGTCGTTGACCGCGTCGATGGTGGCTGCTTCGACCGTCACGGTGACCGTGGCGGTGTCGCAGTTGGTCGGGTTCAGAACCTCGCAGATTTCGTAGTCGACCGTGTAGGTGCCCGCAGCGGTACCGGCCGCCACGTCTACCGAGCCGTCGCCATTGACGGTCAGCGGACCGGTCGTCACCGGGACCAGGGTGATGTCAGCCGGGTTCACCGCCGCGCCATTGAGCAGGTCATTGCCCAGGACGTTCACGACGTTGGTGTTGGCGATGAAGCCGTTGACCGGACCGGCGCTGTCGTTGACCGCGTCGATGGTCGCTGCTTCGACCGTCACGGTCACCGTGGCGGTGTCGCAGTTGGCCGGATTGAGAACTTCGCAGATCTCGTAGTCGACCGTATAGGTGCCCGCAGTGGTACCCGCAGCGACGTCGACGCTTCCGTCGGCGTTGACCGTCAGCGGACCGTTCGTGACCGGGACCAGGGTGATGGCGGCGGGATTCACCGGCGCGCCATTGAGCTGGTCATTGGCCAGGACGTTGACGACGTTCGTACCGCCGGTGGCGCCATTGATCGGACCGGCGCTGTCGTTGACAGCGTCAATGATCGCTGCCTCCACGATGACCGTCACTGTCGCCGTATCGCAGTTAGCCGGGTTGAGGAGCTCGCAGATCTCGTAGTCGACCGTGTAGGTGCCGGCCGGAGTATTGGCCGCCACGTCCACCGAGCCGTCGGCATTGACCGTCAGCGGACCATTGGTCACCGGAACCAAGGTGATGTCCGCCGCGTTCACCGCCGCGGCATTGAGCAGGTCATTGCCCAAGACGTTCACTACATTGGCATTGGCCACAAACCCATTGACCGGGCCAGCGGTATCGTTGACGGCGTCAATCACGCCTTCTTCAACCGTTACGGTGACGGTGGCGGTATCGCAGTTGGCCGGGTTCAGGACCTCACAAATCTCGTAGTCGACGGTGTACGTGCCCGCCGGGGTATTCGGCGCAACGTCCACGGAGCCATCAGCGTTCACGGTCAGCGGACCATTCGTCACCGGAACCAGGGGGATGGCAGCCGGATTCAGCGGCGCGCCATTGAGTTGGTCATTGGCCAAGACGTTGACGACGTTCGTACTGCCGGTCGCACCGTTCACCGGACCGGCCGTGTCGTTCACGGCATCGAGCACCGCCGCTTCGACCGTCACGGTCACCGTGGCGGTGTCGCAGTTGGCCGGGTTCAGGACCTCGCAGATCTCGTAGTTGACCGTGTAGGTGCCGGCAGCCGTGCCGGCGGCCACATCGACGCTGCCGTCCGCGTTGACCGTCAGCGGACCATTCGTCACCGGGGCCAGGGTGATGTCCGCCGGATTCAGGAGCGCGCCGTTGAGCAGGTCATTGCCCAGCACGTTGACGACATTGGTGTTGGCGATGAAGCCATTGACCGGACCCGCCGTGTCATTGACGGCGTCAATGACGCCTTCTTCGACCGTGATCGTGACAGTCGCCGTGTCGCAGTTGGCGGGATTCAGGACTTCGCAGATTTCGTAGTCGACGGTGTAGGTACCCGCCGGAGTATTCGGCGCGACGTCCACCGAGCCATCAGCGTTCACGGTCAGCGGACCATTCGTCACCGGAACCAGGGTGATGGCAGCCGGATTCAGCGGCGCGCCATTGAGCTGGTCATTGGCCAGGACGTTGACGACGTTCGTGCCGCCGGTGGCGCCATTGATCGGACCGGCGCTGTCGTTGACCGCGTCGATGGTCGCTGCTTCGACCGTCACGGTGACCGTAGCGGTGTCGCAGTTGGCCGGGTTCAGGACCTCGCAAATCTCGTAGTCGACGGTGTACGTGCCAGCCGGGGTATTCGGCGCGACGTCCACCGAGCCATCAGCGTTCACGGTAAGCGGACCATTCGTGACCGGGACCAGGGTG
>NZ_JBMIRR010000012.1:0-477 GCF_049195245.1 Arenimonas sp. MALMAid1274
GTCATTGACGCCGTCAACGACAGCGCCGGTCCGGTCAATGGCTTTGTGGCTAACGCCAACGTCGTCAACGTCCTGAGCAATGACCTGCTCAACGGTGCGGCCGTGAATCCCGCCGACATCACCCTGGTCCCGGTCACGAACGGTCCGCTGACGGTCAATGCCGACGGCAGCGTCGATGTGGCGTCCGGCACGGCTGCTGGCACCTACACGGTCGACTACGAGATCTGCGAAGTCCTGAATCCGGCCAACTGCGACACCGCCACGGTGACCGTGACGGTCGAAGCGGCGGCGATCGATGCCGTGAACGACACGGCCGGTCCGGTGAACGGTGCGACGGGCGGTACGAACGTCGTCAACGTCCTGGCCAATGACCAGCTCAATGGCGCGCCCGTGAACCCGGCCGCCATCAACTTGGTCCCGGTGACGAACGGTCCGCTGACGGTCAACGCCGACGGAAGCGTTGACGTCGCGCCGAAT
>NZ_JBMIRR010000003.1:0-394 GCF_049195245.1 Arenimonas sp. MALMAid1274
CTTCGACCGTCACGGTGACCGTGGCGGTATCGCAGTTGGCCGGGTTCAGGACCTCGCAGATCTCGTAGTCGACCGTGTACGTGCCCGCGGCGGTACCGGCCGCCACGTCCACCGAGCCGTCGGCGTTCACGGTCAGCGGACCATTCGTCACCGGGACCAAGGTGATGTCCGCCGGATTCACGGCCGCGCCATTGAGCAGGTCATTGCCCAGGACGTTCACTACATTGGTGTTGGCAATGAAGCCGTTGACCGGGCCGGCGCTGTCGTTGACGGCGTCAATGACGCCCTCCTCCACCGTGACCGTAACGGTCGCGGTGTCGCAGTTCGCGGGATTCAGGACTTCGCAGATTTCGTAGTCGACGGTGTACGTGCCAGCCGGGGTATTCGGCGCGAC
>NZ_JBMIRR010000008.1:0-1523 GCF_049195245.1 Arenimonas sp. MALMAid1274
CCTGCTGGTAGAACGCGACCGTGGCGGTCTTGCCATCGCGCAGGAAGCGCACCTGCGAACCCTGCGCCAGCTCCGAGGCCCCCGTGCGGAACACGCCCGAGGCCAGGGACTCGGGCGAGGCCCGGCCCAGGCTCAGGCTCAGGCCCGTCACCAGCAGCACCGCCACCATCGCCCCCAGGTACGCCGGCGCCTTCACCTCCACCGCGTAGCGCTTGAGCAGCACGAACCCCAGCGCAATGTCCGCCAACGCCGCCAGCGTCACCGCCAGGTGCAAGCCCATCAGCGGGATCAGGACGTGCACCGCCAGCGCCACGCCGGTGATCGCACCCAGCGTGTTGGCCGCATAGATTCGACCGATGCTCGACTCCCCCGCACCGTTGCGCAGCAGCGCCATCGTGAACAGCGGCAGCGTCATGCCGGCAAAAAATGCCGCCGGGAACATCACCAGCAGCGAGATCGCCGCGCTTCCCGCGCTGAACAGGCTATACCCCCCATCCGTACGCGGCAGCGACTCCATCAGCCACCCCACCCACCGGAAGCTCTGCGCGAACACCGGCAGCGACACCAACGCCGCGATGCCCATCCAGATCTGCGCGTAACCCGCATACGCCACCGCATCACCAATGCGCTGGCTGCGGCGCCGGATCCACAAACCGCCAAACGCCAGGCCCAGGATGAACGCCGACAGCATCAGCTCGAACGAATGCACCGTCGTGCCCAGTGCCTGGTTGAGCATCCGCACCCAGCCAATCTCGTACACGAAAGAACTGGCACCCGTGATGCCCGCCGCCAGCAACATCATCTGGTAGAACCGCGCATCCACCGGCTTGGCCGCCGGAACCGCGGCATCCGCCGCAGGCAGCGCCGCCGGCGCCGGGCGACCGTCCACCCGGCGCGACACCACCCACGCCATCACGCCCACGGCCAGGTTCACCGCACCCGCCACCGCCACCGCCCCGGGCATGCCCACCCACGGCAGCAGCACGAACGTCGCAAACAGCGCGCCAAACGCCGCACCGATGCTGTTGGTGAAATACAGGCCGCCAAGAATCTCACCATCGGCCTTGGGCGCCACCCGGAGGTAGCCGCCGCTCATCAGCGGGAAGGTCATGCCCAGCAGCACGCTCTGGGGCGCAATCAGCAGCGCCGCCGTGCCCCACTGCCAGGCCCGGATCGCCCAGCCCTCCGACAAGGCCGGGTAGACCGTCTCCTGCGAGAAGCCCGTGTAGGCCAGGAAAAACGGGTGGAACCCCAGGCCCGCCAGGCCGATGACGATCTCCACCACCGCGTACGCCAGGATCAGCCGACGCCACCCCATGCCTAGCCGGCTCACCAGCCACGCACCCAGCGCCATGCCGCCCATGAAGATCGCCAGCACCAGCGTCTGTGCGTAGGCCGCATGCCCCAGGCTCAGTCCCAGGTAGTGCGACCAGATCGCCTGGTAGATCAGGCCCGCAAAACCCGATGCCACGAACAGCGCCAGCAGCGCCCGCTCCAATCCGACCTGCCTGACCGTCATCCGT
>NZ_JBMIRR010000011.1:0-1174 GCF_049195245.1 Arenimonas sp. MALMAid1274
GAGCGCACCAAGCCGCACGTGAACGTCGGCACCATCGGTCACGTCGATCATGGCAAGACCACGCTGACGGCGGCGCTGACGAAGATCGGCGCCGAGCGTTTCGGCGGCGAGTTCAAGGCGTACGACCAGATCGACGCGGCGCCGGAAGAGAAGGCGCGCGGCATCACGATCTCGACCGCGCACGTGGAATACGAGTCGCCGACGCGCCACTACGCGCACGTGGACTGCCCGGGCCATGCCGACTACGTGAAGAACATGATCACGGGTGCGGCGCAGATGGACGGTGCGATCCTGGTGTGCTCGGCCGCGGACGGCCCGATGCCGCAGACGCGCGAGCACATCCTGCTGGCCCGCCAGGTGGGCGTGCCGTTCATCGTGGTCTACCTGAACAAGGCGGACCTGGTGGACGACGCCGAGCTGCTGGAACTGGTGGAGATGGAAGTCCGCGAGCTGCTGAGCAAGTACGAGTTCCCGGGCGACGACACCCCGATCATCACCGGTTCGGCGCGTTCGGCGCTGGAAGGCGACCAGAGCCCGATCGGCGTGCCGTCGATCCTGAAGCTGGTGGAAGCGCTGGACACGTGGATCCCGGAGCCGCAGCGCGACATCGACAAGGCGTTCCTGATGCCGGTCGAGGACGTGTTCTCGATCTCGGGTCGCGGTACGGTGGTCACGGGCCGCATCGAGCGCGGCATCATCAAGGTCGGTGACGAAATCGAGATCGTGGGCATCAAGCCGACGGTGAAGACGACGGTGACGGGCGTTGAGATGTTCCGCAAGCTGCTGGACCAGGGCCAGGCGGGCGACAACGCCGGCCTGCTGCTGCGCGGCACCAAGCGTGACGACGTGGAGCGTGGCCAGGTGCTGGCCAAGCCGGGTTCGATCACGCCGCACACCGACTTCGAGGCCGAGGTGTACGTGCTGTCGAAGGACGAGGGTGGCCGTCATACCCCGTTCTTCAAGGGCTACCGCCCGCAGTTCTACTTCCGCACGACCGACGTGACGGGCGCCTGCCAGCTGCCGGAAGGCGTGGAGATGGTGATGCCGGGCGACAACGTGAAGATGGTGGTCAGCCTGATCGCCCCGATCGCGATGGACGAGGGCCTGCGCTTCGCGATCCGCGAGGGTGGCCGCACCGTCGGCGCCGGCGTGGTTGCCAAGGTCATCAAGTAAG
>NZ_JBMIRR010000002.1:0-301 GCF_049195245.1 Arenimonas sp. MALMAid1274
GACCTCGCAAATCTCGTAGTCGACGGTGTACGTGCCAGCCGGGGTATTCGGCGCGACGTCCACCGAGCCATCAGCGTTCACGGTAAGCGGACCATTCGTGACCGGGACCAGGGTGATGTCCGCCGGATTCACGGCCGCGCCGTTCAGCTGGTCATTGCCCAGGACGTTGACGACATTGGTGTTGGCGACGAAGCCATTGACCGGGCCGGCAGCGTCGTTGACGGCGTCGATGACGCCCTCTTCCACCGTGATCGTGACAGTCGCCGTGTCGCAGTTGGTCGGATTGAGAACTTCGCAGATC